>DATKNN010000013.1:0-275796 GCA_035541355.1 Puia sp. | reverse complement strand
GCAACCGCGTAGGCACATTACCTGCAACATGTGCCAGGTCAAAACCTGCAATAGCGCCTGCTTTGTGAGCAGCTTCTGTTATTCTTTTTAAATCGAAGAATTGCCCGCTGTAATAATTAATGCCTCCGAATAAAACCAGTGCCAGTGAACTTTTATTTTGTTCTATTGCTTCAAGAATATCATTTTCATAAATTATTTTTTCCCCATCTTTCGGGGCAATTTCAATGATTGTGTCATCAGGGTTTAGCCCGTGAAATTTTACCTGCGTTTCTACGGCATATTGGTCGGAGGGGAATGCTCCCGCTTCCATTATAATTTTATACCGTTGTTTTGTGGGATGATAAAATGATAGCATCATGAAATGCAGGTTAACAGTTAGGGTATTCATTACTGTTACTTCATGTTCGAGGCAGCCGACAATTTTTGAAAGTGGGTTAGTGAAATTATGCTGATAATAAAGCCACGGGTTTTTGGCATGCAGGTATCCGCCGACAACTAATTCTTTCCAATCCTTTAGCTCTTGCTGAATGGCGTCGTTCACATTTTTAGGCTGAAGGCCGAGAGAGTTGCCGCAAAAATAAATGGCTTTTTGCCCGTTGTGTTCTGGAAAATAAAATTCAGAACGAAAATGCCTTAAATTATCTTTTTCATCATGTTGTTTGGCATAAGTAAGGGTTGCTTCAAATTGATTTTCCATTTTTTGATTTTTCGGTTGTGCACTTGGAGGCTAACCTTTTTTTAAAAAAAGGTTAACCTCCAGGCGAATTGCTATTTGAACAAGCAGTTCTTCCCCGTCCACCAAGGATGTATTTCGTAATTCAACCTGCCTGCAGCTATTGCAGGGTCAGTCTTCAGATATTCTTTTACTTCATCTGCAGTTTTGCAATCAAAAATAAAAATACCACGCCAGTTGGTATCATCCCCAAAGGGTCCGGCTACAATAATTTTTCCCAGTTTAGCCATTCGGTTAATATTCTCAATATGTCCTTCCTGGATTTTTGCGGCAGCAACTGAATCCTGGTTCCGATTGGCCCCTTTGGTAAGCATTACAAAAAAATATTGTTTCAATTGAAACCCTTCGGCAGATTTGCTTTTTGTACTGTCTTGTGCCGGCAAATAATTGACCAGCAAAAAACAGGAGAAAAAAGTAGCAATGTATTGTTTCATAAAAAATGATTAACAAGTTAGAATTATTGATTGTTTTTGGCAAATCAAGCCTGATTATCATTTTACATGGTAAAACGGCTATTTGCCAAAGCGTAAAAATAAATTTTCAAATCATAATTTTCAGCCTTAAATTTAAAATACGATTGTATTGCCACTTATATACCAAAACTCTTCATGATGGCAATACGAGTAGCTATACGGCATAAAACGGTTTACTGTTACGACAGGTTTGTTTCTTTATCTCCACATATATTCCGACTGAAGCCGGCGGCGCATTCACGGACTGCTATCGAAGCATATTCATTCAAGCTACAGCCGAAAGAACATTTTATTAACTGGCAGCAAGACCCCTTTGGCAATTATCAGGCCCGTGTTGTTTTCCCCGAAAAGACAAAAACAATGGAAATAGAGGTTGAGGTGATTGCAAACCTGCAGGTGATCAACCCTTTTGATTTTTTTGTAGAAGAATATGCGGAAAATTTCCCTTTTTCATATGCACCCACCCTTGAAAAAGAGCTTGCACCTTATCTTGAGTATAAAGATGATGGCGTATTATTAAATCAATGGGTAAACAGGCATGTCGACAAAACAAAAAATATACGTATTGTTGATTTTTTGGTGAAGATCAATCAGCAACTGAATAAAGATATCGCTTATACCATTCGTATGGAGCCCGGCGTACAAAAGCCTGATGAAACTTTGGCAAGGGCCCTGGGGTCATGCAGGGATTCTGCCTGGTTGCTGGTGCATATACTGCGTCATGCAGGGCTGGCAGCGAGGTTTGTATCAGGTTATCTCGTGCAGTTAAAAACAGATGAGAGATTGCTTGACGGTCCATCCGGCCCGGAAGAGGACTTTACCGATCTGCATGCATGGGCAGAAGTATATATTCCCGGAGCAGGCTGGATAGGGCTTGACCCGACATCAGGACTGTTTGCAGGGGAAGGGCATATACCGCTGGCATGTACTGCAGATTATGCGAGTGCTGCGCCTGTTGTTGGCTCCAGTGATAAATGTGAAGTAAGTTTCTTTTTTGAGAATAAAGTAACCCGCATTCATGAAGACCCTCGTGTTACCAAACCGTTTTCGGAAGAACAATGGTCAGCTATTAACATGGTCGGTTACCAGGTTGATAAAGAGTTTGAAGATGGAGATGTTCGCTTAACCATGGGTGGTGAACCTACTTTTGTTTCCATTGATGATATGGAATCTGCGCAATGGAATACTGCGGCTGACGGATACGAGAAAAGGATTTTATCTCACGATCTTATTTTCAGGTTGCGTGAAAAATTCGGCCCCGGAGGATTGATTCATTATGGCCAGGGAAAATGGTATCCCGGAGAGCCGCTTCCCCGATGGCAATATGGTTTGTACTGGAGAAAAGACGGTTATCCTGTGTGGAAAGATATAAACCTCATTGCTCATGAAAAAACAAAACAAAAACTAACACATGAAGATGCGGAAATTTTTATTAAAGAGCTGGCAAAAAACTTAGCGGTAAGTTCCGATAATGTCAGCGCTGCTTATGAAGATGTATTTTACTTTTTGTGGACTGAAGGGAAGAACCCTGTTAATATTGATCCGTTAAAATCGAACCTTAAAGATCCGCTGGAAAGAAGGACATTGGCACAGTTACTCAACAATGGCCTGGGTAATCCGGCAGGATATGTATTACCGTTACAATGGAATTATCATAACAGCAAATGGCTAAGCTGCAAATGGATTTTTAACCGCGATTATCTTTTCTTGATACCAGGTAATTCGCCCATTGGCTTAAGGCTTCCGCTCGATTCGTTGCCTTATGTTGCGAAAGCAAAAATGCCTCAACATGTAGAAAGAAGCTTATTTGAAGATTTACCCCAGCTGGATCATTTTCATGATTCCATTGTTGCGAGATATGGGACTATTGCAGTTCATGAAGATCAACCGTATCGGGTAATGCATCAATCTGCCGCAACAATAGTTGAAGAACCAAAAGATAAAAGAAAATCCAGGGTTGGAAAAGAAGAGCCGCTTGAACCTGAACCGGAAATTAGTTTTGAAGTAACGACCATCAAAACTGCAATCAGTGTTGAAGTAAGAAATGGGTTGATATATATTTTTATTCCGCCATTGCATTACCTCGAACATTATCTTGACCTGCTTGCTTCTGTAGAAGCTGCTGCGCAAAAACTAAACATCCCGGTTAGGGTAGAAGGTTACGAACCACCAAAAGATAATCGTCTGGAAAAATTGGTGGTATCGCCTGATCCTGGTGTGATTGAAGTGAACATCCATCCTGCAAAAAACTGGAAAGAGCTTTGTCATAATACGGATGTGTTATATGAGCAGGCACGATTGGCAAGATTGGGAACGGAAAAATTTATGCTTGATGGGAGACATACCGGAACAGGTGGCGGTAACCATATCACTATTGGCGGGTTGACCCCTGCAGACAGCCCATTATTAAGAAGGCCCGATTTGTTGCGCAGCCTTATTACCTTTTGGCAACATCACCCGGCACTTTCTTATTTGTTTGCGGGAGCGTTCGTCGGGCCGACCAGCCAGGCCCCGCGTATTGATGAAGGGCTTGAAGACAATTTGTATGAAATGGAAATTGCTTTTTCACAGGTACCTGAAAAGGGGTTCATTCCATTCTGGATAACCGACAGGATTTTCCGTCACCTGCTTACAGACCTCACAGGCAATACCCATCGCTCGGAATTTTGTATTGATAAATTATATTCACCCGATTCTTCATCAGGCAGGTTAGGCATCCTGGAGTTTCGTGGTTTCGATATGCCGCCGCATAAGCACATGAGCCTGGTGCAATCGCTCCTTATACGTGCACTCATTGCAGCATTCTGGAAAAAACCGTATAAACATAAATTGGTAAGATGGGGAACTTCTTTATATGATAAATATTTGTTACCGCATTTTATAAAGCAGGATATGGATGAGGTGGTGGAATATCTGAAAAACGCCGGCTATGCGTTTGATGCAAACTGGTTCAATGCGTTTTTTGAATTTCGGTTCCCTCATTACGGAACAGTGCATGTGCGCGATATTGAAATGGAACTGCGTATGGGCATTGAACCCTGGCATGTACTGGGAGAAGAGATGTCTAGCACCGGAACAGCAAGGTTTGTTGATTCTTCGCTGGAAAGGGTGCAGGTGAAACTTAAAGGATTAACCGATACCAGGTATATTCTTTTATGCAATGGTGAAAGGGTGCCTTTAACTTTTACCGGAGTAAAAGGAGAATATGTATGCGGTGTGCGTTACCGTGCATGGCAACCACCGAGTGCATTGCATCCGACCATTGGTGTTGACACCCCATTGACCTTTGATATTATTGATACATGGAATGCACGATCTATCGGTGGTTGCACCTATTATGTGTCGCACCCAGGCGGAAGGAGCTATGATACGTTCCCTATCAATAGTTTTGAGGCAGAATCGCGTCGCATCAGCAGGTTTGGTAATACGAGCCACACGCAGGGACAACAGTTTGTCAAGTCAACGCTTTCTGTTGTTCAGCACTTTGTAAAAAACGACAGGCAGCCATTTGTATACGATGCGCCTGTTCCGGAAATCAATAATGAATTCCCCTGTACGCTTGACCTGAGATTGAAGAAGAGTTTTACGTGGTAATATTTTTAACCAATGCGTTGCACATCAACAGACACGGAGAGTTGATGATGATTGCTGCTTGTAATTACGCCACGCAGCGGTATAATATCGAAATAATTTCTTCCCCAGCCGATAACAATATATTGCTCATCGGGTATTTTATTATTGGTTGGATCGAATTCAACCCAGCCCATTTCAGGAATGAATACAGAGAACCATGCATGTGAAGCATCCGCGCCTGTTAATTTTTTTTCACCCGCTGCAGGAATGGTTTCAAGATAACCACTTACATATTTTGCTGAAAGCCCCATGGCATGTAAACAGGAAATGCCGAGATGCGCAAAATCCTGGCACACGCCTTTGTGTTCTTTCATTACTGTTGATAGAGGGGTGGAAACAGTTGTGAAGCCAGAGCTGTATTTAAAGTCTGTATAAATGCGGTACATCAATTCTGAAATGGCTTCGAATAAAGACCGTCCTGGAGTAAACGATTGTGATGCATATTTTCTTATAAGATCATCCGGCATGGTAATTTCAGTCGGTATGCTGTATTGCTTTTCATCAACCAGGTTGCCGTTCGAAGTTTGCATGATCTCATGCACTTCTTCCCAGCTTTGGGTAGCAGGAATTAATTTTTCTTTATGAATTTTTTTATTTTCAACTATTGAATTGGCAGTAACTGATAAAGTTTTATGTTCCTGTTCAATCACGAAATAATAAACCTTGTTACCAAAGAAATCGTTGTATTCTTCAAGAATTTCAGGAATGGGGGATATGTCAAGGGAGAAGGACCTGCATGATTGATTATTGGTGTTTCTTGGCGTAATCATGGCAAGGTTATGGCACAGTGGAACAGATTCATTATAAAAATAGGTGGTATTATGTTTTATGTTGTATAGCATTTATGTTCTATAAAACCCTTGTTACGAATAACTGGTGTTGCGAAAGGGTATGTTTGAAATAAGTTTTTGATATTACTGAATTGGTTTCGAGCAATAAACCATTAAGTTTACCGAGCAGTTTTTTTAAATTCAGGTATCCATCGACGTTATTTTCGTTTTTTGAAAGTGAAATACCATCTGAAAGGTGCAGGGCGGTATGCGCTTCCAGTATTAACCTTTCAGGTTCACTAAGCGCCTGTGTTTTTCCGGGTTTTGGCAATGAAGAAACGTGTTGCCTGATTTTATCAACGAGGTAGGCCAGAGATTTCGGGTAATTCACGTCAAGCATCAGCAGTTCAATCAGCAAATGGAATTGCAGGTGGTCGCGGAATGTGTATCTGTAAGTTACCATGCTTTGCGTTGCGTTAAGTACAGCTTCGAGCAATTCATATTCAGCTTGTGGTTCCTGTTTTTTGTAAAATACAGATTGTAATAATCGAATAATAAACAACGACTGCTCAAGCTTACGCCCGAGGTCAAGTATTGTCCACTCCTGCTCCCGGCGAACACTTTCCCTGTTCATTCCAAGAAAAGCAAACATCGTGGTATTCAATTTATCGATATCCTCAATCATTACCAGCGGGTCCTGCTGTGCATTTGCTTTTGTTACATGCCATCCTTCGCCCATTTCTCTTACAACACGCCATGTATCTGCAGATAAAAAGTTCCGGACGTGATAAACAGCTTTTTTGAAATATAAAAGGTTTTGAGTAAGGCTACCGGTTTTATTTTTATCGTACAACTGGTTTGAAAACTCTTCCCACGGATGAAGGATAATATTCTCATCATCTTCGCCCGGGTTATTTATAATAAACCCGGGATATGAATATGTACAATGCGTAAGTGCTTCAAGCAATATTTTTTTGGTTTGGTTTTCATTTACAGAAATCGGATTGTTGTGCTGTAGCACGTATTGCATGGCGGTGCGAAGCAATCTTGCATTATTGACCAGCCGTTCCGTATATCTTCCTGCCCAGAATAAATTTTCTGCAGTATGGCTTGGCAGGGAATTTTTTTGAAGCAAGGTAAATGAGCTACTTGTTTTTAGCGGTAATAAAACAGGTTGCATATAGTCGTCGCCTGAAGATAATACCCATGTATCTTTACTTATGCCACCTGTCTGGTTGGAAATGATAAAACTGTTTTTTTCATAACTTGTTCTGGTTAGTCCGCCTGGCATTGCGACAAAGCTGCTGTCTTTTTTTACGAGGAAACTTCTTATTAATGAATGCCCTGGTTGAATTTGCCCTTCTACCCAGGAAGGAGTTGAAGAGAAGTTTATTTTTTCCTGCCCAACATACAAACTCGGGTTGTTTTTGATTTGCCTGATCAGATCAGATTTTTTTTCAGCAGAAAGCGATGCGCCATCAATGGCAGAACGTGTACCTGCAGTACGCCTGAATATCCTTCTTATTACCAGTTGTTTGAGGTTATCAATTACATATTGCATTTCTTTTTGCTGGCCGCACCACCAGGTAGCGATAGAAGGTATAATCAGTTCTTCATTCAAAAAATATTTTGCAGCAAGATGAAGAAAAGGCATTAAACCGGCATTTTCAATAACACTGCTTCCGAGGGGATTGGCAATGGAAACATTGCCTTTGCGCACAACCTGTAATAAACCCGGTATTCCCAACAGAGAATCACTTTTTAATTCAAGCGGGTCGCAGTATATATCATCCAGCCGGCGTAATATTACATCTACTTTTTCCAGCCCCTCAATGGTTTTCAACCAAACAAAATTATCTCTCACCATCAGGTCATTTCCCTGCACTAATGTAACACCGAGATAAGCCGACAAATAGGAATGCTCGAAGTAAGTTTCATTCTCCGGCCCTGGTGTCAGCACCACAATTCTTGAATTTTCCGGTTTATGCGGTGCAATGCTGTTGAGCGCCTGTTGCAACAAATCAAAATATGGCGATAATCTTCTTACCCGTAATTGGGAAAACAATTCAGGTAAAATACTTGACATGGCAAACCTGTTTTCAAGGGCATACCCATAACCGGAAGGAGCTTGTGCACGGTCGCTAATGATCCATAGCCTTCCATCAATACCGCGCCCCATGTCTGCAGCATATAACAGCAGGTATTGGTTTTCAGGTAACCCAATGTTGGCGCAGGCCCTCAAAAACCCGGGGTGGTTATAAATCAGTTCCTGTGGTAATAATCCTTGTTTTATTAATTTTTGCGGGCCATAAATATCTTTTAATAATAAATTCAGAATCGTAGCACGCTGAACAAGTCCTTTTTCAATCGACTCCCATTCGGTGGCAGAAATGATCTGGGGTATAGGATCGAGTTCCCATGGCCTGCTATTTCCGGAAGGGTCGTTGTAAATATTATAGGCCACCCCATTCTCTTTTAATAACCTTGCAATATCGGCAGTACGGTTCTGCAGTTCATAGCGGTCAAGATCATGTATGGATGAGAAGAAAGTTTGCCAATGTGATTTTATCTGTATGTTATCGGGTGAAAGCTCATTATATGAATTGCCGGCGGTTATGTATTGCTTTAAAAATTCATCCACGGGGTTCATTTCAGGCGTATAAATAGTCGTTGATTTTAGTACTTAAAATTAGTAAAATAATTGCAAGCAGGTTTAAAAAAAACAGCAGGCATCCTGCTGTTTTTTGAGGGAAAATAATAAAATAATTATATCAAGTATAGGTCAGTTCATACCAGTTGTTTTGATTTACGATTCCTCAACTTCGCGTTTTTCTTTTTTCTCTTTCTTTTCTTTGCGTTCTTTTTTCTCAGAGTGTTCTTTTTCTATTTCTTCTCTGGACAATGCGGTGTGCGATAATTTCACTTCACCAAAGCTGCTTTTGATTTTGATGTTGGCTTTGCCGTCGCCTGCAACACCTGTATAGTCTTTGTCAAAATGTACCCCCATATTATCATCTTCATCATTTTCCGATTTGTTGCTGAATTTGAAATCGGTGTTGTTGTCAAAATCGCCAAAACTGGTATGCATGGTAAAATTGGCAGATAATTCTTTGGGAACAACTACCCTGATTTCCGAGTATGATGAATTAATGGAAAGTTCATTGATCGCACTGCTCACATCATATTGAATAAGTCCGGAAAATTCATTTAAAACTTTTACAGAGCCACTTAATTTCCCGATTATCGACTTGTCGTCAAACTTGAAAGTGAGTTTGCCGTTATGCACATCGCCTATTTGAGCGCTTCCGAATTCCACATCTACAGCTTCCACATTATCCAGGTTGCCTGTTGTCAGGCTACCGAATTTGCTGATGAGATTAACGGGGCCTTTAAAATCAGGCACTGTGGTCTTGCCAAAACTGTTTTCAAGATATAAAGGATTAGTAGCAGGCATGTACACAATATAGTTCACATGGAATTGCTGGTTGTCTGTGTAACTATGCCGGTGAACAGTCTTGTTCTTCTTATCATCTTTATCATCGTCTCCGTCATCATCTTTGTCATCGCCATCGTTGTGATTACCGCCGTTGATATGGATATCGGTTTTGAAATGAACAGTATTGTCAGAACGGGAGTCTTCGACTTTTATATGATCCAGCATATACTGTGCCCTTTCGTCGGTTTTTGCTTTAGCATACATTTCAATATCGATCTTAAACTCATTTTTGTCCCACGTGTTCACAACTACTTCTCCAAATGAATTTTCGATTTTCAATTTATCATTAGGGCCAATGGTATATGATTTACTAATCGTTTTCTTTTTTTCCGAACCGTCTTCATTCCCTGCGGCATGGCTCAGTGCAGGATATATTGCAAGTGCTGCAAGGGCCAGTATTTTAAATGGATTGATATGCCTTTTCATACGCTGATTTTTTTGAATGGTTGAGTTGTTTAATAATACCAAGCTGTTTGTTCAATAACTGCATCTGCAGTTGCAGGTTTTGAATCATTGCTTCGAGTAGTTCTTCGCTATTTTGTTTTTTAGATAATTTATTTTCCAATGAGTGATACACACTGTCTAATTTGTTCACGTCTTCAGCAAATTGTTTGTATAGCAGCGGTTCATCTTTTGTCATTGTTTTCAGTTCCCTTTGCTTTATTTCAACAAGTTTCGCATAGTGAACCATTTCTTCTTTTGTATCATTCTGCAAATCAGTAACTGCATCAGTTTCCCTCACCTCTTTTTTTCTGTCTGCTGTTGTTGCGGCCAGTTGCTGTGATGATTTATTATCAGTTTGCGGAGCGACTGTTGTTATAGTATCATTCCGCTTTTGTTCCGGTGTTGCTGGTTTTACACCTGCAACTTCTTTTTCAGGGGTATTATTATCCGGTTTCGTTCTCATCATGAACCATATTCCCAGCACTATTAGCACCAGGGCTGCCGCTGCGGCGCTCCATCTTATGAAATTCATTTTCACTACTGCCGAGCCTATTTTTTTTTCAGGAATTATCCTGCTTTCGATATTATTCCACAATTTTGATGAAGGGGTATCATCATCAAATGCTTCGCGGTTGTTTTTGATAAACTGTTCTAATCTGTTGCTCATGATAATCCTCCTTGTTTTATCAAACCGATTAATTTTTGTTTTGCTCTCATGTATTGCGTACGAACTGTTGCATGTGAAACCCTTAAAATTTCTGCAATCTCTTCATGATCGTATCCTTCAAACAAATAAAGCGTCAGCACTGTTCTGTATCCGTTCGGCAGTAATTTTACTGCTTTCTTTATTTCATCCACTTTTAGTTGAACATCTTTTTCGTCCAGTGTTTCTTCATTAGGCAATTCGCCAACTGCTGTTTTATCGATGTCAATCAGGTCCATTTTTTTCTTGCGCAGGTGGTTGATTGATTTGTTGATCACGATCCGTTTCAGCCATGCACCGAAAGTGGACTTATATTGAAAACTTTCCAGCGAGGCAAATGCATCCACGAATGCATCCTGCAAAATGTCCTCCGCATCGCCGGTATGGTTCACTATCCGGAGGCAGGTATTATACATTGCCTTCGAATATTTCCGGTAAATTTCAGCATAGCTCTTACGGTCGCCCTGCTTGCATTTTTCAACCAGTTCATCGTGTAGTATCGGAGCAGTTATTTCCAAAAGAGCCTGCATTTTAATGTGATATATTTAATAGTCACAGTCATTTCAGGGATGTTGCATCGGGTAAAAAATTTTTTTAAAAAGAGTTGAGGTTGAAGGTGTAAGCGTAAGTAAATTCATCGGCATGATGAATAATCTTTTTTTTAGATTTTTTTAAACAATGGTGCTTCATAGCTTCGCCCTTAGGCCTTCCGCCTTTTACCTTATTTTTGCTGCAAATTTAAAACGATTGTATGGCTGCAAAAACTGATTTGTTTCAGAGCCCGGATTATTTTCTATTAGATGAATTATTGACCGATGAGCATAAGCTTGTTCGTGAATCCGTGCGCACCTATATAAAAAAAGAAATCTCCCCGATTATTGAGGATTACGCCCAACGTGCCGAATTTCCCCGGCAAATCATTAAACAACTTGGCGAACTCGGGTGCTTTGGCCCTACAATCCCTGAACAATATGGTGGTGGCGGACTGGATTATATCAGCTATGGATTAATGATGCAGGAACTGGAACGTGGCGACAGCGGAGTGCGTTCAACTGCTTCTGTTCAAGGCTCACTGGTTATGTTCCCGATATATCAATATGGCAGTGAGGAACAAAAGAAAAAATACCTGCCGAAACTGGCCAGTGGCGAATGGCTGGGTTGTTTCGGATTGACAGAACCCAATCATGGTTCAGACCCTTCAAGCATGTTAACCAATTTCAAGGAAGATGGGGACCATATCATTTTAAATGGCAGCAAAATGTGGATTAGCAATGCACCATTTTCGCAGGTAGCCGTTGTATGGGCAAAAGACGAACAGGGAGAAATCCGCGGAGTGATTGTTGAACGCGGAATGGAAGGTTTCTCCACCCCAACTACACATGGCAAATGGAGTTTACGTGCATCTGCAACCGGCGAGTTGGTATTTGATCATGTAAAAGTCCCCAAAGAAAATATTCTTCCTGATGTTAAAGGATTGAAAGGCCCTTTAAGTTGTTTAACGAAAGCCCGCTACGGGATTGCATGGGGAGTTGTAGGCGCCGCAATGGATTGTTATGACACGGCTTTGCGTTATAGCAAAGAAAGGGTTCAGTTCGGAAAGCCAATAGGCGGGTTTCAACTGCAGCAAAAAAAGCTGGCCGAGATGATTACAGAAATTACTAAAGCACAATTATTAAATTGGCGTATGGGGGTGTTGATGAATGAAGGGAGAGTTACACCGGCACAGGTTTCCATGGCAAAACGCAATGGCTGTGAAATAGCTACCAATATTGCCCGCGACGCAAGGCAAATGCTTGGCGGAATGGGTATCACCGGCGAATACTCTATCATGCGTCACATGATGAACCTTGAAAGTGTCATCACTTATGAAGGCACACACGATATTCATTTGCTAATAACCGGAATGGATGTTACTGGTTTTAATGCGTTTAAATAAGTTGATAGGTTGAAATGTCGAAATGTGGAGATATCCGAAAAAGTACAATGTCTTCAGGAAGTCAGCGGGTTAACTTATTAGTTTATCAATTAATCAACAGCTATGAAGATATTTCTTATCGGCTTTATGGGGTCGGGTAAAACACACTGGGGGCGGTTGCTTTCTGCAAAATTGAATTTGCCTTTTTTTGACCTGGATAGTGTGATTGTTCATACAGAAAAAAAAACCATAGCTGAAATTTTTGTACAACAGGGAGAAGAATATTTTCGATATAAAGAGAAAGAAGTGCTCGAAGAACTGGTGAATGATCATGAAAAATTTATTGTGTCGTGCGGAGGAGGAACACCATGCTTCTTTAACAACATTGCGTTTATGAAAAAAAGCGGGAAGGTGATATGGCTAAATACTTCGATTGATGTGCTTAAAGAAAGGTTGCTGAAAGAACGCATGAGCCGTCCGCTTATTAAAGCGATTGGAGACCATGAATTGAAGTCCTACATTACCCGCAAACTTGGGGAAAGAAAGATGTATTACGCCCAGGCCGATATTGTGGTTGCCGAAGAGAATACTTCATTGGGTTCATTGATCGAAATATTGAAAAATGAATAAATTTTTTGTGTGTTTCGCTGCTTTGTCAGGGGCATTATCCGTAATGTTAGGAGCTTTTGCAGCGCATCAGCTAAAAACAACCTTGCCAGTAGAAGCTGTGGCCATATTTGAAACAGGAGTCCGTTATCAGTTTTATCATGCGTTGGCATTGCTGATATCAGGACTTGCTTATGAAAAATTTTCTGTAAAATGGATTCATGCTGCAGGCAATTGTTTCATTACGGGGATTATTTTGTTCTCAGGATCCTTATATGCACTTGCATTTTTACGGACCAATAACGACATTTCAGCTGTAAAATTTATAGGACCGGTTACACCATTAGGCGGCCTGTTTTTTATTGCCGGCTGGCTGCTGCTTTTCTTTGCTGCACTCAGGAAAGCCGGCACTGGCCAACAGTAATCATTCATCCCTCTTGCTTATCTTTGCTGCCATGGCTAACCAAAAGAAATCCAAAAAAAACAAACCGGCCGAAGGGGCTAAACTCAAGCCTGATAATGAAGAGAAGGTGACTTTAAAGCAGGTTGCCAGAGATGAACGTACTCACAAAATCGTAGGCGCAGTTTGTATATTAACTGCAGTTTTTTTATTTCTTGCTTTCACTTCATATTTATTTACCTGGAAAGAAGACCAGGGCCTGGCAAGAGAAGGCGCTTCCGTGCTGTTGCCTTCTTCGCATGTAAAAGCAGAGAACTTGTTGGGAAATTTCGGGGCTTATGTTTCTCACAGGTTTTTCTTCAATGGTTTCGGGCTGGCTTCTTATTTTTTCTGTACTTTCTTTTTTATCGTTGGCGCAAATCTGTTGTTTAGAAAAAAAATGTTTTCCATTGGCAGAAACCTGCGCTATGTGCTTGCCGGATTGCTTTTTTTTAGCGTGGCATTGGCGTTTATAGCAAAGGGAAATGCATTTCCATGGGGTGGAGGAGTAGGTACCATGATCAGCGACTGGCTTACACGTGTTATCGGTTGGATCGGTACTGCAGCATTATTAATGGTCGCAGGATTGGCATTTTTCATCTGGCGTTTTAACCCGGTATTTAAAGTACCTGCTGTTAAACGAAAAGAAAAACAACCTGATGAAATTGATGCATTTCGGGATAATGAAGGTGCAAAATTATTTGTAGACGAATCTTTCAGTGACCATAGTAATAAAGGAAATTTTTTAAAAGGAGAAAATAATGCTGCTGTTACTGTTATCAAACAAGGTACACAGGAACATCCGGTTGACGAAATGAAAATGATTGAGAAAGATGATGAAGAATTGGATGAAGACGAATCGGAAATTAAGTATCCAACGCTTGAAGAGCTCATGAAAGAAGGGCCGGAGGCGATTAAACCTGCAGAAATAAATTCCAAAACAAAAAAGGAAACACCTGCGCTTGACCTGGAAATAAAAGGAACATCCGCAGAAAAAACTGAGGAAGCGGAAACCATTATTAAATCTAATGCGCAGGCAGTGTTGGCTGATTACGAACCCACATTAGACCTACAGAATTACAAATACCCTTCTTTTGATTTACTGGAATCACACGGCAGCGATAAAATAATACAGGATGCTACCGAACTGGAAGCAAATAAAAACCAGATCATCAATACCCTCAAAAATTATGATATTGATATCCAGAAAATCAGCGCGACCGTTGGGCCCACAGTTACATTATACGAAATTGTGCCGGCTGCAGGCGTTCGCATTTCACGCATAAAGAACCTGGAAGATGATATTGCATTAAGTCTTGCTGCATTGGGGATACGCATCATTGCGCCAATACCTGGCAAAGGAACAATTGGTATTGAAGTGCCGAATGCTAAAAAAACTGTGGTAAGCATGCGCACCCTGCTTGAGTCGGATAAATTCAGGCAAAATAATTTTAGCCTGCCTATAGCGCTTGGAAAAAAAATCGATAATGAAAATTTCATTGTTGATCTTGCCTCTATGCCGCACCTGTTAATGGCTGGCGCGACTGGACAGGGAAAGTCAGTTGGTGTTAATGCGATATTGGTTTCATTGCTTTACAAGAAACATCCATCACAATTAAAACTGGTGCTGGTTGATCCCAAAAAAGTAGAGTTGAGTTTGTACCGTACAATTGAAAAACACTTTTTGGCAAAGTTGCCCGGCGAAGAAGAACCCATTATTACGGATACAAAAAAAGTTGTCCATACCTTGAATGCGCTTTGCATCGAAATGGATAACCGTTACGATCTTTTAAAAGAAGCCGGAGCAAGAAATATTAAAGAGTACAATGACAAATTCATCAAAAGAAAACTAAACCCCCAAAAAGGTCACCAGTATTTACCTTTTATCGTGTTGGTGATTGATGAATTTGCCGACCTGATCATGACAGCAGGAAAAGAAATTGAAATGCCTATTGCAAGATTAGCTCAACTGGCACGTGCTGTGGGTATACATCTCATTATTGCCACTCAAAGGCCTTCTGTAAATATTATTACAGGAACTATCAAGGCAAACTTCCCTGCAAGGATTGCATTCAAAGTATCTTCTAAAATTGATTCCCGAACAATTCTTGATCTGGGCGGTGCCGAGCAACTCATTGGAAAAGGAGATATGCTTATCAGTTATAATGGTGAAATAGCACGTTTGCAGTGCGCATTTGTTGACACACCCGAGGTGGAAGAGATTACTGATTTTATTGGCAAACAGCAAGGTTATCCCATGGCTTTCATGCTGCCTGAATATGTTGACGAAAAAGAACTGGAAGGGAAAGACTTTGATCTGGCAGATAGGGATACTTTGTTTGAAGATGCTGCAAGATTAATAGTTCAAAGCCAGGTAGGTTCTACTTCTTTATTACAGCGACGAATGAAACTTGGTTATAACAGGGCCGGAAGATTAATGGATCAACTGGAAGCTGCTGGTATCGTGGGGGCTAATCAGGGAAGCAAGGCGAGAGATGTTATTATTAAAACAGAAACAGAATTAGAGCAACACTTGCAAAACCTGAGTTAGAATTTTGTTAATCCGGTTCATCTGTTTTTATTAAGCATCTGCAAAGAAGTCTCATGTTAGATGATTCCAATATATTTGCAGCTTTATTCAATCAGCGATATATGAAGAAAATAATTTTTACAATCTTGTTTTTAGTGGCAGCAGTAATCATTAATGCCCAGAATAATAGTCTTGGCAGCAATGATCCCGCCGCAAAAAAAATACTTGACCAGGTAAGTGCAAAAGCCAAATCGTATAAAAGCATTAAGGCTGATTTCACATTAGAAATACAGAGTGCAGCAGGAAAGACAGAAGGCGTTAAAACAGGAACAGTCTATATTAAAGGCTCACAATATCATATCAGCATCACTGGTCAGGAAATTTTTTGCGATGGAAAAAATTCGTGGACTTATGATAAATCAACTAATGAAGTAACCATAAACAAAGTAGATGCAACAGTGAAAACGATAACTCCGGAAAAATTTTTTACCAATTTTTACGACAAGGATTTTTTATACAAGTTAAATGGAGAGGTAAAACAGTCAAATAAAACCTTACAGGAAATTGAACTGACACCTGTAGATAAAACCAAAACATTTTTTAAAGTATACCTGTATATCGATAAAGGAACAAAAATGATATACAGCTTAAAATCACTGGAAAAAAGTGGTTCAAAAGATATTGTTACCATCAACAAACTGATGAGCAATACTACTATCAGCGATGATCTTTTTGTATTCAACAAAACAAAATATCCAGGGGTTGAGGAAGTGGACCTGAGAGAATAGAGCTGCGTTAATAATTCAAAATCAAAAACCCCGGGTTTTAATTCTACATCATTATTGTTATTCCTGATTTCCGACTATTTCATTTCCCCCAACGGAAAGTGGTAATATCAAATCCTGACAAATCGAGCACCCTGTCTACTACTGTTGAAGCTGCGTCTTGAATTGTTTTGGGCTTACTGTAGAATGATGGTGTGGCAGGACAGATAATTCCGCCGGCGAGAGTGACCGTTTCCATATTGCGTATGTGAACAAGGTTATAAGGAGTGTCCCTTATAACACAAATCAGTTTTCTTCTTTCTTTCAAAACAACATCTGCAGCTCTTGTTATCAGATTATCGGATATACCAGTTGCAATTCTTCCAAGTGTTCCCATAGAGCATGGAATGATGATCATAGTATCATATTGACCGGAACCTGAGGCGAATGGTGCTGAAAAATCATGAAGGGAATATAGCCGCGAAGAATAAGTTTTATAGGCTTCGTTTTCCAATTCAGTTTTCCAGACTTCTTTTGCATTTTCTGACATTACCAGGGAAAGTTCTTTCCATTGATCTTTTATCAATGATAGTTTGTCCAATGCCATTTTCGCATAAATTGAACCACTTGCCCCGGTTATTGCGATTACTATTTTTCGCATATCATCTTATTTAATCTTTTTAACTAAAATCTATCATTTCAGGTAATACTTAGCCGTTTATTTGTTCGTTATACTATTTTTCAGCTATCATTTAATAAAATTACGATGCAAAATATTAAGCTGTCGATTTTATCAGCATTGCTGGTTTTCTTTTTTATATCCTCGGCCCCTAAAACCGAGCATGCAAAGTGGTTGAGCCTTGCTGAAGCAGAAACATTTCTTCAAAAGGAAAAAAGGCCAATACTTATCGACTTGTATACTGATTGGTGCGGCTGGTGTAAAGTGATGGACAAAAAAACATATACCAATAAAGGAGTGGAGGAATATTTGCAGAATAAATTTTATGCTGTAAAAGTAAACGCCGAAACAAGGGACAAAATTAACTGGCATCAGCAAACATATAATTATAACCCCTCTTACAAAGTCAACGAATTTGCAGTTTACATGACACATGGCAGGTTAGCGTTTCCTACAACTATTATTATCCCTGCCGATGGAAGCGAACCACAAGCCATACCCGGTTACCTTGAAACAAAAGATATGGAACTGATATTAAAATATTTTGCAGATGGTAGTTATGGGAAAGTTCCATTTGATGAATATCAAAAGCGCTTTAAACCAACGTGGTAAGATATATTGTAATTTCTGCAAAACCATTCCCCGTCGATTGATTGACATTGATCAATTTTCATGGTTTTTGGGTAAAATTTTTTCATCCTGAAACATTGTTTCAACTTCAGATTCTACTATCTTTGATTTTTCATAGGATAAGGTTTAATGGTTAATGGTATTTGATTAGTGCAGCCTCCCGTAAGGGGGGCTTTTTGTTTGCGACATTAAATGTCATTTTGATATTTCTTTAAAAGAAAATGATTTTTGTATTCGATATCAGTTTAATGAGAGGCGTAAATAAATTAAAAAAGGTTCCAGTTCTGGAACCTTTTTTAATGTTAAACTATAATTTTTTATCCTGCCATATGAGGTATGGCTTCAACTTTATAATTTCCTGCATCTAATTTTTTCTTTGTTTCTTCAAATGCTTTTAATGTAGCTTTTATATCTGCATCATTATGCACTGCTGTCGGTATAAGCCTGTAAATAATATGTCCCTTAGGTATAACCGGGTAAACAACAATGGAACAAAAGATGCCATAATGTTCACGAAGGTCAGTTACCATTGCTGTAGCTTCAGGGATATCCCCTTTCATATAAACCGGGGTAACCACTGAATCAGTTTTGCCAATATCAAATCCTTTTTCTTTCAGGCCGTTTTGCAGCTTCATGGCATTTTCCCATAATTTATTTTTTAGTTCCGGATGCTTTCGTACCAGGTCAAGCCTTTTTAGGTTACCTAAAACAAATGGCATTGGAAGGCTTTTGGCAAATATCTGGCTGCGTATGTTATAGCGTATAAAATCTATAATCGTTTTATCGCCCGCAATAAAGGCTCCGATTGATGCCATCGATTTGGCAAATGTGGAAAAATATAGATCTATTTTGTTCTGAACCCCTTGTTCTTCACCTGCGCCTGCACCGGTTTTTCCAAGTGTGCCAAAACCATGTGCATCATCTACCAGTAAGCGGAATTGGTATTTGTCCTTTAGTGCAGCAATTTCTTTTAGTTTTCCCTGGTCACCGGCCATCCCAAAAACTCCTTCGGTAATAATAAGAATTCCACCAGCTTTTTGTTTTTCAATCAAAGCTGTAGCGCGCTGCAATTGTTTCTCGCAATCATCAATATCATTATGTTTAAAAACATAACGATGGCCTGGGTGTAACCTTAATCCATCAATAATGCATGCGTGCGATTCTGCATCATAAACTACTACATCATGACGGCTGCACAGTACATCGATGATGCTAACCATTCCCTGGTAACCGTAATTTAATAATGCTGCATCTTCTTTATGAACAAACTCTGCCAGTTCTTTTTCAAGTTGCTCGTGATAGTTAGAATTGCCGCTCATCATACGTGCGCCCATGGGCGAAGCCAGCCCATATTCTTTTGCTGCATCAGCATCTGCTTTTCTTACTTCGGGATGATTGGCCAGCCCAAGATAATTGTTCAGGCTCCATACAATCATCTCTTTTCCCCGAAATTTCATATGGCTGCTGATTTCGCCTTCCAGTTTGGGAAAAGCAAAATAACCATGTGCCCTTTCGCGATGCTGGCCGATCGGGCCGTAATTCCTGATTAATCTTTCAAAGATATCCGCCATAAATTATTAAAATTTATTATGCTAAAAATTGCGGCAAAATTAATGTTTTTAAATCAATGAGCAATCTGATAAGTGCAAGCTGCATTATCTTTATTCAAACGGGGCAATTGCAAACGTTTGTTTTTATTATTCATTCGTCAGCAGAAAAGCAATTATCCATCTTATGTTTATAAATGCATCAATTCAGATACATTTGTTTAAAATTTTTTCATGAACCGTAAGTTTCTCATTTCTGTTTGTTTTTTTGTTATAGTAATTTCATCGTTTGCTCAAAATCGCAAGGCTTTAAACACATCGTCAACAATCAGCAGGCCCAGGTTAGTAGTAGGGATAGTAGTTGACCAGATGCGATGGGATTATTTATACAGGTATTACGACAGGTATGGACATGGCGGATTCAAACGTTTATTAAATGAAGGATTTTCGTGCGAGAACACAATGATTATACACCTTCCTGCTTTTACAGCTGTAGGTCACAGTTGTATTTTTACAGGGTCTGTGCCTTCTATAAATGGTATTGCCGGAAATGACTGGATCGAACAGCTTACCGGCAAACATGTTTATTGCACGGAAGATAGTACTGTGCAAAGCATAGGTAACGAATCAGAAGATGGAAAAATGTCGCCTCGTAATTTACTCACATCAACTGTTACAGATGAACTTCGCATAGCTACTAATTATCAGTCGAGGGTAGTTGGAGTTTCCCTTAAAGACAGAGCGGCAATTCTTCCTGCAGGCCATAGTGCCAATGCTGCCTACTGGTTTGATGATGCAAGCGGGCACTTTATTACAAGCTCGTATTATATGGATCAATTGCCTGATTGGGTTAATGCTTTCAATAATAAAAATGAAGTAGTGCAACTGATACAAAAAGGATGGAATACATTATACCCTGTCAGTACTTATATGGAGAGCGATTCAGATAATGAATCCTATGAAGGAAAATTCAAAGGTGAAACCAGTTCCACATTCCCGCATGACATAGCCAAAATTTATGAAACTAATAAAGGCAGCTTTCGTCAAACACCCTTTGGTAATACATTAACCCTGGATTTCGCTAAAGCAGTTGTCGAAAATTATAAAATGGGAAATGGAAAAGCTACTGATTTTTTAACCATAAATTGTGCATCGACTGATTATGTTGGCCATTTCTTCGGGCCAAATTCTGTAGAAATAGAGGATACTTATCTTCGATTGGATAAAGACCTTGAAAATTTCTTTCAATTCCTGGATGGAAAAATAGGTAAGGGGAAGTACACTGTTTTTCTGACAGCCGATCATGGAGCTGCGCATGCCATCGGTTATATGCAGAAGAATAAACTACCTGCTGAATTTTTAATTTCTAAACCAATTATTGATAGCATTAATCAAATTCTTGAAGCGGAGTACAACGTAAAAAAACTCGTAATATCCGGTCAGAATTACCAGGTAAATTATGATATGAAAAAAATTTATGATCAGCATCTTGATTTCGATGCGGTTAAAAAAACAACAGTTGATTTTTTGCAACGTCAGCCCGGCATCCAATACGCTGTTGATGTTAATAATATTGGTGAAGCACCGGTTCCCGGACCAATAAAAGAAATGATCATAAATGGTTATAATTTTAAAAGAAGCGGTGCGGTACAGGTAATTGTAAATCCCGGATGGTTTGAAGGCTATGCCAAAACCGGAACCACACACGGAACCTGGAATCCTTATGATACTCATATTCCCCTTTTGTTTATGGGATGGGGGATTCATCATGGCTCGACCAATCGTGTGGTGCACATGACCGATATTGCCCCCACGGTTTCCGCCATGTTGCATATTCAGATGCCAAACGGATGTATTGGTGAGCCTATCAAAGAAGTTATTGGCAATAATTGATAAATGGTATGAATGAAAGTGTAACAGACTGTTAAATTAGCATCCTCTATTGTAATTAATTCCGATTTTTATAAAACATGTTTTCGGTTATACATCACAGTTATTTAAAAACTTTTTTTATGAAGAAATCAAAAACGGTCATTGTTCGTTTCCTGTTACTGAATGTGCTGGTTGTTTTTCAGCTTTCTGCATTTTCACAATTCAATTTAACCGACAAACTGCCGGTTGATGCCAACGTTAAAGTCGGAAAATTGCCTAATGGCCTGACTTATTATATCCGAAAAAATGCAAAGCCGGAAAAAAAAGTTCAACTGCGGCTGGTAGTAAATACAGGGTCGGTTCTCGAAGATAATGACCAGCAAGGGCTTGCGCACATGATGGAACATATGAATTTTAATGGTTCCACTCATTTTCCTAAAAACGACCTGGTAAGTTATCTTCAATCCATCGGGGTACAGTTTGGGGCAGATCTTAATGCATATACTGGTTTTGATGAAACGGTTTATATTCTCCCCATCCCTTCAGATGATTCTGATAAAGTAGAAAAAGGGTTTACCATTCTGGAAGACTGGGCAGGTAATGCACTGCTCGATCCTACTGAAATAGATAAAGAAAGAGGGGTAGTGCTTGAAGAATCGCGTCTCGGTAAAGGAGCCGGGGAAAGAATGCGGAATAAATATTTTCCTAAATTATTCAATGGTTCAAAGTATGCTGTGCGGTTACCGATTGGCATTGACGACACGTTGAAGCATTTTAAACCGGCAACTTTAAAACGGTTCTATAAAACCTGGTATCGTCCAGACCTACAGGCAGTGGTTGTTGTTGGAGATATTGACCCTGCCGTTGCAGAGCAAGAAATTATAAAACACTTTGGTCATTTTAAAAACCCATCTCCTGAAAAACCAAGGCCGTCCATCATTCCGATTCCGCTAAGAACAGTAAGTGAAAGTATGGTGCTTACTGATAAAGAACAGGCTTATAATGTGCTGCAGATTTTCAACTATTTCGAAAAATCAAAACCAGTAAATACATGGACTGATTACCGTAATTCAGTAATTGAAAACCTTTTTTCTGAAATTATTAATCAACGCCTGCATGAATTAACTCAGCAGGCTAACCCGCCATTTGTTTTTGGAAATACTGGTTTCGGCTCGTTTATCAGGGGGTACCGTGCTTTTACTTCAGTGGCATTATTAGGTGATAAACCTGTTAAAGATGCCGTGGATGCTTTAATAACAACAACTGAAAGTGTAAAAAAATTCGGGTTCCTTCAAACAGAACTGGACCGGGCCAAAAGCAATCTGTTGAATGAAACTGAAAACGTTTATAAGGACAGAGATAAAACAGAATCAGGCCGCCTTGTACAAGGCTATATTGATAATTATCTCAATGGTTCACCAATCATAGGTATTACTAACCGCTATGAATTCCTGAAGCAGGTGTTGCCGGGAATTACATTGCAGGAAGTAAATGCATTTTCTTCAAAAATGGATAGCAAACAAGGGAAATTTGTATTGATTACTGCTTCTGAAAAAATGAAATCTCAATTACCCTCTGACGCGCAATTATTAACCATGGTTAACGCTGCTCATCAAATCCCGGTTAAGCCTTATACAGAGAAAGTGCTGGCAAAATCCCTGATTGATAAATTGCCTGCTCCCGGAAAAATTACAGCGGAAAGCAAAAACACAACATTAGGAACAATTGATTTAACCCTTAGTAATGGAATTACCATTACTGTTAAACCCACGGATTTCAAAAATGATGAAATTAAAATGGATTCCTGGCGCTGGGGTGGTTCGCGAAATTATGGTCTGACGGATAAGCAAAATGCGGAAAATGCAGCTACAATTGTAATGTCAATGGGCGTAAAAGATTTGTCACCTGTCGATCTTCAGAAATTTTTGGCCGGGAAAACCGTGGAAGTGCAGCCTTATATTAATTTATACGATGAAGGTATACAAGGAAGCAGCAGTGTAAAAGACTTTGAGATATTTCTTCAATTAGTGCATTTGTTTTTTACTCAGCCAAGAAAAGATGAAACGCTTTTTAATGCGTTCATCACCAGCCAGAAATCTTTTATAAAAAACCTGTTGAACAACCCGAGGGCTTATTATCAGGATACTTTGCAGAAAATTGAATATAACAACAACCCCTGGGCTGGAGGTTTTCCTCATGCTGAAGACTTTGACAAAATAAATTTAGACAGGGTTTTTTCCATTTACAAAGAAATATACGGCAATGCTTATGGATGGCATTTCACTTTTGTTGGTAATATTGATATGACGCAGGCCAGACCGATGTTGGAAGCATATCTCGGAAGCCTTCCTACTTCACAGAAAGAAAATAAATTTACCGATGTTGGCCTCAGGCCGGTAAAAGGAGTGGTGGATGCATCAGTAAAAAAAGGTGCGGAAAAGCAGAGCCTTGTTACAGTGATATTTAATGGGGAAGCTCCGTACAGCCAGGAAGAGGCTTTGAAATTGAAAGCACTGACTGATTTGCTTACGATCAAAATTATCGAGAAACTTCGCGAGGACATGAGCGGTATTTATGGCGGAGGTATGCATAGCAATTTTGAAAAACGCCCCTATAATCATTATTCCGCATCTCTGTCTTTCCCCTGCGGACCTGAAAATGTAGATAAGCTGGTAAATGCAGCGTTTGATATTATCAAGAACGTCCAGGAAAAGGGAGCTGAGCAAAAGGACCTGGATAAGGTTAAAGAAACCATGAAAAAGCAAAATGAAGATGCGATGAAGGAGAATGATCATTGGCTTGATGGGCTAAGCTATGCCTGGATTGAGCAAAATGATGCCAACTGGATATTGGAACTTCCTGATAAAGTAGATGCACTTTCTTTACATGATATTCAGGAAACAGCAAAAAAATACCTGGATATGCAGAACTATATAAAAGTGGTGTTATATCCGGAGAAATAGTTTGCTGTAATAGCATTGAATGATAAAAAAATTCCTGCTACTTTATGCAGGAATCTTTTTTTATTATTCAATGCTCTCCATTCACATCACTCATAAATTTTCATAGCTGTTTTTTCTACCAATTCTTTTGGCATCAGCCAAACCATGAATGCGCCTAATTTGTTGATGAACCCGGTTATTACTTCTGCTTTACGTGCAAACATACTTTTCACTGCAATCTTAGCAACTGCGTGGGCTGTCATATTCACTTTCTTCGCTGTTTGCAAACCTTTTTCTCCAATCTGGGCACGCACCACAAAATCTGTGTCAGTTGAGCCTGGAGAAATCGCAGTTACAGAAACGTTTGTTTTTTTTAATTCATGCCTAAGCCCCCGGCTATAACTTAAAATAAAGGCTTTACTGGCCGCATAAACGCTTAGATATGGAACGGCCTGATATGCGGCAGAGCTGGCGATGTTGAGTATATATGCCTTTTTTTGTTGCTTAAGCATGGGTAAAAAAAACTGGCAAAGTAATACCGGTGTGAGCATGTTTACATGCATCATATTGGTATTTTCATCAGCTGTGTATTTTTCAAAAAGGCCGCTTAAACCATAGCCGGCATTGTTCACCAAAATGTCTACCGCATAATTTTTTTTATTACACCAGTCAAAAACCATTTGTGCAGCATTCGGGTTTGAAAGATCAGTGGCAAGGTAATCTACCTGTACATCATAATTTTCAGAAATTTTTTTTGCTACTTGTTGCAGCAAATCCTGCGACCTGGCTACAATCAGTAAATTAATTTTTCTCGATGCCAGCTCTTCGGCAATTGCTTTTCCAATACCTTTGCTGGCTCCTGTAACTAATGCATATCCCATAGTGATGCAAATGTAAGTTTAACTGTATAACAAATGGTTTAGGCGGGTTATATAAATATGGTTATCGCCTGATCGCATAATAAAAAAGCCCGCAAATTTACGGGCCTATTTAAAAAAAATTATATCAGCTTGTTTCTATCGGGGTTATTAATTCTGCACTTTTGAAGCCAATCGGTGGTAAAAAGGTGTTTTGCTATTTGCGTGTTTGGGCATGTATTTGCCTGTGATAACAGGAACGTACATTACACGTCTTCTGCTTGCTTCGCCATAGTGGGGCGACTGTTGTGCGCGATGCCACAAACGGCCATCATGAACGGTAAGGTCACCCGCATTAAGGTCAAAACCTATTTCACGGGCATCAGGGTTATTATCAATAAAATACTTTTTTCCGAAAAGCAATTTTATCATGTTCTGTTTATGGGTGCCTGGGAGTATACGTAGCCCGCCATTTTCAAAAGGACAGTCGTCCAAATGAATGCCCACATTCAGCATGGGTAGAATTTTCTGTCCGAGAAACAGATCGCGGGGGCTATCTGTATGCCACCCCATCTGTGTAAATTTACTATCCGGCATACGAACATAATTATTCAATATCAAACCGTCTTTTTCATCTTCAGCTATCCGGCCTTCATAGGGATATAAAAAACCTACCAGTGCCTGTAATCTCGGGTCGCGGAGCACATCACGGAAAACATCGCTGTGCTTATTTAAAAAGCACATGCGTTGTATCATAGTGTTGCCTTTATCGTCTTTGCCGAATTTCAAAGGGATACCGTTGATTTTTTCAACGCCTTCATCTAGCCATTGCTTTTCAATTCTTTTTATTTCCGAAATAAAAAGTTGCACTTGTTCAGGAGAAAAAACTTTTCTGAAAACGATAGCACCTGTTTCATCAAATATTTTCAATTGTTCAGGGGTCAGTTTTTCTTCTAATGTAAAATCAGGAAATACTACTTTTTTCATATTGTTAGCATTTGCCCTGAAGTTAATTTTTACTTTAACCCCAGGTTGGAGCCTTTAAATAAACGAAAATGAATTAAAATTTAACAAATTATGATTTTTATATTAATCCGCAAAAGTAATGAATTTACATTTAAGATGTTACTTTGCAATTTTTTCATAGGCTAACCCTAACAGTTATAACGGAAACACTCGTCGTGCGTTTACAAAGTAAATCATTTTCTGCAATTGTTGCCATCTTGCTTTTGCTATTTTCTTTCGGTGTGGCAAAAGGCCAGGTTGATACTTTAAAAATCCCCCCAGCCCGAAACGTTTTAGTACTTCCCGTAATTGCGCGTTCCATTGAAACAAACTGGTCGTTCGGTGTAGCATCTTCTTTAACATTCCGGTTAAAACCAGATGATAAACTGGTGCGTACATCGAACATTCAGGCGTTGGCGCTTTATTCATTACATAAGCAATTTGTGGTTGCAATAAACGGCTCTATATATTTTCCCGGGGAAAAATATATAATTAACCAGCAATTGTCTTATAGCTATTATCCCGATAAATTCTGGGGTCTGGGAAAATCTTCTGCAGACAGCAGTGAAGAAGATTATAATTACAAACAATATTATATTTACCTGCATCCGCAAACCAGTCTGGGAAATAAAATTTATATCGGTCTTTTATATGAGTTCCAGCGTTTGTTTGATGTGAAATACGATTCCGGAGGTTTATTTGACAGAGAGAATATTTACGGAAGATTTGGGTACCATGTTTCAGGTTTGGGAGCAAGCTTCACTTATGACACAAGGAACAATGCTTTTTCTCCAGATAAAGGGCTTATGTTACAATTTTATTTTAACCATTTTGCCAATTATTTCGGTTCGGATTATAACTATACCAACTTTGTTATTGACGCCAGGAAATTTTTAAGAACTTATGACCATCAGGTGCTTGCCCTGCAGGCAACAGCTTTCTTTAATGCCGGCCACGTGCCTTTGCGTAGCCTGGCATTATTAGGAGGTGCCAGTAAAATGAGAGGATATTATGAAGGCCGTTACCGGGATAAAAATCTTGTGGTCATTCAAACCGAATATCGCTTACCGCTATTTTGGAGGTTTTCAGCTGTTGGGTTTGGCGATATTGGAAATGTTGCCGATAAACTCAGCGATATGAATTTTCAATGCCTTAAATATTCTTATGGTGCAGGACTACGCTTTGCATTAAATGCTTCCGAAAAGCTTAATCTTCGCCTGGATTATGGGATAGGGGCCGGTAAAGCAAATGGTTTTTATTTGCAGTTGGGAGAAGCGTTTTGAAAAAATTTGTAGTTATAATGTTCTTATGTGCCTTTAAATACCTGATTTAATCATTAATTTTTTTGTAATAAAGTAACATAAGAAAGCAAAAACAGGGGCGGCAAGAACATCAACAGTATAATGTACATGCTGTATTAACAACAAGCTGCCGATCATAAGTGTTGCAAACAGAGCAAAGATTTTGTCGTATTGTTTTTGCAGGCATAAATACATCAGGAAAGCTGTTGAAGTATGGCCTGAATAGAACAGGTCTTTTGTAATAAATGATTTTCCATAGAAAACATTGCTCAACGGATCTGCCAATACAATCAGGCCTTTTGGTGCGTTTAACGCAGTTAAAGTAATAGTTCCGATTCTTATCACGCTTAATAATACATACGACCAAAGCATGACTGTAAAAATGTAGGGTTGCCGCACCATTCTTATCAGCAGTAACAGAGTAAGTGCCCAAACAAAAATGAAAATGGAAACAGATACGTCATGTGGCGGCAACCAGTTCAGCAGCCAATCGTTTAGTACTATCCCGTTTCGTTTTTCAATAACCTGAAAGAAAAAAGGGAAAAATGAAAATGTAATAATGAGTGCAATTGTTCCTGAAACAACCTGTTTTCTAAACGATTTGGATTTCCAGGCTGTTTGCCAGTTCTTTTTGATACCGGGCTCACTGATCTGCGACATAGATGTTTGTAAAGTCGGCAAAATTAAGTGAGAAATCAGAAATGAAGGAATAAAAAATGAGAAAGTAAAGGTTGTATCAACCTTCACTTTCTCATTACAGGTGTATACTGCTGGTTTAAAAATGCCATCTTACGAAGGCCTCCATGGCCGCAAATTTTGTAAGCCCAAGTTGAGCATACAAATTAGCGGTATTTGCATTTCTGTGTTCTGCTCTTTGCCAGAACTCACGGTTATCACTACCCTGAAAAGGTACCATGTCTTTCTGTGACTGATGAATGAAGATGCCATATCTCTTTTTCATTACCTGGTCAGGGCTCATGGGTATGGCCATTTCAATTTCACTGATATCCCATTCCTGCCATGCGCCTTTGTAAAGCCATATCCAGCAATCTTTCACCCATTCTTCATTATCTGTTTTCAACCTGCGCAACGCTTCAAAAACGATGTCAAGGCAAACTTTATGTGTGCCATGAGGATCAGCAAGGTCGCCGGCGCAATATACCTGATGAGGTTTTATTTTTTGCAGTAAATCCATGGTTAGTTTTATATCTTCTTCGCCCATTGGTTTCTTTTCAATCGTTCCGGTTTCATAAAAAGGAAGATTTTGAAAATGAATATTTTCATCTTTCAATCCAACATAGTGACAGGTAGCTTTTGCTTCACATCTTCTTATTAACCCTTTAATATCCCTGATGTCCTGTGTGTCTATTTCACTGTCTTTTTTATTTTGCAGGAATTCAGTTGCTTCTCTCAGGGCTTTTGAAGAAGTATCATTGTTGATCCCTTTGAGCTGCTCAAATCCAACAGCAAAATCCAGAAAGCGTGTTACGAATTCATCTGTTACGGCAATATTTCCCGATGTCTGATAGGCAACATGTACATCATGTCCCTGATCGTGTAATCTCATAAAAGTTCCTCCCATGGAAATAATATCGTCATCAGGGTGAGGGGAAAAAATTAATGAACGTTTGGGGTAAGGTTCAGATCTTTCCACACTTTTCTGATTGGGCTTACCTCCCGGCCATCCGGTAATGCTGTCACGCATCATATAAAAAACCTGCAGGTTAATCTCGTATGCGTCGGCCTTTTCAACCAATAAGTCGCTAAGGCCATTATCGTTGTAATCAGCATTGGTTAGACTTAGTATTGGCTTTTCTAATTTAAGCGCCATGTTTATGACGGCCTTCCTGATAATTTGCGGCGTCCATTCACAATCACCCGTAAGCCAGGGAGATTTGAAACGTGTTAATTCTGATGCAGCGAGATCGTCTGTTACAAAAATGCAATCGTGGTGTTGCTGAAGTAATGAAGCCGGCACCTGTTCAGTCATATGGCCTTCCACAGCTTTCTGCAAAACCGGTGCTTTCAGCTGTCCCCAGGCCATCAATATAATTTTCTTTGCTTTCATTATGGTATCAATGCCCATAGTAATAGCAATGCGTGGAACTTTTGAAATGTTTTGAAAGTCGTGGGAATTTGCAAGTCGGGTAGAGTTGTCAAGAGGTACCAATCTCGTTTTTGAAAAAATGCTTGAGCCTGGCTCATTAAAGCCAATGTGCCCGTTATTGCCAATTCCGAGAATTTGTAAATCAATGCCGCCAACATTTTCTATTAGTCGTTCATAATCGGCGCAATATTTTTTTATTTCATCTCTTGGCCATGAGCCATTAGGTATATGACAATTTTTTTGATCGATATCTACTTTGTCAAATAGTTGTTGCTTCATAAATCTTTTATAACTCTGAAGTGAATTACCATCGATCGGGTAATATTCATCGAGGTTAAAAGCAATAACATTTTTGAAACTCAGTCCATCTTCTTTGTGCAAGCGCACAAGCTCTGCATATAATGTTTTGGGCGAAGATCCTGTTGCCAAACCCAGCACACATTTTTCCCCTTTGCTGTTCTTTTCTCTGATCAGTCTGGCAATTTCATTGGCTATAAATAAAGAGCCTTCTTTAATGGAGTTAAATTTTTTTACCGGAATTTTTTCAAATGAATCTACCATGCTCATAAGCTGAAAGTTTTGATGAATTGTATTGGTCAGTTTTTTAAACTGGATGAATATAAAATTGATTTTTTAATTAAACTTTTTTTTGAGAATAATAAATTTAAACAAGTCCTAGAATTTTATCACGAACTAATAAACAACATCCGGGTAAACCTGCTTTTTGATTAATCGATGATAAAGCTATTTTGGTATCTGCATTAACCATACTTAGTGAATAATGAATAACAGAAGTTTTTACGGGTAACAGCAACGGCTCACCGAGAGCGGAAAGCATGCCGCCAATCACAATCAGTTCGGGGTTAAGCAGGTTAATTGCAACGGCAAGGCCTTTGCCGAGCTTATGTGCAATTTCTGAAACAGCTTCAATAGCCAGGTTATCTCCGCGGTTAACAGCTTCAATGATATCTTCCAATTCTACAAACCCTTTTTTGGATAATAACTTTTGCAAGCTGCTGCTACTGCCTTCGTTTATTTTCTTATGAATGAAATCAATCATAGCAAGCCCTGATGCTTCTGTTTCGAGGCATCCCTTTTTTCCGCAAAAACAAATCTTTTGATTATCAAACATCGGTATATGGCTGATTTCGCCGGCATATCCGGATGCCCCATACACTGGTTTTCCATCTACAAAAATGCCCAATGCCATTCCGTAATCAAGGTTAACAATGCATACTTGTTTTTCCTGATAAGGTAAACCGTAGTTTCCAAAGTTATATTCTCCATAAGCGATAGTACGGCTATCATTATCTAAAAAAACCGGAAGATTCAATTCATTTTCCAGTTTTTGCTTTACAGGTGCATCTGCAAAGTGGTAAATGCTAAGTATTTCACTGGTTTTTACGTTAATGCGGCCTGCTAAACTTAAACCTACTCCAATTATTTTATCTTTTGGTATTGCACTATGGGATAAAAAAGTTTTTATTTCTTTTATAACTGCATTTAAAGATTCGCCTGCATCACTAAAATCAAAAGGGATGTTAAACGACGATTCGACAATGCTGGTGTTGAAACCCATTAAACCAATATTGATTTTATACTTCCTGATTTCAACACCTAAAAAGTAACAACTTTCAGGATTCAGGCCATAGATGACAGCCTTGCGTCCAAGGCCTTCTGTTTTACGACCAGTATCTATTACCAAACCCTCCTGTAATAATTCAGCCATGAGGTCGGTAGTCTTTGGTATGCTTATATTTAAAAAATCGGATAAATCGGGTATAGTTGATTCCCCCCTGGCTGTCAACTGGCGGATGACTTTTTTCTTTCGGCCTTGATTTTTGAACGCCACGCCTGTAAGCTCAGGTTCTTTAAAAGTATGAGCTAAGACAGAATAATTCATGTTTAAAACTTTCCAGTTGCTTTGTATTGAAGAAGAAATACAAATATAAGATAATAATTTTATTTATTATTTATTTGATTTCATGTAAAATTATTTCTTATGTGTGAGGTTTTAATAAAACAAAATAAAAATTAATGGATTAAATGTAAGCCATGAATCATTTTGGTAGCCAGAGAAAATAATTTTTAGCTTGAAGTGAGTTAGGGATGAAAATTTTTTAAATAAGAACAAAGTCTATAGCTACATAAGCTGATGATGAGTGTGTTTTACATTTAATAAAAGAAATTGTAGTTTTTAGATTTTTTATACTTGTGATTGCATTAACAATCTAAAACAACCTGGCAGCTTTCTGTGCTGGATTATCTGGAATTCTTGTTATGTTTATTTTATAAAATAAAATGAGTTTGTTAATTCGTGGAAATGGCTGATCTTTTTTGTTATTGATAATAATTTGATTGTTGAATGAATAATGCAGAAATAATAATTGTATAAATTTTTTAACTGAATAATTGCTTTTTAATTTTTAGGATTGAAAATCAAAAGTTATTCAGCATTTAATTTATTTTAAATACTACTGCATATTTACCGGCACTTTTATTCTGTAATTTTTTTGGCACCTGAATAATAATGTTGTTGCCATCTTGTTTCCATTTCAGTTTTTCCTCCATTCCCAGGATTTGAATCATGCTTTTTGGCCTGATGATGAGATTGCTGATTTTTATTTCAGCGGTCAATATCACCTCATCTTTATCTGACAAATAAAAGGCATAAATATTTTTTTCATCTTTCGCTTGGGTCAAATAGATATGATCAGAAGAATAGGGCGCAATCGGTTTGCTGTTATAAATTCCTTCAGCATTTATTTTCATCCAGGCACCGATATCTTTTAATCTTGCATATGCTGCAGTATCCCAATCTCCGTCAGCACTTGGCCCGATATTCAATAAAAAATTCCCGCCACGAGAAACGATTTTGATTAACAGGGTTACCAGTTCATGAGCTGATTTGTAATGATCATTCGGTACATAACTCCAGGAATTGCCCATTGTCATGCACGTTTCCCATGGATATGCAAGAGGCTTGTCCGGAATCTGTTGTTCGGGGGTCTGGTAGTTTTCGAATTCTCCCCCAACACTTCTGTCAACAACTATCAGCCCTGGCTGCAGGTTCCGGGCCATACCGGCAATTTTTTTCATGTCAATATCCTGGTCGTACACGATTCCTTTCTGCCAGTCAATATTTTTATCTACTGTTGACAATGGACGGACCCATCCGCCATCAAGCCATAGTATGTCCATCTTTCCATAACCACTCATCAATTCTTTAATTTGGTTGAATGTAAATTGCTTGAAAGCATTCCATCTTTCAGGATATTTTTTGGGATCATAATTTACATTTCTGTCCTTAGGTGGAAAATAGGGCCACCAGTAATTTTCAGAATGCCAATCTGGTTTTGAAAAATAAGCGCCGATCAAAAAATTTTCTTTTCTGAAGGCGTTAAAAACTTCTTTGGCAACATTATTTCTCGGGTTTGTTGAAAACGGGGTTTTGGAAGAAGTGATTTTATAATCGGTTTCCTTCGTATCAAACATGCAAAAGCCATCATGATGTTTTGTGGTAAATACAACATATTTCATTCCGGCATCTTTAGCTGCAGCCACCCATTTATCCGGGTTGAAATGTTGTGGATTAAAAGTGGTTTGTAAATTCTCATAAGCTTTTTTGTACTCGAAATAATTTGCAGAATAAGCCCCCTTACGTTGTGTCCATCCTTCATCTTCCGGGCAAATACTCCAGCTTTCCACAACACCCCATTGACTGTAAGTTCCCCAATGCATGAACAGGCCGAATTTTAAGTCCTGCCATTCCCCAATTTTTTGTTTTACCAGTGTATCAGTTGGGGAAATATAATTGCTTTGGGCACGGCTAAACAAAGAAACAAGCAGAAAAAAAATTACTGAAAAAAACTTCATTGAAAATCATTTAATCATAAAAGTTAAAGAACACATCATAAGAAATAATAAATTATATCTCATACTGGGAAGTTCCCATTAATCCTTCCAAATCCCTGTTCCGGCAATTATTCTCCTTTGTGAATTCCTTTTGCATTATATTTTGTTTTCCATTGATCGTATCGATGGTATTGTGTTTGAAGCCGGGATAAAAAATTATCGAAGTTTTTGTCCTGCTTCTGGCTCCATAACACTTCGCTTAATGCACTTAGCCTGGGAAAAATCATATATTCCACTTTGTCTGGGTTGCTCATGTATTCTGTCCACACATTAGCCTGTGCGCCCAAAACGTATTTTTGATTGGCGGAATCCAGTTCAGCAGGAAAAGGATTGTAGTTATAAACAGTTTCCAGGGGAAGATAGCCGCCAATGGTTAATGAGTCTTCTTTTTTCGATTGTGCGTGATCAAAATAAACATAACTTCCCGGCGTCATGATTACATTATGATGCTGTTTAGCCGCAGCAATGCCTCCGCTTTCGCCACGCCAGCTCATTATTGTGGCATTAGGTGCAATTCCGCCTTCGAGTATTTCATCCCAACCGATAATTTTTTTGCCCTTGCTGTTCAGGTATTTTTCTATTCTCTGAATAAAATAACTTTGTAGCCCTTCTTCATCTTTTAGCCCTTTTTCTTTAATTAAATTTTGACAAAATGCACTTCTCTTCCAGTTCGACTTGGGGCATTCATCTCCGCCAATATGAATATATTCAGAGGGAAACAGCTGCATTACTTCATCAAGTACATCCTGTAAAAAATTAAACGTATACTCGCTCGGGCAATATACATCTTCATAAACGCCCCAGCTTTGCTGCACCTGTTTGCCAGTTGAATCGCCGCTCCACGTCACTCCTTTGGCAATTTTTGTTTTTTCATCAGGGAAGCAGCTTAATTGCGGGTATGCTGCAATTGCAGCAGAAGAATGTCCCGGCATTTCAATTTCAGGGATAATAGTGATGTATCTGTCCGCAGCATATTTTACTACATCTTTTATTTGCTCCTGCGTATAATAACCGCAGTTTTTTTCATTGTCATTACCATTACCCGGGTGATGACCGATGATGGTGCCGTTTCTGCAACTACCCGTTTCCGTTAGTTTGGGATATTTTTTAATTTCTATACGCCAGCCCTGGTCTTCGGTGAGGTGCCAATGGAAACGATTCATTTTATGCAGGGCAATGAAATCAATATATTTCTTTACAAAATCGACCGGCATAAAATGACGGCCTACATCCAGCATCAGGCCGCGATATTTAAAACGGGGGTAATCGTCGATCTCAACAGCAGGTATTTTCAGTTTTTCTGATTTATCAACCGGCAGTAACTGTATCAAAGTTTGTACTCCGTAAAAGGTGGCTCCATGGGTGTTGCCTTCAATATTAATGGATGAAGGAGAAACATTCATTGAATAGGCATCGTTCATTCCCTCTGCAAATAATTTTTTTGTAGTAAGCCGGATAAAGTTTGAGGTAGTTTTTTCCGCAATTTTCAACTTAATCCCGTAAAATTCATTAAAGTAATCGTTCAGGAAACCAGCAGACTTTTTGGCATCTTCCCCGTCAGCAACAATTACCGTTTTTGAACTGATCACGAAACTTCCTTTTTTGATCGTAGTTTTAACCGGCTTGGGAATGATGGATATTTCCTGTGAAAATGAAATTGAAAATATCAGTATAAGGAATGCAGAAAAAATTGTTTTCATGACTTTATTATTGTTAAAAGAAATGATGGGGATTTTAAAATATTAAATGGAAAATTAAATGTTTTGAATAAGAACAACGCCGAAAAATGCACGAATTGATAAATAAATTTTTTTAGAAAGTATCTGCAGGAGTTTGATACTTATGTGCAGCAATCAATATATAAATCGGGGCAGGAAATTGGAGATGCCCGTATAAGAGATATTTTATTATATCGAGTAGCTTCCATTCACTCAATTTCAGCTGAAATAAGAAAGCAGCGGAAACCGCTGCCAGATACTATTAAATCAATAAAAATTTTGTTTTAAGCGCCAACGGGCTGCAGGCTAATTGATGAAGAAAAGTTTTTGAATTCGTCTCTCACATCATTAAAAATTTTTTTAAAAGTATTCATTCGCTCAGACAATGCGTGCTGTGAATCATTTTTCACAGAGCGCTGTACATTGAAAATATTCTCTACTTTTTGGCGGGAATCGGGCAAATCGTGCCGGAGCGTGTCGATTACTTCTTTGTGGCAAATAAACAGGTTCTGGAAATGTTCAATCTGTGCTAACAGGTTTCGGGGAAGTTTTTGTGTGGCCATTTCTTCCAGTTGCTGCTCGAAATGGCGGATCTGTTGTTTGATTGAGGAGAGCTCGTGTTTCCACAATTGCAACTCCTCTTGAAACTGTTCGATGGTTGATGATTCCATTGGCATCAATTTTAGTGAAGAAATTAAAGAACTTATTTAAATAAATTTAAGCATAAACAGCTGACTGAACAAAAATTTATTTTAACAGCGGGTTAGTAAATATTATTCTTTTTATTCTTATTTTTTTAGTTTTTATAAAATAAAAAAAGAGGGCGTTTCTGCTGAACCAAGTTATCAATCCAAATCCTTATTTTTGGGGCTTATTAATAATTGATAAATAATTTTTAAAATTTTATTGCTGCCGTTGAATACTTTTAAAACCTATTGTACAACATATAACTAATGGAAAAGAAAGTAACCAAGATTGGAGTGCTCACTTCCGGCGGCGATTCCCCAGGTATGAACGCGGCTGTAAGAGCGGTGGTGAGAACAGGTATTTATCACGGATTGGAAGTGTTTGGCATTATGCACGGTTATAGCGGAATGATTGAGAACGATATTATTCCTATGCACTCAAGAAGTGTGGCTAATATTATTCAGCGCGGAGGTACTATTTTAAAGACAGCCCGCTGTAAAGAATTTTTTGAATATGAAGGTAGAAAAAAGGCCTACAATAGCCTCAAAAAACTGGGAATTAACGGGCTGGTTATTGTGGGGGGAGACGGTTCTTTCCGTGGGGCACATAAATTCAGTAATGAATTTGACATTCCCTGCATCGGTATTCCCGGAACAATTGATAAGGATATTGCCGGCACAGATTTCACGATTGGATTTGACACTGCTGTTAACACTGCCGTTGAAGCGATTGATAAAATACGCGACACCGCAGATGCACATGATCGCCTTTTTATTATAGAAGTTATGGGGCGTGATGCAGGTTATATAGCATTACATAGCGGTATTGCCACAGGTGCTGAGCATATTTTAATACCGGAACACAAAACTGATATTGAGGAATTGATTGATTCATTAACTGAAAAGGAGCGCAGGAAAAAATTGGTAAATATGGTTGTTGTTGCTGAAGGGGATAATTTCGGCGGCGCTGAAGAAGTGGCAAAGGTTATTAAGGAAAGGATACCAACTGCGGATACCAGAGTTTGTGTGCTTGGCCATATTCAACGTGGGGGTTCACCGAGTTGCCTGGACAGGCTTATTGCAAGTCGGATGGGGTACAGTGCGGTGGAATGTCTCATTGAAGGCAAGCATAATGTAATGGTAGGTATAGTTAATAATAAGATGCACTACACGCCTCTTGAGAGAGCTGTAAAAGCGAAACAGAAAATAACGGATGAATGGTTAAAGATCGTTAAGATACTTGCTTCATAATTTTTTTCAGGCAGAATACGATATTTTGCCTTTTTATTTTTTATAGATAACTGAAACAAATCAAACTGTTCATGTCACAACATCTTACAAAGTACCTGCACCAGGGAATGGATAAGCAGGCCGGTTTAGAACATACATTCCATCGCACAAAAATTGTTGCTACCGTTGGCCCGGCTTGCGATACTTATGAAAAATTGCTCGACCTGGTAAAAGCAGGAGTAAATGTTTTCCGTCTTAATTTTTCACATGGCACGCATGAAGACAAAGCGCGTATCATTGATCATATCAGAAAAATAAATTCAACTGAGCCGTACAACATTGCTATCCTGGGAGACTTGCAGGGGCCAAAACTCAGGGTGGGAGAAATGCAGGATGGCGGAATTCAGGTTAATGTTGGCGATGTTCTCACTTTTACCAATGAAAAACTGGTAGGTAATAAAGAGCGGATATATGTGTCTTATCCCAATCTTCATTCTGATGTTAAGATTGGCAACATCATCATGATTGATGACGGTAAACTGGAGGTAAAAGTAATCGGCATTGAAAAGAATAATGATGTAAAAGTTGAAGTAACACTCGGGGGCATTCTTTCTTCTAAAAAAGGGATCAATCTTCCGGATACAAAAATTTCTTTACCGGCACTTACTGATAAAGACCTGGTTGACCTGGAATTTATTATTGAACAGAAACTGGATTGGGTAGCGCTTTCTTTTGTCAGAAATGTAAAAGACCTGGTTATTCTTCGAAGCAAACTTCAGGAAAAAAAGAGCAAAACCAAAATTATCGCCAAGATTGAAAAGCCGGAAGCACTTACCAACATACGCGATATTATTCTTGAATCAGATGGTATTATGGTTGCCCGTGGCGATCTGGGTGTTGAACTCCCTGTTGAGCAGGTGCCGTTGATCCAGAAGCAGATTATCCGCAAATGCCTGCATCGTGCCAAACCGGTGATTGTGGCTACCCAGATGATGGAAAGTATGATTGAAAGGACAAAGCCGAACCGAAGTGAAATAACGGACGTTGCAAATGCTGTGCTTGAAGGTGCAGATGCTGTAATGTTGAGTGGAGAAACAGCATCCGGTCAACACCCGGCATTGGTAGTGGAAACCATGCGCAAAATAATCATGGAAGTTGAAAAGAATGATTATCCTTATAATCTTGAAGACAGGCTTGCGCCGCAACCACATTCACCTTCTTTTTTAAGTGATGCCATCTGCTATAATGCATGTAAACTGGCAAAGGATGCCAATGCAGATGCACTTATCGGGATGACGCAAAGCGGATATACAGGCTTTATGCTTTCCAGTTACAGACCAAAATCTCCATTGTATATTTTTTCCAAAGAAAAAACACTTATCAATCAACTAAGCCTAAGCTGGGGCGTACGTGCATTTTACTATAGTGAAGAAGAAAGTGTGGATGATATTTTCGGTGACCAGGTACAGATATTGAAGGAAAGAGGTTTTATTAAACCCGGCGACGTGGTGGTGAACACAGGCAGTATCCCTGTTCAGTTGCACCTGCCCACAAATATGTTAAAGATTACCAAGCTCGATTAATTTTCGGTTATATCTTACTGTTAAGTGCCGGAGATGATTCTCCGGCACTTTTGTTTTCTGCTCTTGTTGCATATGATAAGTATTTGTGTTAATACGCTGTTCATGATTGCCCGAAACATAATAAATGACAGGAATCATATGAATGACTGTCTGTAAACAATAATCGACGCTACAGCGTCAATATTTTTGTGATGTGAAATGCAGGATTGTTTCCTGTAAAAGTCAGATAAGATTTTCATCACTATAAAATAATGGTATGCAGATAGCAACGAACTTTTCAACGGTTGAGGGTAACCATGTAAAAAGTGAAATTGATATTTGGGTAAAGCATATGGCCGCCCAGTGCGAAGCAAGTTCCATTTATTGGTGCGATGGTTCGAAGGAAGAGTATAGCAGGTTATGCAACCTGCTCGTTAAAAAAGGAACTTTTGTCAAACTTAATCCCCAAAAAAGGCCGGATAGTTATGCCTGTTTCAGTGACCCTGGTGATGTTGCCCGTGTGGAAGACAGAACTTTTATATGCAGCCGTCTTGAAAAAGACGCAGGCCCTACCAATAACTGGATGGACCCGGATATGATGAAAAAAATACTCAATGATTTGCTGATTGGCTCAATGCAGGGACGTACGCTGTATGTGATTCCTTTTTGTATGGGGCCTTTGGGTTCGCCCTATTCAAGGTATGGGGTACAAATTACGGATTCGGAATATGTAGTAGTGAGTATGCGTATCATGACCAGGATGGGAGAACAGGTACTGCCTTATCTGCAGTCAAAAAAATATGTAAAATGTGTGCACACAGTTGGTGCACCGCTTGCCAACGGCGCTACAGATGTAAAATGGCCATGCAATCCGGGAACAAAATATATTTCTCATTTTCCCGGTGAGAATTTGATAATATCCTATGGAAGCGGTTATGGTGGCAATGCACTGATGGGGAAAAAATGTTTTGCTTTACGAATAGCTTCGGTCATGGGCCGGGAAGAAGGATGGCTGGCAGAACACATGTTGATAGCAGGAGTGGAAGATCCTGCGGGTCAGAAAACTTATATAGCATCAGCGTTTCCAAGTGCATGTGGAAAAACCAATTTTGCTATGCTTGTTCCTCCAAGCGAATTGAACGGATGGAAAGTAACAACAGTGGGTGATGATATTGCGTGGATACATCGTGGCGAAGATGGTTCATTGTATGCCATTAACCCTGAAGCCGGTTATTTTGGTGTTGCCCCCGGAACAAACGCAAAAACAAATCCCCATGCTATAGAAACCATTCGTGCCAATACCATATTCACCAATGTTGCATTGACTTCTGATGGGGACGTGTGGTGGGAAGGCTTAACTGAAAAAACTCCTGAAGGATTAACCGACTGGCAAGGCAAACCATGGAATCCATCGAGTGGGCGGCCTGCTGCTCATCCGAATTCAAGGTTTACGGTAGCGGCTCATCAAAATCCTGCCATTGATAACAACTGGGATAATCCGGGTGGTGTTAAAATTTCAGGATTTGTATTCGGAGGAAGGCGCAGCTCTACAATTCCATTAGTATATCAGTCCTTCAACTGGAATTTTGGGATTTACCTTGCAGCCACAATGGGCAGTGAAACTACAGCTGCCGCATTTGGAGAAATTGGCAAAATACGCCATGACCCATTTGCTATGCTTCCATTTATGGGGTATCATATTGGAGATTATGTAAATCACTGGTTACAATTCGGCAGGTCATTACCTAATGCACCCCGTATTTTTAGTGTGAACTGGTTCAGGAAAGATGAAAAAGGTAATTTCCTTTGGAAAGGATTTAACGAGAATATGAGGGTGCTGAAATGGATTGTACAACGGATCAACGGTCAAACATCAGCCATTGAAAGCCCTGTCGGATGGATGCCCAGGTATGAAGATATTGACTGGAGCGGGATGGGAGATTTTACAGAGGAAGATTTCGATAAAATTATGGCAGTTGACAGAGAATCCTGGAAGAAAGAAATATTATCGCATGAAGAATTGTTTTCTTCTTTCTATGATAAACTTCCCAAGGAGTTTATATTCATCAGGGAGCTGCTATTATCCGCACTTTGGCGCTCCCCAAAATATTTCGGACTTCAGGCAGAATATCATTGATAAGAACTAAAAACAAACCGACAGGTTATTTGAAAACAGCGCTATTGTTTCGATAGCGCTGTTTATTTGATGTCAAATTGAAAAACCAGTTTTCATAATAACAACCCGAATACCTGCCGGATAGTAATTCAGATTGTATAAATCCTGACATAAAAATATTTTTAATAAGAGGTGTGCGATTGCTTATTTCGTAACTTCATCTCAAAACGATTACTATGTCAACACGCCGCAGTTTTATTAAGCAAGCCTCTTTAGCGACAACTTCATTGATGATTGGCAGGAACGAATGGTTTAAAAAGCAAGAACTGATCGGATTGCAGCTTTACACACTTCGTAACGAAATTTCGAAAGATGTTGAAGGCACTATCGCGAAAGTGGCAGAAATCGGGTATACTTCTGTAGAAGTATTTGGATACGGTAACGGAAAATTTTTTGGAAAAACACCTGAAGAGTTTTCCGCTATTATCAAAAAAAATCATCTCAAAACCCCGAGCGGGCATTACATGATGCTCGGCTATCTGATGAAAGGGGACCATGACGATATGAAAAAAACAATTGCAGATGCTGCCATCATGGGACATGATTTTGTGGTGATTCCTTTCCTGTTAGATAATATGAGAACCAGTCTCGACGATTACAAAAAACTTGCGGAAAAAATAAATGCCGCGGCTGTCGAAGCAAAAAGCGCAGGATTGAAATTAGCCTATCATAACCATAATTTTGAATTCAAAGATTGGGGTGAAGGCAAAACCGGCTTCGATGTTTTCGCAAAGGAAACTGACCCATCGCTAGTTAGTTTTGAGATGGATATTTATTGGGTAACAAGGGCCGGCCTTGATCCTATTAAAATCATGAAAGATAATCCCGGAAGAATTAAAATGTGGCATGTAAAGGATATGGCGGATAAAAAGGAGGCTTCTTATACAACTAACGGGGATCAGTATTTTACCGAGGTAGGTACGGGGATAATCGATTACAAAGAAATTTTCAGGCATAAAAAAGAATCAGGCATGGAGTATTTTTTTGTAGAGCAGGATCAGGTGAAGTTACCAGTGTATGAAAGCATTACAAAAAGCCTTGATTATATAAAGAAGAATTTATTGAGCTAGGCAGGAAGCCTGATCGCTCGCAGTTATTTTATTTTCTGTTTATTTAAAATAATATCATTAATGAGTAACCGAAGAAAATTTCTACAACAATCATCAGTACTGATGGGCGGCGGCATGGTGCTTTCATCATTTACTGCCAAAAAAATTCTGCCACTAAGGAAATTGGTGTCAGCTGCAGACAAGATCAATATTGGCGCAATTGGCATTAATGGAATGGGCTGGGCAAATGTAAAAGGCGCACTGAAAGTTCCGGGTGTGAATATTGCAGCGCTTTGTGATGTTGATAATAATGTGCTTCAGAAAAGGGTGGGTGAATTGAAAAAAATGCAAAGCGGGTTCTCCGACGTAAAAGCGTATAATGATTACCGTAAGTTGCTGGAACAAAAAGATATTGATGCGGTCATCATTGGTACTCCTGACCATTGGCATGCACTGATCATGATTGAAGCATGCATGGCGGGCAAAGATGTGTATGTTGAAAAACCCGTGGGCAATTCCATTGGTGAGTGCCGTGCGATGGTAGCGGCAAAAAATAAATATAACCGTGTGGTTCAGGGTGGTCAGTGGCAGCGCAGTCAGCAGCATTTTAAAGATGCGGTAGATTTCGTGTATACGGGACAGTTAGGTAATATACGGACGGTAAAGGTCTGGTGTTACCAAGGTTGGATGAAACCAGATCCTGTTGTGCCGGACTCAGCACCCCCCCCAGGCGTTGACTATACCATGTGGCTGGGGCCTGCTCCGACAAGAACTTTTAACGCGAGCCGCTTTCATTTTAATTTCCGATGGTTCTGGGACTATGCCGGGGGTTTAATGACAGACTGGGGTGTTCATTTGCTCGATTATGGTTTGCTGGGCATGAAAGCTAATGTGCCTAAATCAATCAGCGCACTTGGCGGCAGGTTTGCCTATCCTGATTTGTATGAAGAAACTCCAGATACATTAACCACGCTGTATGAGTTTGACCATTTTAATTTGGTGTGGGACCATGCAATGGGTATTGATAATGGTTCTTACGGCCGCGATCACGGTATCGCTTACATCGGTAATAATGCAACATTGGTACTTGACCGCAATGGCTGGGAAGTAATAGAAGAGCGCCAAAGTAAAAATAAAGTGAGTAAACCGCTTGCTAAAGTAGCTGATAATGGAGTAGAAAAACATTGGGTGAATTTTATTGAAGCCGTGCGTTCACGTAAAACAGATGATCTGCATTGCCCGATAGAAGCCGGTGCGCATGTGGCAACTGTTGCGCAAATGGGTAATATCGCTTTCCGCAGTGGATTGAAACTGGAATGGGATAAAGAAAAAGCGAAATTCACTGATGACGCGGTGAATGAAAAATATTTCATTAAAGAATATCACAACGGGTATAAGTTGCCGGTAGTGTAGATGGAAAATCAGCAATGCTGCAAAGCCAGGAAAAGCGGTACCGGTTGGCTAATTTTCTAGGGGGTTTACTGTTTTTCGGATTCCTTAACAAACAGCGCATGGGTCTTCAATCTATTACCCTCTTCAATACAGGGATGCTCGAAATTTTTTATAAAGTTCATCCCGGTTTTTTTCATTACACTTATTGACCTTGTATTCAGTATTGAAGTGAACGACATAATTTCTTTCAGCTTTAGAATATTGAACCCATAATCAAAACAAGCAATTGCGGCTTCAGGAGCATAGCCATGGCCCCAATGTTTATACGCTAATCGCCAGCCAACTTCCACACATGGCGTAAAATCGGTTTGAAAACGCGGAACGGATAAGCCGGTAAAACCAATAAATTCTTTTGTTTGTTTTAATTCTGCTGCCCACAAACCAAAATGATGTTCTGCAAAAAAAATTTTAATACGACTGATCATCGAAATGGATTCTTCTTCGGTTAGTATAGAAGGGAAAAACTCCATTACTTTTTTATCGAGATTCATTTCAATGAATGGCCGGGTGTCGGACTCTTTCCATGGGCGAAGGATGAGACGTGAAGTTTCGATGCTGTACATGGATAGCAGAAAGTTGTAAAAATAAGTACGAAATATGAGTTATAAACCCACCATTAGCTATTCGCCGTTGCCAAATCCAAATCATTTCATCTTCGAGGCCCATTCAATTCCTCCTAAAATATGCTTCAGGTAATCCGGCTCGGAATAAGACGTTTCTGTATGACCTAATTCAGTATAGAAGGCGCGGCCGCCTTCATATTCATGATACCATGCCATCGGGTGATTATCTCCGTTTTCTCCTCCTGTGTAAGAAGCCTCATCAATTTTTATAAGTACGGTAACCTTAGGGTTCAGGTATTTGAAATTATATAACTCATCAAAATGCTCCCACACATCCGGCAGGTGAGATGTTGAAGGGTGATTTTTGTCTACCACCATAAACCTGGCTTTTTGTTGTTTGGGATGTGACTTAAAATACCCGCCTGATAAATCTCCATACCATTGCCAGTTATATTCGCAATCAGTGGCAGCATGAATTCCCACATATCCGCCACCTTTATGAATATATTCCTGTAAAGCTTTTTCTTCCCCAGGTCCGAAGATTTTCCCTGTTGTACAGAGAAAAACAACGGCTGAATATTTTTTCAGGTTATCAGTATTGAAAGAAAGCGAATCTTCGGTTGTATCAACATCGAAGCCATTTTCAGCGCCCAGTTTTTTTATTGCAGCAATACCTACCGGAATGCAACCGTGCCGGTAGCCATTGGTTTTCGAAAATATCAATATGCGTTTTTTCTCCTGGGCAGGTTTTGAGGCAACCAGAAAAAATGCGCTGCTGATTAATATTAATGCACATGCGCACACAGCAACCTTGGATGCTTTCATAACAGATTTTTTTGAATGAAAAATGCCGCATCAGAATGCGGCATGAATTTTTTATAATTTCTTTATTTTAATATTCCTGAACCATACTTCATTACCATGGTCCTGCAAATCAATCCGCCCGGATTTGAAAGTACCAAAGTCTGGCCATTGTTTGAATTTGCTGCCTGCCACTAACTTCTTCCATGCATCATCCCATAATGTAGTGTGCACAACATTATAACCATTCAGGAACAATTTTAGGTCACCTTTGTTAACGATGATCTCCGCTTCATTCCATTCGCCTACCGGTTTCACAGTTTCTTTTGAACAGGAAATCAAATCATATAAATCAGCGGCCCGGTGTTTAATGATTTTGCCGTCAGGATGGCCGTCATTATCCAATACCTGCATTTCAGGCCCGGTATGAAAAGGTTGTTTATATTTCTGGTCTTCTTTTACCAAAAACATAATACCACTGTTACCATCTTTAGAAATCTTCCATTCTAACTTCAGGTCGAAGTTGCTGAATTCTTCATCAGTTACGATATCGCCACCATCACCTGAAGCAGGGTTCAGGTGAAGTGCACCATGCTCAACATTCCATGCACTGCTTACTTTGTCTTTTCCGTAAGTATGCCAGCCCTTTGTTGTTTTTCCGTCAAATAAAGAAACCCAACCGTCATTATTGATTGTATTTTTACTTAACTTTTTTTCTGCAATAAACTTAGGTGCAGCTGCCATCATGGCGCCTGCAATACCGGCAAGCAATAAATATTTCATTACAATTATTTTTTTAGTGTGAGAATATATTTCACCATTATTCTTACATCGGCTTCTTTCAACGCAGGGTGTGGAGTCATCGGCACGGTTCCCCAAACTCCGGTACCGCCACTTATTACTTTTTTCACCAGCCTGTCAACAGTAGTATCTGCAGCCGGAGCATACTTTGCCGCAACATCACTGTAAGCAGGTCCGATGGTAGCTCCTGCGCCTGCTTTTTCCAGGCGATGGCAGGTGGTGCAATCGCTTGAGCCAATCAACTCAAGGGCTTTTTCAGAGTCAGAGCCGGCAGTGGTTGCAGATGTTGCAGCAGCAGTGTCTTTATTTTCCGGGGCTTTGCTTTCACTGCTGTTTCCGCAAGCTGTTACCAGGGCAATACAAGAAAGAACGAGGAATGTTTTTTTCATACTTAACATAGTTGTGAAAGATTTTTTTTTGAATGAAGCTCGAAATTACGACAAACCTAAAACCGAACGATTAAATTTTTCATCGCTGCCGGTTCCTGCAAAATCATCAAATGCCCGTTCCGTAGTGCGAATGATATGGTTTTTTATAAACACTGCACCTTCTTTAGCGCCATCCTCGGGATGTTTAAGGCAACATTCCCATTCAAGTACGGCCCATCCTTTATAATCATATGCAGTCAGCTTGCTGAAGATAGATTTGAAATCCACCTGCCCGTCACCAAGTGAGCGGAACCTTCCTGCCCGATCCACCCAGCCCTGGTAGCCACCATATACACCTTGCTTGCCAGTGGGGTTAAATTCCGCATCTTTTACATGAAACATTTTTATTTTTTCATGATAAAAATCGATATAGGCTTTATAATCGAGGCATTGTAAAACAAAGTGTGAAGGGTCAAATAACAAACAGGCCCTTGGGTGGTTATTGGTATGCGCCAAAAACATTTCATACGAAATGCCGTCATGCAAATCCTCACCCGGATGAATTTCATAACAAAGATCAATTCCATGTTCATCAAAATGATTCAGGATGGGTAGCCAGCGGTTGGCCAGTTCCTTAAAACCGGTTTCAACAAGCCCTGCAGGTCTTTGAGGCCATGGATAAACCGTTGGCCACAACAAAGCGCCGCTAAAAGTGGCATGAGCATTCAACCCTAAATTTTGAGAAGCTTTGGCTCCATATTTTAATTGCTGAACTGCCCATTCGGTCCTTGCCCTCGGGTTGTTTCGAACTGCTTCCGGTGCAAAACCGTCGAACAGTGTATCATAAGCAGGATGAACTGCAATGAGCTGACCTTGTAAATGTGTTGACAATTCTGTAATCTGCAATCCTGCCGCGTTAACGATGCCTTTTATTTCATCTGCATATGTTTTGCTTTCGGCAGCTTTCTGTAAATCAATACAACGACTATCCCAGCTGGGTATCTGCACACCGATGAAGCCCAGGCTTTTTGCCCATTCACAAATTGATTTTAATGAATTAAAGGGGGCGGCATCGCCCATAAATTGTGCTAAAAAAATGGCAGGCCCTTTTATTGTTTGCATGAAAAATATTTTGACGATATAAAAATTGAATGTGCGAGAAACTTATGTCTGCTTTTTGTTTACACGTTTCTGATTGATCTGTTTCTCATTTTAAACCACAAACTCGGTCCACTTTTTATCGCTTTGTCCGGAAGCAACTACATTATCTATAAATGCCATTCCGCGTATACCATCATCTGCGCCCGGAAAATCAAGCGCTTCTTTTGATGGTGCCTTGCCTTCCATCTTTGCGGCAAGTGTTAAAGCAAAATTTCTGTAAATGTTTCCAAATGCTTCGAGGTAACCTTCCGGATGTCCGCCCGGGGTTCTGCAGTTCTGGGTGGCGTATGATGATAACCTGTCGCCATAGTTCCCGCCTGCACGTAAAACCTGTGCAGGCTGGTCGAGCCACTTTACTAATAATGTATTCGGTTCGTGCTGCGCCCACTCCAATCCTCCTTTTTCTCCGTACACGCGTATCTTTAATGCGTTTTCCTCTCCGGCTGCAACCTGTGATGCCATGAGTACGCCTGCAGCGCCATTGTCAAATTTTAAAAGCACATTACCATCGTCATCCAATGCCCGCCCGGGAACCATTACGTTAAGATCTGCACACAAGTGAGTGATCTTTTGCCCGGTAATATATTCAGCAAGGTGTGCAGCATGTGTGCCTATATCTCCCATGCAACCGCTCTTGCCTGATTTTTTGGGATCGGTCCTCCAGGCGGCTTGTGCATTACCTTCCCTCTCTGAAAGTTTGCTTAGCCATCCCTGCGGATATTCCACCCAAACCTTTCTTATTTTTCCAAACACACCATCCTTTACCATTTGTTTAGCTTGCTTTACCAATGGATAACCGGAATATGTATGCGTAAGGCATAATGTCAAACCCGTTTCCTCCACTTTCTTTTTCAATTGTTTTGCCTCATCCAGGGTAAATGTCATCGGTTTTTCAATCACCACATTAAACCCTTTTTCAAGGGCAAGCATAGCCGGGCCGAAATGTGCAAAATTGGGAGTAACGATGGTTACAAAATCCATGCGTTTATCGGCAGGCAGTTTACTTTCTTTTTCAATCATTTCTTCATAAGTCAGGTATGTTCTTTCTTCAGGAAGAAAAAGCATTTGGGCTGATGCTTTGGCTATTTCAGGATTGATGCTGAGTGCGCCACATACCAATTCAATAAGCCCGTCCATATTGGCAGCATGTCGGTGAATGGCGCCAATGAAGGCATCTTTGCCTCCGCCAACCATTCCCATTCTTAATTTTCTTTGCATGATATTTTTTTTATTGCTAAAAGTGAAAGAATTATTTCAAAATTGCGACAATCGGTTGATTAAAATAAAAATCTTTTTAAAATTGTCAACTTAACAGTTAATATCGTTGATTATTTCAAAATAAAAATTACATTTACGAATCTATTTTAAAAAATTAATTTTCGGGAAATAACCCGGAATAAATTTTAAAATGATCAGCCAAACTAACGACAACTTTCATTCAAAACAAACTTGCCATGCAATCTAACATTCAACGCGACAAACTTTTTTGGGCAGCGTGTTTATCGCTTTTGGTCACTTCTCTTTCATTTGGTATCCGTGCCGGTATACTTGGCACATTAGGAACAAAATTTAATCTGGATGCTTCACAATTAAGTACAATTGCCGCTACCGCATTTTGGGGCTTTCCGTTGGCAGTAATTATTGGAGGAATAGTAGTAGACATTATAGGCATGAAAAAATTATTACTGCTTGCATTTTTGTTCCACCTGGTCGGCATTATACTTACCATTTTTGCAAATGGGTACTGGACCTTGTTTTTGTCTACATTGCTAATAGGTATTGCAAATGGTACTGTTGAAGCGGCTTGTAACCCTTTAGTAGCTTCGTTGTATACTGATAATAAAACAACAAAACTTAATCATTTTCATTTATGGTTCCCTGGCGGCATTGTGCTTGGAACCCTGATTGTTTTTGTCCTGAATAAATTTGGTGTGAGCTGGCAGGTTGAGGTAGGCACGATGCTGATACCGACAGTGATATATGGTTTCATGTTTTCCAAGCTGGAGTTTCCGGTAACAGAAAGGGTTTCGGCCGGAATTTCAACAAGCGACATGTACAAAGCATTGTTTACACCATTATTTATTTTCATGATTGTTTGTATGTTCGGGACAGCGATCACTGAATTGTTTACCGGCCAGTGGATTGATGTATTGCTGCGCAACGTGACTGACAATGCTATTTTATTATTAACTGTGGAAACCGGCGTAATGGTCTTAGGGCGTGCATTTGCCGGTCCCGTTGTTCATCGGCTTTCTCCAACAGGTGTTCTTTTGTTTTCTGCCGTTTTCGCGGCATTGGGCTTATACCTTCTCGGTCATTCAAATGGTAACCTGCTCTTTGTCGGAGCCTTGCTGTTTGGTATCGGGGTTTGTTATTTCTGGCCCACTATGTTGGGTTTTGTTTCAGAGAATCTTCCAAGAACCGGGGCTGTAGGAATGAACCTGATGGGCGGAGCCGGAATGTTTGCAGTATCGGTTTACATGATTTTTATGGGGGGGTATTATGATAAACTTGTTGCAGGGAAATTGCCGGCGGGTGCAGATATCGGTAAATATAACTCAGCTCCTGCAGGTTCTGATTTAGCTAATGCATTGAATGATGCAAAAAAAGCGGCCGGTCCTGAAATTATAAATGTAACATTGATTATCCCAATCATTTTGATAGTAGCATTTACGGGTTTATATTTTTATATGCGGGGAAGAAAAAAGCCTGTTCTTGTTAGTGCTGCGAACCCTTAAAAATGAGCGAAGCAAAAGTTTTGTTGAACCATTTAAATAGTTTTATGGCTGCAGAACATTTTGTTGCGCCAAAAACAATGAGATTTTCGTAATTTCCTTTTTTCAATGATTAGTATTTAGTATTCATGTCTAATAAACATTCACGACGTAGCGCCATTAAAAATATTGTTGCGGGAACAGCCGCACTTGGCACAACAGGAATAATTCCTTCAAAAGTATTTGCATCTGAACAAAAAAAAACTTTTGCCTTGAAAGGTAATATCAATCACTCCGTTTGTCAGTGGACATACAGTTTCCTTACCGTTGAAGAATTATGCAAAGCCGTCAAAGACATTGGCTTTAATGCCATTGATCTGCTTGGACCGAAGGACTGGCCCACCATACAGAAATACGGCATCTATTGCTCCATGTGTTATATTGCCGGCGAAGTGAGCCTTACCAAAGGGTGGAATGACAAATCCAATCATGCATATCTTATCAAAGAATATACTGATATTATTCCATTAATGGTGAAAGCCGGTTATAAAGATGTGATCTGTTTCAGCGGAAGCCGTAATGGTATGGACGACTGGACGGGATTGGATAACTGCACCGAAGGTCTTAAACAAGTAATGCCCCTCGCAGAGAAAAACGGCATTACCATTCACATGGAATTGCTGAACAGTAAAGTGGATCATAAAGATTATATGTGCGACAAAACCAAGTGGGGCGTTGAACTCTGTAAACGCATCGGGTCACCGAATTTTAAATTACTCTATGACATCTACCATATGCAGATAGATGAAGGAGATGTAATCCACACCATCAGGGAATATAACCGGTACATCGGTCATTATCATACAGGTGGTGTGCCGGGCAGGCATGAAATTGATGACTCGCAGGAATTATATTATCCCGCCATTATGAAAGCGATTATTGAAACAGGGTATAAAGGATATGTAGCGCAGGAATTTATTCCGGCCGGGCAGGATAAAATAGCATCGCTGCGTAAAGCGGTACAGATTTGTGATGTATGATTGGTGGTTTTGTAAATGCAATTTTTTATTCAGGGTTGAACATTGGCTATTCACGTTAATGCATAACCGGATTTTAATATTATAAAACAGATATTTTTTATGGCAGATAATACTTACGATGCCATCGTAATCGGCTCAGGGATTAGTGGTGGTTGGGCGGCAAAAGAATTAACCGAAAAGGGTTTGAAAACAATCATGCTCGAGCGGGGCATGAATATTGAACACATCAAAGATTATACAGAAGCCAATAAAGAGGCCTGGGACTATCCGCACCGTGGCGAACGTACGCAGGAAATGATAAAAAATTATCCTGTACTCAAAAGAGATTATCCGCTTAATGAAAGAAACCTCTCCTGGTGGGCAAGTGATAAAGATTCTCCTTACACCGAAATAAAAAGATTTGATTGGTTTCGGGGTTACCATGTGGGGGGTCGTTCCCTGTTATGGGGCCGCCAGAGTTATCGCTGGAGTGATTTGTATTTTGAAGAAAATGCTAAGCAGGGTATCGGTACAGACTGGCCGGTGAGATATAAGGACATTGAGCCATGGTACAGTTATGTTGAAAAATTTGCAGGAGTGAGCGGGTCGAAGGAAGGGTTGGCCGAATTACCGGATAGTGAATTTCTTCCCCCGATGGAAATGAATTGTGTGGAAAAGGATGTTGCCCAAAAAATAAAGGGGCTATATGAAGGCAAGCGTAAAATCATTATTGGCAGGTGTGCCCATGCAACAGTGCCTTTAAACAACAGGCAATGTATGTACAGGGACAAATGCTGGTATGGCTGCCCTTTTGGTGGTTATTTCAGCACCCAATCTGCAACCCTTCCTGCTGCAATGAAAACAGGAAATCTTACCGTTCGTCCGTGGAGTATTGTTACTAAAATTTTGTACGATAAGGACAAAAAGAAAGCTACAGGTGTTGAAGTGCTGGACGCAGAAACCATGAAGACATATGAGTACAAGGCAAAAATTATTTTTCTCAATGCATCCACCCTCAATAGCGCATGGATATTACTTAATTCTGCAACTGATATATGGCCAGATGGATTAGGCAGCAGCAGCGGCGAGCTAGGGCATAACCTGATGGACCACCACCTGAACGTATATGCAGGTGGTATTGTTGAAGGGTATGAGGATAAATATTACTTTGGAAGAAGGGCAAATGGTATTTATATACCGCGCTACCGGAACTTTTTTGGAGATAAAAGAGATTATATCCGCGGCTTCGGATACCAGGGCGGGGCAAGCCGTGAAGAGTGGAGCAGGGAAGTGGCAGAATACAGTATCGGCGCTGAATTTAAAGAAGCGCTTACAGAACCAGGAACATGGTCGTTTGGCATGGGAGGGTTTGGAGAAACATTGCCTTATCATGAAAACAAAGTAACGTTAGACAAAACAAAAAAAGATAAATGGGGCTTAAACGTGCTGGCTATTGATGCAGAACTGAAAGAAAATGAATTGAAGATGAGAAAAGATATGCTGGAAGATGCCAAAGAAATGCTCGTCGCTTTAGGAGTAAAAAACGTTCAGGGTGCTGACAGCAATCCTTATCTGGGCCGTGGTATTCATGAGATGGGGACTGCAAGAATGGGACATGACCCTAAAACATCTGTGCTGAATAAATGGAACCAGGTGTGGGATGCACAGAATGTGTTTGTTACTGATGGATCCTTCATGGCTTCTGCAGCATGCCAGAACCCGTCACTGACATACATGGCATTTACTGCAAGAGCGGCTAACCATGCTGTGGAAGAACTGAAGAAAGGGAATTTGTAATTCATCACTAATTATTATAACGTTAATGTATAAACGAAATATGACATAGGCGAGCAGGATAGCTGACGTTCAGGAGTGCGACGCAACAATGCTGAAGAAAGTACAACTGCCGGATAACAAAAATAAAATTTAAAACATAAACGAACATGCCTGATACATTAAATGTAAACAACAAAGCAGTTGAGCAGAACAGCTATGACGCGATCGTAATAGGCTCAGGGATAAGCGGAGGCTGGGCTGCTAAAGAGCTCACAGAAAAGGGGCTCAAAACTTTAATGCTTGAAAGAGGGCGCAATATCGAGCACATCAAAGATTATGTGAATGCCAATAAAGAAGCCTGGGATTATCCCCATCGTGGCAGGCGCACTCAGCAAATGATTAAGGATTATCCCGTGTTAAAAAGAGATTACCCGTTGAATGAAACCAACCTCGATTATTGGGTGAAAGATTCCGAATGCCCCTATACGGAAATTAAAAGGTTCGACTGGTTTCGGGGTTACCATGTGGGAGGAAGATCGCTGATGTGGGGAAGGCAGAGTTACCGACTCAGCGATTTTGATTTCGAAGCCAATGCCAAAGATGGCATTGCGATTGACTGGCCTGTTCGTTATAAAGATATTGCCCCCTGGTACAGCTATGTTGAAAAATTTGCAGGCATAAGCGGATCAAAAGAAGGTTTACCCAATCTTCCTGATGGGGAATTTTTACCACCAATGGAAATGACCTGCGTAGAAAAAGATGTTGCAGCGAGAATAAAAGAACATTATAAAGGAACGCGCCACATGATTATTGGCCGCACTGCAAACCTTACTGCGCCGATTCCCGGAAGAACGCAGTGCCAGTTCAGGAACAAATGCTGGTTGGGTTGCCCTTTCGGAGGTTATTTCAGCACACAGTCATCTACTCTTCCAGCTGCAATGGCTACAAAAAATTTAACGGTAAGGCCCTGGAGTATCGTTACCAAAATTCTGTATGACAAAAATAATAAAAAAGCAACCGGTGTTGAAGTGCTCGATGCAGAAACTAATAAAACTTACCAGTTCTTTTCAAAAATAGTTTTTGTAAATGCGTCTGCACTGAACAGTGCCTGGGTATTGATGAATTCAGCAACAGATATATGGCCTGATGGATTGGGTAGCAGCAGTGGAGAACTGGGCCATAATGTGATGGACCATCACCTCGGGGTTGGCGCTTCGGGTGAAGTGGAGGGATATGAAGACAAATATTATTATGGACGAAGGGCAAATGGAATTTATATTCCACGCTACAGAAATCTTTTTGGTGATAAAAGAGATTACCTGCGTGGATTTGGTTACCAGGGCGGAGGAAGCAGGCAGGGCTGGAGCCGTGAGGTGGCAGAGCTTAGCATTGGTGCAGATTTTAAAGAAGCATTGACTGAGCCAGGCCATTGGACAATGGGCATAGGTGGTTTCGGTGAAACTTTACCTTACCACGAAAACAAGGTTACACTGGATAAAACAAAAAAAGACAAATGGGGATTACCAGTGCTTGCTTTTGATGTGGAATTAAAAGAAAATGAGTTGAAGATGCGCAAAGACATGCAAGCCGATGCAATAGAAATGCTGGAAGCTACAGGGGTGAAAAATGTGAAAGGGCATGATAGTAACCCTTATCTCGGACGCGGCATTCATGAAATGGGCACAGCAAGAATGGGACTTGATCCTAAAACATCAGTATTAAATAAATGGAACCAGGTTTGGGATGCGATGAATGTGTTTGTTACCGATGGATCATTCATGACATCTGCAGCATGTCATAACCCCTCACTGGGTTATATGGCATTTACGGCACGTGCAGCCAATCATGCTGTGGAAGAATTGAAGAAAGGAAACCTATAACTATCAAATCCGCGAAAACATCACAATTGATAAATGGATTTATGCGACGATTTTTAAATTGAATAATAATAAATCGAGCATTATAAACTTGCAAATTTTCATGTCTGACGATTCGCTTAAAATAAATCTCAATACAAAAGGCATTCAACAAAATACTTTTGATGCGATCGTTATCGGCTCTGGTATCAGCGGTGGCTGGGCGGCAAAGGAATTATGCGAACGTGGGTTGAAAACATTGGTGCTCGAACGGGGAAGGAATGTAGTGCATAACAAAGATTATCCAACTGCAAATATGAATCCCTGGGAGTTTGCGCATCGTGGAAGGATGACGGAAAAATTTGTAAAAGAAAACCCACTCATTACTGAAGCTGCGGGCTTTGATGAATCTACCGCACATTTTTTTATAAAAGATAAAGACCACCCTTATGTGCAGGAAAAGCCATTTGAATGGATACGCGGTTACCAGGTGGGTGGAAAATCGTTGATCTGGGGAAGAGCCTGCCCACGCTGGAGTAAGTATGAATTCATTAATCCCGCAAAATTTGGTTACGGAATTGAATGGCCAATCAGTTATGATGATGTTGCCCCCTGGTATTCGCATGTAGAATTATTTGCAGGAATATGTGGTAACAAAGATGGGCTGGAATCAATGCCCGATGGCGAATATCTTCCGCCATTTGATTTTAATTGTGTGGAAAAGGATATGCGTGATAAAATCAGCGCCAGATATAAAGACAGGTTTTATATTCAAGGCAGGTGGGCTCAATTGAGTCAGGCCACTGAAATTCATTTAAAACAGGGAAGAGGAAGATGCCAGGCCCGCGACCTTTGTATGCGTGGTTGCCCGTTCGGGGGCTATTTCAGCTCAGTGTCATCCACTTTGCCCTGGGCGGAAAAAACAGGCAACCTCATCATCAGGCCTTTCTCTGTTGTGCATTCCATTATGTACGATGAACAAAAAAATAAAGCAGTCGGAGTAAGGATTATTGATGCCAACACTCATCAAACAACAGAATATTTTTCGAAAATAATTTTCCTGAACGCATCTGCATTGAACAGTAATTTGATTTTGCTGAATTCAAAATCGAACCGCTTTCCAAATGGTTTTGGAAACGATAATGGGTTGCTCGGCAAATATGTTTGTTTTCAGAATTATCGTGGCTCTGTTGGCGGCGACGTGGAAGGTTACCAGGACAAATATTATTTCGGAAGAAGAACGGCTGAATGCATGGTGCCGAATTTCAGGAATATTAAAAAAAATGATGTTGATTTTGTTGGCGGTTATATGGCATTCACGGCCTGTTACCGCGAACGCGGCCAACGCGATAATGATTCAATACAAATTGGTGCTGAGTATAAAGATGCAATGAGTGAAGCCGGCAACTGGGGTATGTACATGTATATTCAGGGAGAAACAATTCCTAAAAAAGAAAATCAGGTGCATTTGAGCAAGGATAAAAAAGATCAATGGGGAATTCCGCTACTGGTTACTAATGTAAGTTATGATGACAACGATGAAAAACTACTGAAAGATTTTCTGACACAAGGCAGTGAGATGCTTGATAATTGCGGGGTGAAGAACATTAAACAATATGATAATCACTGGGCTCCGGGAAGGGATATTCATGAAATGGGCGGATGCAGGATGGGGAAAACCCCTAAAAACTCTTTACTAAATAAATGGAACCAGTTTCATAATTGTAAAAATGTTTTTGTAACAGACGGCGCATGTATGACGAGTACGGCCAATCAAAGTCCGTCAATATTTTATATGGCTCTGACGGCAAGAGCGGCAAATTATGCGGTAGAAGAACTTAAAAAAATGAACATTTAAATAAGTGTGGGTCATGAAGTGTTAAGTATAATTTTTGATTTAGACTTACTTCATACCTCATGCTTCATATAATAACATAGCATGCCCGATACTCCGAACATAAATAATAAATCAGTCAATCAGAACACTTACGATGCTATCGTTATAGGTTCTGGCATCAGCGGCGGATGGGCTGCAAAAGAATTGTGCGATGCTGGGTTAAAAACTTTGGTATTGGAACGGGGCAGGGAGGTGGTGCATTTGAAAGATTACCCGACGGCCTCAAAAAACCCTTGGGATTTTCCTCATCATGGAGCACTACCCCTGAAAGTGACAAAGGAGAACCCGGTTGTTGGAAGATGTTATGCATTCAATGAAACCTCGGAGCACTTTTTTGTAAAAGATAATGAGCATCCTTATATACAGGAAAAGCCATTTGATTGGATAAGAGGTTACCAGGTTGGTGGAAAATCTTTATTATGGGCAAGACAAACACAGAGATGGAGTAAATATGATTTTATAGGTCCGGGCCGGGATGGCTTTGCCGTAGAATGGCCGATTACTTATGAAGAAATTGCTCCTTGGTATTCCCATGTGGAAATTTTTGCAGGCATCAGTGGTAACAAAGACGGATTGGAAACACTGCCTGACGGAGAGTTTCTTCCGCCTTGGGAAATGAATTGTGTGGAGAAGGATATTCAACAGAAAATAATAAGTGCTTATCAAAATCGGCATGTAATACAGGGCCGTTGTGCACATCTTACAAAACCTCAGCCCATTCATTTACAGCAAGGTCGAGGCCAATGCCAGGCAAGAAGCCTTTGTGAAAGAGGGTGTCCTTTCGGGGGATATTTCAGTTCTAACTCCAGCACTTTGCCATGGGCATTTAAAACAGGCAATCTTACCATGAGGCCATTTTCTGTGGTCCATTCTGTTATTTATGATGACACTAAAAACAAAGCGACTGGTGTAAGGGTAATAGATGCAAACAGTAAACAAGAGATAGAGTTTTATGCAAAAATAATTTTTGTGAATGCAGCCTGCCTCAACTCCAATTTAATTCTGCTGAATTCCACTTCGAAACGTTTTCCAAATGGCTTGGGTAATGACAATGGTTTGCTAGGTAAAAATATTTGTTTTCATAATTATCGTGGCACGGTCAGTGCATTCTACGACGGACCGGATGATAAATATTATTATGGCCGAAGGCCAACTCAACCTATGATGCCTAATTTCAGGAACGTATATAAACAGGAAACAGATTTCTTGAGAGGTTATACCGTTCATTTTACAGCAGGCAGATCGAGGGGGCATGTTAAAGAAGGAGATGAATTGGGTGCTGCGTTTAAGGATGCTGTTACCGAAGCTGGTGAATGGAATGTTTTTGCAATGATGCAGGGCGAAACAATACCGAAAGAAACAAATCATGTTCGGTTGAGCCCTGATAAAAAAGATGAATGGGGAATGCCTCAATTGATAACGTCGGTTGGGTATGATGACAATGATGAAAAATCGATGAAAGATTTTCTGAATGAAACTTCAGCGATGTTGGAAAGGGCCGGCTGTAAAAATATATCACAGAACGACAGCAAACAGGCGCCCGGTTTGGATATTCATGAAATGGGGGGTTGCAGGATGGGTAAAGATCCGGAAACATCATTGCTCGACAAATGGAATGCATTTCATCGTTGCAAAAATGTTTTTGTTACGGATGGGGCGTGCATGGTTTCAACAAGCACGCAAAATCCTTCTCTCACGTTCATGGCAATCACAGCCAGAGCAGTGAACCATGCGGTAGAAGAACTTAAAAAAAGAAACATTTAAAAAAAGATGAGTTATGAACTATTAAGTGTATGTTTTTTGATTTTCACTTACTTAATTGTTCATAACTCATGCCTTACATAATATATAATATGCCTGATACTCCGAATATAAATAATAAAGCCGTCGCTCAAAACACCTACGATGCTATAGTGGTTGGTTCCGGCATCAGTGGTGGCTGGGCTGCAAAGGAACTTTGCGAAAAGGGATTAAAGACATTAGTGCTTGAAAGAGGAAGAAATGTAGAACATCTCAAAGACTATCCAACTGCTACCAAGGCACCGTGGGAATTTGAACACAGAGGTTCGATTACTGAGGAGATGCGGGAAAAGCAACATATACAAGTGCGTGGTTTTTGTAATGAAGCTAATAAGCATTTTTTTGTCAATGACCTGGAGCATCCATACACACAGGTAAAGCCATATGATTGGATACGTGGTTATCATGTAGGAGGAAGGAGCCTGATGTGGGGGAGACAATGCTACCGCTGGAGTGATATTGATTTTGGAGCTAATGCAAAAGATGGTCATGGAGTGGATTGGCCTATTCGTTATAAAGACATTGCTCCCTGGTATAGCTATGTGGAAAAATATGTTGGCATCAGCGGCTCAATAGAAAACCTGCTTCAACTACCTGATGGAGAATTTTTACCGCCTATGGAGATGAATTGTTTAGAGAAACATGTGGCAGAAAGCATCAAAACAAATTTTTCTGACGGAAGGAGGATGATCATTGGCCGTGTGGCAAACCTTACAAAGGGATTAAATGGACGAGGCCCTTGTCAATACAGAAATATGTGTGACAGGGGGTGCCCTTTCACCGGTTATTTCAGTAGCAACGGAGTTACACTACCTTCTGCAAAAGCAACCAACAATTTAACCCTCAGACCTTATTCCATAGTGGTAGATGTTATCTGTGATAAAGATGCAAAGAACGCCAAAGGCATACGTATTATTGATGCGGAAACGATGAAGACAGAAGAGTTTTTTGCGAAAATTATTTTTTTAAATGCATCCACTATCGGCACTACTTCTATTTTACTGAATTCGAAATCAGGTGCCCACCCTAATGGACTGGGCAATAGCAGTGATCAGCTTGGGCGCAATTTAATGGATCATCATTATCATGTTGGTGCGAGTGCAACCTATGAAGGTTTCAAAGACAGCTACACTTTTGGAAGAAGGGCTAATGGCATTTATGTACCGCGTTTCAGGAACATCAGTGAAGCGACCAAACAAAAAGAATATGTGCGTGGTTTCGGTTACCAGGGCGGCGCTTATCGCGGAAGGGTAAGCGACCTCGAAGGCATTGGTGAATCACTGAAAGAGCAATTGACGGAACCGGGGGACTGGGGTTTCTGGATTGGCGGATGGGGCGAGCAACTGCCCAATCCTGATAACCGGGTAACATTGAGTAAAGATAAAAAAGATAAATGGGGCCTGCCTTTGGTTGATGTAGATGCAGAATGGAAATCGAATGAACTGGCCATGCGTAAAGATATGATGAACAGTGCTGCTGAAATGTTAGAGCGAGCCGGGTGCAAAAATATCAGCACCTTCGACGATCCGCATGCCAACCCGGGATTGTGTATTCATGAGATGGGTACGGCGAGAATGGGCAAGGATCCGAAAACATCAGTGCTCAATGAATGGAATCAGGTATGGGATTGCAAAAATGTTTTCGTGACAGATGGCTCCTGTATGGCATCAAGCGCATGCCAGAACCCTTCTGTTACATATATGGCTTTAACTGCACGTGCAGCTGACCATGCAGTGGATGAATTGAGGAAAGGCAATTTGTAATATGTGAATTTGGGAAATACTCAATTACTGAAAAGAAAATTAAATAGTTTTTTTATATCAATAAATTTCTGGAAATTTAATTTCATAACTGTTCAAAAAAAATACAATATGAATCGAAGAGAAGCTCTGTCAAGTGTTGCGCTGTTATTAGGCGGAACCGTTGTCGGCGCTGAGTTTTTTTTATCTGGCTGCAAGCCTGAAAGAAAATATGGCGAAAGCCTTAATCTCAGCCCTGATGATATTTCTTTTTTAGATGAAGTTGGAGAAACCATTTTACCAACAACCGCTTCATCACCCGGCGCCAAGGCTGCTAAAATAGGGGACTTCATGAAAACAATTGTTAACGATTGTTATGAAGACAAAGACCAGAAAATATTCCTGGAAGGAATGCAGAAACTTGACGCGGCTTGCAAAACAAAAAACAGCAAATCATTTATGGATTGTGATGACAAGCAGCGACACGACCTGCTTGTTGACCTGGATAAGGAACAGAAAGATTATATGAGCAAAAAGAAACCGGAAGAACCTGCTCATTATTTCCGTATGATGAAGGAACTCACTTTATGGGGTTATTTTACCTCTAAAATTGGGGCTACCGAAGCATTGCGGTATGTAGCAGTTCCGGGAAGATATGAAGGTTGTATACCGTATAAGAAAGGAGATAAAGCCTGGGCAACTTAGTTGTCATCATATTAGGTTTTATTACTGGCCTTTCAGATGTATTTCTGAAAGGTTTTTTATTTTAATGTTAAATGGTTCGTCTGATATATTTCTGCATTAAGTTTGCAGCTTGTTTTTTATATAAAATATTGTCATGTTCAGAAAGCCTTTTTTATTTTTTGCGATTTTCTTTGTGAGCATTTCTATCGTTTTTGCATGGGGCTCGTGGGGGCACCAGCATATTAACCATGCGGCAGTTTTTGCCTTGCCTGCCGATATGCGGTCTTTTTTTTATAACCATATTGATTTTATTACTGAAGAAGCGGTTGCGCCGGATTTAAGAAAATATTCATTGAGCGACAGGACAGAATCACCCAGGCATTATATTAACCTAGAGGTCTTTGCTGTAAAAAATATGGACAGCCTGCCTGCAGATCTGCAACAATTGAAAATGAAATTTCCTGATTCAACAATACAAAAAGCAGGAAGTCTTCCGTGGTACATACTTTTTGTACAAGACAGGCTTACCAAAGCATTTAAAGCAAAACGGAAATCGGAGATCATTTTTCTTGCAGCTAACCTTGCGCATTATATCGGTGATGCGACTATGCCTTTGCATACTACACTGAATCACGACGGGCAACTTACCAATCAAAAAGGAATACATGCTTTTTTTGAAGGGCAATTGCCTGAACTTTTTGGTGAAGAATATAATATGAATACCGGGAGCGCTGAATATATTAATGACATTACTAAAGAAACATGGAAATTAATTCAATCTTCCTTTGAAAAGGCAGATACATTGTTGGCAATAGACAGAAAGTTGTCACAGGCCTTGCCTAAAGAAAAAATCTATAAACTTGACTCAGGCGGAAATATTATCAAGACAAAGTTTAATGACCCGGTTCACGGTTATGAATATGCAAAAAAGTACCATGAAGCATTGAATGGTATGGTGGAAAGACAAATAAGACAGGCGATCAGGATGACTGCCAACTTCTGGTATACTGCCTGGGTGAATGCAGGTAAACCCAACCTTAAGGAACTTGACCCGGAATTATTGACAAAAAGAAATGAAGAGAACTTTTATAAGGATTATAAACTCTGGCAGCAAGGGAAGATAAGTGGCTTCAGACCTGAAAAAGAGTTTGAATAAAAAATAGAAATGCATAGTAAAGCTAATCAGGGCTTTATTCTCCAAAGCTATTAATTGTTAAAACGCATGAAAAAAAGGCTACCACAAAGTGATAACCTGAAATACATTCGACTTAACTGAGAAAAATTTAGTGGCCGTAACCAAGCATTCCCTGTGTAGCTTTGCAACCGCTCTTCTGGGTAGTGCAAGATGTGACAGCAAATGCTGCAACAACGATCAGCGCAATAATTAAGATTGTCCGTTTCATTTTATGGTATTTAAAGTTAATAACTGCCTGGTATCAGGAATTGGCACCAGGAAATTCAAAGGAAAACGGATCAGCAGAATCGGGTTACGGTTAATACCAAAGGATAGAGATAAAAGTGGAGATGATAATTCAAAGTAAACATAAAAATCTGATAATTGCAAGCTATATCATAAATTAAGACATTTTAAAGACAATGCCCTGAAATTGAGGGCTTTTTAAAAAAGGTATGGTTTTGGCTGTATAAATAATCCGATATTTGTCAGCCTGATTAATATTTTTTCCGGACACTAAAAATCTCAGTGGTATTGATATATGGTTAAATTTGCGCCGAACACGCTAAACAGACATCCAAAGATTTATCAAAGCTGCGGTTGATTGCAGAGTATCAAAATTGTTTCAAAAATTGAATTTATTTAATGTTACAGCTTACAAAACCTCTTGCCGTAATTGACCTTGAAACGACCGGCATTAACCTTTCCAGCGACAGGATTGTGGAAATTGCTATTATTAAGATCATGCCAGATGGAAAAAAAATCTCCAAACGCAAACTCATCAACCCCGAAGTACCCATTCCTAAATCATCTTCTGACATTCATGGTATAACCAATGAAATGGTGAAGGATGCGCCTACATTTAAGCAGATGGCTAATGAGTTGAAGCAGTTTATTGAAGGATGCGATCTGGCAGGGTATAATTCCAATCGGTTTGATATTCCTATGATGGCAGAAGAATTTTTGCGTGTGGGTATGGAATTTGATATGAAAGGCCGAAAGCTGATTGATGTACAAAAAATTTTTCATCTGATGGAACAGCGCACACTGAGTGCTGCATATAAATTTTATTGTAATAAAAATCTTGATGATGCTCATAGTGCGGAAGCCGATGCCCTTGCCACATGGGAAGTGCTGGAAGCTCAGGTAAGGAAATACAACCAGTTAGGGAATACTGTTGACAGTGTGCTGAAACTTGTCGGAGAAGACCCTGTTGTTGATTTCGCAAGGCGTTTCGTTATTGAAAATGGTATAGAAACTTTCAATTTTGGGAAACACAAAGGAAGGCCTGTTGCAGATGTGTTGAAAGCTGAGCCACAATACTATGACTGGATGATGAAAGGGGATTTTCCGATGCATACCAAGCAAAAGCTCACTGAAATTTTCAACCGTACCATGCTAAAAAAGGCATAGACGGACTTAATAACAATTCATAGACAACCATAGTCGGGAGAAAATTGTATATTTACAATCATTCATTTATTTTCGATTGTCATTGGAAAAAATAGTTATTATACCAACTTATAACGAGAGAGAAAATATTGCCAATATCCTGCAGGCAATTTTCTCGCTCAGCGAAGGTTATCATGTATTGGTTATTGATGATAACTCTCCTGATGGCACTGCAGAAATAGTAAAAGGGCTGCAGCTAAAATACCCTTCACAGTTATTTCTTGAACAGCGGAAAGGCAAGGCTGGTTTAGGCACTGCTTATATTCACGGATTTAAGTGGGCGATTAACAGGAAATACAATTTCATTTTTGAAATGGATGCCGATTTCTCACATAACCCCAATGATCTTGAAAGATTATACCAGGCCTGCAAATTTTTCGGTTCCGATGTTGCAGTAGGTTCCAGGTATGTAAAAGGTGGTGGTAATGTGAACTGGCCGCGTAATAGGGTACTTCTTTCAAAAGGTGGTTCACTTTACACTCGACTAATTACATGGATGCCTGTTCACGACCCAACAGCGGGTTTTGTTTGTTATAAAAGAGAAGTGCTGGAAACTATCAACCTGGATGAAATTCATTTTGTCGGCTATGCATTCCAGATAGAAATGAAATTTGCTTCCTGGAAACTGGGATTCCAGATTAAAGAGGTGCCGATTATTTTTGAGGACAGGAAACTTGGGTCATCTAAAATGAACAAGGGTATTATTAAAGAAGGCATATTAGGTGTGCTGAACCTGCGTTGGCAAAGCCTTTTCAAAAATTACCGCAATCGTGTAAAAAAAACAATTCCACTGGAAATGCCGGCTTATAATACTCCCGAAGCTATGATGAGCGGCAAGTAATCCTCTGTGCCTTTTTATTATTTGGTCTCAGAATTTAATCTCCGTTTTCTGCTTTTTTCATTTCTTTGCTTTCTTCATGAAAAAAGCTTTTATACAACTACATATTGCCGTATTTCTTGCCGGTTTTACAGGCATATTCGGAAAACTTATTACATTGAATGAAGGCTGGTTAGTATGGTACAGGTTACTGATTACGGCAATTACACTATGGATGTTATTTTTTTTTCGGAAAAAAGACTACCGAATTCCTACTGCTGATATTATAAAAATTTTCCTGATTGGCAGTATTGCAGCGCTTCACTGGGTGAGTTTTTATGGCAGTATTAAGTATGCGAATGTATCAATTGCCCTGGTCTGCTTTTCTTCCATCGGCTTTTTTACTGCGTTCCTGGAACCGCTGATTTTCCGTGTCAGAATTGATTTTATTGAATTGTTGTTAGGGCTGCTGATGATTGCCGGCATTTATTTTATTTTTCATTTTGACCCCACATATAAAACCGGAATTATCATTGGACTAATTTCTGCACTGCTTGGCAGTGTTTTTCCAATATTGAATAAAATAGTATTGAAAAAAAATTCCTCGGAAATAGTCACCTTATACGAATTAAGCGGTGGTTTTTTATTTCTTAGTGTAATAATGCCTTTTTATCTGAAATTATTTCCGACAAATTATTTTTTTCCAAATTTAAAGGACTGGATATGGCTGCTGATACTGGCATGGGCATGTACGGTGCTCGCCTTTAATTTATCAATGAAGGCGCTGCAGAAAATCTCTGCATTCACAGTTAATCTCAGTTATAACCTTGAGCCTGTTTACGGTATATTGCTTGCATTTGCTGTACTTGGAGAAAATAAATACCTAAACAAAGGATTTTATATCGGGCTTGCATTCATCATCTTTGGGATTGCTGTACAGATGCTGAGATTGTGGTTGAGAAGAAAAACAAATATTGCTGTTGTATAAACGGGCATATGATAGGCAATTTTCAATAATCACAAATTACTGACTACAGCCAATGTTTTTTCAATCAGTTTCTCTACCGTGGCATTTCCATCTTTTGAAAATTGTTGTGAAATGCGGTTGGCAACTATGGCACTGATGCTGAGGCAATGGTGCCCTAACAATTTACCCATTCCATAAATGCCCGCCGTTTCCATTTCGAAATTAGCGATGCGATGATTGCCAAAGCTGAATTGTGTCAGCCTGTCAATGAGATGGGGATTACTAAGACCAAGCCTTAATACACGCCCCTGAGGGCCATAAAAACCAGGGCAGGTAACGGTAATACCATGATGATAGCCTGCTACAAAATTTTTTATTAATGATGCGCTTGCACTGTTGATATAAGGATAAGAAAATCGGTTATGCAACTGCGTTAAAGTTACAAATGCATGTAATAACTGTTTTTCTTCTTCATTCTGTTCGTGGCGATAGAAGTTCAGCAGGTTGTCAATTCCGAGGCCATGAGTGGAAACAACAAAACTATCTACTGGTATGGATGACTGTAGGGAACCTGCTGTGCCAATACGGATAATATTCAGATGGGAGAGATGTTGTTTGGTGATCCTTGTTTCAAAGTCAATATTTGCAAGGGCATCAAGCTCATTGAAAACAATATCAATATTATCTGTTCCAATACCAGTCGAAACAACAGAGATTCTTTTTTTGCCGATAAAACCGGTATGAGTAACAAACTCGCGATGCTGGGTTTTGAATTCAATGTTATCAAACCGTCTGCTTACGTTTTTTACCCGCTCAGGATCCCCGACCGTAATAATTGTTGTTGCCAGTTCTTCTGGCCTTAGATCCAAATGATATACCGCTCCGCGGCTGTTGATGATGAGTTCACTTTCGGCAATTCGTTGCATATTGCAGATGTTATAATAAGTCCGGAAATCGTAAAATATGTAAGTTCGAAGATCGGAAAGTCGAAGAGCTTGCTAAAAAATTTTTCTTTTATTTCTGTTTTTAGAATTCCTGACTTTTCCTGCTTTCTGTCCCCAACAGTTAGGGAAATTAATCTGAAAATGCTATTTTTGCCGTTTCTGAAACGGTTCCGTGGCCGAGTGGCTAGGCAGAGCTCTGCAAAAGCTTCTACAGCAGTTCGAATCTGCTCGGGACCTCAAACTTGAAGACCTGTCCGGTTGGTAAAACCTGACAGGTCTTGTAATTTTAATTATGAAATATTCAAATTATATCGGTATTATTTTAGCAATTATTCTCATTGCCGCCTGTTTTTTTCCGTGGGCCTATTACCCGGATTTAGATAAAGTTTTTACAGGTTTTTTTTCTGAACAAAACAGATATGGCAAGCCGGGCCTGTTATTGATCATTCTTTCTGTTATAGTCATCGTATTGTTCATAGTGCCCAGAATTTGGGCCAAAAGGGTTAACCTTGTTGTTTCAGCTTTAATAGTTGCTTTTAGTGCAAGAAGTTTTGTGCTTTTCTCATCTTGTTATCGCGGTATTTGCCCTGAAAAGAAGGTAGGCCTATACGTGATTATTGTTGTGTCCTTTTTGATCTTGCTTGCAGCCGTTTTGCCTGATTTGAAACTGAAGGGAAAAAATAGCGGCAATTATGATTTTTAAGATTAAACCGATGAACCGCTGCTTAACAGGGATAATGGAAAACTGCTGTGAATATTAGTGCGAAGCTGATATTTAATGTTCAATCAATTTAGCTACCCCAAAGGCGCAACCTGCCGCCAGTGCACCGATAATCATTACTCGAATGGCGCCGCTAAAGGCATTAACACCAGTGATTTTACTTTTAAAATAGCCGAAAATAAACAGGCAGACTAATGTAATTGCGGCCGATATCTTCAACCCTTCAATGCCATCGTTAACAAAAAAATACGGGCTAAGGGGTATAAGGCCACCTACAATATATGAAGCGCCGATATTGAATGCACTTTTCCTCGCACGGGCCGGATCGGGCTTATCAAGGTTCAGTTCATATTTCATCATAAAATCAACCCACTTGTCTTTATCTTTAGTCATTTCTTCCACAGCCTGGTTCTGCAACTCTTCATTAAAGCCAAGCCCTGCAAAAAAATCTTTCACTTCCTGCTTTTCGCGTTCAGGGAGCCTTTCCACTTCATCGTATTCTCTTTTCAATTCAGAATTGTAATGATCAGATTCGGTTTTTCCTGCCAGGTATCCACCCAGTCCCATAGCAATTGATCCTGCAGCAATTTCTGCAATACCGGCTATTACAATTAAGCTGGTATCTTTTACCGCGCCACTTAACCCTGCTGCGAGGGCGAAAGGAACGGTGAGCCCATCAGACATTCCTATGACAATATCCCGGAGTATGTCAGAGCTCTGCATATGCTCTTCTGTATGTACGTGCGTAAGCTGTGTTTCCATTTATTTATCTTGGATGGAAAGATAAATAATTTTTTTTATGCAGGGTTTGGTAGTTTTTGGATGAAAATGTTTTTTAAATTTCAGTTTAAATTGTCATCCATGAAATTACGATGCCTGCTTTTCTCAGCTCTATCAGTATGTTTAATTTTCATAGGATGTAACAAAAATGAAAAGAAATATAACACCTGGCGAAATTACGGTGGTAATAAGGAAAACAATCATTATTCCTCATTAAGGGAAATTGATACAGCTAATGTTTCACAACTGCAGGTGGCATGGGTGTACCATACGGGCGATAATGATTCAATGACTCAGATACAAACAAATCCTGTTATCATTGGCAATACTTTGTATGGAGTTTCTCCCAAGTTAAAATTATTTGCACTCGACGCTTCTTCCGGGAAACAAAAATGGGCTTTTGATCCAGCGGATTCAAATGAAGTCAAAGGCCTCGGATATTTTATGATGAATGTTTGTCGTGGCGTTGCTTATTATACTGATGGAAAAGATGACAGAAGAATTTTTTATTCAGCCAGTGCAAAGCTTTTTTGTGTGAATGCTGATGATGGTAAACTGATTGCTTCATTCGGGGATAGCGGCAAAATAGATCTTCATAATGATCTTGGCCGTGATGTCAGAAATTTATATGTGGCATCAACAACACCAGGTATAATTTACAATGACCTCATTATTATAGGGGACCGGGTGGATGAGGATGCCGCTGCTGCTCCGGGCCATATCAGGGCATACAATGTGCATACGGGAAAATTGCGCTGGATATTTCATACTATCCCCCAACCAGGAGAGGAAGGCTATGAAAGCTGGGAGGATAAAGAAGCCTGGAAACATATAGGCGGGGCAAATGCATGGTCAGGTTTTAGCATGGACGAAGAAAAAGGGATTTTATTTGCGCCGGTAGGCTCTGCCAGCTATGATTTTTACGGAGGGAAACGCCACGGAAATGATTTGTTTGCCAATTGTGTGGTGGCCATTGATGCACTAACGGGAAAGCGTATCTGGCATTTTCAGACTGTTCATCATGACCTTTGGGATAAAGATTTGCCAACCGCTCCCGTACTGGTTACGATCACTAAAGATGGAAAAAAAACCGAAGCCATTGCCCAGTTATCGAAAAGTGGTTTTATCTTTTTATTTGAGCGGGCAACGGGTAAGCCGATTTACCCCATTAATGAAGTTAAAGTGCCGGAACAATCGGAACTGGCGGGGGAGGAATTATCGTCTACGCAACCATGGCCATCTTTTCCCAAGCCGATTGTAAGACAGACTTTGAACGATAAGGATTTAAATACATTTATCCCGGACAGTTCATACCGGGATATTAGTAAAAGACTTGCTTCATATAAAACAGGGTTCATGTTCAATCCTCCATCAAAGGAAGGAACTGTTATTTTCCCGGGTTTTGACGGTGGTTCAGAATGGGGCGGACCGGCTTATGATCCTGCAACCGGAATTTTATATGCGAATGCAAGTGAAATGCCCTGGGTGCTTACCATGGTGGATGTGAATAATAAAACTATATTGAATGAAACTAATTTGGAGGCGGGGCAGAGATTATACAGATCAACCTGTATGGCCTGTCATGGGCCACAATTGCAAGGCGGCGGAAATTATCCCACATTAATTGGGGTTGAAAAAAAATATAATGAAGAGCAAGTTACGCAATTGATTTCATCAGGAAGAAGAATGATGCCTGCTTTTGCGCAATTATCGGCAAGCGAGAAAAAAGCTATCATTACTTTTATATTGAATGAGAAAGACAAACAAAAAGAAAAATTTATTCTGCCAGTGCGGCCGGAAGATGAATGGTATAATATGCCATACACTTCCACGGGATATAATAAGTTTTTAACCAAAGAAGGTTATCCTGCTGTTGCTCCGCCATGGGGAACATTAAATGCGGTTGATCTGAACACTGGGCAATTAATATGGAAAGATACGATCGGCGATTATCCTGAACTGAAAGCCAGAGGTATACATTCCGGTACGGAAAATTATGGAGGGCCTGTTGTTACTGCAGGTGGGGTGCTGTTTATTGCAGCAACCAGCGACGCAAAATTCCGTGCATTCAATAAAAGAACCGGGCAGTTGTTGTGGGAAACAGATTTACCTGCTTCAGGTTTTGCAACGCCTGCCGTGTATGAAGCGGATGGAAGGGAATATGTTGTTATTGCATGTGGCGGAGGTAAACTTCATAAACATACCAGCGATGCGTATGTTGCATTTGCGTTGCCTTCAAAATAGAATTATTTTATGCAATGTAATGTTCACGAAGGTCAAGTTTATTAACTCATTTTAGTTTCCTGGCAATCATTAATAATCTTGGAGATTTTTTTGTATCGTATGTATTGAGCTCATAATCTCCGAATATATGCCGTAGCTGCATTCCGTTATATGCAAACATTTCATTGAAATCGCCAACGCCCAGCTTGGCAATTTTTTCAATAAACTCCAACGGCTTTCTCAGGTGCTCATCTTCTATTAATATTTTCTTGTAAAAATGTGTTTCATCAAACCATTTCGTCAGATGGAAACGTATGCCATCTATTTCTTTCATGGATTTATGAATAAGGTTTTCTTCAGCCCAATGTGTATTCAGGTAATCGAGTACAAGAAAGCCTTGTCGTTTTAATGCCTGGCTGATTGTTCGTATCGCATTGTTATTCTCTCTTTTTGTTCTGAAGTAACCAAAACTGGTAAACAGGTTGAATGCATAATCAAAATAATTTATCCTGAAAGGTAATCGCATGTCATGTTTATAAAAATGCAAATGATCATTTTCGTATTGCCTGGCATAACGAATACTGTCTGGGGAAAGATCAAAACCGGTAACATCAAAACCTTTTTTTGCAAGTATCCTGGAGTGCCTGCCCCTTCCGCATGCAACATCGAGCATTAATGCATCAACAGCCGGGTTAAGGAACCGGAGAAGGTTATTCATGAAAAACTTCGCTTCATTTTCGTCTCGTTCAAAATAAAGTTTATGATAATAAGGAGAGTTGAACCATTCTCTGAACCAATCTGCAGGAACTTGCATGCGCAAAATTTTTACAAAAGTAATAAGTAATAAAAGCTGCAGGCACTCGGATAAAAACTTACATGATGATTATTCAAATCCTTATCATTCGGACTTTGTATTTGTGCTTATTTTTTGCGTGAAACTACGCTGGGGGATTTTGTTAATAATTCCAGGTTTTTTTACTGCCTTCTTCATTAAAGCTTTAGTGGGGGTAACCCATAAAGTTTTAAAAATTTCGATTGTTTTTTTGGATAAAATTCAATTCGTTGTTTTTTTAAAAGGTTGTGCAATACTTGGGAGCAAAGCTTTATTTTTGTGTCACTAATCAAATACATAAAAGAAAGACGCCGTGGCATTGATAAAGAGCATTTCAGGAATCAGGGGAACAATTGGCGGAAAACCTGAAGAAACCTTATCGCCTGTTGATATTGTAAAATTCACTGCTGCTTATGGCAGTTGGGTGAAAGAAAAAAGCAGGGGCAACAAAATTGTTGTAGGCCGTGACGCACGCATCAGCGGCGAAATGGTTTCTAATATAGTTACCAGTACGCTTATTAGCCTTGGTTTTGATGTCATTGATCTGGGACTTTCCACCACTCCAACTGTTGAACTTGCTGTTATCTGGGAAAAAGCTGCAGGAGGAATTATCATCACTGCAAGCCACAACCCTAAAGAGTGGAATGCTTTAAAACTGCTGAATCAAAACGGCGAATTCATCAGCGCGACAGACGGGGCTTTAGTTCTGGAAAAAGCCGCTAATGAGGATTTTATTTTTTCTCCCGTCGATAAATTGGGCACACACCGCTATAATCATTCTTACCTGCAAAAACATATTGATGCAGTTCTCAGCTATCCTCTTGTTGAGGTAGAATCAATAAAAAAGAAAAAATACAAAGTAGTAGTTGATGTTATTAATTCATCAGGCGCATTGGTTATCCCGGATTTGTTAAAGGCATTGGGGGTGGAAGATGTTAGCTTGCTGTATGGCGAGCCAAATGGAAAATTTGAACATAACCCTGAGCCACTTCCCGGAAACCTGGTAGCATTAAGCGCAGCAGTTAAAAAATCAAAAGCAGATTTTGGTATTGCGGTTGACCCTGATGTTGACCGTCTTTGCTTTGTGTGCGAAGATGGTAGCATGTTCGGTGAAGAGTATACATTGGTTGCTGTCGCTGATTATGTGCTCGGTAAGAAGAAGGGGAATACCGTCAGCAACATGAGCAGTACAAAGGCCCTGAAAGAAATCACGATCAAACACGGCGGACAATATTTCCCGTCAGCCGTTGGGGAAGTGAACGTGGTGAATAAAATGAAAGAAGTAAATGCTGTTGTTGGTGGCGAAGGTAATGGTGGCATCATCATTCCCGATTTGCATTATGGACGTGATGCATTGATTGGCATCGGCCTTTTTCTCAGCGCATTATCGCATCATAAAAACGGCATGCGTTCATTCCGTACACGCTATCCTGATTATTTCATATCAAAAAATAAAATAGAACTGCAAAAAGGTATTAACGTGGCCGAGGTTTTTGAGAAAATAAAAAAGAAATACAAAAACCAGCCGGTTAATATTGAGGACGGATTGAAAATTGAATTCGATAACGATTGGGTACACTTGCGTACATCCAACACAGAACCCATCATCCGCATTTATGCTGAAAGCAGTTTTGAAACTACCGCTAATAATATTGCATTAAGATTAATGCAGGATATCAAAGAATTTATTTAATACCGGCTTTTATAATTTTATTTAATGTTCCTGCGTCGCCATTCTTTTATCAGTACTGCTGCAAAAGCTGCCGGGTTCTAATGATAACTTTCTCCAATTCCTGATTCTGAAAAGATAATTAAACGATTTCAATGAGTATTTTTGGGCCATGAAATTCCAGGTAGGAGATACTGTGCTTGTATTGCACTCGAACGAGGAAGGGGAGGTGGTTGATATTATCAATAATAAAATGGTGATGGTGGAAGTGAGAGGAGTGAGGTTCCCTGCATATATCGATCAGCTCGACTTTCCTTATTTTAAAAGATTTACAGAAAAGAAACCGGCGCCAAAACAAAAAAATTATGTTGATGAACTGCCGCGGGAGAAAAAAGATAATAACTTAAAAATGCCCACTGGTGTCTGGCTTTCTTTCTTGCCGGTTTCCGGGACAGACGAATTTGGTGATGATGTGGTGGAAAACTTAAAAATTCATATTATTAACAATACAGGCAACGGCTTAAGTTTTTTTTATCGTGTGTCTTACCTCCGTGGCGAAAATTTTGAACTCCGGAATGAAGTTTTTGCTTTTAAAGATTTTTATCTTCACGATATCCCTTTTGAAAACCTGAATGACAACCCCGTTTTTGAATTTGAATTTGCTTTACTCGCTCCTGATTACAAGAAAGCCGATTATTTCGAGACTCATCTGAAGTTAAAAGTGAAGCAGGTTTTTACAAAGATTGAAGAGATAAGAAAGAAAGGTGAAGCAACTTTTTCTTACAAACTTTTTGACGAATATCCCGATAAACTGCCGGAGGAGAAACTAGCTATATCAGAGAAACTTTCCCCCTATTATAAAATTTACGAAGCTTCCAAAAGCCGTCAGCATCTGCCGCCGGCCCGTTCTGTTGTAGATTTGCATATCGAAAAACTGGCAGATGACTGGGGGCGCATGAATAACTTTGAAATGCTGACGCTGCAATTAAAGGAGTTTGAAAAATATTATGAGCTCGCTGTATTGCATCATCTGCCTTCAATTATTTTTATTCATGGGGTAGGTTCAGGTAAATTACGCGATGAAATTCATGAATTACTGAGATTGAAAAAAGAAGTAAAAACTTTCGTTAATCAATATAACCCGGCTTATGGTTATGGGGCTACCGAAGTGTATTTGCAGTACTGATGCCACCAGGTAACAGCTATTAGTTACCTTTGCGGCAACTACCAACCGAACTATCATTTCCTGTGAAAGCAGGAAGAGGAAAGTCCGGACAGCAAAGGACGATGCACCGGCTAACGGCCGGGTGGCGCATAGCGCCAACAGACAGTGCCACAGAAAATAACTGTCCCGGATTTATTCGGGATGAGGGTGAAAACGTGAGGTAAGAGCTCACGGCAATTATTGGTAACAATAATTGCGGGTAAACCTTGCATGCTGTAATGCCACATAGGCAAGCGTTTGAGGCCTGTCCGGCCGAGTTTGCGGGTAGGCAGCTACATCTCAGCAGTAATGTTGGGGGCAGATAAATGATGGTTTAGAAACAGAATCCGGCTTACGAGTTGGTAGTTATTTTTTCTGAACACGTGTAACCGGTTAGGCATTTCCGTTAGATAGGTTCAATAGGATGGATACAGTTGAAGAGTGCGACGCAAGGATGATTAAAAGGATTACCAGTGCCGGTCAAAAAAATATATCAGTTTATTGCTGAAAAGCGGATTTCATTTTGCCGAGCAGGTCGGTTTCAATCATTTTTTGGGCAACCAGTATCATATTTTTGAATGCTTTTGCCTGGGAAATGCCGTGGCCGATGATAACAGGTTTTGCTACCCCAAGTACAGGCGTTCCGCCGTAATTTTCGAAATTGAAGCGATCAAAATATTCATGATGAATATTTTTTTCTTTAGTGATGTCATAGATGGATTCTGCGAGCTTCAGAATTACATTTCCGGTAAAGCCTTCGCAAACCATTACATCGGCTTTGTCTAAAAATACATCACGGCCCTCGATATTCCCGATAAAGCTTATGGATTTGTTTTCTTTCAACAACGGGTAAGCAGCCTGGGCCAGGATATTTCCTTTTCCTTCTTCTTCACCGATGTTCATCAATCCGACTTTTGGGTTTTCGATACCCAAAATATTTTGGGCATATAATGAACCTAAGATAGCAAACTGGTTCAGATTTTCAGGTTTGCAATCGGCATTCAGTCCCACATCAAGCAACATTCCGGTTTTCCCGTTTTCTTTTGGGATAATTGTTGCTATCGTTGGTCTTTGAATTCCTTCAATAGCTTTTATGCTAAACAATGCGCCCACCATCATAGCGCCTGTATTACCTGCACTAATAAATGCATCTGTTTTGCCTGTAGCTAATAAATGGAAACCCACAGCAATGGATGACTGTGGTTTTTCTTTCAGCGCCTTTGTAGGATGTTCATGCATGCCGATTACCTGAGGGGCGTGTACCACTTTAACCTGAGAAGCAGGAATATTATACTCCTTCAACAATTCATTCAACTGTTGTTCATCACCAGATAGAAACAAAAATGCCGGAGATGGATTTGCTGACAGATATAATTGCAAGCCTTTAACAGCTTCCCGTGGTGCAAAATCACCACCCATCATATCTAAGCCAATATTCATCTGCGGCACAATTAAGTTGAAAGTGATAAATAGTCAGTGCAAGCTGATCGCTTGCCTTCAGCATTGACCATTTACTAGTTAATCGGAGATTTTTCCGCAACCACTTTGCCTTTATATATCAATTTACCTTCACTTACATGGGCACGGTGACGAACATGCATTTCGCCTGTTGAGCTGTCTTTGCTCAAAGTAACTTTCTCAGCTTTGTAGTGCGTCCTTCTTTTGGCGCTGCGCTGTTGCGAATGGCGCCGTTTCGGGTTTGGCATAATGCTTATTTTATTTATCTAAATCTTTAAATTTTTCCAATCCTTTCCACAGATTATTCTGCGATTTATTCGCCTGCACATCCAGTTTCTTTAACATAGCCAACACTTCTTTATTACAATACTTACCTCCAATCTCCTCATCAGTGCACATTCTTTGATTGGGTATGCTAAGGTTGATGAATTCATAAATCCAATCCGAAATATGCAGATGGCTTTCCCCTTTTGAAATATAATAAACATCGGGGTCTTCCTCCTGCTGGTTCATTATATCCGGGTCTTCCACCAATTTCACTAGCACCTTAAATTCATCCCAAAGTTCAATAGGTAGCATATTGCCACAACGGTCGCAGTTTATTTCCACTATTCCTCCTACTTCAAAAGAAAGCAACATAAAACTGTTTTTTTTATCCAATACCAGTTTAATCTGGGCATGACAGTTTCTGAAATCCTGCTGTTGGTATGCATCAAAGAACTTGTCGTCGATTTTGTAGCTAAACTCATGAATGCCAGGTTTTAACCCCACAAATGGTATTTCAAAATCCCTTTTGCCCATGAGCACTTTTTAAAGAGTTTGCAAAGGTAGGAAAAAAATATGATTTATGACGCCAGAATTACGATTTCTTTGGCTGTATTATACCGATCTATGGTGTTTTGCAGAACAACACAAGCAATTCTATTCACTAATTCAAGGATATTAACTGTTAGGCATTTTTAAATCATTTTTCAGGCAACCAATCATAGCGGCCTGATCCAGATATTCCGGTAGCTTATTGGTTCGCTTTTATCGCCATGCGCCTGCAGTTTAATTGGACTTGGGCCATGTTTTTTATAAAAGGGCTGACCAATATATAAGGTTTGGCCTTTCAATTCAAAATTATTTTGTACCAACACCCCGTTATGCAAGACGGTAACTCTTGCCGGGCTTTTTACAGATCCATCATCATTAAAACGGGGTGCAGTCCATATTACATCATAAGATTGCCATTCGCCGGGCTTTCTGCAGGCATTGACAAGAGGGATGCTCTGTTTATAAATGCTCGCTGCCTGCCCGTTTACATAAGTGGAATTATTATAATTATCTAAAACCTGCAATTCGTAACCACCGTCACCGGATCCTGTTGAAGCCAGAAATACGCCACTGTTTCCCCGGGCTTGCCCTTCACCCGTAATGTTTGAAGGGATGCGCCATTCAATATGTAACTGATAGTCGGTGAAAGACTGTTTGGTTTCAATATTTCCCGTGTTTTTGTCAACGGTAATTATCCCGTCTTTCACAATCCATTTTGCAGGTTGGGTAGTGTCTTTAACAGAGCGCCATTGATCAAGATTTTTCCCATCAAACAATATAATGGCATCTGAAGGAGGGTCATTATTGGTTTTGCCAGGAGTTACAACAGGGGGTACAGGGCTGTATACTTCTGTTAATTTGGGGTCGCCTTGTTGTGCATTTGCTAATGAAGACAAAATAATGTTTGCAATAAATAACGAGAGAAATGATTTTAGGAAATAGCTGCTTGCAATCCGTTTCATGTTCATTACTTTATTAAGATGATAAAATGAACGGTAATTTATGGAAAAAAATAAACACGCCGGCCAAATATATTACGCCTGCGATTTTTTATTTCTGTAAAATGATGGTGTTTCCGCATATTGCCAAAGGCCAAAGCAGGTGAGCAATGCAGATAATAATAGCCCTACATAATAAAGGAAAAACTCATTTGGGTCACTTGGGCTTGCTATAGCAAAGAAATTAAGGGTGCTTAACATTACGGTGGCACCATAGGCAAATAAAAACGCTGCATTAATGAAAGCTATCGTATTCTCGAAGGGAGAATGGTATACTTCTTTTATATATTCAATCAGGCCCACTATGCTATATATTAACACAATTAATGAACCTATGCCGGTAATAATGATATTTGATCGGGTTTCCATTCCATTCCATATGAGCATAGTCAGTTCGAACGAGATAAATGCTAATAGGGTATAAAAAATTTTCTTACGCTTCCCTTCTTTTGAATAAACCATAAAGATGATGAGCGCAACGTGAATGCCAAATAGATTTCTGAAAAACATGAGTAGCGCCTGTAGCAGATAATTGTCAGAATCGCTCACCCAGTTGTATTGATTAAGTAAACCGGTAACCAGCCAATAAATTCCGATTAAGGTATAGGTTCTTTGATATTGTAATTTTTTCCAAAGCACCAGAAAAAATGGAGCAAGACAGGAAATTATAGCAACATTCGTTATAATCATGTTCAGTATAGGGTAAAATCCGGATTTCACAAGTAAAGTTTTGACTACAAATAAAGCGATTAAAGATGGATTTTATTATCAGTAAAACTACTTGGTTTTTTACCTAATTTACTGGCAATTTTTTTGGCGTAAAAGCCTAAAAATGCATGCTTGTTTTTTATAATTGATTGCCGTACAACTGTTAAAAAAGTAGTTACCGTCGATGCATAACCGAAAATTGTCGCTCATTGCAGGAATTACGGTTGCTGAATTGGCATGAAATTCTGGTTTGCCCCAAAAAAATAATAGCCGGGATTAACGTAATTTGCCCCTGAAAATTATTAATGAGGTGGTTTCACAGGAAACGATACAACAAATACTTAACCGGATTGATATTGTTGAAATTATAGGTGGTTTTGTGAAGCTTAAAAAAAGAGGCACAAATTATCTCGGTCTTTGCCCTTTTCATAATGAAAAAACCCCCTCTTTCACTGTTTCGCCTGTAAAGGAAATATACAAATGTTTTGGTTGCGGCCGTAGTGGCAATACCATCAGTTTTTTAATGGAGCATGAAAAATACTCCTACGTGGAAACTTTACGATGGCTTGCCAACAAATACAATATTGAAATTGAAGAGACAGAAGCCAGTCCCGAACTGAAATTGCAACAGCAGGTAGCTGAAAGCTTATACATTATTAACAATTATGCACAGCAATATTTCAGTGATAATCTTTTTAGCAGTGAAGAAGGGCAGAACGTGGGGCTCAGTTATTTAAAAGAGCGGGGGTTTCGGGAAGATATTATTCGAAAATTCCAACTGGGCTACTGCCTTGAACAAAGAGATGCTTTTGCAAAATCTGCTATCGCGAAACAATACAGCATTGAACTTTTACAGAAGAGCGGGTTGGTTATAATAAGAGATGAAAAGCCAGTTGACAATTATCGGGGAAGGATTATTTTTCCTGTTCACAACCAAACGGGAAAGATAATCGGTTTCGGAGCACGTGTTATCAGGAACAATGATAAAGCTCCGAAATACATCAATACGCCGGAGAATGAAATTTATATAAAAAGTAAAATTCTGTATGGTTCTTATTTTGCCAGGCAGGCCATCGATAAAAATGATGAATGCCTGTTGGTGGAAGGTTATACTGATGTGATTTCCCTTCACCAGGCCGGTATTGAAAACGTAGTTGCAAGCGGTGGTACTTCACTTACTCAAGACCAGTTAAGGCTGATTAAAAAATATACAAACAATCTTACCATTATTTATGATGGTGATGCTGCCGGAGTAAAAGCAGCACTCCGTGGACTCGATATGGCATTGGAAGAAGGGTTAACGGTGAAACTGGTATTGATTCCTGATAAAGAAGATCCGGATAGCTATGTGAACAAAATCGGCGCTGCCTCATTTCGCGATTTTGTTGCTTCGAATAAAAAGGATTTTATATTGTTTCAACTAGAGGTTTCCTTGAAAGAGGCGGGGAATGATTCTGCAAAAAAAGCTGCTGTCGTGAACCGGGTTGCAGAAACGATTTCCAGGATGAATAAGATTGAAGATTTTACAAAACAGCAGGATTATGTCCAGCAATGTTCACAAATTTTAGGAATTGATGAAGCCGGTTTGCATACACTCGTTAACAAATTCATCCGGGAAAACATTTCAAAAAATGACTTTAAATCATCTTCTGCAATTGAGGCGAAAAAAGAACTTACAGAACCTGCATCAGGAACACCTGACCTGAATGATGAGACCTTTAATATAATTTTCCAGGACGAATTGCAGGAGCGGGCTCTGGTTCGTATTCTACTTACATATGGACCCCAAAAATGGGAGGATAATAAAACTATTGCTGATTATATTTTTGAAGATGAATTGGACGAAGAAATGTTCAGGAACAAAAAAGTGGTTGAAGTTTTAAAAATATATAAACAACGATATCAGGAAGGGCAAAAACTGTCAGTTACGGATTTTGCATATTTTGAAGATAACGAGATCGTAAAACTTGTTATTGAATCAACAAACCATCCGTATGAATTGAGCCATCGCTGGAACGATGAAGACCGTGCGCATACAATTAACAGGAATATCTGGGACTTGCAATATGAAGATTTTAAAAAGAAAGTGCTTCATAATGAAAATGCCTCCGGCGAAATATATGCATTTAATATAGATGAGAATTATAAAGAAGAAGCAGATGGAGTAATGGTTTATCTGAAACTCAAAAAAATTAAGCGCCTGATACTATTGAACGAAGAAGATTTGAAAAAGAATACCTCTACCCCGGAAGAAATAAAACATTACCAGGAAGTGCATCTGCATCTAAAGCAAATGCAGATTGAACTGGGCAGAAAAAAAGGAACTATTGTTTACCCGTTTTGAGTAACAGGTATTTTTTTCATCACCTGGTGTGCCTGCATCAAATGCCTTTCATTATGCGCAATAATAAAGCGTAACGTATCGCCAAGCCTGAATTTAAAGAGTTTTGAAAAATAAAATGGTATGCTGATGCCATTTAAGTCTTTTGTAGAAACATGCACAAGTATATCATGCATTGCATCCTGGTGCCCGATGAATTCGTTTAAAACATCGAATGCATCCTGCGCTTTTAGTGTAACCCTGTAATTTTTTGGAGAATTGATTTTATAAACACTGCCATCGGTTCTGGGCATTAGTTTTTCATATATCCAATCTCCCAGCCACCCGCTTTGATAATGTAGAATATTTACATCAGGCGCGGTACTGATTCTTTTCAGAATATTATTAAAGTAGGATTTATTAATAACATTCAGGTGTTCATAAATTTCACGGATACTCCATTTGTCAATGGCGGGCTTGTAATCCAGTTGGTTTTTTTCAAGCCGGAGAAAAGATCTGGTATTAGAAGTAATAATTTCTGTTCGGTCAATAAGCTCGGCCAGAAGAGTTTTTTTGTCAAAAAAGCTCATAAATAAAGGTTAACAGGTTCTTTTCAGAACAAAAGGATTAAGGGTTTTAAAAACATATCTGTTATTGATAATCAAAAATAATATACTTCTTGCAAACAGGAGATAAATTTTAAAATACCCAATGGCCCCGGAATTAGACTATTTGAATCGATAAAAAAATTAGAGCACACTTTCAACTATTTTATTGCTCAAAGAACTCGGAAATTAAAAACATCAGTTCCCATATATAAATTGAGAATTTATTTTCGGTTATGCATTGTTGTTAATTCCGGAGTGATTACAAATGCAACAATAGTTTACAGGTATTATTTTAAAATTATGGAGCCTTGCAGGCTTATATACGTTAAACTGTTATTTCCTTTAATTTTGTTTTAAACAACTATATTCCTGTTAATGGCTGATATATTAAACAGCCCGATTGAATACCTTAAAGGCATTGGGCCACAACGCGGGGAACTGCTGAAAAAGGAGCTGGGTATTTTTACATTCAGGGATTTGCTGGAACACTTTCCTTACCGGCATATTGACCGCACCAAAATATATCCCATCAATAGTATTACCCCGCAAACGGAATTCATCCAGGTTACAGGTAAAGTGATAAGTGTTGAAATGATTGGTGAAAAAAGAAGTAAACGATTGGTAGTTGCTATCCAGGATTCATCGGGTGTATTGGAGTTAGTTTGGTTTCAGGGTATTACCTGGGTTCAAAAAATGTTACAAACCGGGAAGCAGTATTTTGTTTACGGACGGGTGGGTTTTTTCCAGGGATATCCGCAAATTACTCATCCTGAATTCGAATTGTTTGAAAGTGAAAACACTCCGGTCAAAAATTTCCTTGAGCCAGTTTATTCCACAACGGAAAAATTAAAGGCGAGAGGGTTAGGGGGTAGGCAGATTGCCAGGCTCACAGGAGCTTTGTTAAATATGCTGACAGAAAAAGATATTATTGAAATATTACCAGAAGATATATGCAGGCAATTTAATTTCTTATCCAGGTTCGAAGCTTACCAGGGTATTCATTTTCCTTCTAATGCAGAAGTATACATGAAATCTGTTGGAAGACTGAAATTTGAAGAGCTTTTCATTGCACAGGTAAGAATTGGTTTATTGAAGTCGCAGCGTCATAGGTTTTCAAAAGGGATTTTGTTTAACATGGTAGGAGAGCTATTCAATACTTTTTATACTAAGTATTTGCCTTTTGAATTAACAGGGGCCCAGAAAAAAGTATTGAAAGAAATAAGGAAAGACACTGGCTCTGGAAAACAAATGAACCGTTTGTTGCAGGGCGATGTGGGCAGCGGAAAAACGATTGTGGCACTGCTGGCTATGTTACTCGCAATTGACAACGGTTTTCAAGCATGTATGATGGCGCCGACTGAAATTCTGGCTAAACAACATTTCAATAATCTCAGATCATTGTTAAAAGATATGCAGATCAGTGTATCCCTCCTTACTGGTTCAGTTAAGGCAAAGCAAAAAAAAGAAATCCTTGCACAAGCCTTAAACGGTGCTTTGCATATTCTTATTGGTACGCATGCAGTAATTGAAGATGTAGTACAGTTTAAAAATCTTGGCCTTGCTGTTATTGATGAACAGCACCGTTTTGGGGTAGCGCAACGGGCAAAACTGTGGAACAAAGCCACATTGCCCCCGCATATATTGGTGATGACGGCAACACCTATACCACGCACACTAGCCATGACTGCCTACGGGGACCTTGATTATAGCATAATGGATGAATTGCCTCCTGGCAGGCAACCCATTGTTACGGTACATCGTTATGAAAACAGAAGGCCTCAGGTAATGGATTTTTTGAAATCGGAAATTGAAAAAGGCAGGCAGGTATATATTATTTTTCCTTTAATTGAGGAATCCGAAAAATTGGATTATGAAAACCTGATGCAGGGGTACGATAATGTGAAGACCTGGTTTCCAGAACCGAAATATTGGATAAGCATGGTGCACGGCAGGCAGAACAATGAAGTAAAGGATACCAATATGCAGCGTTTCCTGCAGCACGATACCCAGATCATGGTTTCAACCACGGTTATTGAGGTCGGTGTAAATGTTCCTAACGCAACTGTAATGGTTGTTGAGAGTGCAGAAAAGTTCGGCCTTTCACAACTCCATCAACTTCGGGGAAGGGTAGGGCGAGGTACGGAAAAAAGCTTTTGTATTCTTCTTACAGGCCCCAAATTAAATAATGAAGCAAAAGAGCGTATAAAAATAATGTGCGAAACAAATGATGGTTTCAAGATTGCGGAAAAAGATTTGGAAATTCGTGGGCCTGGAGATATATCCGGAACAAGACAAAGCGGTATGCTTGATTTTAAGCTCGCGGATATTGTTAAGGACAGGCAATTACTTGAGACCGCGAGGCAAATGGCTTGGAAATTGCTAGATAATGACCCGGATTTAAGCAATCCCCAAAGTATGAAATTGAAAAACTACCTTAATTCACAGCATGGAAAAACGCAGTGGAGCAGGATTTCGTAGATAGATTGATTAATTGGCTTTTATTGTATAAATTGTAAAAAAGAAAGCTTGAGAAATAGATTCTTAATAGTTTTTTCATTAATTCTTGCCTCTCTGAAACTCACAGCTCAGGGCAATTATTCCAATCTTGAATTTGTTGAAAATAAAGGTCAGTGGGATCCTCAGGTAAAATTTAAAGCTCAAATAGGAGCAGGTTCATTTTTTTTGGGAAAGAAAGGTTTTATTGTTCAATTAATTAGCCCTGAAGATTTGATGCGCTTTCAACGAAACCACCATGGCAGGGGCCTGAACCTGTCAAACACTTTGGCTAAAACGAACCGTATTGGAAATACAGGAATTTCTAATATTGCAAATGATGATATTATCCATGCACATACATACCAGGTAAGTTTTGATGGAGCAAATGAAGATCTTGAAATAATACCTGATAAACCCCTGCCTGGTTACAATAATTATTTTATCGGAAGCGATCCCTCCAAATGGGCAAGCCATTGCAGAATTTTCCAGGGTGTAACTTATAAGAACGTTTATCCTAATATTGATGTCCGGTATTACACCAATAATGGAATTTTGAAATATGATATTATTGTTCATCCCGGTGGCGATCCCGGTAAAGTAATTATGAGGTATGAAGGTGCTGATCAGTTGCGCATAAAAAATCGGGAATTGTTTATAAAAACATCGGTAGGAATACCAAAGGAACTGGCACCGGTTTCATATCAAATAAATAGCGACGGCCGTAAAGATTTGCAGTGTAATTTTTTTCAGGCTTCAGATAATAGTATAAGGTTTAAAATTAAAGACTATTCTCCTGATGCTACTATCGTCATTGATCCTGCACTGATCTTTTCTACTTTCTCCGGAAGCAAAAGTGATAACTGGGGATTTACAGCTACATACGGCCCTGATGGTAGTTTGTTTGCAGGTGGTATAGTGGCAGGTGAGGGCTTCCCGGTATCTCCCGGAGCTTATCAGCAACATCATACTGCAGGTTCTCACTGGGATGTTGGCCTCATAAAACTAAGCCCCAATGGAGTAAATCGTTTGTATGGTACTTATCTTGGCGGACAAGGGAATGAATACCCTCATAGCCTCGTTGTTGATGGGCAAGGTAACCTGGTTGTTTTTGGAAGAACCAGCTCACCTGATTTTCCTATGACCAACAAAGCAGGTAAAGGCGGAGGAAGAGATATTTATGTTACGAAATTCAGTGCAGACGGCACGAAAATAATCGGTTCTTTGGTTATCGGAGGCACAGCTGATGACGGAGTTAATATCGAAGACCAGGATGAAGGAAATCTCAATATCGGGCTGAATTCTCTAATACGCAATTATGGAGATTGGTCTCGCGGTGAAGTGATACTGGATGGATCGAACAATATTTATGTGGCAACTTGTACCCAATCTAGTGACTTTCCCATTACTGGTAATGTATTTCAAAAACAGTTTGGTCTTGGCGCAGCTAATCAACAAGGTGTCCACCAGGATGGCGCAGTAATTAAAATTGACCCGAGTTGTAACAGTGTAATATTTAGTTCTTTTCTTGGAGGAACAAATGATGATGCAGCTTTGGTAATGGATGTAAACCCGATAACCGGTGATTTATATGTTGGTGGTTCAACTGTCAGTTCGGATATGCCAGGAACACAAGTCAATGTGCTGCAAAAAACATTGCAGGGAAGTATTGATGGCTTTGTTTCTATTATAACGAGCGATGGTTCTACATTGAAAGCCACTACATACCTGGGTACAAACGGTTACAACATGGTTTACGGTGTGAAATTCGATAAACTCGGGTTTCCCTATGTAATGGGCACTACTACCGGTACATGGCCCGTTATAAACGCAGCATGGAGTAATGCCGGTGCAAAACAATTTATTGCCAAGCTCAAAATTGATTTGTCCGCATTTGTGTATTCTACAACTTTTGGAACACCAAATTCTAAGAGCCCTAATATTTCCCCTGTGGCATTTCTTGTTGACAGATGCGAAAATGTGTATGTGTCAGGTTGGGGATCTTTTTATGAATTATTGAACCCCGATCCTTACGATCTTGCCGGAACTTCAGGAATGCCTGTTACTGCGAATGCAATAAAAGCGGCCACAGATGGCAGGGATTTTTATTTTATTGTAATTAAAAGAGACGCTGCAGGATTATTATATGGTACTTTTTTCGGTCAACAGGACTCTCCTGACAGAAGCCAGTCATTAAGTGAACACGTTGATGGAGGAACCAGCCGTTATGATAAAAACGGGGTAATATATCAGGCAATTTGTGCTAATTGTTATACTGTCAGCAGTATTCATTTCCCAACTACACCGGGCACATGGTCGCCTACCAATGGAACTGGATCTAATGGCTGCAATGTTGCCGGCGTAAAAATAGCATTCAATTTTGCAGGTGTTGGGTCTGATGTGAAATCATTCATCAATGGTATTCTTGATAGCAGTGGCTGTGTTCCTTTAACTACTACACTTCAGGACCAGGTAAGGAATGCAAAGACCTATATTTGGAATTTTGGAGACGGAACGCCAGATACTACCACAACTTCTTTCCAGGTTCCACATACATTTAATAATATCGGGACATATCTGGTACGCTTAATTACCATAGATTCAACCACCTGTAATATCAGTGATACGTCTTATATTCATATTACTGCGAGAAATGATAAAGCATTAATAGGATTTAGTTCTCTCAAGCTGCAGCCATGCCAGTCGCTTTCCTATCAATTTACCAATACTTCAACCCCTCCCCCAGGTAAACCTTTTTCTTCAAGCTCATTTATATGGGATTTTGGTGATGGTTCACCGCAGGTTACCACCGGAACAGCAACGCTTACCCATGCCTATGCTGCACCCGGTACTTATAATGTTCGACTTTTACTCATTGACACCAATTATTGCAATTTTCCAGATTCAGCAACTCAATTGTTGTCCGTTTCACCGCTGGTAAAAGCACAGTTTGTTACCCCAGCCGCAGGTTGTGTTCCATATAATGCTTATTTCGACAATACGTCGCTTGCGGGCCAGCAATTTTTCTGGGATTTTGGTGATGGTTCAACATCAACAAATGTAAACCCTACACATCTTTATCCAAACATTGGTACTTATACAATACGCCTTACCGTTATTGATTCAAACACCTGCAATATTATTGACTCAACTAAGACAACCATTACCGTTAGTAACAAGCCGCACGCAGCGTTTTCTGTAACCCCTGTTCCGCCTGTTGCAAATACGCCGAATGTTTTTTATAATTCTTCAACAGGGGCTGTATTATATAAATGGTTTTTTGGCGATGGGGATTCTGCAATAAAAACAACAACCGATACAGTCATTCATCAATACAATAGTACGGGAACGTTTAACGCTTGCCTGGTTGTGTATAACCAATACGGTTGCCCGGATACCACATGTTTACCGGTTGAAACAATTGTGAACCCTTTGTTTGATGTACCGAACGCATTTACTCCGGGCAGGTTTGGTGAAAATGCAATCATTAAGGTAAAAGGTTTTGGTATCAGTAAACTCATGTTCAGGGTTTATAACCGATGGGGACAGAAGGTTTTTGAAAGCACTAATCAGAATGTTGGATGGGATGGAACTTACAAGGGAATACCGCAGCCTGTAGATGTATATGCGTATACGGTTGACATAGAATTTTTTGATGGTAAAAAAGCTGCTAAGAAAGGAGATATTACGTTAATCAGATAAAAAAATTAGTACTGTAATTTCAATATTTATTTTGAAAAATTTAAACAAATTATATAGATAACAGTTTCATAAAAATAAATTACAGTGTAATTTGATAATGAAATCAGGAGAGTGTTCAGGTGCATATAATGAATAAGATAAAAAAAATATTACTGATAGTATTAAGTGTAACGGTGGTTTCTTCCGTCAAGGCACAAGATCTTCATTTCTCCCAATGGTTCAACTCACCGCTTACTACAAATCCTGCTAATACAGGATTTATTCCTGATGCTGATTACAGGATTGGTGCAAATTATCGCAACCAATGGTCAGCAATCATGACTGAGCCATATAAAACAATGAGTATTTGGGGCGATGCTCAGGTGTTCAGGAACCGGATTGAAAATGGATGGTTAGGGCTGGGAGGAGTGATATTGCGTGACCAGGCAGGCTCTGGTAATTTAACATCTACTGAAGCCTATGCCTCTATTGCTTATCATCAGATGCTGGGATTTTCAAGTTTGCTAACAGCGGGTTTTAATGTTGGCTGGGTTAATAAAAGAATAAATAGTGCTAACCTTAAATTCCCTGATCAGTTTGACGGAAAATTTTTTGATCAGACCTTGCCCACCTCCGTTGAAATAGACCAGCCTAATGTGAATTTTTTTGATATGCAGGTTGGCATGAACTACGCCTATTTCCCAAGCAGTAAAGTTTATGTGAATGCCGGGTTTTCTGTATGGCACTTAAATCGTGCCAGGGAATCTTTTTTCAGTACTGACCCGGCGGGGTTTGACAGCAGATTGCCGATGCGTTATATTGGTTTTCTTAACGCCAGTTTTAAAGCAAACGACCAGGTCATTGTCAATCCGATGGCTTATTATACCAACCAGGCAGGTTCTTCGGAAACTGTTTTGGGTTTGAACGCCCAATACAATTTATCACATGATGGAGACGAACAGGTAATCGGTGGGTTGTATTACCGTGTCGGTGATTCTTTTATTCCGATGATTGGTTTTATCTACAGAAACATTAGGCTGATGTTTACTTATGATGTTACTGCATCTTCACTCAGTAAATACAATTATGGAAGCGGGGCGTGGGAATTCGCTCTCAGTCATTACGGCTATTATAACGAATATAACGGCAATCGCCGTGAGTCATTATGTCCTAACTTCAAACAATAATTTTACTTTTCTACTTGTTATCGTTAAATGAATTCAAAAAATTTATTGTGGGAAAACTTATTTGGCTAAAACCACGTAATGTACAGGTGCACTATTTTAATCGTAACAATATTTTATACAGTTTATGAAGGTTTCAATAATTGCTAAACATTATGTTTGCAAAAAATCAGGTATGATGAAAAAAATGGTAATATCATCTTTGCTGTTGTTCATGTTTTCGATGGTGGGAATTGCACAGCATAACCCTCCCAGGGTAAATACCTATTCTGATGAGGGGGCAGATGAAGGTAGTGGCGGATTCAGGCGGGATCACATTTTCATAGGCGGAAGCCTTAACCTCGGCTTCAGCAATTATGTGTTTAATGTTGGGGGTGCGCCCGAAATAGGTTATTCATTCAACAAATGGGTGGATGCCGGGGCGCTTATTAATATCAACTATACTTCAGAACGTGCCGACCCTTATTATAATGGAAATGTCAGGACCAGAATTCTGAACTATGGTGTTGGCGCATTTGGCAGGTTTTATCCTTTGCCTTTTCTTTTTTTGCAGGCGGAGCCTGAATATAACTGGACAAGATATACACAAAAGGACGTTACCAGTAATATTAGTTATGGGCCTTTAAACGAACAAGCAGCAAGCCTTTTGTTGGGTATTGGGTATGGACAAAGATTTGTGGGCCATAGTAGTTTTTATATTGCATTAATGTTCGATGCATTATCTAATTATGGATCACCTTATCGTGATTTAAATAATGTTGCAGTGCCTGTGCTAAAAGCAGGGTTTGATTTTTATCTTCATCCGAAAAGAAGAATGTGATAGAAGCTTTGGATATTTGCAAACTGCTGTTCGCTTTTTAGTTTAAATTTTTATCCGATACGATTGAATATTTCAATGGGCGTTTCGCAGAAGCAGATTCTGTCATCCACCTCATCATACAGAAACCCTTCTCTTTGCATCAGCATCAAATGATTTTTGAGATGGTTATAATAGCCGCCTGAATTGAGAATATAAATTTTTTTATTGTGAATTTTTAACTGGTTCCATGTCAGCATTTCAAAAAGTTCATCAAGTGTGCCAAACCCTCCCGGAAGCACAATAGCTGCATCACATCTTTCATACATCATTTTTTTTCGGCTATGCATATCCGGTACAACAGCCAACTCGGTAAGCCCATCATGCTGATGTTCCCATTCAATCAGCAGTTCCGGAATAACACCCATAACATGACCGGCATTTTCCAGAATGGTATTTGCAACAGCACCCATCAATCCTTTGTCGCCGCCGCCATACACACATTTTAATTTTAAGATGGCAATTAATTTCGCCAATTCAACGGCATGCTCAACAAATATTGGGTTTTTGCCTTTTTTGGAGCCGCAAAAAACCGCTACAGACTGGATGTTCATAGAATGTGCTTGATTCAGGATTTAAAATTCAAAATTTATGCTTGTATTTCCTAATTTTCAGGCATTATTTGTTCATTATAATTTATTGCATGTCACCGGTATTACTTTTTTCTTTTGTTATAGGCTATTTTTTGCTTTTGCTGGCGGTAGCATACCGTACCTCCAGGCATTCCAATAACGATTCCTTTTTTATAGGCAACCGCAATTCCAACTGGGCGCTGGTTGCATTTGGGATGATCGGGACTTCATTATCCGGGGTGACTTTTGTTTCTGTTCCCGGTACAGTTGGAGATTTTTCCGGTGTGGCACATAAAGCTTTTGGTTATTTCCAGGTGGTGATTGGTTACTGGCTTGGTTATTTTGTGGTAGCTTTTATATTACTGCCGTTATACTATCGCCTTAACCTTTTGTCAATCTATAACTATCTGCAAACAAGGTTCGGCAATACCGCATATAAAACAGGAGCGTTATTTTTTATTATTTCCAGAAGTGTCGGCGCTACAGCAAGACTTTATCTGGTCATTAATGTGCTGCAGATATTTATTCTCGACAGCATCGGTGTTCCTTTTGTTATTACAGCCCTGGTAATACTGTTAATGATACTTTTATATACTTTCGAGGGGGGAGTAAAAACTATCGTATATACTGACACACTCCAAACATCGTTTATGTTGCTTGGATTGATTGTTTGTGTTATTTATATTATGATGCACCTTGATTTGTCTTTTTCATCAAGCATGCGCATGCTACATGCAAAAGGCCTTACTAACATTTTCAATACTGATGTAAACAGTAAAGGTTTTTTTCTGAAACAGATTATAGGGGGAATGTTCATAACAATAGCAATGACGGGACTTGACCAGGAAATGATGCAGAAGAATATCAGTGTTAAAAACCTGAAGGACTCAAAAAAAAATATGATTTCCTTTTGTATGATCCTTGTTGTTGTGAATTTTTTATTCTTGCTGCTTGGGGGATTGTTATACCTGTATGCATTAAATAATAATGCAGTGTTTCAGGGGCATCAATTAATATTGAATGGAAAAAATGTTATCGGGGATGATCTTTTCCCGATGATAGCACTTAATTATCTGCCCAAAACAGTAAGTGTCATTTTTATAATAGGATTGATCTCCGCTTTGTTTCCCAGTGCGGATGGCGCATTAACGGCGCTTACTTCTTCATTTTGTATTGATATCCTCGGCTTGAAAAGAAGGGATGACTTAGGTGAACAAAAAAAGAAAAGAGTAAGAATGGCAGTACATTTCACTTTCGCGTTTATTTTTTTTCTACTGATATTGATGTTCAAAGCCATCAACAGCAAATCGATTATTAATAATATTTTAGACCTCGCCGGCTATACTTACGGCCCATTGCTGGGGTTGTTTGCATTTGGGGTTTTTACAAAAAGAAAATTACCGGAGACCTGGATGATTACAGTAATCAGCCTGATCGCACCTGTAATTTGTTATGTGCTGAGCAAATATTCCTCAGCATTATTCGGCGGGTATCAGATAGGGATTGAGCTGCTGCTGATTAATGGTATTTTGACCTTTACAGGGTTATGGGCGATTTCAAAGAATGAACTCCTACATCATGCCCCATAGCCGGTATTGAAGGAATCTGCAAATTGTAAACCTCTTTATCTTTACAGAAATTTTTACGGTGGAAATAATTAATTCACTGGCCCAGGCTTATGCAGAAAGGTTTTCTTCGCCTGAAGAGGTTTTATTACAAAGTATTGCTGAACATACTTATAAAAATCACCCGCATGCACATATGCTTAGCGGGCATGTGCAGGGAAAATTTCTTGCACTCATCAGCAGTTTGATCAAACCCCTGCGGATATTGGAGATAGGGACTTTTGTGGGATATAGTGCATTGTATCTTGCGCAGGGCCTGCAAAAAGGCGGCCAGTTGCATACCATTGAATTGCGTGAAGAAGACGCGGCTACCGCAAAAGAAAATTTCAGACAGGCAAATGCCCTTGATAAGATAATTTTGCATACAGGTAATGCGTTAGAGGTAATACCATCATTGAATGAAACCTGGGACCTTGTTTTTATTGATGCAGATAAAACCAATTACAGTAATTATTATAAACAGGTTTTGCCGGGGGTCAGGAAAGAAGGGTTGATTATTGCAGATAATGTTCTTTTTCATGGAGAAGTACTGGAAGAAAAAATAAAGGGGAAAAATGCAATAGCTATTCATGCATTTAATGAAATGGTGGCAAAAGATGATTCTGTTGAAACAATATTCCTTACCATACGTGATGGTTTGCTACTGGTACGTAAAAAATAAATAGTAATGATGAGAGTAAGCGCAATTGCAGCAGCAGTTATATTATTGTTTTGCAAAATATCAATGGCGCAAAATGCTGTTGATGTACAGAATTATATCAATGCCTATAAAGACCTTGCTGTTAGCGAAATGCAGAGAAGCGGCATTCCGGCCGCAATTATTCTGGCACAGGGAATTCATGAAACCGAAGCGGGGACCAGCGAATTGGTTAGAAAAAGCAACAATCATTTCGGTATTAAATGTAAAGACACATGGACAGGTGCGGTGGTATATCATGACGACGACAGGCGGGGAGAATGTTTCCGCAGTTATGATAAACCCGAAGATTCTTACAGGGACCATTCTGACTTCCTGAGGGCAAGCCAGCGATATGCATTTCTATTCAAACTTGATCCGCAGGATTATGCTGCCTGGGCTTACGGCCTCAGAAAAGCAGGTTACGCAACCAATATCCATTACGCCCAAATCCTGATTAAACTCATTGAAGATTATAACCTGCAGCAATACACGCTTATTGCAATGGGAAAAATAAAAAAAGATGAGGATGACAGTGTACCTGCAATGACCAGTATAAATGGTGAATTGATTAAACCTGACAAAGCGATATCCCCGGATATGCCACCAGCCCCAAAATATCCTGAAGGTGAATTTGTGATTAACAATACAAGGGTAATTTTTGCAAAAGCCGGCACATCATTATTAGCAATTGCTGAACAATATCATATTTCACTCAGCAGGCTGGTTGATTTCAATGACCTGAAAATTGAAAATGTATTGGGAAAAGACCAACTGCTTTTTCTGCAACGGAAGCGAAAGGTGAGTGAAAATGAATATCACATAGTAAAGCCGGGCGAAACACTTTACGATATTGCCCAGTCCGAAGGCGTGCGTTATCAGAACCTCCTTGAAATGAACCAGCTTGAAAATGGCGCTCAACCTGCAGTTGGCGAAAAAATATATCTTCAATCGGTTGCTCTCTCAAAGTCAATGCTTGCGAAATAAAATGGATATTAAGAGTCAGGTTCACTGATTATCCTCAAAATTGTGAATTTGTGACTAATGTTTTGAGATAATTTGCATTTCTGGTTTAAGGAAATATTTTTGTATCTACAAAACTAACTATGCATACTATCCGCATTCATGACAAAATATTTGAACCTTATATTTCTCAATTGTCTATTTTGGAAAAGATAAAAGCAATGGCAGTGCAATTAAATAAGGATTATGCGGATAAAAAGCCTTTGTTTATTGCGATTCTCAATGGTTCTTTTATATTTGCGGCAGATCTTTTTAAAGAAATTACAATAGAAGCAGAAATATGTTTCATTAAGCTTGCTTCCTATAAAGGCACCAAATCTTCGGGGCAGGTTATTACTGCCATTGGCCTCGATACAGAGGTTTTCAAAAGACATGTGATCATTATTGAAGATATAGTTGATACAGGAAAAACACTTAATGAATTTTTGCCGCAACTTCGACACCAGCAGCCGGCTTCGCTTAAAATTGCTGCATTATTACACAAACCCGAAGCAACGGTTTATCCAATTCCTGTTGATTACCTCGGCTTTTCTGTACCAAATAAATTCCTGCTCGGTTATGGCCTCGATTATAATGGCCTCGGGCGCAATATCCCTGAAATATATAAGCTCGTTGAGTAGTTTTCATTACGACAGTATTTTTTTATTATGTGCTGCTATGGATTAGTCGGTATAAAACATTATACTCTGACAATACCCGATTTTTTTTTTGATATGGGTTTGGTGAATAAAGTAACGACTCTGATTATGAATAATAGTTTTTTACTAAATTGAAAAATAAACTTTATCTGAAACGAATTTTGTACATAACGATTTTTTGCTTCTCATTTGTTTCATCATTCTCCCAGCAATACTATTTACGCGGGGAAATAAAAGATGAGAGCAATAACTCCATCGGCAAAGCAAAAATTTTATTGCATTCAAACAATTACGTATACTCACCGGATACTTCAGGTGTTTTTGAAATACTGATTAAAAATCCGGAAGATTCCGTAACCATTTCTGCGGACGGCTACAAATCGATGTCTGTCGAATTAGAAGCTGGCCAATACCAGTATATTATTTTAAATTTATTGTATAATCCTAATTCACCGGCGAAACAGTTGTTTTCATTTACAAAGAACAAGCCTTTTGTAGCGATTCATCCTGGTGTTGATGATCTGTCAGGACTATTAATTGAAAATTCTTTTTCAGAAGCTAATAAATATCCGGAGACATTTTTTGCAGTAAACCCTGATAAAATTTCTTACGACAATTTTAAACGGTATATAAACCTTAATACTACCATTCCTTCCGACGGCCTTCGTATCGAGGAGATGTTGAATTATTTTAATCTCGATTATCATGAGCCTGCCGCCGACAGCAATTTTTCGTTTTCTTCTTTTCTTACCAAATGCCCATGGAATGAAAAAGAGCAGTTGCTTTTATGCCACCTCAATGTACAGAAAAAAAATCTTGATGAAATCCCTTCTGCAAATCTTGTTTTTCTCATTGATGCTTCAGGCTCAATGGCGCTTCCCAACAGATTGCCGATGTTAAAATCAGCAATGCATCTGCTGGTAAACAGCCTGAGAGAAATTGATACCATTTCCATTATAACTTATGGAACAACAACTTCTGTTTTATTAGCGCCCACACCCGGCAACAGAAAAAAAGACATCCTCGATGCGATTGAACAGTTACATCCCGGCGGTTCATTATCCGGTGATATAGCTATAAAAGATGCTTACACTATTGCAGAAAATCAATTTGTCAGAGATGGGAACAACCGGATCATACTGGCAACCGATGGTGACTTTAACATCGGTGAAATAACACAGGAGGAGTTGGAAAAAACAATAATGATGCATAAGCGATGGGGGATTTACCTGTCCTGCCTGGCAATGGGCATGGGCAATAAAAGGGAAACGAAATTGCAGGTGCTTTCTGAAAGGGGCGGAGGCAATATCAGTTACATTAATGATCAGAAAAACGCAGAAAAAGCACTTATGCGTGAATTTGCACAAGTAGATTATTCATTTGCTGATAGTGCATTCTTTACTATCAGGCTTGACTCAAATCTTGTTAGCAGTTACAGGCTTGTAGGCTATGAAAACAAGATAAATGCTTTACAGGATACCACTAACCAGCCTATCGGCGGAGAAGTAAGCTCTGGCAGTGCCGTAATGGCATTGTTTGAAATTAAACCAAGCCCTGATTCAGTAAGAAGGTTTTTCATGGGTCAGAGTATTGGCGAACTGGGGTTTAATTATCGGACAACCGCTAACAAGGCAAAAAAATTTGCATTTTTTGTACTTCCTGCCAAGGAAGTATCGTTTTCTTCATTGCCTTCATCATATCAGTTTGCATCAGCTGTTGCGTGGTGTAGTTTGCTGATGAAAAAATCACCTTTTACAATTAATTCAAAATGGCGGGACGCTCTTAATCTGGTTAATCATTCTTATAACAATAAAGATATTTTTCAAAAAGAGTTTATGCAATTGATTGAACAGGCTAAAAAAATATACGCTAAGGCAAAAAGGGATGAATAATAAATGAGGGGAAGGCAGTAAGTTTTGTTATGCTTAATGAGTTAAATAAAAAGCCACGTAATAAGCGTGGCTTTTTATTACTGGTGGTATTAAAATAATCTATCGGATATAGATCGTTTTTGTATTTATACCGGCATCAGCTGCTGATGCGGTGTTGGGTCCCTGGCTGCTGAGACTTAACGAATAACTGAAATTACCGGTTATCGTAAGTTTGGTATTGGACACATTGGTGATTTTAGTAAGTGCAATCGTTGCACTCCAGGTGTTGACATCAGCAGCATTTTTTGAACCAAGTACTGCTGCAAGTTTAATAGGGGAAGATGAACTTCCGACTGAATAAACCGGGGTACCGGTTGCTGAAGAGCTGATGCTGAAATATGCATAAATACTTAAGGTGTCGTATATCGTACCTGTAGCAGTTAAATAAACAGTGTCCCCGACATTAACAGTATCTGCAGTATGTGCAAATGTGGTAACCGTCAGGTTTTTTGAAACAGGAGGGGTATAACCCGGCAGTGTTGTTGTTTTGTTGCAGGCAATTACGGCAATTACCGCTGCGCTTAATAAAAGATATTTTTTCATAATTATTTTTTAAGTTGTTTTGATTAAAATGCGCTCACAAAAATCAATTAATTGAACAAATATCTTACACCAAATTGCATAATCCACCTCGATGCTGCCTGGGTAGAGTTGTTCACCAACCTTGTCAGGTTCGTATTGTTGGAAAAGCTGTTTACATACGGCGTGTAACTGCTGGCGTCAGCAAACGGGAATGAAAACAGTGGGGTTTTCCCATCTGCTGCCATTCCTTCAAACTTCAGGAAGTTGGTAGATGCCGGAGTTTTTACCAGTCCCCAATATTTGTTCAACAAATTGCCAAAATTCAGTACATCAAATGTAAACCGTAAAGTGTGTTTGTCTTTGTTTTTGGTAAAGAAGTAAACATCCTGTGTAACGTTCAGATCAAGATGTTTGAACCATGGCAAAACAACTGAGTTGGCCTGTGCATACTGACCCCTGTGATTTGCCAGATAGTGATCCTGGTTGATAAAGTTATTCAACTGTGTCCATATCTGTGAAGCTGTTCTTGGATCAGCGCTTGTTCCGATTATAGAACCGGCATGTGTGGTAGAATTATAAGAACCGGCGTCAATCAGGTTAATTTCAGATGCATTACGTGGTATATAGATCAGGTCATTACCTGTGTTGCCATCGCCATTCAGGTCTCCGTTATAAACATAAGAAGTGACACCTGCAGGAGCGGCTTCATATATTGCACCGATTGAAGTAGCAAAATGTTTGGCGTACTCAAATTTATAGCTTGCAAAAGCAACAATGCGGTTCGGTTGGAACCAACCTGGCCTTGCAAGGGTTGGTGCATTAGGATCGGTATTGGATACGGCTCGGGCTGCCCACAAAGAACTGGCTGTGCTTCCATCTTCCATCGTATTTCTTGCATCGCTATGGGTGTAACCTGCACTAACAAAAAGGTTCTTGAAAGTTTTTTGTACGCGCAATGTTGCTGCATAAGAATATCCTTTGTGGGTATTTGCCAGTAAAATAGCGCTTGAAATATTAGGATTTGTCAGGGAAGCAGGAGCTGGGGTGCCGCTATAATACTTGTTGCTCGAATTTGTTCCGCTGGATCCGAAACCATTATAAAACCTGGTTCTGGTATCAGGTCCGTTTGATATGGCGAAACCATTTTCTTCATTAAGGTTTACATTCCCCATATAGGCGGCATTGATATCTTTTGAATAACTGAATTCTGCAGTAACCACCCAATCGTTTTCAAACTTTCTGTCAAGACCAATATTGGTTTTTAATTTGGTGGGGTATTTGAATTTTTTGTCAACAAGCGCTACACCATACCCGGTAGGGGTGGATGTTTGGCTTTGCCCGGTTGCTGTCAAATAATTCTGAAGGTTTTGTGAAGGAGATGTAGAAAAAGGAATGTTGGAAACAGTATAGTTACCAAATTGTACTCCATTGTTTGCAGCCTGGTTTTCAACCCAAACAAAAGGTGGGGCTCCTTCAAAAATGCCTGCTCCGCCTCTGAGTTGCCAAACCCTGTCCCCTTTAACATCCCAGTTAAAGCCAACGCGTGGTGAAACTACAATAAAACTGTTAGGTGCTTTACCAACATTATATTGTGCACCATCTTTAAAAGTTAAACCATCAAAATTGGGGTTATCAGTAAACTTGCTTTGATAAGTAGTGTAGTCAAAGCGGATTCCATAGGTTAATGTGAAGTTGGGTTTAACACGCCATTTATCTTGTGCAAACAAACTTAAATTGGTAGCGCCGGCATAAGCCCAGGGAAATGCACCACCAGGTAATGTTGAATATTGCTGGTAGTAAGTTTTAGGCATTGCTCCGTTATAAAAATCGCTTAAACTGTTGAACTGGAAAACACCCTGGTAGCCTGGGGCAAAAGCGTTTTGATATTTTTTATAGCTGTTTTGTGTACCTACGGTTATTTCATGTGCACCTTTATAGAAAGTGAATATGTCGTTGAACTGATAGGAATCCATATTCAACGTATTGTGATAAGTGTACATTTCATAACCAAAAGTGGTGTAAATATTGCCCGCAGGGCTCAGGATATCAACCAGCGGAAAGCTATCATTTGATGTTTGCGGGCTACGGAAATCCCTTTCCTGGGTATAACCGATCTGTAATTTGTTAGACGCTTTATTGCTTAACCTGGTATTCAGCTCGGCTATCCAGATGTTCAGATTATTATTAATACGGTAACCGCTTCCGTAAAAGGGAAGAGGATTACCATTGCTTGTTGGCTGACCACCGGTTATCTGACCGGTACCCGGGCGGCTGGTGCTGGCAAACTGGTCGGCATAAGATTTTAAATAGTTATATTTTAAACTCAATGTGTTTTTATCATTAATATTAAAATCTATACGTGCATTAACCTTATAGCTGTTGGTTTTGAAAGAAAAACCTTGAAATGCACCCGGGTCATAATTGTATTTGCTTTTCAGGTAACTTGCCAATGCTGTTAATGAATCTGCGTTTGATTGGGATACAACACCTGAAGTAGGAGAATGAGTGGCATCTGATGGTATGATACCTGTTGCTGGAGCATTTTGTAGATCCTGCTCAGCATTAACAAAGAAAAATAATTTGTTTTTGATGATGGCGCCCCCAAGACTTGCACCAAATATGCTGAAGTTGAAAGGCGTTTTTGGGACGACTGTATTATCTACTTTATAGCCAAGTGTACCGGGAGTTCTCCAGGAGTAATATACTGAACCTGCATATTTGTTAGTGCCGCTTTTGGTAACAGAGTTTACTCCACCACCGGTAAAACCACCTTGCCTAACATCATATGGGGAAAGGTTTACCTGTATCTGGTCAATCGCATCCAGCGCAATAGGTTGTGCGCTTGCCTGTCCGCCAAGTGTACCGGAAAGACCAAATGAGTTATTAAAATCAGCACCGTCAACCGTTATGTTATTATAGGCTGAAGTAACACCGCCAAAACTCAAACCATTTGCAGAGGGTTCAAGGCGGGCATAGTCTGATACAGCACGGGTAACTGTTGGAAGTCTTTCAATTTGTGAACGGGTAATAATTTCCTGCGCCCCTGTGCGGCTGTTATTAAATATTTTATTCTGTCTGGCGCCGCTAACTATAACTTCTGTGAGTTGCTTTGTATCAGGTGTCATTGTAAAATCGGCAGCATAGTCCTGGCCAATTGACAAACTAATGTTTTCCTGCTTTTCTTCTTTGAAACCGACATAAGTAACTGTGATGGTATATGGGCCGCCTATTCTTAATCCGGCAAGGTTAAAGCGACCGTCTTTCCTTGTTGTAGTGGTATACTTGGTGCCGGTAGGTACATGCAGTGCTACCACGGTAGCACCAGCTAACCCAGCTTTGCCATCGGTAACCGTACCTAAAATCTGGGAGGTAGTTTCCTGGGCAAATAAAAAGAACGAACTAAACGCACAAAGCGTAGTCAACAGCAATCTTTTCATCATAAAATGTATAGTTTTTGGTTTGCAAAGAAACAATTAAACAATCTTTCAACACTAATCAGGGCAGTTAAGAAATTATGAACACATGGCAGAAATATTAGCAATAGATTTTAACGGTACGAAATTCAATCAGAGGGCAAAACAAAGGAAAAAACTGATGCTCCGCTCAAAGCCGGAATATTTTTTTTCAACAAATAATAAACCTTTGAAAAAAAAATATTTATAAATGTGATATTATTTTATCTGAAGATATTTATTCAGTTTTCTTATTAGTAAAGGCATCCAATAAAGTAGAAGTTTTTTGATTGCCCTCAAATACAGTTACCAGTTTCCCATTTTTATCATATAATGCAAGGAATGGAAAGCTGTGCATGTTATAGTGCGGCGGAATTCCGTATTTTTCATCTCTTCCCATAATTATATTTCGGTATGAACCGATTTTATAATGATCGTAGAAATCCTTCATTTCATTGAGTGGAAAATATGTTGCCATTATAATTTCTATGTTCTTGAATTTGCTGATGTCTTTCAGTATATCCTCAGTTTGATGCTTGCAATGGTCGCATTCAGGGCTGAAATACATCATAATGGTTGCTTGATGTTTTTTTACATCATTATTGGTATAATAACCGGAACTGTCATGTTTTAAAATATGAAACGGCGGTACAACCGGGGAATTTTGTTTTTGCGGAAGCTGGGCATTCTGTTGCGCCAATGTGATTATGGTGCTCAATAGAACAAATGATAAAACAAATATTTTTTTCATGATTTCTTTTAAAAGTGAGTGGCAAAAATAATAAGTTTTGTTTGTTATTATTCTATAGGCAAGGAAGTTTTTGGGTTCTGACAAAATAAAAAATCCTTCTGCAGGTATTTATGTTAGAAACGCGGTTTGTACGCGCTTTTTTCCCTCCATATTTTACCGTATGTTTGCCGACCTTAAATTTTAATTGTAGAGCAAGAAATGCCTTGTTCTTATTGAGTAGCGGATAATTTTAAATTCAGCATAACTAAATTGTAAATGTTTTATGGCAAATACAGCAGATATCAGTCGCGGCATGATTATTAAATTGGATGGCAGCCTGTACACAGTTGTGGAATTTGGCGAAAATAAAACTGCCAGAGCGGCCGCTAAGGTATGGGCTAAATTAAAAGGTGTTGATAATGCCCGCAGTATTGAAAAAACCTGGAATAGCGGGGATACTATTTTTCCTGTTCGGGTTGAAAAGAAAAATTATCAGTTCCTGTACAAAGACGACTCTGGTTACAACTTTATGGACAATGAAACTTTTGAACAAATCGCTTTGCAGGAAAATCTCGTTGACGCTCCGCAATTTTTAAAAGAAGGTCAGGAGGTTTTTGTACTCATCAATACAGAAACGGAACAACCTATGAGTGTTGAACTTCCTGACAAAATAGTGCTTAAAGTTACATACTCCGAACCTGGCGTAAAAGGCGATACCGCTACACGTACTTTAAAACCTGCAACTGTAGAAACAGGTGCAACGGTAAATGTGCCTTTGTTTGTGCATGAAGGTGAGTTAATCCGCGTTAACACAAAAACAGGTGAATACGTTGAAAGAGTAAAGGAATAAAATCAGGATTTGGTTTCAGTTTTTCCCTTATCTTAGTTCTCCCATTCTCTAACTGTAAATTCATAAAAATGGATTTTAAACAGATTCAGGAGTTGATCAAAATGGTCAACAAGTCCAATATCGGCGAAGTAACGATTGAAGAAAAAGGTTTCAGGCTCACTATCAAACAAAAAGAAGAACCTGTTCAGCAGGTGGTTGCTGCTCCTGTTCAGGCCCAGGCATATACTGCTGCGGTGCCTGCAACAGTAAGTGCAGCACCAACATCCACTTCCCCTTCAGGATCAACAAAACCCACAGAACCGGCTGCTGCCCCGGCAGAAAATCTTATTACTATTAAAAGCCCGATGATCGGCACTTTCTACCGCAGTTCGGCGCCGGCAAAACCTTCTTTTGTTAACATTGGGGATGAAATTGAACCGGGGAAAGTGGTTTGTATTATAGAAGCCATGAAATTGTTCAATGAAATTGAAAGCGAAGTAAAAGGCAAAATTGTAAAAATATTAGTAGATGATGCTTCGCCGGTTGAATATGACCAACCTTTGTTTTTAGTAGAACCCGCTTAAATGTGCAAATTTGCAGATTTGCGAATTTGCCTTTGCTAATCCCCGGCACATTCGCGCATCTAAACTTTTATTATGTTCAAGAAAATATTGATTGCAAACCGTGGAGAGATTGCCTTACGCATAATCAGGACATGCCGTGAGATGGGTATTAAGACAATCGCTGTTTATTCAACTGCAGATAAGGACAGTCTTCATGTAAAATTTGCCGATGAAGCGGTTTGTATTGGGAAACCAGCCAGTTCAGATTCTTATCTCAACATACCTCACATTATGGCCGCTGCAGAAATTACCAATGCAGATGCCATTCATCCGGGCTATGGTTTTTTAGCCGAAAACGCTAAATTTTCTGAGATATGTGGGGAACATGGAATAAAATTTATTGGCCCAACGCCTTCAATGATTAACGCGATGGGAGATAAAATTACAGCTAAGGAAACGATGATAAAAGCCGGTGTTCCGGTAGTGCCGGGTGGGGAAGGGTTACTGGAAAGCCTGGACCACGCATTAGGCCTTGCCCGTGAAATCGGCTATCCTGTTATTCTGAAAGCAACTGCCGGGGGGGGTGGAAAGGGGATGCGTGTGGTGTGGGAAGAAAGTGAAATGGAACGTGCGTATAATACTGCAAAAGCGGAAGCCGGTGCTGCATTTAAGAATGATGGTGTGTACATGGAGAAATTTGTAGAAGAACCCCGTCACATTGAAATACAAATAGCAGGCGATCAGTACGGAAGAATTTCTCATTTGAGTGAAAGAGATTGCTCCATTCAGCGGCGTCACCAAAAACTGGTTGAAGAATCTCCTTCTCCCTTTATGACGCCTGAATTGCGCCAACGTATGGGAGATGCGGCGATTAAGGCGGCTTCGGCCATTAATTACGAAAGTGTGGGTACTATTGAATTCCTGGTGGACAAACACAGGAATTTTTATTTTATGGAGATGAATACCCGCATACAGGTTGAACATTGCGTTACAGAAGAGGTAACTAATTTCGATCTGATTAAGGAACAAATCAAGATTGCCGCTGGCGAACCTATCAGTGGCACAAATTATGAACCTATAGGCCATGCTATTGAATGCCGTATTAATGCGGAAGATCCATACAATGATTTTCGTCCTTCACCCGGAAAAATAACCGTTTTGCACCAGCCGGGCGGACATGGCATCAGGGTTGATTCACACGTTTACGCCGGTTATACCATCCCTCCTTATTACGATTCTATGATTGCAAAAATAATTGCGGTTGCACGTACCCGTGAAGAAGCGATTAATACCATGCACCGTTCGCTGAGCGAATACGTAATTGAAGGAATTAAAACAACTATTCCATTTCACCTGCAACTGATGAAGAACGAAAAATTCATTGCAGGGGATTTCAATACAAAGTTTTTAGAAACATTCAAATTACTTTAACCGTTCCGGTTAGTAGAAACAGGGCCTGGCTGAGAATGCCGGGCTTTGTAGTTTAAGGGAGCTTTATTCATGAGCTTATATCATTCAGCTGTGGGCCGACTGCAGACAACTCAATTGAATTCATTCGTTATTTCTTCTATTGACTTTTTTACGGGAAAAAATGTTGCCAGTTTTCTTATTACTCCTTCTACCAATGCATCGGGACAAGATGCGCCGCTTGTTATCAATATTTTTACAGGTATATGTACAGGCAGGTAGTTTGATGTCAATATTTCCTGCTTGCTGTGAAAATTAAAATGAAGTATTTCTTTATCTGATAAAATTTTTTCCTCTGAATTAATAAAATAAGTTGGTATTTTTTCTTCGCACAGTTCCACTAAATGAGAAGTATTTGAAGAGTTATATCCTCCGATAACAATGGCAAAATCAGCCTTCTTTTGTAATAATCCGATTACGGCAGACTGATTGTCGTTGGTAGCGTAACATAATGTATCCCTTGTGTCAGCAAAACGATCTTCAATATCATTTTCTGAGAGGTTATATTTTTCCATCATTACCCGTTTCAGAAAATCTGCAATAGCCTGTGTATCGCTGGCCAGCATGGTAGTTTGGTTCACCACACCAATTCTTGTCAGGTCTTTCGTAGCGTCAAATCCCCTGCTGTATTGGTTTTTAAAAATTTCATAAAATTCAGATGCCGGTCTTTCACCGGTAATGAATCGGGAAAGCCTGGCAGCTTCAGCCATATCATTAACCACAACCGTCGGAGTGTTTGATGCCGCATGTGAAAATGTGGCTCTTGTTTCTTCATGTTTGGGTTTGCCGTGCACAATGACAGTATAGTTCTTTCTGGCAATTTGTTCAGAGCGGTTCCAGACTTTTTCAACGAAGGGACAGGTTGTATTATATTTTTCTGTTTTAATGCCGATGTCGTTCAGTTTTTTTTCTATTTCCAAAGTAGTGCCAAATGCAGGAATGATAACAATGTCATCAGTGGTCAGTTCGTCAAACGAAATAAGCTGTTTTCCGTAAGTATCCTGCAAAAATTTTACCCCTCTCGAAAGTAGTTCCGCATTTACCTGGGGATTGTGTATCATTTCGCTCAATAAAAAAATTCTTTTGCCGGGGTTTTCTTCAATTGTTCTGAAAGAAATTTCTATGGCGTTTTCAACGCCATAACAAAAGCCGAAATGCCGGGCCAGGAAAATCTGTACCGGGCCAAAGTCGAGTAGTGTTGGAGAAAAATCTTTTTTCATCTTGTCCTGCATTTTTCTTTTGCTTTTAACTGCAGTAACAAGCGGGCTTCTGTAAATAATGGGAACGTTGAATGTTTTCATTGAAAAGCAAAGTTAAACAAGATGTTGAACAAAGGATACATGACTGCAGATAGGGGATTCGGGATATTTGATTGCATTTTTTTTGAAGATCAGTTGATGTAACCAATAGCTCAAACGCATAACCTCAAACTATTGTTCATGCTTAATTTTTTCAAAATTCCTTATCTTCCGATCTTAACTATATTTATGAGCAGATCATTTGCCGCAGTAGAATGGAGTTACGACAGTAATATTTATGAAATCAACACAAGGCAATATACCAAGGAAGGAACGTTTAACGCTTTTGCACCTCACCTTTCCCGGTTAAAAGATATGGGTGTTGAAATTTTATGGTTCATGCCTGTTACCCCTATCAGTATTGAAAAAAGAAAAGGCAGTTTAGGAAGTTATTATGCCTGTTCGGATTATACGGCGATTAACCCGGAGTACGGCACTTTGGAAGATTTCAGGAATCTGGTAAAAGCTGCGCAGGATATAGGCTTTAAAGTTATTATCGACTGGGTAGCTAACCATACCGGCTGGGATCATTGCTGGACAAAAGAGCATCCTGAATATTACGTTAAAGACATGCAGGGTAATTTCACTGAGAAACATGGTTGGGATGATGTGATTGACTTAAACTATAATAATGCCGGATTGAGAGATGCCATGAAGAATGCCATGAAGTTTTGGATAGATGAATGTGGGATCGATGGATTTCGCTGTGATATGGCACACCTTGTGCCGCTTGATTTTTGGCTTGAAGCAAGGAACTTTCTGGAACCTTTGAAAAAATTATTCTGGCTTGCAGAGTGTGAAGAAATCGCTTACCATGATGTGTTTGATGCAACTTACACCTGGCGCTGGATGCATAAAACAGAAGATTTTGCCAGGAAGCAAACGGACATGAGTGGGTTGTGGCAAACATTGCAGGAATATAATGATGAATTTCCATCGTCTGCTTTTCGGGCTTATTTTACATCCAATCATGATGAAAATAGCTGGAATGGGTCTGAATACGAAAAATATGGTGCTGCCGCAAAGAACTTTGCCATATTCAGTTGTTTATGGAATGGGATTCCATTGCTGTACAGCGGACAGGAAATGCCGAATTATAAACGGTTGAAATTTTTTGATAAAGACCCGATTGAATGGAATGATAAATATGAGCTGCATGATTTTTATAAAACCTTATTGAACCTGCGCAGGCAAAATAAGGCGCTGCGTGCCGGGGATGATGCGGTAACCACCTTCAGGTTAAACACCAATGCCAATGATAAAATTTTTTCTTTCCTGAGAAAAAATGGAGAGAATGAAATCCTGGTGTTGCTGAATTTTTCTGATGAAAATTTTTTTGTTGAAATAAACGAAGAAATGGTGCGGGGTAATTTCAAAAATATTTTTTCAGGTAACTCAAAAGATTTTTCTGCTGGAAAAAAGGTTGAAATCCAACCCTGGAGCTGGTTGGTTTTTTCAAAGTAATTTTTGAATGAAACAAAAAAGAGGGCTGCATATATTTATCTTAGCGACCCTCTTCTGTTTTTATAGAATTAATTATTGTCCACCATTTAAATTCAAAGGATAAGTGAATGATCCGTCATATCCCGGGTATACACCTTCCAGTTTAACTGAATTGCCGGAAGTGCTTTCAAGCGCTTTTCTGAATTCTTCCACATTATAAATATCCTTACCATTCATTTTAAGTATCACAAATCCGTCTTCCATCCTTGTTTTGCTGAAGATGCCATTATCGTGAATGGATTTTACTACGACTCCGCCTTTAACGCCAAGCGTTGCAGCATCTTTCTTGGCCAATGTTTCAAGATCAGCACCCAACCTATCGAGCACCGTATTTTTTACAATCTCAGTGGTTCCTGCATTATTGCGGAGCACTACAGTTGCAGTATATTCTTTACCGTCTCTTAAATATGTAATATTGATTTTATCACCAGGGCGATATGTGGCAATCTGACCCACCATATCAGCTGCACTCGTCAATGAATTACCATTTATTTTGGTGATCAAATCACCTTTTTTAATACCGGCCTGCGCAGCAGCGCCGTCTGCAGGTGCATCATTTACATAAACGCCTTCGCCATCTTTAATGCCCTCCTGTTTCTTCTGCTCATCGCTTGCGTTATCGGGCAAATACCTGATGCCAAGATAGGCTCTTTGCGGGGTTCCATATTTCATCAGGTCAGTAACAACTTTCTTTACTATATTAACCGGGATGGTGAAAGAATAGCCTGCATAAGAACCCGTAGGGGATGCAATTGCCGAGTTGATTCCGATTAATTTTCCATCAGTATTGATAAGAGGCCCGCCGCTGTTTCCCGGATTTACCGCAGCATCGGTTTGTATAAACGATTCTATTGGTGTAGCGCTTTGTCGCATGTTAATATCAAGTGTTCTGCCTTTAGCACTAACAATACCTGCAGTAACAGTCGTTTCAAGATTTAGGGGATAGCCAACGGCAAGCACCCACTGCCCGATTTTTACATCATCGGAATTGCCATATAACAAAAACGGCAACCCCTTTGCATCTATTTTTATTACAGCCAAATCGCTGCTGGGATCTGTGCCAATTACTTTTGCTTTGAAAGATTTCCTGTTGCTGAGTGTAACAGTTATTTCATCGGCACCATCAACCACATGATTGTTGGTAACAATATAACCATCATCACTTATCACGACCCCGGAGCCCGAAGCCATTTCGGGAACGGAACGTAAACGGTTGCCAAAGAAATCATCGGGATCAATGCCAAAGAGGTCAGAAAAAGGATTGTTTTTTGGCAGGTTGTTAGAAACTGTGCGTGTTGCTTTTGTTTTGATATGAACCGTTGCCGGAATGGCCGCACTTGCAGCATCTGTAAAATCAACTGGTCCTCCTGAACCGAATTTTTCGCCATCGAAAAATTTGGCATAGTTTACAGGAATCTTGCTGGAATCCTGCGAGTAATAATAAGTTTTGCTGCTAAAAAAATGATTATAACCCCACATGCTGGCAACAGTGGTTGCTGCACTGATGAAGATAATAGATAGTACTTGTCTTGCTTTCATATTCCTCGTTTTATCTTTTAAATTTTGTAAATAATATATTGATACAACAAAATAACACTAACGTCAGAAATCTGTTTATACCGTAAATTCAGTTTAACAAAAAATTTACTAAGCTCTTCGTAGATGCCTGACAAATTTACAAAAAGAAATTTTTACCATCAATACCATCAGATACCATTTACAAATTACAAATTTGACAGGAATTTCATAGTATCAACACCGTCCGCATAATCTGCCAGTGAAGGCTGCTGCGCCCGCCCGAATGGCACCTGATTATTACCAACGACACATTGTATTTCATTATTGCTGCTTAACGAGCTGATAACGTTTTTCAGGTTTTTATACTGTTCAAAATGGAGTACGCCTATTGGTGAAAAGGCAGAACTGTTTTCTGTAAGTATTACCGAACCATCAGTCATATAAAATTTTTTATTGATAATAAGGATGGCAAGCTGGTAATCGTAATTATTTTTGTATTTATGATTTTCTATCAGATGATTGTATTTTTTAAATGCATCGATGAGGGGAACAAAATCATAATCTTCGGGTACAAAAATCTTTGTAACATTCCTGCAACCCAGGCCGAAATAGAGGTATACGTCATCTGCCAGTTTCTCCAGGTCCATTTTTGATTCATTACCATTAAGTATGGCAGCAGAGGTTCTGTTGCGGCGAATGAGGTGAGGAAATTTACCGAAATAATATTCGAAATACCTGGCTGAATTGTTGCTTCCGGTCGCTATGTAAGCATCGCATCCTTTCAGCATTTCAGCAAATGAAATATAATTTTTTACTTCCGGGTCGTAAGCAATCAGTTGTTCAGCGAGATGCCTAATCAGCACATTGTCTTTGGAAGAGGGTTTTATAAGTTGCCTGTTCCCGGAAACAAAAATGCATAGGAAATCGTGAAAACCTACCAGTGGAATATTACCTGCCATAATAAGGCCTATATTTTTGGGAAGAAGGTTTTTTTCCGGGACATTATATTGTGCCACCCAGTTTTCCAGTTTATTTTTTATCAGGAATTCCTCGCTGATATTTTTAACAGCAAGCTCAGTAAACTCAGGGATAAACCATGCGTTTTCCATTGATGCTTTTTTCTTTATTTCCTGCCAGGCATCGGTTGTTGAGTTCATATAAATGCCAAGCCGTACCAACAAATCAATCCTTTGTTTTAAATGCATAATTGCTTTTGTATTATATTTGGGGAACAAAAATAAGTTTATTAACCCCCAATTCTTTAAGAGTTATGGCAATAAAAATAACAGAAGAATGTATTAATTGCGGAGCCTGCGAGCCCGAATGTCCGAATAATGCTATTTATGAAGGTGGTGTTGAATGGGCAATTGCAGACGGCACTACAGTAAAAGGCAGTTTTACTTTATTAGATGGGACCGTTGTGGATGCAAATCAGAAAAATGCTCCGGTAAGTGTAGATACCTATTATATCACTCCAAACAAATGCACAGAATGCCAGGGTTTTCATGAAGAACCGCAATGTGCAGCTGTTTGCCCTGTTGACTGCTGTGTGCCTGATGAAATGTACCGCGAAACAGTAGAGGGCCTGCTGGCAAAAAAAGAGAAGCTGCATATCTGATTGTGGATAAAAATAGGTGCACTGACTTTTGGCTGATATTTTGTTTTTTACTTAACTTTCTATCAGGTAATTATTTATTTTACATGTAGCCTCGCGCTACTTATAACAGGCGGGTGATATTTCCCGTCATAAAAGGGTGAAGGGCATTAGCCTTCACCTTTCTTATTTTGGATATTTTACTCAAAACATTTATCTGTAAAACTCCTGTTTATGAAACTCCGCTTAATAAAATCGGTTATCCATTATTGTTAGCGGCAATTATGATATGTACCCGGTTGGGTCTATTTGTACAACCCGCTCCTGCTGCAAAAGAATATTTTACAGTTGAAAATTATATAGAACCAAATGGGGGTTTTACAGATGAATTTATTGATCTCTGGAAAGCAAATCACTATCCTTTGTTGGAAAAAGCAATGGAAAAAGGAGATATCATCAGTGTAACAATATCCAAACCAAAATTGCATAGCGGCGAAGACACAAGATAGACTTCAGGGTTACCCTTGTATTTAAAAATGCGGAAAAAGCTTTCGATGCAGATCTTACAAAACCATATGAAGCCGCATTATACCCTGACCGGGCTGCACACGCAAAAGCAGAGCAACACCGTTTTGAAATTTTATTGCGCATTGGGAAGTAGCAGTAACAACTGATCCGCTTAATTAAAATTTTCATATCATCAAACCAGCCGGGCTTTTATCATAGTATTAACTGTTAACTTCGGTTTCAGTATACTAAAAAAGAGGTTTTTTTGTTTATTTGCTGAAAATTCATCCCATTAATGAAACCAAACATTGCATTCGTTACCGGCGGTTATTCGGGCGAATCAGTTATCTCCTATAAAAGTGCTGTTACCATTGAAGCTAATATTGACAGGGAAAAATATAATGTTTTCAAAATCGATATAACACCGAACGGATGGTTTTATATACCCGGAAACGGCCAGAAGGTTTTGGTTGACAGAAATGAATTTACCATACCGGATGCCGGGAAAAAAATAAAATTTGATGCTGTGTTAATTGGCATTCATGGAACACCCGGCGAAGATGGGAAACTACAGGGTTATTTTGATTTGATGAATTTACCCTATACCTCGTGTGATGCAGCAACTTCTGCACTTACTTTCAATAAAAGATACACAGTTGCTGTTGCTTCATTTGCCGGCATTAATGTGGCGAAATCTGTTATGCTGATAAAAGGAAAGTTTGGGAATGCGGAAGAAGTGGTTAAGGACCTTAAGTTTCCAGTTTTTGTAAAACCTAATAATGGCGGTTCAAGTATCGGCATGTCAAAAGTGAATAATGCTTCTGAAGAATTGGGTGCTGCAATTGAAAAAGCGTTTAAAGAAGACGACCAGGTGCTGGTGGAAGAATTTATTACCGGGCGTGAATTTACCATTGGTGTTTTCAGATCGAAAGGCGAAATTATTCCCTTGCCGTTTACTGAAATAAAAACCAAAAAGGAATTTTTTGATTTTGAAGCCAAATATACACCCGGGTTTACTGACGAAATTACTCCCGCGGTAGTTGAGGAGGCCATTGCAGAAAAAATCAGGGCCACTGCAAAAAAAGTATACCAGGTTTTTAATTGCGACGGAGTGGTAAGAATCGATTTTATTTACAATGAAATAAAAGGCGAGCCTTATATGCTTGAAATTAATACGGTGCCCGGACAAACTGAAGCCAGTTTGGTGCCTCAGCAAGTGAAAGCTATGGGCTGGACTTTGAAACAATTTTATACAGCACTAATTGAAGATGCATTGAGTAAAAGAAGATAGAACTTAGAAAGCAGAAGAGGTGCGTGTTGGCGGGATTAGGAATTGAGGTGTTGAAACTGACGAAAATCAGAGTAGTTGATTTAACATTCGTTACTTCTGTATTCTTGCTTCTGTACTCTTTATGCTAACTGCTATCTCCTTAACTTAGCATTTTAGACGTTTAATAAAACAACTATTTGTGTTCAAATTCATTACCGGAAAACCACTTTGGGCAAATGTCATTGCGGCAATTGTTTTAATGTTGCTGGCACTTCTGATTTTCCTGGGTTCATTGTCATTAATCACCAAACATGGTAAAACTTTGAAGATTCCTTCTGTTACCGGAAAATCATTTACAGAAGCAAAGAAAACGCTGGAAGAACAGGGATTTGATGTGCAGATTCAGGATTCTATTTATATTGACACATTATCCCCTTTACAGGTAATCAAACAATTGCCTGAAGGGGACAATGTGGTAAAGGTCAACAGGGTCGTGTATCTAACAATTAATCGTTCTGTTGCTCCGTTTGTACAAATGCCAAACTTGATTGGCATGAGTTTTCGTAATGCGGTTCTTATACTGCATCAGTATGGATTGGAAATAGGGGATACTGTTTTCAAACCTGACTTTGCTAAAAATTCAGTGCTTGATCAAATGTATAATGGGGAAAGTATTAAGGCAGGCACTCAAATTCAGCAAGGCAGAAAATTAACATTGGTGTTAGGCAATGGCATTGGCGCTTATGAATTTCCGGTACCGGATTTTTTAGGGCTTAAATACACTGATGCATTATCACTTCTTGCTACAAACCAGTTAATTTTGGGAGCATCAGTGGTCGATCCTGATGTAACTGATACTGCAAATGCTTATGTTTACCGGCAAAATCCTGCTCGTTTTGACATTGAAGATAAAAAAGTGAATATGATCAGGCAAGGACAAACTGTTGATTTCTGGCTAAGCGTGAAGCAACCCGAAAAGCAAATAGATTCAATACCTGTGCCCCCTCCATCTCAGCAATAATAATCTATAAAAATAACTTTATGCAGATCATTACGTCAGAAGAATTGAAAGAAAGAATGGATAACGGTGAAGAACTTCATCTGGTAGATGTACGTGAACCGCACGAACGTGCGGAGTTTAATATTGGCGGCGCTTTTTTGCCTCTTGGAAAAATTCAGAATATGATGTTGGATAATATTGAAGACTGGAAAGAAAAAGAAGTAATTTGTTATTGTCGTAGCGGCAACCGCAGCGGGCAGGCTTGTCTTATTTTGGAGACGCTTGGTTTTAATAATGTGAAAAACCTTGCCGGGGGTATGCTGCGCTGGCAGGAAAAGTTTGGAAGATAATTATATTGGAAAACATACGGCTTGTATAAAATCTGGAAACTTTTACAAATAAAAAAGCCCTGCTAAGAGTAGCGGGGCTGATAACCAAAAAGAATGTTTTAACCAAAATTCAACTACTAAGAAGAACAAAAATAAGTCTGCGAAAATGGAATGCCCTTAAGAAATCATTACCTCTGAATTAATTTTACATCAACTAAAAAATTTCTCATTTCAACCCATACACAACCGGAGTTTTGGCAAAGAGGCCCGATTGAAGGAGTAACACCTTTGCTTCAGCCGGTTGCGCATGCTATTTTACAGGCAAGGGAAGAGTTGTTGACTATCATGCAGGGTTTTCCTGAACACCTGTTGTGGCAAAAACCGGCAGGAATGGCTTCGCCCGGATTTCATCTGCAGCATTTGTCTGGTGTGCTGGACAGGTTATTTACTTATGCCCGTAACCAGCAACTGTCGGCCGAACAAGTTCAGCAATTGCATGATGAAAGCCTTTCCCCCAATGCAAATTTCGACCTCCGGAAACTTCTTCAAAGATTTCATAAGCAGGTTGAAGAAGCATTATTGCAATTAAGACAGATTGATCAAACATCGTTAACCGAACAAAGATTTATTGGCAGGAAAAAAGTTCCCACAACTGTAATGGGCCTGTTATTTCATGCAGCGGAGCATACGATGAGGCACATCGGGCAATTGATGGTAACCGTTAAAGTTTTAAAAGCAACACCAACGGAGGGCAGTGAATATGGATGATTTAATAATATTTACTCGCAAAGCTCTAATGATTCAGTGCCTTTGGTACTGAATTGTATGAGGTTTACTTTGTTTGCATTGTTATAATGGAGCACAAGTGTGCCGTAGGCCATTTCATAGGCGTCCCATTTTTCATCTTTTATTTTTACGTTACCGAAATATTTGAAAAGACTACCGCGTGCTGCGCCTAACAAAGGGATACTTAACCTGCCTTTGAAGGCAGGGCCTATTTCAACGTATTGTCTTTTTAAAAAGAATTTTATATCCCTGTCTTTAAAAAATAATGCACTTCCACATTTACCATTGTCCTGCTCCTGGCTGGTGAAACAGGGAAATTTTTGCCTCATCTCATCAATTGAAATGTCGGGCTTTATATTGTCAACAGTACCATTTAATATATCAACTGAAAAAACCCCACAGGCAGGTTTTGTTTTGAGTTGGGCATTTGCAAAAGAGAGAAAACAAATAAAAACAACAGTTGTCGAAATAGTCTTTTTCATAAAAAATATTTGGATATATCCTTACCTGCAAAATCCTTGCTAAAAAATAAAAATAACAGTAAAAATGACCTGTTGAAAAGAAATATGTAGATAATTAAAAAAAATACTGGGAATTATCTGGATGAATAGATTTAAAAACAATCGTTTCTGGTATCGATACCCTGTTTTTTTGCAATAACCGGTCTGTCAAAAAAATAAATGATCAATCCCAATACCAGTATCCCAATCCCGATAAGGCTTTCAGCAGGTCTTTCGATAAATGTAAAAATCAATACCCATGCATTAAATGCTAAAAAAATAATTTGCAATACCGGTTTGAAAGGGCTTTTAAATGCACCAGGCTTTGTTTTTTTGATAGCAAGACTGGTTGCCACAGTTAATGACGCCATTAATTGCAGAACAAAACCTGCATAGAGTAACACTTTTTCAAAAGAACCTGAAAGGGCAAGTAATATACTAATGAATACATGTAGCCATACGGCAGCAACCGGAATTCCATGTTCATTTTGTTTAGAAAGCGGTTTCCATAGTTTATGCTCCATCGCCATTGCCCAGGTTACCCGCGGCCCGACCCACAAATAAGAACTTATAGTTGCCACCAGTTGTATGGCGATAAATATACTCACCCATTTTCCGCCGGTTATTCCCAATAAATTATTGAAGGAAATAAAAGTAACATCTTCTTTTCCCCGCAATTCCTGTGCAGTGGCGTTTTTCAGCAGCACATACTGAAATAGGATATATGCTAAGGCTACAAATAATGTACTGATGATAAGTGAGCGTGGTAAATTTTTTTCACGTTTATCAATTTCCTCGGCAACATAAGCTGAAGCATTCCAGCCGGTGTATGCAAATGAAACATATACCATGGAAACTGCAAACCCTGGAGTAATAATTTCATGCCCCCAGCTGTTATTGAAATTTATAGCATTGGAATTGTTGCCCGGCAATACAAAACCAATGACGATAAGACAAACGATGAACAACACTTTAATGACAGTGGATGAATTCTGAAACCTGCTGCTATGCCTGATGGTGAAACTGTGCATCAGGCCGATAACAATTATTATAGCTACGGCCAGCCATACATTGTTTTGCAAGCCAAAAGGAGAAAGATATTTGGTGAACGCCATCGCTGCCAATGCAACCGGCGCCGAAAATCCAACGGTAAGGCCGGCCCAGGCAGAAAGATAGCCAAGCACAGGATGAAACAAACGGGAAAGATAAATATAATCGCCTCCTGATTCTGAAAAATGTGTGCCAAGTTCTGCATAGGCAAAAGCGCCGAATAAAGACAATAACCCCCCAAGCATCCAGAGTATGATAATGGTCCAGGTATTGTGCACGACGGCAAGCTGAAAGCCAACGCTGGTAAAAACGCCGGTGCCAATCATATTTGCAATAACGATAGCCGATGCAGTATAAATGCTAATTTTCTTTTTCAAAGCAAAGCAGTGGTGTTTGGATTAAACCCGGTACAATATCGTTAAATTATTTTATTACTGATTAACAGCAAAATATCAGCGCCTGATCAATTGCATTTTTGGAGGTAATCGTTATAAGCAATTGATAACAGGTTACCGCTAAATGTTAACATTCCGGCAACATGTATATTCATAAAGATCTTCTGAAGTAAATTGCCGTTCATTTAAAATAAATATTTTTTATGGCATTAGCAGTTGGCACTAAAGCACCAGATTTCAGATTGTTTAACACAGACCGGAAGGAAATTTCTTTAGCAGATTTCGCCGGGAAAATTTTAGTGATTAATTTTTTTCCTGCCGCGTTCACGGGTGTTTGTACAGAACAATTATGTACAAACCGGGATGAGCTTAGTTTTTATAATGATATAGGAGCAGCAGTAGTAGGCATTTCAGTAGATATGCCTTTTTCCTTGAAGGTTTTTAAAGAACAAAATAATATTACTTATGAACTGCTTTCAGATTTTAATAAATTAACCATTCATGAATACGAAATGTATCATTGTAATTTTGCATGTGGCATAAAAGGCGTAGCGAAAAGAGGAGTGGTGGTGATTGACAAAAGCGGTAATGTTGCTTACGCAGAAGAAACAGCTAACCCCGGCAAACAGGTAAATTTTGCAGCGTTAAAAGAAGCACTTCGGAAATTGTAATAGGAATTATTCGAATCTGCTGCCAAACATAAATCAGGTTTGGCGGCAGCTTATCTTTTATGCTGGTTAAAAAAACTCCAGATTACTTCACATCCGTTCATATCCCTGCACACCCTGCCGATTATTATTTTAGGAAGATATTGTTTGCCCCCCGGCCATGTATGCCCGCCATTATTTATGACATAACTGACTACTTCAGCCCCGTTTTTTTCAGCCCGGTATTCTTCTTTCGTTATACTTGTGCCGTCCTTGGCGATATTGGGTAAATAAGTTATTTCAGGAGTCCGACTGCAGTTGTTAATCGAAACCCATTTGTCAATTACCTGCTCGTGCGATATAAATGCCCCTTCTGCGCCGATACTTTTTTGAGCGCCATTAAAAGGAATGATGGGGTCTGCAGTTCCGTGGATATACATTACCGGTAAAGCAAAATCCGGATGGCAAACAGAGTAAGGGGTATCAACACCCATAGTTGCGGCCACCACTGCAATAGCAGCAAACTTGTAACCGATTTCGCAGCCGATGCGGGACACCATAAAACCGCCATTTGAAATGCCTGTAGCATAAATTCTTGACGGGTCAACAGAATAGTTTGATTCAACATAGCTGATCAGCAGCCCAATAAATTTTACATCATTTATATGTTGTTTATTTGCTTTGGTGCCACGGCCATCATTCCAGCTTTTATCAATTCCCTGCGGGGCTACCAGTATTATGTTTTCTCTTTCACTGATGGATTTAAAATCGCCGTCATTACTTATATTCATTATGGAATTTGCATGAGCACCTCCTCCATGAAACAGAAAAATTGCGGGAGATCTTTTGGTATTGGTATAAGTTCCGGGAATATATATGATAAACGACCGGCTCATATTATCAACTGTGATTTGGCAGGTTGTTTCACCAGGGGGTATGTTTTTTTGCCCCCAAACTGAATTTGCCAAAACAAATAAAATAATGGAGAAGGATAATATATGTTGTTTCATGGTATTGTCAGACTCAAGGTTTGCAATAAAGATTAATCGTGGGGTAATTTTAAAAATTAAGGTGCAATTTTTATCTGCGCATTGTCATTTCACAGGCCTGAGAAATACTGCAGGAAAATAAATTTATTTAAGGTGGATGGAATTGCCCCGGCACAAGTGTGCAACGCAAGAAAAACTTAATAGCAGTACTATCGCCCGGTTCAAAAAAATAATCAGTGGGCTAATGGCTTTATCGCAAATCAGATTTTGAACCAGGAACAGATCCCCTCTCAATTAACTGAGTGCCTGAATTCCATCGGGAGGAAGCTGAATAAAGGCTGATTTAATATATTATGGAAGCCATAATACCCCTTTAAGGGCATTTTTTGGGATGTGTTAATTATTATTTTTATGCAATAGTTATCTTCTTCTTTAAATTAAGAAAGCCTTATAATACTTCAAATAACGGATTGATGAGCCGATAGTATGGAATAAAAATGTATCAGGTTATTTTAAAGTGGTAAATATTTAAATACACTGCCGTGAAAATATTTCTGAAATATCTACTCTTATTGTGCATTTCATTTTTTTTGGGAATGATGCTATTGGATAATGCTTGCGCTCAGGATGGAAATCAGAAGCCTGATAGCTTAAAAATAAAAATTGATAGCCTGCAACAATGGATTAATGACGGTTCCTATACCAGGATACCTAATAAGGATTTTGATAATATTATTGAGAATAAAATAGAAAACTCTGTACGCGATTCAATAAGGTGGTGGCTTTTTATAGTCGGAGGTTTGATTTCAATTTTAAGTTTTCTCATTACCTGGTATGCTAAATTTTATCTTCAGGGTGCGATAGAAAAGAAATTTGATGACTTGCGGAAAGACAATGATAAAACTATTGAAGACATTACCGGCAAATCTATTTCATCTGTGGTATATAGTTTAATTGATTTTAGACGCGATCTTATACAAAAGAAGGATTATAAGGTAGACGAAGCTTCGATTGATGAACTGAAAAGTTATCTAACGGATGAAAGAATAAAGCTGGATACACGTCAAAAAATTGATATTATTGATGATATCATGAATTGTTATTATGAAAACCCCGGGTTGGATGACAGGAACAGAAAAATGATTGACCTAATCAGTTGTTACGATAAGGAATTTACTTTACGGCCGGAGACCTATGCTAACGCAGCGATAGCTTTTCTGGATAGTTACAGGACTTTTGGTGTAATTGACTTTTTAAATTCTGCCCTCCAGAATTGCGATAAATCAATTAATGCGCTCCCGGATTATGGATTGGCATTTGCTATAAAAATCGAGGCTTATTTGATTGCTATTTCTAATTCCTTCGATGAAACGGAAAAGAAGAAGTTTGAAGTAGGTTTATTAAGAGTGTTCAAAGATATTGATAACAACAAGAGCAATTATTTGTGTAAAGAATTAACGGACCGGTTGAAGATTGATCAAAAAAATTTAAAACCTTACCTGGAGAAATTGTACACTGATTATGCGGATGAAATAAAAAGAATAGAAGACCGGGCCTCTGTTAAACCAAAAGCAAATAATTCTTCTGCTAAATGAAAGGTTATTTCACACAGGGGCGACAATGGATAGTCTCATGTGTACCGTCAGGTAACAAGTTTATAAAACTTATTCCTGAAGTAGGTGGATGATGTGTGGTGTGGCATTTCTCCTGCAACAGGGTAATCGCAGCATATGCTAATTATAAGTTATCATTTTAATTGCCGATGCATGTATTACCGGGGAAAGATTACAGGATTAATCAATTTTCTGGCTGCATGCTTGTTGTTGGGCTATTCACCCCCTTTATCAGCAACCATAAGCAAAGCGACAGTTCCCCGATAAAAATCGGAATGGCTAGGTATATGAATAAAGGGTTTGCAAAGCCTTTTGATAGAAACATGATAAAGCTGTTTGTCAGATAGCCAAGGCCTGAAATGATATAGAGTATCCCAAGAATTTTAGGAAGCATTTGTGAGCCATAAATTACATAGCCTATAATCAAACAATAAAACCCGAAGAATACCAAACCTATTGCATATCCCTGAGCCTGTATATTGAGGTGTAAAAGCGAAAGTGTGGCAAGCTGGTTAGGTTGTAGAGAATTTAAGTAAGCGTCGTTGCTCAGCATAAGCAGCGGTGAAATCTGGTTTAAAAGATTAACTGCAACAATTGCTGTTTGGATAATAACAAATATGATTGCGAGCTGAACTAAAAATTTATTTACCCCTTTAAATAAAACATAAATAAGCAATACACATGGGAGGCCACATACGAAGTTGATAAGGTCTGCAACAAAGCCCCACCGAAAAAGCATTTCAGAAGATTGAATATTATGTGCAGTTGCCAACGCATTACCAGTAACCTTTAGCGCCTGCCTTACAAACACCTCTGCAAATAGACCAGTAACAATAACTATGAAATAAAATAATCCTGCAATTCTTGCTAAATTTTTATGAGAAATCATTTTGTCGGAAAGTAGATGGGTGTAAAGTGGTTTAATGAATGAAAACTAAAGGTATAAAGTCCGGATGGAAAATTATTGCTGCAATTGTTATTATCCTATGAATGGCGAAGCCAGTTTGTACGATTGGGTATTAAGAATAGCCCGGGCCTCTGCGCAAAGAAATGATTGGTGAACAGTAGATCAATTGCTGAAGTGTGCGATGCAACGATGCTTAACAGCAGTACTATCGCCCGGTACATAAAACTTGATGTATCGATATGATAACACATTTTACTTTTCGGATCATCAACTATTCAACTTATCAACCTTTCAGCTTCTCTTATGCGTATAGTAAAATAGAGAGCGCTTTCCACAACGTGGAAAGGCTTGTCAATATCACTATACTGCCTACAAGAATGAACATGGTTTTCATAGGTAGCTTGCCGACTAATTTGGCTGCAATGGGTGCGGCAAGTATGCCGCCTGCAATAAGCCCAATAACATCAAAAACAGGAATATGCCGCAGCAAAATAAAAAATGTGATTGCGCTGGCAAGCACAACAAAAAATTCTGCAAGGCATACAGAACCGATTACATAACGCGGGTGCCTGCGCCTGGAAATAAGCGTGCTTGTTACCAATGCGCCCCAGCCACCACCGGCAAACGCATCCATAAAGCCACCCGCTGACGCAAGCCACCCGGCGCTGGTGATTTTGTCTGATTTTTTATTTTTTTTGAAGGCTTTGCGGATGATATAATAACCAAGGTATATGGTGTATATAGAAAGCGGTATGCGTACATAAGAGGCATATTGCTTGCCGAAGTAAGCCAATGTTGCCCCGATAATTGCCCCGATGATGCCTGGAATAACCAGTGCTTTAAATAATTTTTTGTTGATATTCCCGAACCGATGGTGACTGTATCCCGAAACACCACTGGAGAAAACCCTTGCAGAATGGACACGGCTGCTTACAATGGCAGGGTTCACGCCATAAGCCAATAAAAAAGTAGTGGAGATGGTACCATAGCCAAGTCCCAGCGATCCGTCCACCATTTGAGCCAGGAAACCCGTGAGCAGCATTAGCAAAAAGGATTTTGTGTCGATGTAATCTGGAACAGAACGGATTGTTCCGAAAATTTTTTCGAAAGGAACAAAAGATAAAATGGCATGGCCAATAATCATGAATACAAAAGCAAAAAGGCACCATTTTACAATCAGTTGCCATTTTTTCTGTGAAGGGATTTCCGGTTCTTCCAGAACAGCCTGTTTTGCAGCAAGCACTTTGGTAATATCATTCAGCTTGCTTACTTTTTCCGAAAAATCGCCATCAATGCTTTTGCGAATCGATTCCATATTGTTCAGCACTTCGTCAATTTCGTCGGGCATTGCTTCGTTCAGTGTTTCTTTAATGCGTTTGGCAATGGTAGGTGATTTGCCATTTGTAGAAATGGCGATTTTCAAATTCCCTTTTTTTACTATGGAGCTGAGATAAAAATCGCAGAGTTCCGGCTTGTCGGATACATTAATAAGTTTGTTATTTTGTTTGGCATCTTTCCGTATCTGTTCGCTGGTTGTTTTGTTATCCACTGCTGATATAATAATATCACAGTCATGTATATCCGAAACTAGATAAGGTCTTTCAGCAAGCGCAACATTCTCAAAGTTTTTAACCAGCTCCTTAATTTCATCGCTGATATTTGTGGCAACTAACCTAACGGATGTGGCCGGGGCATTTTGCAATACTGCACTTAGTTTTTCGAGCCCTACGTTTCCCCCTCCGATAATGAGCAGGCGAAGGTTTTCCAGTTTAAGGAAAACCGGGAACAGGTTGTTCCCTGCATTTTCTTGCTCTATATGCTGCGAAGGAGTAATTTGTATGTACGCTTCGGTACTCATTTATTTTTTTAATGTGTTGGTATCAAACACCAGTGTAAAATAATAAAATGCCCCGATAGTTGGTCCGCCAACATATTGATAATACCTGTGGTTGAAGATATTGGTTCCGCCGATTTTTAATGTTGTTCCGATATCAGTGAAACGGTAATTCAGCTGCGCATCTACTGTTGAATAGGCAGGCACTGTACCTGTTGCCAGCGGACTGTTCCAGTAGAATGCACTTTGCCAATGCATGCCAACATTAAAACCTGTATTCTTTATAATTTCACGGTTACCAATAGACGCATTTACTGTCCAAGTAGGTGTATTAAAAGCAGGGGTGAAAGCGTCAGTTGATGATTCGCTGGCTATAGCGGCATAACTCGTGTTGGCATTTATGGTGAATTGCTTATAGAAATTATAGGTAATGCCTGCCTCAATACCCTGGTTGGTAACGAGGGTTGTGGAGTTGGTCCACATCTTAAATTTATTAACCTGCTTACCTCCGTTATAGGCATAAAATGCCGTGCTGTCTGTTTGCCCGATCGTCCCTTTATATGGTTGTGTAACATCAAGCTGCCCGATGAAATGATCATAAAAACTGAAATAATAATCAACATCCACAAATAGTTTATTGTCAAACAGAATGCCTTTGTAGCCTATTTCAAACGAATTGATATGTTCCGGTTGAATATAAGTATAGTTGCTTTGCACTAAAATGTTTTTCTCCTTTTCAATTGCAGCACTTTGCGCCAGTCCATTGGTGTTAATGTCTGCATTCACAGCATTTTTGAAAGCGGTAACAGAAGAGTTCAGGTAAGAATTTTCGAATACGCCATAATGCGCTGCCACAATGGGTAGGCCACCCAATCGTTTTACGCCGCCATTATTTACAGAGGCAAAACCTTCAAACAAGGTAGGGAACCGGTAACCGTTTTGAAAAGACAACCTGAAATTATGCTGTTGAGCCGGTGAATAAACTACCGCAATACGGGGATTAAATTTTGGAAAGAAATATTCTGATTTGTCAACACGTAATGAAGCAGTGAGTTTTAGTTTTTCATCCAGAAAATTTTTCGAAGCCTGAATAAAAGCACCATAGCTATAATAATAAAAATCATTATGCGCCTGTGCCGGATCTTTGTACGCATTGGGGTTAACATAATTATTGCCATCCGGCGATACAATATATCTTCTGTAATTAGCGCCGGTAAGGATTTGTATGAAAGGGATAATATTTGACCAGTCATACTGTCCTTCCACATGAACAAAAGATGATTTCAACAACATCTGCGCACCAATGGTATCCCAGTTATTGGTATGAATGATTTTGCTTCTTACACTATCAAAAGACGCCGTTCCGGGCAGAAAGCGGCCGTTATCTGCAGCTGCCCTTGCCGCTTCATGCGATGCGGCTATATTGCCGCCATTATTTGCATAAGCAGTATTAAAAGCCGTTGTATAATCATTATACCATTGAGTAGGTTTTTTAAATGCGAGGTCAATGTTTTCAGCAAGGGGTCGGAAATTAAATGAATTATTTCCGGTGTTCTCATTGGTGTAATAAGCTTTTACACTGAAATGTTGCCCTTTAATATTGAAAACATGCTGCTGAATGGTCTCTCCATTTAACCTTACACGGTTGCCACGCTGGTAATTGTTGGTAACCACTCCAATCCGGTATGCATAAGAAACTTCTGTTGATGAAGTGAGTTTGTAATGAAGTGCGGCGTCAAACTTTGTATTCTTCAGGGCATAATCCGTAAGGTCTTTTTCATAATAACCTGTTCTGGTCACATCATATTTTTTCCCCTGCAGTGTAATTGTTTTCAGGTCGCTGTTGTATTCATCTCCATAGCGATTAATCAGGTCTGCGCCGGGATTATCTGCAGCCAGGGAAAGATTGGTTTTATTGCCGACATCAAAATACTGGTCATGCCTGTTGTTTGCAACCCAGTCAGTGCCCTGTGAATAGGAGGCATTGAGTTTGAATGCTAATTTTTTTCCGATAGTTTGAGCCCAGCGGACGGCATATTCAGAAAATAAGGATGCTGTATGATCTTTTCCGTCTACATGATTTACACCTTGTTTAAGATAAACACTCAAACCCCGGTATTGAAAAGGCGATTTTGTTTTCATGTTTGAAATACCGTTCACGGCATTTAATCCATATAAAGCAGAGGCAGCTCCGGGAATAAGTTCTACGCTTTCGATATCAAGTTCAGTGGGCCCGACTGCATTCGCTACAGGTGCACCGATGCCAGGCGAAATATTATCAACGCCATCCACCATTTGCAGAAAACGCGAATTGGTAGTGCCGCTGAAGCCTCTTGTATTTGGTACCTTATAGCCTAAACTAAGGGTAGTCATCTGTACGCCTTTTACGCTTTCGAGTGCATCAAAAAAGCTCGGTGCCGGGCTTTCTTTAATAGCTCTCAAATCCAATTTCTGGATGGTTACCGGTGACCGTAAAATACTTTCAGGGATGCGTGATGCGGTCACCACCACCTGGTCATTCATGATGCTTTGGGTGTGAAGTGAAAGCGAAATCGGGTTTGAACCGTTTTCGCTGATTACAAATTCCTGCGTTTTGTAGCCTACAGAAGAAACGATAAGCGTGATAGGTGGCTTTTGTGAAGTTTTCAATTGAAAAGCCCCGTCATCTGCAGCAATAGTGCCCCCGGATGCCCCTTTTACTTTGATTGAAGCCCCGCCGAGGCCTTGCGTATTTAAAGAATCCAGGATTTTTCCGGAAATAATGTAGGAATCCTGTGATCTGGACAATAACGGTGATGATAGTGCAACGAGAAATAAAAGTTTGTATGCAGATTTCATTAGTCTATTAGTTTGGTAGAATGATAGAAGAAAATTTTTTAAAGTGATTGCCTATTTAGATAGCCCCGTTGGGACAACATCCCGACTTCGAAAATGTTAATACATCCGGGCTACTAAAAATAATACTGAATGCAACTGAAGTAACAAATAAATTGATCATCTGGCAAAAATAATAATATCCTACTAAATAAGTAGACTTTTGATATATTTTTTTTTACTTTTCAATGGATATGCCCGGATTGTTTATTTTTTGGGCTATGTAATGCCTTTGTTTGTCTGTTTGGCCTGATTGTAGCATAATTCAGTTGGCTTGAAGATTTTTCAAACATTGGCCCCATATTTCAGTAAAATAATAATCTATCAAAATTATAGACTGATTTTTAAATATGCTCAATTAATCTTTGCAGATTAACCCCTAAGGCTTAGTTTTGTAAACCCTACTTAAATAGTAGGAATTATAACAGCAGAATTTTTCACTAATATAAACTAGCATGCAAAGTTTCAGAACTGAATTGGAAAACCCTCTTGTAGAGAAAGACATTATAGAGCTGGAAAGGAAGATCAGGGAATTCAGGGAAGGTAAGATCCCTGAGGAAAAATTCAGGAGCCTTCGGCTCGCCAGGGGCGTTTATGGTCAACGTCAGCAAGGTGTCCAAATGGTGCGTATTAAACTGCCTTATGGTAAAATGACATTTGCTCAATGGAAACGGATTGCAGCTGTTTCAGACGAATTTTCAAACGGTAATCTTCATTTGACTACAAGGCAGGACATTCAAATTCATTTTGTGAGCCTGGAACGTACTCCTGAGCTATGGAGTTTGCTGGAAAAAGATGATATTACTATTCGGGAAGCTTGCGGCAATACGGTGAGAAATGTAACGGCATCTGATATCGCAGGAATTGACATTGATGAACCTTTTGATGTTACACCGTATGCTCACGCCGTGTTTGAATATTTTCTGCGCAAGCCTTTTTGCCAGGAAATGGGGCGCAAGTTTAAAATTGCTTTTTCGAGCAGTGAGAAAGATACTGCCCTTGTATTCATGCATGACCTTGGGGCTATTCCGCGTATCAGGGAAATAAACGGGAAAACAGTGCGAGGCTTCAAAGTTGTTGTTGGAGGCGGATTAGGAGCGCAACCCCATCTTGCAATAACTACGCATGAATTTTTGGAAGAAGATCTTTTGTTACCTTATATAGAAGCCGTGTTACGTGTGTTCGACAGGTATGGCGAACGTAACAGCAGGCATAAAGCGAGAATTAAATTTTTATTGCAACAGATCGGTATCGATAAGTTCAATGAGCTGGTACACGCTGAACAAAAGGCGGTGGCCGATAAAAGAATTAAGATCGATACGGAAAGGTTTGAATCTGCCGCTTTGCCGGATGGAGTTTTGCCGGATAAAAAAATTCAAATCAAAAACCAATTGAATTTTGAGATCTGGAAAAAAACAAATGTATACAAGCAAAAGCAGGATGGATACCTGATCGTTTATGTACGTGTTCCGAATGGAAATATCAGTTCTGATGCAAGCAGGAGATTGATTGAAAAATTACAACCTGTTGTTGCAAACGACGTCCGTGTAACTATTAGCCAGAACCTGCAGTTCAGGTATGTGAAAGAAGAACATCTTGACTATATTTACAGCGTGCTGGAATCTGAGAACCTGACTGCCGCTGGTATAAACAGCGCAGCTGATATTGTTTCATGCCCGGGTACGGATACATGTAATCTTGGAATTTCAAACAGCACAGAATTGGCTTTGGTTTTATCCCGCGTAATTGAAGATGAATATCCCGAATTTTTACATCGTGATGATATTGCTATCCGCATCAGCGGGTGCATGAATTCATGCGGGCAACATGGTATCGGCACGATCGGTTTTCATGGTTCTTCCATGAAATTAAATGGAAAGGTATTGCCGGCTGTGCAAGTCCTTATCGGTGGTGGTAAGCTAGGTGGCGGTGATGGAAGGATTTCAAATAAAGTAATTAAACTTCCGAGCAAACGCGGGCCGGAAATATTAAGGTGCCTGTTGAATGATTTTCTCACTAACAAAACCGAAAATCAAAACTATCTTGATTACACTTTTGAGAAAGGCGAGAGATATTTTTATGATTTGTTGAAGCCGCTTGCAGATGCATCAACATTAGCTGCTGAAGATTTTGTTGACTGGGGGCATGAAGAAAAGTTTGCAACTGCGATCGGGGTAGGAGAGTGCGCCGGTGTAATGATTGACCTGGTTGCCACACTCATTCTCGAAGCTGATGAAAAATTAGAACTGGCAGAAGAAAGCGTTGCTAATAGCGCATGGCCGGATGGAATTTATCAGGCTTATGCCTCTTTCATTCATGCCGCAAAAGCATTATTGTTAAACCATTCAGTTCATTGCAATACACAAGCTGGTATTTTAAAAGACTTCGATACGCACTTTACGGAAAAAGGTTTGTACAGTGATGTCGCAAGTTTTAAGGAAATGGTTTTGCAGATCAATCAAAACGAACCTTCAGAACAATTTGCAATTGCATATTTGCAGCAGGCAAAAGCATTTAACGCTTATGCACATGCGTTCAGAGAGCAGTTGGTGAATAATTAGTACTACAACAAAGCAAAAGAGGTGACGCATTTTCAAAAAGGCGTCGCCTCTTTTGCTAAGCTCTCGATAACGCATCTTTGCTTTTAGCCACAGGTTGAAAATAATTTTCCTTGCTGTTGCTATTCTCTATCCATTTGTATTGCTGCTGCAATGCAGCTACTTTTCCGATAATGATTAATGTGGGGGAGACATAACTGCTTTTGCCGAATTTTTCCGCATAATCATATACGCTACATTCGTAAACATTTTGCAAAGCCGTTGTTGCTTGTTCGATTACAGCAATATGTTTATCGTTTCCGATTTTACTTTCAATCAATTTTTGAATCAAGAGATCAGTTGTATCGGACGACATATAAAAAACCAATGTATCATTTGTTGACGCGATGTCTTTCCACACATCATCATCTATCACATCCATTTTATAATAAGTAAGAAAACGGACTGCAGTTGAATGGTCTCTCGCTGTTAGCGGAATGCCTGCATAAGCCGCAGCGCCAAGCGCAGCGGTAACTCCGGGAATGATTTCATATTCGATCTTGTTTTCAACAAGCGCCTGTAATTCATCCAGCACATTGGAGAAAATCGAAACATCTCCGCCTTTTAAACGAACGACTAATTTCCCCTGCAGTGCATAATCAACGATCAGTTCATTGATGGTTGATTGCGGAGTAGAAGCTCCTTTGCGGCATTGCTTCCCTACATGAATCACCTGCGCTTCTTTATTTACAAACTCATCCAGAATAACAGTGCTTACCAACCTGTCTGTTATCACCACATCGGCTTTTTGCAAATAGCGCATAGCCTTCAATGTTAGTAATTCCGGGTCGCCAGGACCGGCTCCTGCAAGAATCACTTTGCCTTTATGTTGTTTGATCTTGTTCATTAGTCTATTCGTTTTATAGAATAATTAATCAAAAAAATTACTGTATCATACAAGCACCGACAGTCACATTGCTTGTTTCATCAATCAATATTGCTCCGCCATTTGCACGTAATTCTTTGTATGGGTCAAAAGCTAATGGCGATGCAGTTTTGATCGTTGCCTTCACAATATCATTCAATCCTGCCTGCTCTGTTTCAAAATTTTTATTAAGTGTGTTTACATCCAATTTATATTCTATTTCTTTCACTACACTTTTCACCGTTCGGCTGTTGATCTGCAATAAATATTTGTTACCGCGAATCAACGGTTTGTTATCCATCCAGCACAACAACACCTGTAGTTCCTGTGCAACAACGGGCTTGTTATCATTTTTAACGATTACATCGCCGCGGCTGATATCGATATCATCTTCCAATTGAATGATCACGCTTTGCTGTGCATACGCTTCATCAATTTCTTTTCCGCCGATTTCAATGGTTTTGATTTTGCTTGTTAATCCTGAAGGCAGCACAGTTATATCATCGCCCTTTTTATAAATGCCGCTGATAATTTTACCTGCATATCCGCGGTAATCGTGCAACCCCTCTATTTGCGGTCGTATCACATATTGCACGGGGAGACGTGCATGAGAAAGGTTCACATCATTTTCCAATTGTACATTCTCTAAAAATTCAAGCAGCGTATTTCCATCATACCAACTAAGGTTCGCGGTTTTGTCAACAATATTATCTCCCTTCAATGCGCTGATCGGGAAGTAAGTCACGTCTTTCAGCCCAAGTGTATTCGCGATCTCCGAAAAATCGATTACAATATTATTAAACACATCCTGCGAATAATTTACAAGATCCATTTTGTTTATCGCAACTACTACATGTGGAATATTCAACAATGATGCAATGATCGAATGCCTGCGTGTTTGTTCAACCACGCCTTGTCTCGCATCGATCAAAATAATAATCAAATTTGCATTCGATGCACCCGTCACCATATTGCGTGTGTACTGAATATGCCCTGGTGCATCCGCAATAATGAATTTGCGTTTTGGCGTTGAAAAATATTTATAGGCCACATCAATCGTAATGCCTTGTTCGCGTTCGGCACGCAAGCCATCAGTGAGCAGCGCCAGGTCGATTTCGCCGTCTTCTTTATTGCGGCTCTGGCGTTCAAGCGCTTCCAACTGATCGATTAAAATACTTTTGCTGTCATACAGCAAACGCCCGATCAGCGTGCTTTTGCCGTCATCCACACTTCCTGCAGTTATAAAACGTAATAAATCCATTTTAATTTACGATTTGAGATTTACGATATACGATTTCTGCCAATCGCACTTCATTATTAATTTTTTAATTCTTAATTACTAATTGGTTTTATTTTTGTGATCAGCCAATTAATTCTTTTCAACATCTTTGCGTCGCACACTTAAACAGCAATGCATAACCGGACTTCAGGCTGCTCAGCAATTTTCATTTTCAACATAATCAACCCTCATTTATTTTTTCACCGGCATCAATACCGGAGCTATCCGAAAAATTCATTAGCGCCTGTCTTCAGCAGGGTTATTAATTCTTAATTAAAAATATCCGTTTTTCTTCCTGTCCTCCATCGCAGCTTCAGAAACTTTATCATCAATTCTTGTTTCACCGCGTTCGCTAGTTTTTGTGGCAGTGATCTCTTTAATAATGTCATCAATTGTTGATGCCGATGATGCAACAGCAGCAGTACAAGTCATATCGCCAACCGTTCTGTAGCGCACATTTTTTTTCACTACAACATCCGTATCATCCAAACGAATAAAAGAAGAAACAGCTACCAATTGGTTTTCATGTTCTATCACTTCGCGTTCATGCGAAAAATAAATGGAAGGCAAATCAATATTTTCTCTTCTTATATAATTCCATACATCTAACTCTGTCCAGTTGCTGATTGGAAATGCGCGTACATTTTCCCCTTTATGAATTTTACCATTATAGATATTCCACAATTCCGGCCTCTGTAATTTCGGGTCCCACTGACCAAATTCGTCACGCACTGAAAAAATCCGTTCTTTCGCCCTTGCTTTTTCTTCATCCCGTCGCCCGCCACCAATGCAGCAATCAAATTGAAATTCTTCAATGGTATCTAATAAGGTAAAAGTTTGCAGTTGATTTCTGCTTGCAAATTTTCCTTTTGGCTCAGTTAATTTTTTCTCCCTGATCGTATCTTCAACTTTGCGTACAATTAGTTTCTCGCCGATTTCATTTGCCAGTTTATCCCTGAAGTCAAGCGCTTCCGGAAAATTATGCCCTGTATCAACATGCACTAATGGAAAAGGGAATTTTCCGGGACGAAAAGCTTTTAAAGCCAGGTACACTAACGTAATAGAATCCTTACCACCACTGAATAACAATGCAGGCCTTTCGAATTGGCCAGCTACTTCGCGAAGAATATGAATTGCTTCAGATTCGAGTTGGTCGAGATAATCTTGTTTATAATTGCTCATAGTTCAATTTGGAAATTTTTCAATGACTCAATTTCTCAATGCATTTGCTCTTGAGTCATTTTCAGTTTTTTAGTTTGTGGTATGCAACCCACACTCTTTCTTATTTGCATCTTCCCACCACCATCTTCCTGCACGGAAGTCTTCTCCGGGTTTAATAGCTCTTGTGCACGGCGCACAACCAATGCTTACAAAACCACGGTCGTGCAAACTATTATAAGGAACATCATGTGTGTTCATGTATTCTCGTACTTCTTCAGTTGTCCATAAAAGCAGCGGGTTAAATTTGATGATCTTGTTTCCTTCATCCCATTCTATCAGCTGAAGGTTTTTTCTTTCGGGTGAATGCTCCGCCCTTAACCCTGTAACCCAGATTTCATTTCCTGCCAATGCCCTTTTTAATGGTTCTACTTTGCGTATGTAGCAACATTGTTTTCTGTTCTCGATTGATTGGTAAAATGAGTTTGGCCCTTTTTCGTTGGCGAAATCTTCCAGTGCTGTGTGATTTGGGTAATATGCCTTTATTCTGCTGTTGTATTTTTCATTGGTAGTATTCCACAAAGAATATGTTTCTGCAAACAGCCTGCCAGTGTCAAGGGTAAAAATGGAAACAGGAAGATTATTTGATAAAATCGCATGTGTAATTACCTGGTCTTCGATGCTGAAACTGGAAGAAAAAGTAACCCTGCCGTAAAATTCCTGTGTTAGCCGTTCCAGTGCTTCCGGAAGCATTAGTCTACTTATTTTGTAGGTTAAATCGGATATTTTTTCTGCAGTTGTATTGTCCATTTTGATATGTTGAGGAAGATAATTTAATCAGGATAGGAAACAATGTTATCACTAACAGCGGCAGCAACAATAATGTGTATGGAAAAAGTATCCTGTCATATATAAAAGTCTACTAAGATGATGGACAAAATTAAATCAGGACACCTAATAAAACAAATTTATTAGGCAAATAGGCTGTAATAGTTGGTTTTTTACATGATTGTTTAATTATTAAAGTTATCGTTAATTTCGCCCCCCTGGTTAAATTCCATTTAAGGTATAAAGCATGACTGTTGAAAAAAATATAAAATCAACTGTTTGGGGAAGCATATTGAGGCTTGTTCTTCCGTATAAAAATAAGTTCTTCCTGGTGGTAGTGCTAAGTTTGTTGAGTACGGGCGCTACTTTGATAGAGCCGTTGATTTATCGGGAAGCGATTAACGATGTTGCCGGCTTGTTTGTGAAACAGGCTAAAGAAGATGTGCGTAAGGAACTGGGCGCTGTAACAGATGAAGAAGAGATGCTGACTGCCCCGGATCAAAAAGGGGTAGCTGTGAAGAAGGATACGGTGGAAAAGAAAAATGAAAATAGTAAAATAAAACCCGGACAAAATAAAAAAATCCGGAAAAAAAAGAAAGAACCGCATACACAGACTCATGTGGCATCACGTACGCCCGAACAGGCAATCAGCACTTTGCTCTGGTCAGTTTTGTTTTTATTCCTTATCAACCTGGCGGGCACAGTCATTTGGAGGATAAGTGAAAATAATAATGTAAGGCTTTCATGTCTTATCGAGCAGCGATTTATTCAAAACACATTTGCACATGTGATGAGCCTGCCGCTTGGTTTTTTTAGCAAACGCTCGAGTGCGGCAGTTGCAAAACAAATTGACCAGTCTGAAGAAGTGTCAGCTATTGTCAACGGCTTTTCACAACAGATACTTCCTGAAATAATAAGCCTGCTTGGCATACTTGTTATCATGTTTGTACAAAACGTTGCACTGACTGCTGTAGCACTCATCATTATACCTTTTTATCTGTTGATTGCATGGCGTTCTGCAAATAAGCTGGAATCTGGCCTTTCGGGTTACTATGAAAAATGGGAAGATGTTTCCACAGGAATACAAGATGCGCTGATAGGTATTAAAACGGTTAAGCTTTCAGGAGCGGAACAAAGGGAAGTAAATAACCTGCAACAAATTTCAGGTGAGGCCTACGAGGAGTATGTGAACCGTTCTAGGCTTTCCAACAAATATGTTTTCTGGGAAACCATGCTCACTCATTTGTCTACCGCACTGGTGCTGGGTTATGGCGGCTATCTTACGCTGCAAAATAAACTGACTCCCGGTGATGTGGTCATGTTTGTTGCTTATCTTGACAGGTTATACAGTCCGATTGATTCTCTTGCGAGCTTGTGGGTTTCTTTGCAGCAAAATATTGCTTCTATTGCACGTGCTTTTAAATTGCTGGACTATCAGGCGGAAGAGAAATCCCCTGACAGCCTGCAGATAACTAAAGGTAAAATAGAATTTGAACGTGTTCATTTCAGCTACAGCCCCGGCCAGGAGGTATTGAAAGGAATTTCATTTTTGTGCGAGCCTGGAAAAGTAACGGCATTGGTAGGTACATCAGGTGCCGGGAAAACAACAACAGTTGATCTGCTATTGAAATTATATAAACCCGCTTCCGGAAAAATTCTGATAGACGGACAGGATATTGCTGCATTGGACGCCGCTTCTGTACGTAGTCAGGTGGGTACAGTGGCTACCGATGGCATGGTATTCAGCGGAACACTTGCGGATAATATCCGTTATAAACGTCCTGATTCCACTGATTCAGAAGTGAAGCAAGCTGCTCTTGCAGCGGGTATGGAAAAGACCCTGGAACGATTACCTGAGGGATTAATGACTGAAGTTGGAGAAAGCGGCATTGGCCTGAGTGTAGGCGAGCGCCAAAGGATACAGATTGCGCGTGTGCTTGTTGCCAAACCACGGATTCTGATTTTGGACGAAGCAACAGCCAATCTCGATTATGCCACAGAAACAGAGATTAAAAGAACCATTGATGAAATAAGAAAGGAAAATACCGTGATCATAATAGCGCACCGTTATTCAATGGTGCGGGATGCAGATTTTGTTGTTGTGCTTTCTGACGGCGAAGTAATCGAAAAAGGCAGCCCGGCAAATTTGATAGAAGCAAAAGGATGGTTTGCCGATTTTGCAATAGCTGCGGATGAATATGCTGACAAAGGTGATGCAGCTGAGGAAGAAGAAAGCGACATCTCCGGCTAATAAAAGCTGAACAGGATATATTAACCGGGTCAATAATTTAAAAATTCAGAAAAAGCTTTTTTCATTTTATTTTTTTTTGTTCTGCTTGATTTCTGCACGAATTGGTTTAATTTTATAGCGTTGATCTTTAAAGATTTTCGCTTCTTGCCTGTTAAAACGATTATTGACAAAGCATAACTGACCGATAACAAGAATTAATTAGCCAAACCTGATATTTGTGAACAGACTGATTAAACCCCAAAGGTTTTATTTACTTTTTATTATTTGCCTTTCATCCATCAGCGGCAAGGCGCAGGATAGTTATGTGGATAGCCTTTTATCATGGCTGAATGTACATCCAAAAATAGATTCACAATATATTCAAACGCTACATCGTGTCAGCTACAGGCTGAGTGAATCGGATGTGAAAAAATCTTTTGCTTATTATGAAAAAGTGGCTTACCTGAGTGACAGTATGAATTTTTTATACGGCAAATCACTTGCGCAGATCAACCTTGGATTGTTATTATATAATGCAGGAAATTTCAGTGCCAGTAACGTTGCATATTTCAAGGCTATAGATATGGCAGACTCCTGTCATGCGCTTCGCCTCAAAGCAGTTTCGTATAATAATATCGGCGAAAATTTTAAGATACTTCGTGATTATGATAAGTGCAGGCAATATGCAAAACAGGCTATTGCTATAAATAAACCATTGGGCGCTTTTCGTGGAGTTGCCATTAATTACGAACTGCTGCATGAATGTGCATTGCAGGAAAGATTGTATAATGAATCACTTGATTACCTGGTGCAGGGCTTGCCTTTTGCATTAAGGAGCGATGAAAATTATATCCTGTCCCAATATTATCTTGGTTTTGGAAAGCTGGATGCTATAAGCAATAAGCTTGATTCTGCTTTGTTTTATTTTACAAAGGCAATGCAGTCGGCTAAAGAAGAAGGCGACCTGCGCAATGAATTTCAGGCATATCTTGCAGAAGCGAGGTACCTGAAAAATATTGGCGCTGATAAAAAAATTAAACTGCTTGATACTGCATTGCAAATCGCAAAACAGACGTCTTATCTTGAAGGTATATCAAATGCCGCACAGGAATTGTCATCTGCCTATGATGCAAAAAGAAACAAAGATTCTTCATTGCTTTATTACCGTATTTACAGGACTGCCGCAGATTCGTTGTTTTCTGAAAATAACAAGCGCAATGTAATTGTTAAAGAAGCGGAATGGATGCTGAGCCGGAAAGAGATGGAAAACAGTAATCTAAAAGAACTGGCGAAGCTGCAGAAGGAAGAAATTGAGATAAAAAATATCTTATTAATCCTCACTCTGGTTTCTTTCCTGTTCATACTCATTATCATATTTTTCATCAACCGATCTGTTCAGTTTAAAAAGAAACGGGAAGAAGCGGCGTTTAAACAAAAGGTTGCCGAAACACAGATGCAGGCCTTGAAGGCCCAGATGAACCCGCATTTTATCTTTAATAATTTTAACAGCATTGAGAATTTTTTAATCCAGAACGACCGGCAAATTGCAGGGGCATATTTTAATAAATTGGCTTCTTTGATAAACATAATGCTTGATAATAGTAATAAGCGGGTGATTCCGGTTTCAAAAAATAAAGCAGCGCTTGAATTGTATATGGAACTGCAACAGCTTCGGTACAGGAATAAATTTTCGTACAATATCAGTTTCGACAAGAAATTATTAAGCGAAGATTTTGACGTGCCGCCGTTTCTGGTTCAGCCTTATATAGAAAATGCTATTGTGAACAGCATTGCTCCCTGCGATAAAGAAGACCTTGAGCTTTCCATAAAAGCAAAATTTGAGGAAGGATATGTTGTTTATACCATCAAAGACAATGGCATTGGCAGAAAAAAACTAAACGGTACATTAAACCGTGGTGCAAATGAAGAAAATACAGGTATTGATGTAGCTGATGAGGAAATAAGTGTTTTGACTAAACACTGGCCGGAAAAATATGATGTCTCTGTAACCGATCTGTACGATAATTACGGCAAACCTGACGGTACGAAAGTGGAAGTGAAGATCAGGGCACGAAAGCAGGTTATACGTTGAATGCTGATAAGCCGGGAATCTGTTTTTTCAGCAAATCAAACTTTCTTCCTCCACTTAGAGAACAGAGCCAGCGCATAATTCAGTTGAATCAGTATGGTTGTAAAAATGCTCAGATAATTATTTATAAAACAGAGTAATGCTGCACATGCATAGAGTGTTTGTGCAATGATAATCCTGTTTCTTACCGCTTTATTTACGGCAATTTTTTCCGAATGGTTACTGAAACGGGTGAACCCGTTTTTGTCGGCGTAGGCCCAGTGAATATACAAAGCCAGGCCCAGTAAAAAAATATTCAGCCAGTACACGGCTATTGCTACCTTAAAATGAATATGCTCCCCGAGAAAAGAAGTAGTAAAAGGAATGGTGGAAACAAATAATAAAAAGAAAAGCGACAGCCAGTTTAAATGCCGGTCACTTTTCTCAATATACGTGAATTGCGCAGAATGACCTGTCCAGAAAATCCCGAGCGTCATGAAGCTTAAAAAATATGTCAGAAATTTTGGTGTAAGTTCACAAAAAGCATCAAATAATTGCTTTTCTGTTTTTATCCCTTCACTCACAGGCACTTTAATATCAAGTACAAGCAGCGTAAGTGCAACTGCAAAAATGCCATCAGTTATTGCTTCTATCCGTTGTGTTTTTCGCCCCGCAATCTGGTTATATGCACTTTCGGAGAAAATCATGTTTTGATTTTGAAATCTAAATTAAAAAATAGTAAGAGATCAGATCATTCCTTTAATAATATGCCCCCCCTGCCGGTTTTGTTGTGGCCATCTGATAAAAAAACCGTTTCATGAAGAAACGGTTTTTTATTGTGCCGTAATTTTTTTTCTGCTGCCAGCGGGCCGCCTATTGTTCGGTTATGCATTCCTGTTAATACAATTCAGATCTTCGAATGCGACTTCGAGGCGCTTAATGAAGCTTTCTTCACCTTTGCGCAACCATGCACGCGGGTCATAATATTTTTTATTCGGCCTGTCCGGTCCTTCCGGGTTTCCAAGCTGGCCGTGTAAATAAGCTTCGTTCTTGGTATAATAATTCAGCACACCTTCCCAGAAAGCCCACTGCATATCTGTATCAATATTCATTTTAATAGCCCCGTAACTGATGGCTTCGCGTATCTGGTGTTGCGGGGAGCCGCTTCCGCCATGAAATACAAAATATACAGGTTTTGATTTTGTTTTCAGCTCTTTCTCAATATACACCTGGCTGTTATGCAGAATGACCGGCCTCAATTCCACATTGCCTGGGCTGTACACTCCATGCACATTCCCAAATGCTGCGGCCACACTAAACAGTTTTCCAACCTTGCTTAACTGTTCGTAGGCAAAAGCCACATGCTGAGGTTGTGTATATAATTTTTCATTTTCTACCCCACTATTGTCTACGCCGTCTTCTTCTCCGCCGGTAACACCCAGTTCAATTTCAATAGCCATACCTAATGGTGCCATGCGTTTAAAGAACTCGACAGAGATATGGATATTTTCCTCAATGGGTTCTTCCGAAAGGTCGAGCATGTGTGAGCTATATAATGGCTGGCCTTTTTCTTTGTGAAATTGTTCTCCGGCATCAATTAACCCGCTTATCCAGGGAAGCCATTTTTTTGCAGCATGATCGGTATGTAATACCACCGCCACACCATAGTGCTTCGCCACATTGTGAACGTGTAAAGCTCCTGAAACACCTCCTGAAATGTTGGCCTGCAATTTATCGTTGGGCATTCCTTTGCCGGCAATAAATTGTGCGCCGCCATTGGAGAACTGAATGATTACCGGCGAGTTTACTTTGGCAGCAGTTTCCAGCACTGCATTAATGCTGTTGTTGCCGATGCAGTTTACTGCGGGCAGAGCAAACTCATTGTCTTTGGCATCGTTGTACAATGCTTCCAGTTCTTCGCCGAACAATACTCCGGCTCTGTATTTTTTCATGTTGTTGATACTTTGTTTTTAGGTTGTAAATATACAGTTAGTTTGAATTTATCAATGGCAGGCAGGTCATTAACATTTCATGAAAAAGCGGACGAAACTACTAAATTTTTTGATTATGCTGCAAACTGCAGGAATTCTGATTGTCATCGTTGGGGTCGCACTTTTGCGCTGAAACAATTTTATTCAGCTTTGGTTTCATGGTCAGTAACAATATCTTTTGCAATTTCAGAGATACCTCCTATGCGGGTTTAGTAATCCGTTTATGCTATTATTATCCGGCATCTGCCTATCATAAACTTTTTCCGTGCCTAAACCATTTCTTAATCCTCAAACTTCCCGATATGCTTTTGTATCAGGGCTAAATTTTTCTGCAGGGTTTGTTTTAGCTGTCTTTTTACCAACTGGCCCATGGATTTGCATTTCAAAAAAATGGGAGCATGAAAATATTCGCTCAGTTCAGTCTTCAACTGGTTCAGTTTTTCCGGGTTGCTGATCTTGTCTTTGGCCATAATGTTGAGCAATTCCATCAGCCGGAACCTTGACGATGCTACGCGGAAGGCCATCATTGTTCTTTCTTCTGTCTGGTATTGTTCAATAGAATCTTTATTCAGGTGCTGCATACACAATTCAACAAAGGCAAAATTTTCTTTGAAAAATTGAGGCATGTATAAACTTTTTCTGCCTTCGTACGACTGCTGGTCAAAATCAATAGCCCGTATGCGGTATTGAAAATCTTCAATATCAGGAGTAATATCCACAACAAAATTATAAGAGCGCATATCGCCGAGCAGCCGCACAAAACATCGTTCATTAAATTTTACAAATTCTTTTGCCAGCCTGATTTTATTAATGTCATCATTGAGATAATGTTGGATGAACGCATCACCGGGAATGCCGGGAATATGCTCTTCTACCAGTGTATTATTATGAGTAAGATAGGTGATCCTGTTGGGTGATAACAAATGCTCAAGCTCCAATCCATAAATGCGCGAAGCATCGGCCAGCTTGATGTAGTAATGGTCATAATTATCATTATACTTGTTTACAATCCGAATGCGGAAAGGATTTGAATTGGCAAAACTGCAGAAATCAATTCTCGCTACATCGAGATGCTTGGTGAAAGTGAGATCGCCCTCTGTTTTTAAAATGGCGTAAATCTTTATCAGGCCTTCACGTATAAAATCCCAATGACGCATGTCGTAAACTACGGTTTCCCATAAAGTACTCTTGCCGTTTTTATCCAGTAATGGCACCGACGAGATGAAATGAATCAGATCCCTGTATGCCACGGGCAGCTTTACTTCACGGCCATGCTTTTTTAAATATGCCCGGAGATTGTCATGCACCGGGAATATGGGCTTTTTTTTGGAAGGTTTATTATTCTCATCAGGCCTCAATGCCCGCTGTTCTTCAATAAAACTCATGCAATGAAATTACAATTAATTGCCGATCGGAATAAAACCTTCATAGCATATTGTTTTTAAATTTACCGGTCAGGTGCCAGGTAAAGCAGTGAACCGGGTAGTCATTAGCAACTCTGTAACTGGTCGCCAGCCAACTGCAATCAGTCAGGGTAATTTCAATTCAGAATGATATAATACCAGGAGAGATTTTTGTTTTACTGAGATTTCAAATATTCAAGCATAGAATCGCTGCTGTAATTTGAAAGGCCTTCGATTTTTTTGACCAGCTCACCTTTGCGATTGATGATAATAGTTGTGGGGATACTGCCGTTCATGATTTCCGGGGGTATGTTGCCTTCAATAACATAAACAGGCAAATCATAATCCCTGTTCTTCATAAATTCGGATGATTTCAAAAGATGATGGTCAACATCTGCCATTACAAAGATGACGTTTGTATCATTTTTCAGTTTTTCATGAAGGGCATTAATTGTCGGCATTTCTGCCATGCACGGCGGGCACCAGGTTGCCCAGAAATTAATAAACAAAATTTTCCCTTTCAGTTGCTCTGTGAACAAGCTCACACCTGCCTGGCTCTGAAAAATAAGATTAGGGGCAAGCTTGCCTGTATCTTTATTTTTTTTGGTGCTTATATTAAATACTCCGGTATATAGCAGCTTATTCAAAAACCATGCTTTTGCATTTGGGTTAAGCAGCAATAATAACAGAATACTGATGAATAAAACATTCAGCCCATATTTTTTTGCCAGGAATCTGATTTTCATTAATTCAAGTTAAGCCTGTTGGTTTAAAAAATGAAATTAAGCCTATTCATACTATTCAATGGTAACTTTAGTATCCAACGTAAAAGCAAATAATTTAAAATAAGTAGCCATTTTATAAATTAAAAATTGTTATAACCCGAAATTTTACCTGTAGTACGGCAGTAAAAGCAATCGCCGAAGTCAGATACTAAATATTGCTGTTGTTCAGTAACCAAATGCGGCAACCGGGCATCTGAATTCTAAACTAACCATTATCAAAATCCGATCTTGCATATCTAATAGCTTAACTTTACGGAATGGTGCAAACGCAACTTACGGATTCATTTGGCAGAAGGCATAATTATCTCCGGATATCGCTTACCAATAATTGCAACCTTAAATGTTTTTATTGTATGCCTGATGCAGATGAACATTTGTTTGTAGACAAAAGGTGGATGACTGTGGATGAAATAGAAGCGATCGCGGGTATATTTTGCCAGGCAGGAGTTAATAAAATAAGGCTTACAGGCGGAGAACCGCTTGTGCGAAAAGATATTGATAAAATCATCATTGTACTATCGGGATTACCTGTTGAATTGACATTGACTACTAACGGCATCCGTCTCCATGAATTCGCTGATTTACTGCAACAAGCCGGGATACGCTCTCTTAACATCAGCCTGGATACTTTGGACGAAAATAAATTCGAACTGATTACCGGCCGCAACGATTTTGGAAAAGTATGGCAGAATATTTTACATCTCGCCAATGAAAATTTTCATATTAAAATAAATATGGTGGTGATGAAAGGGTTGAACGAAAATGAGATTAAACATTTTGTTGCCCTTACAAAAGATATGCCTGTGCATGTGCGGTTTATTGAATTCATGCCTTTCAATGGTAATAAATGGTCGAGTAACAAAGTGCTTGGCTGGCAGGAGATGCTGGATATTATTGAAAGTGAGTATTCATTTATAAAGCTAAAGGATGATGTACATGATACGGCTAAAAAATATATGGTACCCGGTTATCGCGGCAGTTTTGCAGTTATTAGTACTATGACTGCCCCCTTCTGTTCAGGGTGTAACCGGCTACGTTTAACTGCTGATGGAAAAATGCGCAACTGTCTTTTTTCATCAAAGGAAATTGATTTGCTTACACCCTTCAGGATGGGTGAAGATATTATGCCCTTAATCAATCAGTCTGTTTTTGAAAAAGCAGAGGCAACAGGTGGGCAGTTGTCGACTAATCTATCTTTTCTTGATAACTCAATTATACATAACAGGAGCATGATAGATATCGGAGGCTGACGTGTAGTGTTGATTGATAAGCCCTGAATATATAATGATATTAATTTTTCCGACTACTATTAATTAGTCAAGATGATTTCAGTTCGCGAAGCAAAAAATATTATTGAAACCCATGTAAAGCCATTGCTACCTGTGAAGATTAGCCTGGGTAGTGCGGTAAACTGTATTCTTGCAGAAGATGTTTTTTCCCCGGTTGATATTCCGGCTTATCCTCAATCGTCGATGGATGGTTATGCTTTCCGGTTTGAAGATTATGCATCAAATAAAGAATTGCAAGTTGACAGAGAGGTGCAGGCAGGTAATGGACAGAAATGGCAGTTGCAGCCGCAGCAGGCAGCCAGGATTTTTACAGGGGCGCCTGTGCCTGATAATGCTGATACCGTAGTAATGCAGGAAAAAGCCAGCATAATCCATAATCGCCTGTTAATTAATGACCACACATTGGCAAAAGGAACCAATGTGAGGCCGAAAGGCGGAGATATAAAACAAAATGAACTTGCAATTGCAAAAGATTCTTATTTGTCTCCGGCTGCAGTTGGTTTTTTAGCAAGTATCGGCATCACTGAAGTGTTGATATATCCCAAACCGGTTGTGCATATTATTGCCACAGGAAAAGAGTTGCAGTTGTTAGGTAAAACATTACAATACGGACAGGTTTATGAGTCCAATAGCATTATGCTGGAAGCAGCCTTGCAGCAGCAGCATATTGGCGTGATGAAAAAAGCAATAGTGGATGATGATCTGCAACTTCTGCAAAATGTTTTGCAATCATCACTAAATGCATCTGATGTTATTTTATTAACGGGAGGGGTAAGTGTGGGTGATTATGATTTTGTTGTTCAGGCTTGTAATGCATGTGGAATTCAGCAAAAGTTTCACAGGATTAAACAAAAACCGGGCAAGCCTTTATATTTTGGTAAAAAAGATAGCAAGCTGGTTTTCGGGCTGCCGGGAAATCCTTCTTCCGTACTTACCTGTTTTTACGAATATGTTGTTCCCGCATTGGATGCTGTTTGCGCAAAAAAGAAAGTAAATGATATTCTTCATTTGCCATTAGCTGAAAATATTAATAAAAAAGCAGGGCTCACTCATTTTCTGAAAGCGAAAATTATTGAAGGTAAAGTGTTGCCGCTGGGTGCACAGGAGTCATACCGATTGTCTTCATTTGCACTGGCAGATGGACTCATTGTTTTTGATGAAGATCAGACCGATTTAAAAAAAGGTGATTTGGTGGAAGTACATCTGCTGGGCAGATAATGCATGTACATTTTATTTAGCGAATAAACGTGAGTTATATGTGAAATCATTAGTGGACATCAAAACAACTTTAGGCTCTCTTTGAAAACTGATTGAAGCTTGTTTATTGTGAAACGGTAGTTTTTATTTTATGATGATTATATATTCATCTGTCGCAGCCAGGCTAATGTCAATCATTGTTGGTAAATATAATCAGTGTTTGCTTCTGACAGATACGAAATGGATTGGACAAAAAACCAGGTATAAGCTAAAACTAAATTTTATGCAAAAGTATCTGAAAAAAAATTTTCTGTTACCAAGGAATTCCGGCTTATAATGAATTGTTATCAGGGGCTGATACTGAAATTTGTGAACTGCTAGCTGAAGAAATAAGCCGTAACCTGCCTGAAGCTGAAAATAAAATATGGCATGGACATCCAGTTTGGTTTTTGAAAGGCAACCCTGTTGTTGGTTACAGCAAACTAAAGACTTGCATAAGATTATTGTTTTGGAGCGGCCAAACGTCTGAAAAGCCAGCGTTGCAGAAGGAGGGTAAATTTAAAGCTGCAGATGCCGGTTTAACGATGTCAAAGAAATTGATGTGAAAAGTTTAAAGCAATGCTTCAAAAGTCAAAAAAAATTCAGTGGGACTATAAAAGCATCGTTAAAAATAAAGGCGTGTTGGAAAGATTAAAATAACTTAATTGTCCATTACGGTTTTCTGTTGTCGTTTCAGCAGAATTAATAAGTTTTATCACTTCTGAAGAGCAAATGTATTTATTGGAAATTAAATTCCATAAACTTATCATTACGATAAATAAAATAAACTGTCGCACATCTGCTCTTGCATTTTTTACTTTTGGTTAAATAAATGGTTTTGCCGGATTGGATAATGTTTTCCAGGATCGGATCGTAAAGGTTCAGCAGATATTGGATTTTGACTGGATATTTCGAAGGATTTTGAAACCGGTTTTTTCGCTAGTGTTGGATTCTTATTGGTTTTATATAGGTTGGTTTCATTAATTATAATTGCCAATTACTTGCCAAAAAAATAAAAATTGAATATCAGTGACTTGTTTGTTTCTTGGCTGCTTTTCTTTCCGATAAAGGGAATAATACAGGCCCGAAATGGAATATTTAAACTGTAAAAGAGTATGTAAAAGAAGAATCGTACTGCGCTAATGATAAAACAAAAGCATTCAACAACGTTCTGCAAATTAATTCCGGTTACAATGCCTGTTTGTAATCAATAGCAAAGCAATTCTGCCATAATAATTGTGTACAAGATTTAGAATAATAAAGAACCTGTATTTAGTTCAGCTCTTCCGCTTGTTAATAATATACGTAAGATTTTACCACTACATCACCATTATCATAGGTCTCCGTGTCTTTGATTAACCTGCCCTGGTTGTCAAAATTATAGGAGTAGGTAATCGTGAGCAGTGGGTTGCCATAGCCATCAACCTGCGTTTGTGTTGCAGGCAGGTTTTTAGATTGCAGCGTAAAATATTTTGGTGTTACCAGGGGGTTAAGCGGCTTGTCGGTATAAGTATAAGTAATAACAGTACCGACATTTCCATTGCCATCTGACTGAACATCTTTAGTCATGTTTCCATTATTGTCGTAAGTATAATCATCTTGTGTATCGATTTGTACGGCTGAAGAGGAATAGATGTATTCTTTCTTTTGAAGAAGTGTTGTGCCGCTGAATAAATAACCTTCGCTGCTGGTGTCGCTGGTGTTGTTGTATTGGAGTGTGCTGTCGACAATTGCCGAACCGTTGAGATAAAAAATTTCATGTATGCTCCAGGCGCCATAAGTATAGAGGTCCATGGAAAAGCTATTGCCTGAACCATAAGTATATGTTTGTTTTATTATCGGGCTTTCTAAACTTATAATACGGTCCTGGTTATCATATGAAAGGGTAAAAGTATCAATTTCATTATAAGCGGTTTGTGTAGCATCTTCAATGTACAGCTTCACTTTATTCAGATTATTCGAATTGGGGTTGTTTGTTTTGTTGCAGGAAAATATAAAAAGAAGGGAAAATAATAAAATGGATGTTGCTGATTTTTGCATTTTCATATTTAAGTGTTGAATGATTGCTTTATAACGATCTGAATATACAAATTATTACTCACTGGTGAAGCAGGCTATGGATTGCCAATGTGTTTGAAACAAAGAAAATGATATTTTAGTATGTATTTTTATGTTCCGGATAGCGTTGCTTTGTTGAAAATTATTGCCTATACAATTTTCTTTCTCCATTTCATCACCTGCCATGCCAGCTCTGCACTAAGCAATGCCCCGATGGCAAATACTGCAGGCAAAAATTTCTGTTCTTCAGATAATAAAGCCCCGGAAAGGGCAATAGCATAAACGGCTACCGGCAGAATATATAAAATCATCAACCCCCATATCGGTAGCGGAACACGAAAGGGCCTTTGCTCATGAGGTGCTTTAATCCGTAACACGACTAATGTTACAAATTCAAGAAAAAGAGAGGTGCCGTATAATGTAACATCAATAATGATTAATTCTTCAAAAGACCAAAGTATCATAAAACTGATGACTGCCGCACAAACAATAATGGATACATGAGGGGTGTTGTATTTTGGGTGCAATGCCTGCAATTTACGGGGCAGAAAACCATCCTGCGCCATTACTTCAGGTACACGTGAAATAGACAACAATACGGAAGAGAAGAGCCCTAATGCGCCCGCCATTCCGCCGACGGCAATACTGCTGCCCAGCCATTTGCCCCCCGCGAGTACACCCAATGCAGGGAATCCGTCTTTATTCAATTCGCCGGCATCAATATGAAAACGAAGCGTTGTATATACTACGATAACATAGATGCACATTACTGCAATAAAGGCAATCATCGTTGATCTTAAGTAACTTCGTACCGGCTTGTCCACTTCTTCCGCGTAAGTGGTGGCATTGTCCCACCCAAAAAAATTCCACATTACCGTATATAATGCCATGCCCATCGCAGGAAAAGAAATATTTTTAAGAGATGGTGCAGGAAAAGTAAAGTGTGCCGGGTTCTGTAATGCGAGCACAAAAGCAATGATGAAAGGTATTATCACGAATATACTTAACAGCATGGTTGTTTTTCCGACCGGTGAAATACCCAGTATGTTTAGTATTGCGCCCGACCATACAATTGCAAGGCATACGGGAATGCGAAGGTCGCCCAGTTGCGGAAAGAAGAAAGAAAGATATCCGACAAATAAAACAGGGTATATGGCCAGGTCAACAAATGTATAAAGCCACGTCCACCATCCTTCATAAAACCCCCAGCGCGGGCCTAATGCCCTCTTCACCCATTGATAATAGCCCCCGGTTACCGGCATCATACTGTTCAATTCAAGTATGGTAAGTATGGCCGGTATATCCCACAATAAAGGGGTAATGATAAGCAACAGGAAAATACCATGTTCACCGGCATATCCCAGCAAAGGTTCCAGTCCGAATGGCCCGCCTGATACGGTAAAAAAAATAACTGCAGCCAGTGTCAGCACATGCAGTTTTTTGTTTTTCTTGAGCGGGTTTATCGTCATCCTTGTTCAGGCAGTTCAGTTTTATGAAAAGATTTGAGCAAAAGAAATTAATTAATCTGAATAATCTGCAAATTGGTTACTTTTTTTCTGCATTAGGTTGCTGTTAGCGGAAATCGGACGTATAACAAACTGATAGCAACTGAATGCTGGGCAAAAATATTTTACCTTTCTTTCAAAAGCCCAGATATTCATCCCAAGAATTTTTTATCAGGTTATGATGAAGCAGGCATTTTTTACAGGCAATTCATAATTTTGATTTATAAATATGGAACAGTCAAAATTTCATTGGGAAAAAATATACAGCAGCAAACAGTCGAGTGAAATGAGCTGGACACAGGATATGCCACAGATTTCGCTGGATTTTGTTCATGCTGCTCATCCTGATAAAAAAGCAAAGATTATTGATATTGGCGGTGGCGACAGTAAATTGGTTGATTTTTTAATTGATGAAAAGTTTGAAGATATTACCGTGCTTGATATCAGTGAAGAGGCTTTGAAAAGGGCTCAAAAAAGACTGGGGATTAAATCAGAAAAGGTTACATGGGTGGTTAGTGATATTACTGAATTTGAACCGGCTGCTGTTTATGATATCTGGCATGACCGTGCAGCATTTCATTTTCTAACTACAGCATCTCAAATCCGGAAATATCTGTCGATTGCCAGAAAAGCGGTTAAAACAGGGGGAACAGTTATTATAGGCGTATTCAGTGAGAAAGGCCCCAAAAAATGCAGTGGCCTGGATGTTATGCAATACAGTGAAGAAACTTTATCAGGGAAATTACAAAACGGTTTTGAAAAAATTAATTGCATCACACAAGATCATAAAACACCTTTTAATACCATTCAGCATTTTTTATTCTGCAGTTTCAGGCGGATATAATAGCTGTTTTGGGATATGCATCAACGTGGTAGTTATTATTTATGCGAATAATAATTCAACCCGATGATTGAGATGACGCAGAGCAGCATGAAAAAACCGATTTTAAAATCGATTTTTGCTTTATAAATAACTATATCAAGCAGAACAGTACCAATAATTGCAACACCGGACCACACGGCCATGGCAATGCCCAGCTGAATACCGTTGATTCCTTTTTTAAACCCGATTACACTGCCCGCCAGGAATAAGGCTGTAAAAAGAAGGTTCCCCCAATCATAAAAACTGTTGGTGCGTTTTAAAAAAACATTATAAACGGCATCGCACATGGCGGATAGAATCAGAAAAAGCCAATGCATAGGTTATATGTTTAAATGCATATGCAATTTAAATGTTCGTTCAATCTTTGCAGATAATTTTATCCGGGAAATGGATAATTAATCTGGTTGTATAGGCAGGAATTCGTGTATGAGGCTGCCTATTTTTTCAACCAGGCTGTTTTTACGAGTATCGCTTTCCCATGCTTTGCCGGTAAAAGTGATAATTCCAAAATAAACATCATTCAACGTGATTTGAAAAGTTCTTGGGGTGGAACTGTGCTTTTTGATTGGGTTTATCTCACAAACATATTGTTTGCCGTTAAACTCAAAGGGTATTGAAAAAGTAGATGGGTTCACATTTTTATAAACGCAAAGAACATACCATTATGATATTTTATCCATTAATTTTTATGATTCGTATTATTACGGTCAATTATGGTAAGTTCACTAAACGGGTAGGCCTACACGTTAGCGAACGCTAATAAATATCAGCTGAAGCGGCAGATAATATACGCATTGTTTTTTTGTCTTGTAGAAAAGCAATAATCTTACAATCCTTTTTTGACAAACCTGCGGGAAAATGTAATAATACAGGGCCTGAGCCGTTAAGCTCACCTATTTTGAAGTCCCTCACTGCATTAATATGATGTAAAACTTTTCCTTCATTTTCTCCTTCTGAAATATTATTTTCTGCCTGTACTTGAACTAGGGCAATGTTTATAATATCACCTTGTGTTTTTTCAGTATTATATTTTACTTCTATTTCATTATCTCTTTCTTCTTTCGCATATAGTTGAATGGGTGAGCCAACAACCATCTTTAATTCCCTGGTAACTGTTTCTTCGAGTTTGTTTTTATCGGAACCAACAAATTCAGTTTTGCCGTTTACAATAATCTGCGGGGTATAAATCGTATTCAGGGAAAATATCAGGGCATATTGCTTTTGTCTTTCGGAGTAATCAGGTTTGCTGAACGGGTCTTTCCATCCGAGGTAATTCCAATAATCAACGTGGAACCCTAATACAAAAACATTGAGTTTATACTTTCCGGCTATGTCCTTTACCGCTTCATCTGCAGGGGGGCAACTGCTGCATCCTTCGGAAGTAAATAACTCAACCACCGCAAACCCCGGCAAGCTGCGATTTGTTGATGTTTTTTGAAAACCGGTAACCAAGGGCATGGCCGAAAGAAAAATAAGCCACATAAAAGATTTTTTTTCGAGTAATATCATGTCATTACAGGGATTGTAGAATGTATTGGTGTTACTAAAATTAAACTGATGGGTGTAAAAAATATGTCGTGTTACTGACATAATACGCCCTTCCCTTCCAAAATAAGATAACATAAAGCTAATGGAGCAAAATCCGGTTAGTAATACCGAATGATTAATTTTAAAATCATGTTTACTTATGTAAGAGCCCAGGCTGCAGCCATCATCGGTTCGATAGCGGATTTCCTGGTGTCAATTATCTTCGTCCATGTATTCCATTGCTGGTATATTCAGGGAAATGCGGGCGGTAATATCATCGGGTCGGTAGTTCAGTTTATTTTGTCGAGGAACTGGGTTTTTAAAGCAACTAACGTAAATGTATACCTGCAAATAGTGAAGTATGTGTTGTTCTGGTCAGGGAATATTTTACTACAGGCAGCGGGGGTATATTTTTTTATGCATTATTTTCATCCGGGCTTTATTCTTTCCAAAATAATTACTTCTGTTATCATTGGGCTAAGTTATAATTATCTTATCCAGAAAAAATTTGTATTTGCCTGAAAATGTTTTCAGGCAAATACAGGGGTATAGTTCAAACATGTTGCTGCTATTTTTTTGCAGAAAATAACGTCCATGGATAAGCAACCATATTGTTGAGATATTTTGACATCCAGGAATATTCCGGGTGTGCCTTATAGAATTTTTCGCCTATAAAGTCCTGGCCACAAGGATGCCCTTTTCTCGCCCATAACTGCATATTCGCTGCAAGGTCAGCAGTAGTTACTTTTCCCTGCACGGCCCCCATTGGATAATAGGGCTTCAGGTCCCATTCGGCACAACCTTTAGGATCTTCATCAATATGCCCGCATACCACGCAGCGGTTATTGGCATTTTTATTTTGCAGAGCATCAACATGGTCCTCTTCCACTTTTTTTCCTGTTTCTGCATCCATTTTCCCTTTCAGGTCAATTTCCACCAATTGTTCCATGCGTTTTTTTCTGGCATTGGGCGAGGTGGTAGCATCATTCACGTTAAACGTTGTTTCTTCTTTTATCAGCTTGGGGTCACTCGGAAAATTCGAACCGATCATCGCTGTATCTTTACTTCTCCAGATACGGTAATCTTTCAGGCCTAATTCAAGTTTTGCCACTTCATTTGTTTTGGTATCGCCGATCAGCCAGTCGTTGGCATAACCGCCATTGTTACCCGTAGTGAAAATTTTGATCACGTCGTCAATATTATTGGCATATTGTGACGCCTTGCGTGCACGCATGAACTCAGGTATGCCGGTGGAATCAAAAAGATAAAATTGGGTGATGGTGGTTTCTGTAATGAGTATGCCGGTATCGGAAATAGCAAAATCATCTCCGCTGTGAATGTAGCCGGGCATGCAATCCATCATGATCCGATGGCCTTTTTCAGGAACAATATCTGCAATTACATTCCAATGCTGCCCTACGATATAATAGGTCCAGTTATTATGCCCCATTACAATTTTGCCGTCTTTGGTATAGCTGCCTGTTGCAATAAATGCGCTGCAATTACCCGGAGCCTTGTTCATGCCGCTTCCCGGTTTGGCAAGATTGTCTAATGCAGGAACATAGTAGTAAGCCAGCTCTTCCTGGGCATTCAATGCAGTAATATCCAGACTGTCGTATTTTATATTCTTTGCCTGTAGCCCTTCTACTATCCCGTTGATCTCATCTTTGTATTCACGGTCAAGCTTATCCCATAAAAAACTTTTCGCCGCATTGCGGTAAAACTGCCAGTTCCTGTGCGTTTCGTGATCAAGAAAATAGGAGAGTGATTGGATATTGGTGTCAATATCGTTAGCCAATAAATAACCATGCTGGTAACCGATATCGGAAGGCGATCCCTCAAGATGTACATAAATCCACCCATTTTTATTTTCCCTCGAAGCTTTGGATAACCTGTCTTTTTTTTCTTCTTTGTTTTGCGAAGTGGAGCAACTGAATAAAATAATTGCAGCAAAAGGACATGCAATAAGCAGCTTTCTCATTTTGATAATTTTGGTAAATGAAAATTTTAGCTGCTGAAGTTACATGAAAAACTGAAATCAGTTTGTGTGGAAATGCACTTATTTGATTAATGATGGGAGCTGATTCTACAGGCTTTGGCTTTCGAAATGGATAAAATCATTTTTCATCCGGTCGAAAGATTTACGGAAAGTATTGTAGCGGTTTTCTACATCATTATGGTTGTCGGATTCCATTTCTTCCATGCTGATTTTTAAGCCTTCTCTTGATTCCGCAGCAAGTTTCATTTTGTTCAGGTGCATCTGGTGCCGGAGTTCATCTATTTCGTTTCTTAAATCGGAGAACTGCATTTTGAATCTGTTAACCCGGTTTTGTATTTCTGGTTCAACCTTCCTGTTCTTTATCTCCTGAAGGTAATCGTTAAAAATGCGAAGAACAGTGATATCCTGGTTTAATTCCGATATCCAAAGCCTGTAATGAAGATGTAGCCCCATTATTGAAGGTGTTGACAGCATAACAATCGTTTCCTATAAAGTTAATAATTTGTTCGATACGAAGGAACAAAATAAAATACAGCTACAGGAAAAACCTGACAGACGGCGTAAAGGTCAGATAGGCCGGTATATTATTGCTGTTGTATAAAATTTTCTTTTGTACATTCATGCCTTTATTTTCAGAAAACTTTTATTATGAATAAATCAAACCCTAAAATATTGATGATAGTTGCAATATTATTACTCGGCAATAATATTGCATTGTTCGCGCAACAACATTCTCCACTGGAAGGCAGGTGGGATATGACAATGCACATTAAAGGAAAGGATCTTCCTTCGTGGCTCGAAGTGCTTCACTCAGGCTTGCGTACCCTGGTAGGAAGATATGTGGGCGCGGGAGGAAGTGCCCGGCCTATTTCAAAAGTAAATTTTGCTGACAATAAGATGAGTTTTTCTATTCCTCCGCAATGGGAGAATACGGATAATAATATGTCTATTGAAGGGACTTTGCAGGGGGACAGTTTAAGCGGAACCGGTGTTGCAAGTGACGGTACTGGTTTTACCTGGGATGCACATCGGGCACCATTATTAAAACGTACAGCAAAACCGGTTTGGGGTGCGCCTGTTACCTTATTTAATGGTAAGGATTTAAAGGGTTGGCACGCGCTTGGCGAAAACCAGTGGGTGGTAGCGAGCGGTATCCTGCGCAGCCCGCATTCGGGAGCGAACCTGGTTACGGACCAGATGTTCTCCGATTTTAAACTACATATTGAATTTCGTTATCCTAAAGAAAGCAACAGCGGCGTTTATCTCCGTGGCCGTTATGAAGTACAGGTAGAAGACAGCAAAGGCAAAGAACCAGAAGTGGGTTTGCTCGGCGCTGTTTATGGATTTATTGCCCCAAGCTCAATGCCTGCAAAAGATGCTGGTGAATGGCAGTCGTATGATATTACGCTGGTCGGCAGGATGGTTACCGTTGTTCTTAATGGAGTAACGGTAATATGTAACCGCGAAATACCCGGAATTACGGGGGGGGCAATCAACAGTGATGAAGGGCAGCCAGGCCCTTTGCTGATCCAGGGGGATCATGGGCCGATTGACTACCGGAACATTATTATTACGCCTGCAAAATAATTTTAGATTAAATAGTTCCCTGCAGCTTATTGCCGATTACTTGACGTAAATCGTTATTTACAAAAATTTGCATACACCTCATCATGATCTGTTGAAAAATTTCCTTTCTGCCTGAATGAAGTTCTGTATTACACTTATTGGGTTTACCTGTATTTATTCAGCTAATTTTTATCCGGTAAATACAATAATTTAACATTCGCCCCCGGTTCATTTTTTTCCTTTTGATTAATTTTAAAAGCAGGTATTAATTCTGTTAACAGTTTAAACGAGCCGGGCATGAAAGCCTTCTTACTTTTTTTTCTTGTACTGTCTTTTGCAAACGTGCGGGATATGCAGGGTACATGGCAGTTTGTAAAGGAACAGGATGGAATCAGGATGTACAACAGGCCGTCCCAGCAATCAAAATTTAATGATATTAAAATTGAAGTTGATTTGCATGGAACGCTTAACCAGGTTGCTGCTATACTTGCAGATGCGGAAAAGTATACCGAGTGGGCATATGGTACGAAGACAAGTATAATTGTTAAAAAAATAAATCATTATGATTTTGTTTATTATTCAGTGATTGATGTGCCATGGCCCGCGAGCGACAGGGATTTTTATGCGCATTGTAAAATTATTCATGACTCATCTTCGCATTCGCTGAAGGTTGTTTCGGAAAGTATCAGGAATTATATGCCTGAAAAAAAGAATATCGTCCGTATCCCCTTATCAAGGGGTACCTGGGACATTAAAGCCATGGCAGGTAATAAAATTCATCTTGTATACATATTGGAACTGGATCCGGGGGGTAATGTGCCGGCATGGCTGATGAATATTTTTTCTACCAAAGGTCCGCTGGAAACTTTCGAGAACCTCAAACAAAAATTAAAAAGATTAAACAGGGAATGATTTCAGAACTGTTTTACAACCCGGTTTATTTGGCTTGTTGTAGACATTGAATTTTGTATGAAAACATCCTGTATTATCAGATTGGACAAATGGGGTAAGATAACGGCCTGCTCGTTCGACTGAGTTTTGTCATGAATCAGTTTGATATTGATCATAGCGGTATTAGTCTGTTTTTTTAAGCTTTGGATATAGAATTAATAAACACTTAAAAATTCAGATTATGAGTTATGTAAATACCGACCAACTTGGAACCGATCACCGCGAATGGCTGAATAAACTTGATTTTTATAAAGATGACCTGGTTGTACTGAATAAAAGACTGACAGAAATAGCTTCAAAAAATACCAGTACAGATGCCAGTGCTGGAATCGAACATTTCCAAAACCAGTTTATTATACAAAGGAATAATATCGATGAACTGAAACATATGATTAATGAAAGCGCGCATGAAGTGTTTGTTGATGCGAAAGATCATAAAGGGCGTGTGCATACAGACAGGATTGCACAATACAACGATACAGAAGAAAAGATAAAGGCATTTGAAAAAGTGATGAAAGAATTGAGGAGCGAATTTCAGAGCTATTCGGCCAAATGGATATAGGTTTTTATAATTCGTTTCTGTAAAGCAGCTTATGGTTTGCTTCAAACGTTGATGTACAACCGAAAATAGTGAAACATGTTTTCGCTGTCTGGATGATAAAATTCTTTGCAATTCCGTAACTTGAGTAATCATTTAAACGGTTTGCGCATGAAATCTTCATCTCGCAGGGAATTTCTGCAATCTTCTGCCATATTGCTGACTTCCGCTGTTATTCCTTCTTCATTTAATGCGGTAAAGTATAAACCGCTTTTGTCTTTTTCTACGCTGGGCTGCCCTGATTGGGAATTTAGCCGGATTATTGATTTTGCTGCCGCTCATTATTATGATGCTATTGAAATCCGCGGTATAAAACGGGAACTTGATTTGCCGAAATGCCATGAATTCAGCAATGCCGAAAATATAAAAACAACATTGCGGATGATGGAAGATCAAAACCTTAAATTTTCCGACCTGGGTTCTTCCGCCACCCTGCATTTCCCAAAGGGAGCGGAAAGAGAAAAGAATTTAGATGATGGGAAACGGTTCATTGACCTTGCCGTGCAACTGAATTGCCCGTATGTAAGGGTATTTCCGAATAATTTTCCTAAAGATCAGGAAAAAAATGCAACCATTGATTTGATTGTTCAAGGATTGCTTTTTCTTGCAGATTATGCAAAAGGAAGTAATGTAACTGTGCTAGTTGAATCGCATGGAGATCTGGTACACATAGAGGATATTGAAAAAGTAATGCAGTTCGCTGAAAATAAACATACAGGTATGATCTGGGATGTCGTGAATATGTGGACCATTACCAAAGAGCCTCCTGCAGAGGCATACCGCCGTTTAAAAAAATACATCAGGCACACACATATAAAAGACGCGAAGATTAATGACGGAAAAATAAATTATGTTTTTTTAGGGGAGGGCGAAACCCCTGTTTTTGGCGCAATTGATTATTTGTCCGGTGACGGATATAAAGGGTATTTCAGTTTTGAATGGGAGAAGATGTGGCACCCGGAAATTGCCTCGCCTGAGTTAGCCCTTGCAGATTTTTCAAAAAAAATGATGGAACACTTTAATAAACAGTGAGGGTGAAATGAAAAAGGCAAATACGGGAAGTCAGGTGCAGGATATATGTAAAAGAAATTCTATCATTTATTTGTGCGCTTAATTTTCATTTCTCACTTTTCAATCTTTCAAAAAAAATGATCTATGCCAGGCGATACTTTATTACTTAACAATAAGGCAAAAAATCAGAATAGTTATGATGCAATCATTGTCGGTTCAGGTATTACTGGCGGATGGGCTGCCAAAGAACTTTGTGAAAAAGGGTTAAAAGTGCTTTTGCTGGAGCGGGGAGGGAATATTATTCATCCCGACTATCCCACAGCAACCAAAGATCCATGGGAGTTTAATCATCACCTGCATGTAACACAGGAAGACAAAAAAATAAATTATGTGCAGAGCAGGCATTGGTCGTTCAGGGAAGACAATAAACATTTTTATATCAATGACAGTGAAAACCCTTATGAAGAAATAAAGCGGTTTGATTGGATCAGGGCTAATATTGTTGGGGGCCGTTCCTTGCTGTGGTCGAGAGCCTGTTACCGGTGGAGTGATCTGGATTTTGAAGCAAACCTGAAAGAAGGTATCGGTATTGACTGGCCTGTCAGGTATAAAGATATTGCTCCGTGGTATGATTATGTGGAATCATTTATCGGGGTAAGTGGAAACGCAGATGGCATTGCGCATTTGCCCGATGGGGTTTTTCAGCCGGCTTTCCAGATGAATGCAGTAGAAAAATATTTTAAGGAATCTATTGAAAAAAAATACACCGATCGAAAGGTAATCATGGGCCGTACGGCAAACCTAACTAAACCGGTTAAAGGAAGAGGTCAGTGCCAGGCAAGAGATCTTTGTCACCGCGGGTGTCCGTTCGGGGCCTATTTCAGTACTAATGCCAGCACTATGCCTGCTGCATTTGCCACAGGTAATTTAACACTACGTCCGCATGCTTTAGTGAACCGGGTGCTTTATGATGAAAGGAAACACAGAGCAACTGGTGTGGAAATCATTGACACCAATACCAATCAAACTATCGAATTTTATTCTAAAATAATTTTTCTTAATGCAGCAACAGTTGCAACAGCTTTCATTCTGTTGAATTCAACTTCTTCCAGGTTCCCTAACGGTCTTGGTAATGGCAGCGACCAGGTGGGCAGGAACCTGATGGACCACCACAAAGGCGTTTCTGCTTCCGCTTCGGTGGATGGCTTTGAAGACAGTTATTATTATGGAAGAAGACCGACACCCGCTTTTATTCCACGTTTCAGGAATCTGAAAAAAAAGGACGCTCCTTTTTTGCGTGGCTATTATGTCGGCGCAAGTGCATCCCGGCCCCGACGGGCAGGGGATAGTGAAACCGGCCAATCTCTTAAAGCGGCAATGTGTGTTCCGGGCGGATGGGAAATAGGGTTATATACTTTTGGCGAATGCCTCCCTTATGCTGATAATCGTGTTACCCTTAATCACGATAAAAAAGACAAATGGGGCAGGCCGTTGGTTGCAGTAGATTGTGCGTTTAAAGAAAATGAAAAGCTGATGAATAAAGACTGCGAAGCTGCAGTAAAAGAAATGCTGGAAGCTGCAGGCTTTAAAAACATCCGCATAAGCAATAACATGTCATTTCCCGGTAATGCCAATCATGAAATGGGTATTGCCAGAATGGGACGCGATCCTAAAACTTCGGTGCTGAATGGTTACAACCAGATGCATGAAGTGAAAAATGTTTTTATAACAGATGGTTCGTGTATGGCATCATCCAACTGCGTTAACCCTTCACTTACTTATATGGCGCTGACTGCAAGGGCCTGCGATTATGCAGTGAACGAAATGAAGAAGATGAATATTTAAAATTAATTTCTTTCACACTAATGATAATTTATGCGAGGAGGATATTTTTTGCTAAGTTGTTTTATATTGATCTTTAGCACTAATATTTCAGCACAGGATAAAAGCATTGTGATAAGCGACAGTTTGAAAATGAATTCGGATGAGTTAACAGTGAAGATGGGTTCGAAATGGTTTGGGAAGATATGGAAATTCAGTTTTGGCCAATATGCTGTTATATCTGGCAAACTGAACTGGATGAGGACAAACTATAAAACGGATTTGTTGGATACCAGAACAAATAATAAATCTTCAGAAAAATTTTCATTCAGACTTGCTGAAACAGGAAAAGATACTGCAAATGTGAATGCATTGAATGCCATGGAGACAAAAGCTGTTCAGGAAGTGGAATTGTTGCCTCATTTTTTTATCGGTAAAAATGAATTGGTGTATGGGAAAAGCATTTTTTCTGTATTCATTACCCTGCAAACTGATACTGTCGAAAATTGGATTTTGCTGATGAGTGAATTTGAAAATGCTGGAACGGAAAATGGTTTTAAAGCTCAAGGCATTTTTACTAATGGCAGCAGAAAAATATTCATTGTGCCAGCAAAGTCAGCTGGTACTGTGAAACCACCTGCATTGGGTTATGAACTGTTTGAAAATGCTCAGCCCATTGCTGCCCTTCAGTATTTTGGAGGAGGGATGTTCGGGTTGAACAAGAATATTATCTGGCTCAGCCATTATCTGGACGGGCAAACTAAACTAAGAGTTGCTGCTGCATTGACTGCTTTATTGCAGTTAAAATCAAATGCGGAGTTATTTTAATGCCCCTTTTATAAGGGGGTTTTATTATGGGTTTGCAGGTTGTACCCATATCACCACAGATCCGTCATGCTGCAATTCATAATGAATATCTTTTGGCATGCGTGAAGGGTGAAACGTGATTGATTTATTACTGATATTGTTATATCCTGATTTTTTGAGTGCATTTATTATTTGAATTTTGGTGTTTTGCATTTCTGTATCAGGATCAGCATCAAAATTTATCCTGACAAGAGTGCGTTGATCAGGAAAAGCGCTTTTAAAGTTGCTGATATTATTTTCATTGGCATCGCGGGGAATAATGCCGTATTTAGGTGCAACAGATTTACTGTTGTCTGCAACGTTAGCCGGTATCAGCCCTTCGTCATCAGCAGTTTTGCTTTCTTTTTTTGTTATGGGCGGCCCTGTTTTTGCGGCTGCGCTAGAAACGGCACTATCAGTTTTTCGTGCTGCGGTCTTACCGGCATCTGCCACTGCAGCAACAGTTGACTGTGTTTTTTCATCTGCCACTTTAATTGCTTCTGCTCCTTTCCTGGGTTCGGTTTTTGATACATCATTTACTTTATTTGAAACACCTTTTTTTACATCAGTAGCCTTGATTGGGGAAGCAACAGTTGTGCTGTCTGCCTGTTTCATATTGTCCGTTGAATCATTCGGCGGTTGAACAGTGCCTTTTGAAGAGGTGGAATCTTTTGTACTGTCAACAGTTTTTTGTTTGTCTTCATTGCTGCACGCGCCTGCTGCCAGGCAAGCCAGCGCTATAAATGTGATATAGATTTTTTTTGTTGCCATAATTTATTATTTGTTGTCATATTATATTCGCCGGGAAATCTTTAAAAGCGACCGACACCGCTGATAGCATCCTTTACAATAACTCCAGATTTTGAAAAAAAATTGTTAATCGGTTTTGTTTTTTCTTACAGATATAAATAGTGATTTAGTTTACCTGCCGATAAATTTACTGAAACTTTGCGTGTAAGGATTTTGATATGTTTATTGTTGCTGTGTGATAATCTAATGCAGGCGCAGGTGCTGATAAAGGGTACTGTATACGACCGTACGCAAACGATTGCCATGCGTGGCGTAACAGTGATGGATACCTCCGGAACCGGAACCATTACGGATTCATCAGGGCATTATGCAATCAGGCTGCCTGGGAAAGATTCGATCTTTTTTTCGTACCTCAATAAGGCCACTTTAAAATTCCCGGTAAGTGAAATACCTGACCCAAGGCAATTTGATATGAGCATTGATGTAGCGGTGGATTCCTTACCTTCAGTATCGGTGATGTCAAGAAGTTACGGGCTTGATTCCATTGAAAACCGCAGGGAGTATCAGAAAATATTTAACTACGGAGGGGCGGAATATCTCAACGGTATCAAACCCAATAAACGTGGAGCCGGTGTAGGACTGGATCTTGATATGGATATGTTTTTTAATGGAAAAAAAGAACGCAGGTTGATTGCCTTTCAGCAAAGACTTGAAGATGAGGAAAAGCAGAAATATATTGATCACCGGTTTACAAAAAATGTAGTGAAAAAAGTAACCGGGCTTGAACCACCTTTACTTGATTCTTTTATGCGAGATTACCGGCCAACTTATGAATTTCTGAAAACATTCAATACCGATTGGGAGTATTATAAATATATTTTAGACGCCAGTAAATCTTTTTTAGACATCTGGAATCAGGAACACCCTGGCCGATGAAATACCATCGCCATATTTCTTGCCTGGATTTTTTTGCTGAATAGGCTCCCTGAAGTACAAGGGTGCGACGCAAGAAAAGTTGAATAGTAGCAATAATCCCTGTTACACAAATCCTTTCTTACTTCAATTGCACAATTAATTAATTTTGGCGCCGAGATGATCAAAAATATTTCTTCTTTTATTAAAATAAAGCCGGCGCTGGCAGTAGGTTTTCTGTTTTCCGTGTCGAGCCTTTTGTTTGGCATCTGGGTGGCAGCAATACCCGGAATCAAATACAGGCTTGCTTTTACTGATGGCAGCCTCGGTTTGTCGCTCTTGCTTTCACCGCTGGGCGCTATAACGGGTATGTTGTTTTCTACGCGGGTATTCAGCAAAATTCCAGTGGGCAGATGGATGATGACCGGATATTCACTGATTTGCATCATTATGATTTTACAGATTAATTCAGTAAACAGGATGATGTTCTGGATTTGCCTGTATTGTTACGGGCTATTCAGTTTTCTGAATGGCGTTTCATCGAATGCGACAGTAAATATCCTGGAAAAAAAATATTCCCGGTTCATGATGAGCACCTGCCACGGCATGTATAGTTTGGGTGGCGCTACCAGCGCAGCTGTTGCAGCTTTATTATTTGCGGTGCATGTTCCTTCCGGGATACAGATAGTACTGGTTGCAGCTGTAATAATCATTATCATGATTTCAAACAGAAAACATTTATTGGCAAATACCGATGTTATTCATTCCCGTTCCGATTTTAAATTGCCTTCATTAACCATACTCGGCATTTCATTTATCTGCATGGTGAGTTTTATGGCTGAAGGTTGCGTGGCAGACTGGAGCGCCATTTATTTTAAAGAAGCTCTGAATGCGCCAAAAGCCCTGGTGAGCCTGGGTTATGCAGGTTTTTCAGTAGCCATGACTGTTGGAAGATTGAATGGAGACTCACTGATTGCGAAAATCGGCGGTAAAAAAATAGTTACGGCAGGTTGTTTGCTGGCTGCAAGCGGGTTTGCAGTAGTGGTATTGTCGCCCGTAGTTTCCCTAGCCATACTTGGGTATATGATGATAGGTTTTGGCTGCTGTTGTATCGTGCCGGTATTATTCAGTGCATCGGCAAATATTCCTGGCGTGAGTACCGTGGAAGGTTTTGCGATGGTAACAACAGGAGGATTAATCGGTTTCCTGACAGGCCCTTCTGTGATCGGTTTTATTTCTGAAAAAGCAAATCTTTCAAAAGCTTTATCACTGCTGATATTGATGGAACTTGCTGCTGCTGTTGCCGCATGGCAAAATAGGTTTTTGGTGAAGAGGGAATTGTCGATTGAAAATGAAATGCCGTTTGATGAACAGATATATTAAGAAGCCTGCTTGAACAGGGATCAGGGAGCGTTGTTGTGATGGGAAGATGGGTAAAAAAGTTTGCTGCAGATACGTGCCATGAGATTAAAATAAAGTAAGCTGTTGGTGAGAACGGGATTTTTTATTTGTTGCAACAGAAAGCGTATTTTTTTCATCAATGCAGAAAACTTCTGTCTCTTTATATCGTGATGCGATTATCATTTTTGTATTACCTGCATGTGGGCTGAATGTATCTTCTACCAATTGCATGCTGTTATTATTCCGGGAAAGATGAGACAGTACCAGGTGGCTCAACTGCTTACCGCGATGTGTTAAAAAAAGCCCGAGCGCCTGGCTGTTTGAAAGATGCCCCTCCTTACTGCGGATCCTTCTTTTTAAAGATTCCGGATAATTTCCTTTTTCCAGCATATCATCACAATAATTGCTTTCCAGAAACGCCGCGTGGCATTGTGTAAAATGTTTAATAACATGTTTACAGGCATATCCGATATCAGTGAATACGCCAATGTGCATATTGTTTTGAGAAATCATGAAACTGTGCGGATCTGCGGCATCATGTGATTTTGGAAAAGGAAGAACGGATATGGATCCGACACAAATTGGCTGGTAAGGTGCGAATGAACGGATGAGGTGCTGTTCAACCGGAATATTGCTGTTACTGAAAGTTTGATCAGTTATATAAACAGGCAACTGGTATTTCTTGGAAATGCCGGGAATGCCGGTGATATGATCTGAATGTTCATGTGAAACAAAAATAGCTTTCACTTTTTGCATATCAAGACCGAGTTTCTTCATCCTTTTTTCAGTTTCCCTGCAGGAAATGCCGGCATCAATTAATACACCTTCATCATTATTGCCGATATAATAGCAATTACCGTTGCTTCCTGAATTGATAGATGAAAAAAATAGCGGCATATAGCCAAAATTAATCAAACGTCCTTTAAAAAAACCAAATAAAGGATCACTCTTTTAAGGATTACATTATGAAAAGGGAATTCAATAAATTTATTTATATGAAGAGAGAATGTTATTTTTAGGAGCCATGAATATTATCTATAAAATCAACATGACGCTTGCGAATGCCTTATGTTTTTTTTGTATTCTTTCCTCCCCGCAGGTAATTTCAGCTCAATCATCGTTGCCTTATGTGGAATGGCAAAAGTGCCTTGGAGGTAATAATGGAGATTATGCCTGGTCAATCGATCTTACATCGGACGGCGGATATATTGCTGCCGGATATACGGAGGGCGTTGACAATGGAGATATTATGGGTTATCACGGTAATATTGCTTTAAACGATCTCTGGGTAGTGAAGCTTGATAATACTGGAAATATTCAGTGGCAAAAATGTCTTGGGGGTAATTCCATGGAAACAGGGGGCTTTATTCGTCAAACTTCTGATGGCGGTTATATAGTTGCGGGCAGCTCGGCTTCAGTTGATTGTAATATAACCGGAAACCACAGAGGCCTGGATTATTGGGTTGTAAAACTCAATAACAAAGGAGAAATTGTTTGGCAGAAAATGTATGGAGGTAGCCAGAATGACTATGGATTGGCAATGGCGCTTGCTGCGGATGGAAGTTGTTTTGTAAGTGGGTTTACTGAATCGAATGATGGAGATGTTTCCGGCAACCATGGCTCAAGAGATTATTGGGTAATAAAAATAGATGCTTCAGGAAATTTAAAATGGCAAAAGACTCTTGGAGGCAGTGGCGATGATGAATCGAATGCAGTAGTTGCGACAGTAGACGGAGGTTGCGTAGTCGGAGGGCTTACTCAATCTAATGACGGAGATGTTACAGGTAACCACGGCAATACTGACGCATGGATTGTAAAATTAGATGTTAATGGTAATATACAGTGGCAGAAAGCGGTGGGCGGCAGTTCTTCAGACCAGGCCTGGTCAATTCAAAATACTTCTGATGGTGGTTATATTTTTGCAGGCTTTACGGTCTCCAATGATGGAGATGTGTCTGGTAACCATGGCAGTAGTGATTTCTGGGTGGTAAAAATGAACAACAGCGGTACGGTTAACTGGCAAAAATGCTACGGAGGTGGTGGTGGGGAGGTGTCATATAATATTTATCCTACAAAAGACGGAGGTTATCTTGTTACCGGCTCGGCACAATCAAACAACGGGGATCTGGCATGCAACTCAGGGTACACGGATGTGTGGGTTATTAAAATTGATAACGCAGGCAATTTAATCTGGCAGAAAGATTTGGGAGGCAACCTATATGATGAGGGGCATTGCGTAAAAGAAACGACTGATGGAGGTGCGGTAGTTGCAGGAAGCACCTGTTCAAGTAATATCAGTGGTTATCACACACCTTCCAACCTGGGAACTTGTGATGATTTTTGGATCATTAAATTAACCCCGCCCCTAAATACACCTCCGGCTGCTTCGATAAAAATTAACCCTGCAGGAAATATATGTGCAGGAGCATCTACCACACTACAAGCAAATGTTTTGTACGCAGGGGTCAATCCGGTATACCAATGGGCAAGAAATGGGGTAAATGTGGGCGGAAATAATTCAACATATACAGCGTCAGATTTTGTGAACAATGAAAATGTAAGCTGTACAATTACGAATGGAAGCACCCCCTGCGAAAATATTTTTTGGCAGGCAAGTGATAATATTACAATTAATACTACAACTAATGCTATCAACCCCATCATAACGATATCATCTGACAATACGATTATTTGCAACTGCACTACTGTTACTTTTAATGCTTCTGTATCAAATGCAGGAACCTCGCCCATTTATCAGTGGCTTCTTAATGGCCTTAATACAGGCACTAACGGAGCCCAATATGTAAACAGTGCGCTAAAAAGCGGTGATGTTATTGTTTGCAGATATTATGATGCCTCAAGTTGTGTGGTTAACGGATATGCGACTTCGAATGCTGTACAAATGAGTGCGGGTACAAGTGCCCCTCCTTCAGTAAAAATAGCTGCATCAATTGATACGATCTGTTCCGGTTCAACAGTTCTATTTAATGCTTCACCCGTAAATGCAGGAATAAATCCGGTTTATCAATGGCAGGTGAATGGGATTAATACAGGATCAAACAGCAATACTTTTTCAAGTAATTCATTAGCAAATTCGGATATTGTTTCTTGCCTTATGACAATAGACCCGGCTTACGCATGTGCCACAGTTAACAATGCGCAATCGAATAAAATTACGATTACTGTTGCCAGCAAGGCAGATCCCTCTGTAACCATACAAACGGATGCAGATACTATTTGTGCAGGTATGACGGCAAATTTCATAGCAACAGCCGCACATGCTGGCAGCAACCCAAGCTATCAGTGGCAGATTAACGGGTTAGATGTGGGTGTGAACAGCAAAGACTATTCGACAGCAGCACTCTCCAGTGGAGATGTTGTTACTTGTGTTATTACCGTTGATCCTTTATATACTTGTGCATTGAGCAACTCGGCTACATCTGCCGCAAAGACCATATTCGTAAAAAACATAACTGCACCAAGTGTTAGTATTACTCCATCCGCAAATGAAATTTGTCAAGGGGATACTATCATTTTCAATGCAATTGTTCAGGATGCAGGGGTATCGCCAGCTTACGAATGGTTCATAAACAGTATTACTCAAAACGATCATTCAAACATTTTTAGCAGTAGTATTTTGTCTGATGGCGACAAAATATTTTGTGAGGTAGTGCCCGGTACCGGTGCTTGTAGTTCTTCAACTGTAAGTTCTAATATTGTCTCTCCTGTTATTGATCCTTTGCCTGTCATAAGTGTATCGCCTGCAGACACTGTAATCAACTATGGTAACACGATTGATTTGCATGCTTCTGTTTCTCCTGATGTGATTTCGTACGAATGGAACCCCGCAAATGATTTGTCTACTCCTGGTTTATTACTTACAACTACAAAGCAATTGACGGAAAATACCCTGTTTAGTTTTACAGCAACTAGCGACAAAGGATGTAAATCAGTTGCAACAGCTGCTGTTAAAATATACAAAATTTTATATATGCCGTCGGCTTTTTCACCAAACGGAGACGGTGTTAATGATATATTCAAGATACCCGCTGATGTAACTCTTGATTTAAAAGAATTTTCTGTTTACAACAGATGGGGAAATAGAATCTTTACTACTAATAATGTCTCCAAAGGGTGGGACGGTACTTTCAACGGCAAAATGCAGGATGCAGGTGTGTACGTTTTTTTTATTAGCGGGTCGAATGCCAAGGGAAAAATATTTATAAAAGGAACAGTTACTTTAATAAGATAACTGTATTATCTCTCCGTTTTGTTATAATTTTATTTCAAAAAATATACATTGCCACATTCTGTTTTTTTTAGAAGCACTATAATTTCTTTGATATGTTTTTTTGCCTGCACAACAGATCAGGATAATTTAAAAGAAGAAGCAAAAAAGGAAATTATTAAATCTGAAAATGAGTTTGCAAGAATGGCTGCTGAGAAAGGGATCAAGGCGGCATTCCTGTTTTACTGCGACAATGATGCAGTAATAAAGCGAGGAAATGATTCTTTGGTTTTTAAAAAATCCGGTATTGACAGTTTTTACTCTGCACCGTTTCATAAAAGCACAACACTCAAATGGTCCGTAGATTTTGCAGATGCTTCTGATGATGGATCAATGGGATATACTTACGGAAAATATTCCTGGCAACTGAACGACAGCGCCGGCAACAAGATTGATGAACATCAGGGCATTTTTCACACTGTTTGGAAGAGGCAAAAAGATGGCTCCTGGAAATTTGTATGGGATTGAAGTCATTTATTTTTTTGCCCGAGCCACATTATCGCATTAATGATTAATTTATCCTGGATTTCATTTGCGAATTGAAACGATAGTTCTTTATTGGTATGATGGTCGTAATCAATATCATTATGCCCCATATTTACGTACACCATCCGGTATTTTCTGTTTGTCCATACTACAGGATAATAACCACTATGCCATATCTCATAAGGTTTTGGCCCGTTGCCAAGGGGAAAACTTGAAGTGTCGATAGAGAGTAAAATTTTTATATCCTGATCCCTACGTAAATCTTTTTCCCAGCTATACCATTCATTAGGTGATGATTTGAATGTTTGAGGCAATCCTTTGGTAACCGGATGAGTGCTGTCTTCCACTTTTAAAATCGCAGCTGTCGGGTGCCATGTATTGCCTTTATATTGCCCTGAACCGATAAATTCATTATGGTACCAATCCCAGTTTTGAGGAAAGTCGGAAGCTTTTAATGCGAAACCGGCAAAATGAAAACCCATCCATGCGCCTCCGTTTTCCATAAATTTTTTGAAAGCTTCCCTCTGTATTGGATTATCAGGCCGGGTGTCTAAGAAAAGTACTACCTGGTATTGCGAAAGAAAATCCTGGTTGAGGTTATTCCAGTTATCGGTGGAATCGTATTCGAATCCATATTGCCTGCCTACCTGTGGAAACCACCTGTTCGCTTCATGTACAAAACTAATGTGGGCCAGGTCGTTTTTTGCTGTATAAAATGCAATGACTTTGAACTTGGATACTTGTGCATCAGTAATATTTGCAAATAAAAAAAAGAGCACAAAAATCAAAAAGAAAGCATGCATTTTGTAAATCATGGATTGATTTAGTTTGAACATGAGTATTATTGTTATATAACTATTCTGGTAACAATAATTAGTTATCCCAGTAATTTATTTTTTGCCTTGATGTATTCCTCTTCAGACAAAACCCCTTTTTGTTTCAGGTCGTATAATTTTTCAAGTTCCCGGGAAATATTCGGTGATGAATTGTTGTAGTTGCCTAATGCGGTAGCAATTTGCTCTGCATGATATGCTGCCTTATAATTATCCAGGTCTGCCTGTGCCTGTGTAATGGTGTCTTTCAATCTTTTTGGATGATGAACATTATAATAATCAGTTGCGCCGACTTCGGCAGCGGTTTGGATTTCTACATGCCCGTAATTGAAAATCCTTCCCCAAACATTCTGGTCGTACGAAACATTATTTATTTTTTCCAAAGGGCTTTCTTTGGCATAATGCCGGAACAGGCCGGTTTCATCAACAACACGGCTGCTCGTTACCACCCATATATTTGCTTTCCATTCAAAATATTTTATCAGGAAATAAATGAGTGCCATTACCGACAGCGCCCAGCTATATACGAAGTATTGAATTAAGAATATCCCGGAGGCAACAAGAATAAATGTTGCAAGGGCAGGTCTTATTAATGATACCCAACTGGTGTAGGTGACCAGTAAAATTTTTTCTCCTTTTTGCAATGGGGTGCGCATACATGATTTTGATATTAAGTTAGTGGAGATAACCCAAACGGAAAAATATTGCTAACCTGCAAAACAGTTTTAATAACAATAGCTGTGTAATAATCGTAACATTCTTGTTATCTTTGCAGCTTCGGAAATTTTGTTCACCAGGCAAGTGTCCTTAAAATTTCAAAATTATGGCAGCATTGCACAACCGGGTTTCACAGGAGGAACTCAAACGAAAATTATACCAGGAAACAGAACCTCGCACTACGATCTCGTTTTATCAGTATTTTTTTATTGAAAACCCGCTGCAGTTCAGAGACGCACTGTATAAATCTTTGCATGCATTGAAAGTGTTCGGAAGGATTTATGTGGCAAATGAAGGTATTAACGCACAAATAAGTGTTCCCTCAGGCAATTTAGATTCCCTTAAAAATTTCCTGTATTCCATTGAGCCGCTTAATCACCTTCGGCTAAATATTGCTGTTGAGGACAACGGCAAGTCGTTTTGGGTACTGAAGATAAAAGTGCGGGACAAGATTGTAGCGGATGGCATTACCGACCCCTTATTCGATATGCGGAATAAAGGAAAATATGTAAATGCTGAGCAATTCAATAAACTTACCGAAGATACTGAGACCATTGTGGTGGATATGCGTAATCATTATGAATATGAAGTAGGGCATTTCCATAATGCGATTGAAATACCCTCTGATACTTTCCGCGAGCAATTGCCGATGAGCATTGATATGCTCCATGATAAAAAAGACAGGAACATCATCATGTATTGCACGGGTGGCATTCGTTGTGAAAAAGCCAGCGCTTATTTATTGCATAAAGGATTTAAAAATGTTTTTCATCTCGAAGGCGGGATTATTAACTACGCAAGGCAGATAAAAGAAAAAAAATTGCAAAGTAAGTTCATCGGGAAAAATTTTGTTTTTGATGACAGGCTGGGAGAGCGGATTACAGATGATGTGATTGCCAGGTGTCACCAATGCGGTAAACCTGCCGATACCCACACCAATTGTAAAAATGACGGGTGTCATTTGCTGTTTATCCAGTGCGAAGCATGTGCGAAAGCGTATAACGGGTGCTGCAGTACGGAATGCAAAGAAATATATGAATTGCCTGAGGGCGAGCAAAAGCAAATGCGCAAGGGGAAAATGAACGGGATTATGGTATTCAACAAATCGAGGCACAGGTTGAGGCCGAAGTTGAGTGATAAGTTAATAGTGCCGGATGTGAAATGAACTTTGAAAAGATAATAACGGAGATATATATACGCAAATAAAAACTCTTTGAATGCCGTTTGGCGACAGGTGAATAGGATTGCTGCCGTACAAGCGAGCGTGGCAACGATGTGTAATCAGGGGTTAATGTTTGTTACAACAAAAAAATGTTGAAAGGATGGACCTGTTAAAAATAAGAAAAGAAACCCCCGGATGCCACGATAAAATATTTTTGGACAGTGCCGGGTCTTCTCTGCCTCCCCGGTCTGTTCTTGAGAAAATGGACAACTACCTGCACCAGGAGGAATTGCTTGGTGGTTATGAAACGGATAGTATAAGGGCAAAAGAAATTAATGAATTCTACCTGCAAACTGCACTGTTGCTGAACTGTAAACCGGTGAATATCGCTTTTGCCTATAATGCAACAGATGCTTATGCGAGGGCATTATCTGCAATACCGTTTAAGCAAGGAGATTATATCCTTACCACCAACGATGATTATATTTCTAACCAGATAGCTTTTCTTTCTTTACAGAAAAGATTTGGCATAAAACCCGTTCGGGCCAATAACCTCGAAAACGGAGATATCGACCTGGAACATTTTGAAGCACAGATGAGGCAGTATGATCCTGTTCTGGTAGCTGTAACACATATTCCTACCAATTCGGGGCTGGTGCAGGATGTGGAAGCAATTGGAAAAATTTGTGAACGTTATGAGGCATGGTACCTGGTAGATGCATGCCAGTCTGTTGGGCAAATGCCTGTTGATGTTAAAAAGATCGGTTGTGATTTTTTGAGTGCTACAGGAAGAAAATTTTTGCGGGGGCCCAGGGGCACGGGTTTTTTGTATGTGAGCGATGAGGTTCTTGAATATAAGCTTGAGCCCTTGTTTATTGATATGCGTGGCGCCAACTGGGTAAATGCAGATGAATATGAAATGCTGACGGATGCCAAAAGATTTGAGATGTGGGAATTTCCTTATGCGGCTTTAGTAGGCTTAACAGAAGCTATTGGCCATGCAAACCGGCTGGGATTATCTGAAATATATTCTTATAACAAACCATTGGTGCAAAATTTAAGAGAGGGGTTAATGGCAATCGGAGGGGTTCAGGTACTTGATAAAGGCTCGGTAAAAAGTAATATCGTAACATTTCATAAAAGCGGGATGGCATTAGATAAATTGAAAGCCATATTAAAAAATGAAAAAATTTATTTTTCAATAAGCCTCCGCGAAAATGCAAGAATTGATTTTGACAAGAAGAAGGCGGACTGGGCAATCCGCCTTTCACCGCATTATTTTAATACTAAGGAAGAAATTGAAAACGCGCTGCACGCTATTTCCGAAATGAAAGAATAATCTGCAGCGGGTTAATGGCAACCATGCGGGCCAAGCAGCCAATAAATGAAACAGAAGATAATTACGGTGCTTAAGCAGCCGCCTCCCAGTTTGTGTGCGCCGTATCCTGCTATTAATGCCCTTAACCAATCTTTCATAGTGTGAAGTTTTTATTGTACAACAAGAATGAATTTAAAAAACTATTTTGTAAGATTTCCTAATGAATACAAAATCCGCTGGTAAGTTTCTTCATCACTTAATTTCTGCGGAACAAAATCCCTGCCGATTACTTTTTCATACAATTCAATATAACGGTTACTGATCACCGTTATCCATTCCTCTGTCATTTCAGGAACAGTTTGTCCTTCTTTGCCCATAAAGTTATTGGCGATTAACCATTCGCGGACAAACTCTTTGCTCAACTGCTTTTGCTTTTCCCCTTTTTGCTGGCGCTCTTCAAAACCATCGGCATAAAAATAGCGGGATGAATCAGGAGTGTGAATTTCATCCATAAGATAGATGGTATCGCCGATTTTTCCGAATTCATATTTTGTATCTACCAAAATTAAACCTTGCTTTGAAGCGATTTCTTTTCCGCGTTCAAATAAGGCATAGGTATATTTTTCCAGCACTTCATAATCTTTTTCACTGGCAATGCCGCGGCGAATGATTTCTTGTCTTGAAATATCTTCATCGTGCCCCACTTCCGCTTTGGTGGAAGGGGTTATGATCGGGGAAGGGAAATAGTCGTTTTCTTTTATGCCTTCCGGTAATTTAACACCGCAAAGTTCTCTTTTGCCGCTGCTATATGTGCGCCATGCATGACCTGTAACATTTCCCCTCACCACCATCTCTACCCGGAAAGGGATACATTTTTTTCCTAATGCCACATTTGGGGCCGGAACATCCATTAGCCAGTTTGGGCAAATATCTGCTGTGGCCCTCAGCATATACGCAGCGATTTGATTCAGTACTTGTCCTTTATAAGGAATGGGTTTAGGAAGTATAACATCGAACGCGGAGATGCGATCTGATGCGACCATGACCAGCCATTTGTCAGCGATAGTATACACATCACGCACTTTGCCGCGATAAAAATTTGTCTGATTGGGAAACTGAAGTGTTTTCATTGAAAAACTAAAATATAAATTCAATACCGAATATACACGAGAGTTTTGAAAACAAGGGTAACCCGGCTGCTTTAAATATCAACAGCATTTACCATTTTTGGCGAAAATTAAATTTCTGTGTAAGTTTTACAATATGTATTTTGGCTATATATTTCTAACGAAAATTTGCTTTATGAGAAATTACCTCAGTATTGCAGTCTTGTCTTTTACTTTAGTTCTATCTCTTGGTGCGTTTAGCCAGCCTGTAATAATTAATGGAAATGTCAGAAACAGTAACACTAAAGAAGGTGCGGGAGCTGTGTCTGTTGTTATTAAAGGCAGCACAGGAGGAACTTTTACCGATGATAAAGGCAATTTTAAATTAACAGTCAGGAGCCTGCCTGTTACGTTGGTAGTATCATCAGTAGGATACGAAACAAAAGAAGTTGGAGTGGAAGGTACTGCGCTTGTCCAGATTGATTTGAAACCTTCTGCTGATTTGGGACAGGAGATCGTGATATCGGCAAGCAGGGTGCCGCAGAAAATCCTGGAATCACCTGTTTCTATTGAAAGAATAAGCGCTGCAAACCTTCGTAATTCACCAGCGGCAAATTTTTATGATGCAATTACTGCATTAAAAGGGGTGGATATCACAACTTCTTCACTGATTTTTTCTACGCCCACTACCCGGGGTTTTAACAGCAGTGGCAATACCAGGTTCAATCAATTAGTAGATGGTATGGATAACCAGGCGCCAGGTTTAAATTTTTCTGTAGGCGCTATTATCGGGTTAAGCGAGCTGGATGTAGACAATATGGAATTATTATCCGGAGCGTCTTCTGCTTTGTACGGCCCTGGAGGTATGAATGGAACATTGCTGATATCCAGTAAGAACCCATTTAAATATCAGGGTCTGTCATTCATCGTCAAAGAAGGGTTCATGCAAAGAGGTTCAGGGGTTTCTCCGAGTCCATACACTAACTGGAGTTTAAGGTGGGCAAAAAAAGTCTCCGAAAAATTTGCTTTCAAAATAAATGCAGAGCTTGTTCAGGCAAAAGACTGGACTGGTAATGATTACAGGAACTACAGCAGGACAGGAACAACAGGAGGGGTTATTCCCGGTAACAGGCAAACTGATCCCAACTATGATGGTATAAATGTTTATGGCGATGAAACAAGCGTAGATATGCGGTTGCTTTTTTCCGGTATTGCTGCAAACCTGCCGGGTGCTGCAGATTTTATAAATGCAAATGGGTTATTAGCAACTCCGCAAAATGTTTCACGTACGGGTTATTTGGAAAAAGATCTGGTGGATCCGAATACCGTGAATTTTAAATTATCAGGTTCTTTGAATTATAAATTATCAGAAAATACCGAATTGGTGGCTGCAGGTTATTGGGGAACTGGTAATACTATTTACACAGGAAGTGACAGGTATTCACTGAAAGACTTTAAAATGGGGCAGTATAAAATTGAACTGAATAATAAAAACTGGATGCTGAGGGCGTATACCACTCAGGAAAACGCAGGCCAATCTTTTAACCTTACAGCAACTACGAGGATATTCAATGAGGCATGGAAGCCGTCAGTTGCATTTACTCCGGCCGGAACCCCTTACGGATGGTATGTGGACTATGCTTACACTTATTTGAGTGACCGCATGAATGGTATGAATAATTATGATGCGCACCAGGCAGCAAGGGCCTTTGCCGATATAGGAAGGCCTGTTGCAGGCACAACGGCATTTACTTCAGTGTATGATGGCATCAGAAAAACACCTATTTCAAAAGGTGGCGGTTTGTTGTTAGATAAATCCAGCTTATATGCCGTGGAAGGAAGTTACAACCTGAGTTCAATTACAAATGGTTTTTTAGACATTCTGCTGGGAGCTAACTATAAAACCTACCGGCTAAATTCTCAAGGCACCCTTTTCTCGGATTCAACAGGCCCTTTCAATGTTGCACAATATGGAGCTTTTGTACAACTAAGCAAAAAGATAACTCATTTTTTAAATCTTACAGCATCTGGCAGATATGATAAAGCTGATAATTTTTCCGGTCATTTTACCCCAAGGGTAACCGCTGTAGTTAAACTGGCTGAAAATAATAACCTGCGTTTTTCTTATCAAACAGCTTATCGTTTTCCAAGCAATCAACAGCAATGGATAAACCTGCAGGTGGGCAGTACACTGTTAGTGGGCAGTAATCCTTCATTTGTTAATTATCTGAACTTGCAGGCCAACCCGCTTTATGATGCTCAAAGTTACCTGGCGGGCAACCCGGTTCTTGTTCCTTTCCCTTCAGTAAAACCTGAGTCAGTTTCTTCATTCGAAGCAGGTTATAAAGGATTAATGATTGATAATAGATTGCTGATTGACTTATATGGATACTGGGGGCAATATCAGAATTTCCTCAGCCGCACAAATACAGTGCAGGTTACTAATGGTAAGCCAATTACTGATCCTTCAGCTACCGTCAGAAACATTTCAGTGGTGATTAACGCCACAGGCAATGTAAAAACTTATGGTTTTGGATTAAGCGCTGATTATCGCCTGCCACTCAATTTTGTTATTGGGGGCAACATTGCATCCGACAATTTAACGGATGTACCTGCGAATTTTGTTGCTTATTTTAATTCACCAAAATACAAGGCCAACATGAATTTTGGTAACACAGGATTTGGCCCTAAAAAATTATTAGGCTTTAATGTTGCGTATAGATGGCAGGAAGGATTTTATTACCAGGGAGACTTTGCTAACGGAAACCTGCCTGCTGTTCACACTTTAGATGCTCAAATAAGCCTGAAACTTCCTAAAACCAAATCGATAATAAAACTCGGCGCTAATAATTTATTAAATCAATATTATTATAACGGCATAGGAAATTCACAGATTGGTGGCTTGTATTACATAAGCTTTGGATACAATGTTTATTAATTAATGACAGTCCTAAATTGTAAAACTAAAACTTGTTATAATGAAAAATATATATAATAAAGTAATCTTATCATTTCTGGTTTTGTCTGTGTTTTTGCTTATCGTTTCCTGCAACAAACAGCCGGAGCAACTTCCTCCTATTGCAACACCAACTTATCCCAGTGGAAATGGTATTGCAGCTACATTGGCTGCAAATCCGAATTACAGTTTTTATACGGCATTGATAGCAAGGGCAGGGTTAACACAAACATTAAACGATAATAGCAAAACCTTCACCTTGTTTGCTACCGATAATACCGGTATGAAAATTTTCGTGAATGCTGCTTCCGGCGGAGCAGTTCCGTTAAATGCGCCCGATGATGCTTTCCTCGGTTTTATCAATACTGCACTGCCAGCTTCAAGTGCAGCGGGAATAGTAAATTATAATACTGTTGGCCAGGTATTCAAATCAACATCCATCGGCACTTCTTTTCCCAACTATCCTTTACCAAGCGAAATAGTTTTGGATTCCATACAAACTTTTGTCAGGTTACCAATTTTCCCTTCTGTAGGTTCACCATATTCATACGTTAATAATGTTCCGATTACAGCGGTTGATATGGCCGCCTCAAATGGAATTATTCATACTGCTTATTCTATTGCAGCTCCGCCACAGGCTACATTAAAACAAATGATTGCAGCAGAAACTAACCTGTCATATTTCAGGGCCGCTGTTGCCCGTGCGGATAGCGGCTCAACGGGATTAAATAAGTTCGACTCATTATTAGGGTATGGGGTAACCAATATGACTGTACTGGCTCCAAATGATGCGGCTTTTCAGTCATTGGTTTTTGGATTGGTGTATTCCCAGGTATATGCTGCAACCGGTAGCGCTTCAATCGCCACTGCCCAGGCAAATGGTGCGGTTGCTGCCGGGCCGGCATTTTTAAGTACAAATAATGTTACTACTGAAATGGTAAAAGGCATCGTAGCTTATCATTTTCTTGCATCAAATGCAAGTGGGGCATATATTCCTGATATAAGGGTTTTTTCTGTGAACTTTCCAATTACCCCGGGCTTTTTTGTAAAAACATTGGTCAATAGCAGTGTTGCAGCACACCCTGGCATTCTGGCAACACCTGCTTATACCGGTCCGGTGGTGACCAGCCTGAAATTTACGGGGTATGGCACTTTTCCTTCGGGAGGAACGCCTTATAGCGGTACGGCTGCCAATGCGGTCAAACTGGATAATCATGCTGCCAATGGCGTATATCATATCATTGATGAAGTTTTATTGCCGCAATAGTAATGGTCATTTCCAAAATGCCAAACCCAGGGGGCAATAATCGTCATTCCGGTTACTGATGGCCGTTACTGAAGCTATCCGGAAATTGAGGATGGCTTCGCGATTTCAAAAATGATTCAGATGAAAAATCATATCCTGGTAGTGGTCTTTCTTTCCTTTTTTGCCGATGCATGGTGTGCAGATACGCTTTCCGTCCGCTCGCCTTCCGGAAAAATTATGGTGAAAGTTTGGATGAGCAAATTACTTCAATACGAGGTGAGTTTTGAAAATAAAATCATTTTGCTTCCTTCGGTCATTGATTTACAGTTGGGCGATGGCAGGTCGTTGTCTGTGAATAATCCTATTAAATTTCATTTTTTAAAAAATGAAAATGATGTTATTATTTCGCCTGTACCTGAAAAACGAAAATCAATCCCTGATGTTTATAACGAACTGTCTATAAAATTTAAACAACCCTATCAGGTTATCTTTCGTGCTTACGATGATGGGATAGCCTATCGCATCATCACTTCTTTTAAAGATTCGATCACCATTAAAAATGAAGTGGCTTCAATTTCTTTTGCAGGAAACCCTGCTGTATATTTCCCTCAAGTGCATAAGCGGGATGACCAGGATATTTTTCATACCAGCTTTGAAGAATCATATGTGTATAAAAAAATGGATAGTATTCCTGAAACTTCCATGGCTTTTTCCCCGGTATTAATTACGCAACCGTATTATCCTGATATTGCGGTAACGGAGTCAGACCTCGAAGAATACCCCGGTATGTTTTTGCAGGGAACAGGATCGGCCTCATTGAAAGGAATCTTTGCAGGCTATCCCGAAGAAGAAAAAATAACAGATGCGGATTATCCTGAAAAAATTGTTGTCAAACGTGCGGATTATATCGCGAAAACAAAAGGCATGAGAAATTTTCCATGGCGGGTGATTATAATCGCTAAAGAGGATAAAGAACTTCCTTCTAATGATATGGTTTACCGGCTGGCTTCTCCTTCAAGGCTACCCGATGTATCGTGGGTGCATGCCGGGAAGGCAACCGATGAGTGGATTATTAATACGAATATTTTTAATGTGCCTTTCAAATCAGGGGTAAATACGGACACCTACAAATATTATATCGATTTTGCGAAACGCTTTGGCTTCGACAGGATCATGATGGATGCAGGATGGAGCGACTATAAAGACCTTTATAAAATCAATGCGAACATCAACATGGACAGTATTGTTGCCTATGCAAAATCAAGAGGTATTAAGATCAGCATGTGGACCCTGGCGCTTGCGCTGGACCGGCAATTAGACAGTGCGCTGGACCGCTTTAACAAATGGGGGGTTGATTTTATTATGACGGATTTTATTGATCGGGATGACCAAAAGACCGTTCAGTTTTATTATCGTATTGCTGAGGCATGTGCAAAACATAAGATCATGATCATGTATCATGGGGCTTATCCTACAAAAGGGTTTAACAGAACATATCCGAATGCCATCACACGCGAAAGTGTGCTCGGTTCCGAATACAATATCTGGAGCGATAAGGTTTCCCCCGGTCATGATCTTACGCTGCCTTTTACACGCATGCTTGCCGGCTCTTTCGATTATGAACCTGGTTTCCTGAACAACGCTACCAAAGCGGCTTTCAGAACTATTGAAGGTTACCCGATGAGCCAGGGCACACGTTGCCACCAGTTGGCTATGTTCTTGGTGTATGATAACCCGATGCAGATATTTTCTGGCAATCCATCCCAAGGTTACAATGAACCTGAATTTATGGAATTGCTTGGCAGCATTCCTACTACCTGGGATGAAACAAAAATCATTGACGCAAAAATTGCAGCATACATTATTACTGCAAGAAAAAAAGGGGAGGACTGGTTTGTAGGTGGAATGAATGACTGGTCTCCGCGTGACTTTAAAATTTCATTTGATTTTTTACATGATGGGAACTATACAGCAGAGGTTTGCAAAGACGGAGCAAATGCCGACCGTTATGCACCGGATTATGTAATTGAAAAAATTTTAGTAAATAAAAATACAGTAATGCCAATTCACTTAGCGCCGGGAGGTGGGTTTATGATAAAAGTGAATAAAAATTAGTTGACCAACTTTTGATTTCTTTTCAGCATCGTTGCGTCGCACACTGGTGCAGCAACAATGCCTTCAGCTATTGACACCTGCACTTAATTATTCAAATTTCCTGATGCATCATTGATGCATTTACGATTATACATTAAACCTGAAATGCATTACATCGCCATCTTTAACAACATATTCTTTCCCTTCAATCCGCAGCTTACCATTCTCACGGCACGCAGTTTCCGATCCGTACTGCACAAAATCATTATATGCGATCACTTCCGCTTTAATAAAACCCTTCTCAAAATCTGTGTGGATCACACTTGCCGCTTGTGGCGCTTTCCATCCCTCATGAATAGTCCATGCCCGAACTTCCTGTATGCCGGCAGTGAAGTAAGTCAATAAGTTGAGCAGTTGATAGGTTGAGCGTATAAGTTTATTTAATGCAGGTTCTTTCATTTTATATTCTTCCATGAACATTTGCCTGTCTTCAGCATTTTCCATTTCAGCAATCTGCGCTTCAATGGAATTATTCATGATGATCACTTTTGCATTTTCTTTTGCAACAGCTTTTGACAGCGCTTCAGAAAATTTATTGCCCGTGTGCATGCTGGCTTCATCAACATTCGCTACATAAAGCACAGGTTTTTCTGTTAATAAAAATAAATCAGCTACGGCTGTTCTTTCTTCCTTGCTCAAATTCAGTTCACGTATATTTTTCCCTTTTTCCAGATGGTCTTTACATTTTTTCAACACTTCAAATTCGGCCTTTGCTTTTAGATCTCCAGTTTTAGCAAGCTTTTCTGTTCTTGCAAACTTTTTATCAATGCTTTCCAGGTCTTTCAACTGTAATTCTGTGTCAATAATTTCTTTGTCTGCAACCGGATTAATGGCACCTTCATCACGCAAAATATTTTCATCTTCAAAACAACGTATCACATGAACGATAGCATCTACTTCGCGGATGTTTGCCAGAAATTTATTACCTAACCCTTCACCCTTGCTGGCGCCTTTCACAAGGCCGGCGATATCAACAATTTCAATTTGTGTCGGAACAATCCTGTTGGGCATAACGAGTTCAGCGAGTTTATCGAGGCGTTCATCGGGAACATTCACTAATCCAACATTAGGTTCAATAGTACAAAAACGATAATTGCTGGCCTGTGCTTTGGCGCTGTTGCTGACTGCATTAAATAAAGTTGATTTTCCTACATTCGGTAATCCTACAATGCCTGCTTGCAAACCCATGTTGAATCTGAATTTTTTTGAGCCGCAAAGGTAATCAGATTTATTGTAAGTAGCACTCAATAATTGAATGTTACGGATTTGCTGTTGACGGCGTATTTGTATCTGTACAGAGGCATCAGGTATGTGCTTCAAAATTTTTAGCCTGATGAAGCCGGATGGAGAGAAAGAAATATTGTTGCCCAAACTATTTTGCTTATTTTTCATCATTAATTTCATTGGCGAATTTATCTGTCATGGCTTTAAATTTTATCTGGATAGCATTTTTTCTGGTTGCATTTATTGTCGCTTTGATAAAACTGGTGGTGTTTGGCGATGCTGATATTTTTAAAACAATTATTGATGGTGTGTTCGATGCCGCAGGTACAGGTGTACAGATATCTTTTGGATTAATCGGTGTCATGTCTCTTTTTCTCGGTTTTATGAATATCGGGGAAAAAGCAGGCGCAGTGGGTTTTCTGTCGCGGATAGTCGGGCCTTTTTTTAATCGTCTTTTTCCGGAAGTGCCGAAAAATCATCCGGCTATTGGTCACATGATGATGAATTTTTCAGCCAACCTGCTGAACCTTGACAATGCCGCTACTCCGTTTGGATTGAAGACAATGCAAAGCCTTCATGAGTTAAATCCTGACAAAGAAACCGCATCTAACTCACAAATCATGTTTATGGTGTTGCATGCATCCGGGCTAACGTTGATACCTATCAGTGTTATTGCCCAGCGTGCTATTATGAAATCGAGTGACCCGACTTTGATTTTTATTCCCTGCATGATTGCCACATTTGTGGGAACAGTTACCGGGTTAATAGTTGTGGCGATCAAACAAAGGATTAATATTTTTAATTACGTAGTTGTTTCCTGGATCGGGGGTATTAGTTTGCTCATTGGCCTATTGGTGTATTATTTCAGGACCCACCCGGATAAGATTGATCATTTTTCAAAAATAGTCAGCAACGGGCTTATCCTGATTTTGTTTATCGTTTTTATTATAGGCGGGGTCATCAAAAAAATAAATGTGTACGACGCATTCGTTGATGGTGCTAAGCAAGGTTTTGATGTAGCAATTAAAATCATTCCGTTCCTGGTGGGGATACTTGTTGCCATCAGTGTGTTGCGCAACTGTGGTGTATTTGATTATATTATTCAAAGTTTCACCTGGCTGTTCGGTTCATTGGGTATGAATACTGATTTTGTGAAAGCATTACCTACTGCATTAATGCGTCCGCTGAGCGGAAGTGCATCCAGGGCAATGATGCTTGATACTATGAAGCAATATGGACCTGATTCTTTTCCTGCATTGGTTTCAGGAGTGATGCAGGGGTCATCAGATACTACGTTTTATATTGTTGCACTTTATTTCGGTTCAGTGGGAATCAAAAAAACCAGGTATGCGGTACCTGCTGCATTGCTTGCTGATTTGGCAGGAGTGATAACGGCTATCGTTATTTCTTATTTGTTTTTTCATCATGGATAAATACAGTTTCCTGTTTTCATTTTTAGCTTGCGGTTATAAAATTCAAAACTGATTGTAGTTTTATTTTTATTGCACCCTGAAGCAAAGCATTTTGAACAGAAAACCCGAAACTGAAATTATTTAAATGTGAATCTTGCACTTACTGCAAACGCATCCGGAACAAAATTTATTCCGGGCAAAATATCAAGTTCAGGTTTCCAGTCAAGCGACAGGTTGATCGGAGCGTTCTGGAATTTATAATCGAGGCCAACCACTCCGGTTGGACCGAGATAGGTATTACCACTTTGAAAACCAACATAACCACCACCACCATAAAACCACGTGAAAGCCGGAACATTTCCTATAAGCTGATGAATTTCAAACAAACCGCCAATGCCAAAACGGGTAGGCCCAAATGAAACGAGGCCTTCTATAGCATTTCGGTCATTCATGAAATATTTTACGCTGACCGAATTACTGAGTGTTGGCGCTGCGCTGCTCAGGCGTAAGCCAATGGCTACTTTATAATCCTGTGCGAAAAGGTGATTAAAAAATCCAAATGCTGTTACTAAAATAATCGTGATGGTTATTTTACGCATAAAAAAATTTATTTTCTTGGAACGAAAAAAATGCCTGATGTATTAGTGGGATTATGTTAGAACTTTCTTAATGTTTATTTCTTACGCGGCGGCAAAATGGCGCCGGGGAATTCATATGGCCGATAAATTCAGGCTAATTTTTCAATTCTTCGGCTGGTGAATTTTGCTGTGGCGTTTCCTCTTTGCGGGGATTATTGTTTTCAAAAAGTTCGTATTTTGATTTTGGTCTTTTATCTTCAAGCCATTTGAAATTACGTAAACGCATATCGTCGAAGTTGACTTTTTTTATCGGGTACATGGTCCCATCTGCATCGCTGCGGAGTATCACTTTATTCAGTTCCTTATTTACAAAGACCATGTCAATAATATCAGCCTTGGCCTGGTTCACTCCGAAAAACGCTTTATTATCATCCTGTGCATAATAGATGCTTTCTGCATTTCCTTTTGCACGCATATAATCAATAACCCCATCTTTGAAATAACCGTTTAAAGTTGTTCCTTTAATTTGATTAAAAAGGTTGTCTCCTACCTTATTTACTGCAAGGCCGTTTTCAAAAACATATAGCCTGCTTGCTTTTTTATTTTTGGTATAGAGGTAAATGGTATCGCCGGTTACCTGGCTTCCGTTTGCCCATACCACCGGGTTGCTAAACAACTGAAAAACGGAATCTTTGGCTGAATAAAATAAACTATCAGATACAGCCTGGAGGGAATCGGAAAAAATGCGTACATGGTGATAGGCCTGCAGATAGCGGTTCGAGCTGTCATTTTCAGGATGGATACTTACTGCGTAATTTTTTGCAACCGTATCCTTTTGTATTCCCGAAGAATCAGTTTTAGTGACTGATTTAAAAGAATCATTCGCTCCTATCCTGGCTAAAATATTGTTTGTTGAGCTATCGGTTATGGATGGCTGTTTTTTTGCAATTGTAGTATCAACTTGTTCCGGAGGAGAAATATTTGCACTTTGTTTCGCCAGCACTTGCTTGTTTTCTATTTCATTTTTTTTCACATCTTTTTGCAAAGGAGGTTTTGCCAGGTTCTTTTTTATTTTTCCTTTTTTTATTTCTGGTGCAGGTGTTAAACTATTTTGTTGTGCAATGACTCCCTTAAGGAAAACAGAATCTGAAATATCAATATGGGCCAGTTCCGCACTGTCTTTTTTTCTCTGGTTTTCTTTTGCCATAATTTCATTGATTATATTCAGTGAGTCGTTCATTTTCTTCTGAGCAATTTTCACACTATCATTGTAAATGCTGTCTTTAATGCGAAGCTTTTCGGCTACTATACTGTCATTATGCTTTTTTATTGAATCGGCATACATAAGATCTGTGAGTTTACCTGAAAACAAAGTGTCTGCAGTAATATAAATGGAATCATCTTCCTGTTTTAAAATCATCAGCGGGTTTTCAGTGGCCAGGAAGTTTTTTGTCTTTCTGTTTGCGATCATATAATTCCCGATCACAGAAATATTTTCTGCAGTATCTACAAAAACAACATTTCCTGTGGCAACACTCATGCCGGTAGAATCATCAAAATTTACATGATCTCCAGTAATGCGTTGCGAGCCTTGTTTAATAGTCGGTCTTTTTCCAAACAATGCTTTATGGTTCCGGAGGTCATAATTCCCTTCTCTCGTAACAATAGTGCTGCCGCTGCTGTCTTTTATTAATGTTTCTGTAATAAAAGTAGCCAGCTGTGCATCCGTATTGTATAATAATGAGTCGGTTTTTAGATCATAAGCCGGGTCTTTCAGGTAAACATCTTTTTTGAAATACACATCTTTGGTTTCCGCATAATAAACTCCTTCTTTACTGGTAAGTGTGCTGGATTTATTGATCAACTTGCCACCATTGTTATAAGTGCCGATTTTGAGGTTCATATCATATCCCAGGTCGTCAGTGTATAAGGTCGCTTTTCCATCGGTCATCTTCACACGCTTTTGGAATATTATATATTTCTTGTCCTCAAAATATTTCATGTAATCTGAAAAAATATTGGTGGTATCTGAATCATTCATGTGTACTTTTCCAAATGCTTCGATTACCTTGTCTTTGTTATTCATCACTACACTATCGCAGTAAAAGAGTGTAGTTCCTTTCTGCAGCTGAACATTGCCAATAAGTGATTGATATTTTGCAGAATCTTTTGTCTCTTCTCTTATCCTATCGGCTCTTAGAATATGCAAGGGAACTAATGAGTCTTTCTCTGCAGGCGCAGGTTGAGCTGGTTGCTGAGCAATGGACATAAAAAAGCTTGCCAGTAAAAATATCAGAAAAACAATCCGCTTCATTTTAGTTGCCCGTTTTTGAGGAAGAGTCACCAAGGGGGCTCATCAACGGACCGCTTTTATCTTTGCGGCCGAATACAGAAATATTGACATAACGTTTCGGGTGCATGCGAACATCATCAAGCAGGGTGTTAAGGCTTTTTGATGTATTCTCCAGATTCAGGTACAGTTTTTTGTCATTCACTAATAATCCCAATGATCCGGAGCCATTATTGATCTTGCCGATAGTCTTATTTAATTCGCTCATTGTAGAATGAATGGATTCCACTGTTTCTTCTATTTTGGAATTGGCAAGCTTCGCACTGGTTTTATTCAGGTTGGAAAGCGTTTCGTTGATGTTGTCGTTATTTTTTGAAAGATTTTTTGTAAAAGAATCAACATTGTTCAGCGATTTTGCCAATGTTCCTGTTTGTGTATTCAATATCTGCTGAAGAGATGCAGAAGATGCTGCCAGGTTGGCGAGCAAGGCACCAAAATTGTTTTTTGTTTTAGGGTCGAACATGGAGCCTACCACTTCAATTAATGAATCCAAAGAGGTTAACGTTCCGTTGAGTTTTGCAACAATGGGATTGATGTTGCTTTCTACTGATGCCAGGAGCCCGGGCCTTTCCCTGGTTGCAAGCGTGTCTCCGTCTTCAATATAATCTGCTCCGCTGCCCCTGCTAATCACAATAACAGGTGAGTTTAATAAACTGGTTTGTATTTCTGCTACTGAATTTTTTGGAATATGGATATCTTTTTTAAGATTGATTTCTATTAAAATGCTTTGAAGGTCTTTGTCTGTTTCTTTTAAAGCAGAAACATTTCCTATGGAAAGGCCATTTATTTTTACTGCGTTTGAAACTTCTACACCTTCCACATTTTTAAAAACTGCATAAATTTTCCTGCTGCGTTCAAAAACCTTTTTACCTTTTAAAAAGTTAAAACCAAGTATAAGCAGTGTTATGGAAATTGCGGTCAGGGAACCGATTTTTGTTTCGTTAGAAATTTTCATTCACTGGTGTTTATTAAAAAATAGGTGTTCCGTTGTTTAAAATTCAGCATAAAAATGCAAAGAAGCAACAAATGTAGCAAAATTGTGAAGTGATGTTCAGAAGATAGCGTTAAAATGGCTTACTGCCATATGGCCGTTATGTAACTCACTTTTAATAATAGGATTATTTTTGGTTCAATGTGTCGGTATTAACGCTGGCAGATGATTTGCCCTTTTCAACGGTTTCTTTGTAATGTTTAAATGCATCTAAAATATTCCTCACCACTTCATTTTGTCCGTCTTCGCTGTTGAGGTATTCTTCCTCTTCTTTATTGGTAAGGTATCCTGTTTCAATCAGCACGCTGGGCATGCCTGTTGCTTCCAGAACCTGTATGCCCACACTTCTTTGATAAACTCCGATAATCGTACGGCCGGCTTTTTGAAATTCATCTTCTACCATTTGTGCAAATTGAGCGCTTTTTATGAAATATTTTTGTTCGTACAACTGTGCACGTATTTTAGCCTCGGGAGATTCGGTATCCCATTCAACGGTACTGTCTTCCATTTCGCCACCACCTTCATCTGTATTGTTAATAGCATTTATTTTGCTGGATGTTTTTTCAGCCTTCCAAATAAGCACTGAGGCGCCAGTTCTCATGTTCTTTACCCAGTAGGATTCATAAATGGGGGCCATTACCCATTTCTTCCTTTTCTTTTTTCCTTTGCCCACATATTCCAGCTTTTTTTTGTGCCCAATAACCCGTTTTGCATAATAGCCACCGGGGGGTTGTGGTGTGGCATCACAATGTATGCTGATGAAAAGGTCGCCTTTTGCCTGGTTGGCTATATTGGCGCGGTTATGAAGATCTTCCTTTAAAGTTGTTGCATTGTTAACTGTTCCTTCTGTTGTTCTGGTATACACTACTTTAATGTCAGGAAATTCTTTTTTTATTGCCTCACCCAACTTTAATCCTATTTCAAGCGTAACATCTTCTTCTTTGGAAATGAGCCCGCGGGTTCCGTGAAAGGTAGCGTTGTGGCCCGGATCAATAACGATGGTGCGTATCGTATTTGTTCTCGGAGGGTTTTGATTTGCGGTCGTAAAAGTAAAAGAACTTAGCGTTCCTATAACAATTAAAATTGCAGCCATTTTTTTCATTATCCTGTCTGTCGTTTGAAGGTTAGTAATCTTCACAAAATCTTAATGCAGTAATATCTATTTTTGTAACATTGCAAGCAGGTAAACATCCCTGCTTTTTAATTGCAAACAGGTTTTCAAGCACTGGTTCGTTATTATGGAAAACCGGTTCGCTGCTAATAAAAATATGAATAACGGACGCAAAATTAGCTCAAAATATTTTTCGGCGCTGATATTTACTGTGCTATTCTTTTCTGTAACGCATTACAGCGAGGCAAATTATTCAAATTCGCCATGTTTTTGCAAATTCTTAACTGCTGTAGCTGCTGATACTTCAAAACCACTTGCACCAGCTGTAAAAGACAGTATTTCAGGAATCAATCCTGTAAAGGACACTTCGATAAAAGACAGCATTTTTAAAGACACCGCTATTGAGAAGACAGATACATTTAATATTAAAGTATCAAAGGATTCTCTGGACGCCCCTATCACTTACAGCGCTTCGGATTCTATTGTAATGGAGGTGCCTTCCAAGAAAATCACCCTGTTTAATAAAGCCACAGCCAAACAAAAAGACCTTGATCTGAGTGCTTACAAAATTGAATATGATCAGGACAAGCAGGTGGTTGTAGCCACATATACTACTGATACCAGCGGGAAAATGATTGGCAGGCCCAAAATGGTGCAGGCCGATAATACCATCGAATCGGATACAATGGTGTATAATCTGAAAAATCAAAAGGGGATAACGAAGAATAGTTATACTACATCCGGTGAGATGTTTTTTTATCAGGAAAAATTGAAAAAAATTGCACCGGAGGAATTTTATGCTTCCCGCGGAAGGTTTACCACCTGTAATCTCGATACTCCTCATTTTGCGTTTCGTACCAACAAAATGAAAGTCATTAATAAGAAATTTGCTATTACGGGGCCTGTCCATCCTGAATTTGAAGGAGTGCCCCTTCCCATTTATATACCCTTCGGCTTCTTTCCTTTGGTACAGGGGCGTCATTCAGGTTTGCTGCCTCCGCAGTTTACGGCGAGCGACCAGTTTGGGCTCGGCCTTGAAGGATTGGGTTATTATAAAGTAATTAACGACAATTTTGATGTAACCTTTCGTACTAATTTATATTCCTACGGTGGTTGGGCGGTATTTGTTGATCCGGAATATCTTGTTCGATACAGGTATCGCGGGCACCTAGATTTTTCTTTACAAAAAACAAGAATATTGAATCCAACGGGCATAGGTACTAATGAATTTCAGGATACTAAAACCTATCGGCTTACATGGAGCCATACTGTTGATGGTAAAGCCAGGCCTGGCACTAATTTTTCTGCAAATGTGAATTTGCAGTCGCTCAAGTACAATCAGTTTGTTTTTAATAATCCTACTGCTAATTATACAAACAGTATCAGTTCTTCAATTGCATATTCAAAAACATGGAAAGATGGCAAATACAATCTTACTTTAAGTGGTAACCATAGCCAGAACAGCAATGACGGATCAATGACGATCACCTTGCCTAATTTGGGGTTTACTGTTACCACCCTTTATCCTTTTCAGAAAAAGGAAGTAGTTGGCGCTCAAAAGTGGTATGAAAAATTAGGTGTTGGCTTGAACACAAGTTTCAATAACCAGGCAAGGATTTATGATTCGCTGTTTAATTTAAAAAAACTGATAGATACTTTTCAATGGGGTGCACATCACAGCCTTCCAATTTCGTTGGCACTGCCCCAGATGGGGCCTTTTCAAATTGCACCAGGAGTGAGTTTTCAGCAAAACTGGTACCAGGCAAAAACAATATTGACAAACTGGGATGGCACATCTAAAATACATAAGATTGATACTACTGCTCAGAAAGGATTTTATACGGAAAGCGATATGTCTTTTAGCCTTAGCGTAAGTACCGCTGTGTTTGGTACATTTAATAAATTCGGGAAAAACAGCAATATACTTGGCATCAGGCATGTAATCAGGCCCACCTTCAGCCTCAGCTATAAGCCAGATCTTACATCAAAAGATTATTATTGGGTAACATATGATAGCCTAGGCCATCAAAGAAGGGTTTCTTATTTCCAGGGAAATACCTATAGCTCGTTTGCTGAAGGCCGTTTTGGGGGAATGAGTTTTGGTTTTGATAACACACTTGAAATGAAAGTGCGGTCAAAAAAAGATACCAGTGAATCGGCTATAAAGAAAATAAAACTTATTGATGGTTTTGGCTTTAATGGAAGTTATAATTATCTCGCAGATTCTAACCGGTTGTCACCAATTAGCCTGTATTTGAGAAGCACTTTATTTCAGAAAATAAATATTACCGCTTCAGCCACACTTGACCCCTATGTCAAAGACTCTCTTGGCAATAACAGGAAGAATTTTTATGCCTGGCAGCAAAAAGGAAAATTTTCACTCGGAACTATTGACCAGGGCAATATTGCTATTTCAACCAGCTTTAAAGCCAAGCCAAAAGACCAAAAAGCAGAAGAGGAGAAAAAGAAACAACAGGAAAACCAGATACCATTAACAATGGAGGAACAACAGGCTCAAATGAATTACATAGCAACACATGCTGCAGAGTTTGCAGATTTCAATATTGACTGGTCACTGAATTTATCTTTTTCATTGAACTTTACCAGAACATTAAAAACAGACCTGACCGGATATCAAACCCTGATTAACTCGGGCCTGAATTGGAGCGGGGACTTCAACCTTACTCCGAAGTGGAAATTCAGCATGAGTTCATTTTATGACGTAAAAAATCAGAAAATAAATTCTCTCTCTATGTCTATTTCAAGAGATATGCATTGCTGGCAAATGGCCATTAATGTCATTCCAATAGGCTACACCCGTTCTTTCAATATTACCATTAGTCCTAAGGCAGGGATATTAAGGGATTTAAAAGTGAACAGGTCGAGATATTTTTATGCAGAATAAATACAACAATAATAAACTGTATATAGTGAACAGGTATTTTAAACCGGGTTTAAAGCCAGCCTGATTTCTTTTTTATTAGTGCCGGTTAGCTACGTAATAATCTTTCATTATCGTAAAAATTCTTTGTTTCAGGCTTTGAACCGTGTCACTTGGGGCAACTTCAACCGGTGACAGGAAATGCATGGAAAGAATATTCGGCAAAAGGAAAAATATTTTATCTGCAGGCATTGATTTCCGGGTATTGAAGATTAGTGCCGGTATAATTTTTTTTTGCGTATCAATAGCCAGCCTGAAAGCTCCGTCATAAAAATTTTTTAACGGTTCGTTTGTCGTATTACGTGTTCCTTCGGGATAAATGCTCATGTGTAGCCCCATGGAAAGAACTTCCTTCATTCTGGTAAAACTTTCTCTGCGGCTGGCTTCATTTTTTCTATCAACCAGCACACTGCCTGTTTTATATAATAAGCCGAACACCGGTATTTTTGAAAGCTCAATTTTTGCAATGGTTTTATTGCCGCCGGGAATGAAAGGGCATGAAATCGGGATATCCAGAAACGAATTGTGATTAGTTACCACAATGTAGGTTTCGCCTTTTTTGAAATTTTTTTTCCCTCTTACAGTGATTGGGCACCCAACCAATGTTAAAAAAACCTTCATCCATACACGTGACATGGAAATGAATGCGTCCGTTTTTTGCGGATCTTTCCGGAAATAGCAAAACAAAAAGAAGGGTATCAAAAAAATAATCATGGTACTGACAAAAGCGATTAAGCCCCATGTTGCCCATATTCGCCCGAATATTTCTTTAAATATTTTCATATTGAACGTTCGGTTGAAAATAATGAATATTTCCGTATGCTATATCTGCCAGTCGATAGGGGCAATTCCATTTTTTTTTAAATAATCATTTGTTTTCGAGAAATGCCTGCATCCAAAAAAGCCCTTATCTGCAGAAAATGGAGACGGGTGCGCTGCTTTCAGCACCAGGTGTTTCTCTGCATTAATAAGCGATTGCTTTTCCTGGGCAAATTTGCCCCAAAGCAAAAACACGATATTATTTTTATGATAAGATATGAGGTGAATTACCGAATCTGTAAACTCTGCCCATCCAATTTTTGAATGGCTCATGGGTTCATTGGCCCTTACAGTTAACGAGGCATTGAGCAACATGACTCCCTGTTCTGCCCAATGTGTCAGGTTGCCATGGGGGGGGATCTTGATGCCCATATCATGATGCAGTTCTTTAAAAATATTTACCAGTGATGGCGGTTGTGCCACGCCGTTAGGAACTGAAAAGCTTAATCCGTGTGCCTGCCCGGGACCATGATATGGGTCCTGCCCTAGAAGAACAACTTTAACTTTATCGAAAGGGGTTGTATTAAAGGCATTGAAAATAAGCGGTCCGGGGGGATAAATGATTTTTCCTGCTTTTTTTTCCTCTTTGAGGAATTCTGTTAGCTGTAAAAAATAGTGTTTTGAGAATTCTTCTTTCAAAATTTCCTTCCAACTTGGTTCTATTTTAACGTCCATGGTATTCCGATTGAAAAATTTATCAGTAACAAAATAAGCAAAGTTCAGTATTAACTTTTGATTTACTTACGGTAACCCGAATTTGTGATATTTTCGCTGCCAAGAGGGGCTGATTATGTACATAATCTTGCAACATATGCACCTAATGTTATTCAGTATTTTTAGCCAGTGGTGTAATATTTATTAATATTTTAATCTATTTTTGTTGCAAGAGGGGTAAATGAAAGAAAAATTTATTACTTCACCACTATTTAATAGTATATATTTTCACATTCCATAACCAGTGCTTTGCTTATATGGTAGTTTTTCCACGATAACCTTTTTAATAAGGAAATATTATCAATGTTATTAGCTTGTCAATATAAAGATGGGATATTTAAAAAAGGCAGAAATGTATTTTAAGCGCTTTTTGCAGGTTAGCACCTGTAGGGGTTTTTGTTAATTTGTTATTTTACACATAAACAATAGTTGGTTTTTAAGGCTTAATAATTAACAGGATCTTGATGAAAAAAAATTACGACATTATTTGTCTCTCTTTGGTAAGATGGGAATCTGAAATTCAATCTCCTGCTACTTGGCTTGTCAGAGAGCTTGCAAAAACAAATAGGGTATTTTATATTAATCATCCACTTTCATTAAAAGACTTCGTTTATCATAAGTTCTTTCGTAAAGAAAAAGTTAAAGTAAATGAAATATCATCACCAGAAAAAAACATCGTTGTAGCTACTCCAAATCTTACCCTGCCTATAAATTTTCTTCCCAATGGCCGTCTTTATAACTGGTTAAAAGAGATTAACAATAAAATTGTTGCCAAATCATTGCGGAGACTGATAAAGGAATTTAATATCACCAATTTTGTGTACATAAATTTTTTCGATCCTTACTTTCTGCAGCACATGCCCAAGGGGGTGAATCCGGTGAAGACCATTTATCAATCGATGGATGATATTTCCCAGGTGGCTTATTCAAAAAGGCATGGAGAAAGACTGGAGATCGATGTTATGCAAAACTCGGATATTGTGTTATGCACGTCCAGGGAATTAACAAGGCTGAAAAAGGAGCATGCCAAAAATGTTTATTTTCATCCTAACGGGGTCGATAGTGAGCTTTTTAAAAAGGCTGCACTGCTGAAAATGAAAGTGCCTGATGATCTTGCCGGCATTTCAAAAAAGATAATTGGCTATGTCGGGAGTATTGAATATAGAATGGATTTTGAGCTGGTAAAAAAAATTGCAGAGGCGCATCGTGATAAAATATTGTTTTTTATAGGGCCCGTTTCCAGCAAGGACTATGAAAATATTGATTTGAGCAGAGAAGAAAACCTTGTCTTTGCTGGCGGTAAAAAAGTTGATGAAATTCTGCCCTACCTGCAGCATTTCGATTGTGTTATTGTTCCCTTCAAGAAAAATGTTCTTACCAGAAGTATCTATCCTTTAAAAATTAACGAATATCTGGCAGCAGGGAAACCGGTGATCACCACCAATTTTTCGGAAGACATCAATGCCTTCCGGGAAGTTGCTTATGTTGCAAATAGCGATGAGGAATTTATTCAACTAATTGATAAGGCTATTGAAAATAATGATGAGGAAAAAAAGAAACGTCGTATTGAGGTGGCTGAACAAAATAGCTGGCAAGTGCGTGCCCGTGAATTCTGGGAAATTCTTGAGAATAATTCAACCGAATAATATTCATACCTCTTCTTTCAAAGCAACTTTGTGATATTCATCGATTAACTTCTTTTGTATATCAAAAGGTACGGGAACATATTCATGAAACTCCATTCTGAACTTTGCACGGCCTTGTGTGATGGAGCGCAATGAAGATGAATAATCAGACATTTCTGCTAATGGAACCCTGGCGGTTATTTTTGTAAAATGCCCTTCGGTATCCATCCCTTCCATAATGGCCCTTCGTGTTTGCAAATCGCTGATGATGCCCCCGGTAAGGTCGTCCGGGCAAAGAACCGTAATAGTATAAACGGGCTCGAGTATTTGCGGATCTGCCTGTTGGAAAGCTTGTTTAAATGCCATTAAACCGGCAATTTTAAAAGATATGTCATTTGAGTCAACAGGGTGCATTTTACCATCGTATACGCTCACTCGAACATCACGTACGTAGGAGCCTGTTAATGGGCCTACCTGCATTTTTTCCATTACGCCTTTTAATATGGATGGAAGGAACCGCTGATCGATTGCTCCACCAACAATGCAATTCAGAAAAACCAACTTACCTCCCCATTCCAGTTTATATTCATCTCGCCCACGAACTGAAAAACCTTTGGGGTCAGGCATACCTTCCCGCCAAGGCTCCACCTGAATATAGACCTCGGCAAATTGTCCGGCACCACCCGACTGTTTTTTGTGACGATAATTTGATTGAATTGATTTCCTTATTGTTTCACGGTAAGGTATGCGTGTTTTTGCAAATTTTACTGCAAGATTTTTTGAAATATGTTCCAACCGCCATTTTATTACGGAAAGATGTAATTCACCCTGACAGTGAATAATAGTTTGTCGCAGTTCCTGGGATACTTCAACAACTACAGTAGGGTCTTCTTCCTGAACCTGGTGTAAGGCAATTGATAATTTTTCCTCATCTCCTTTTTGAGCAGGTTCAATGGCAACACTCATTAAGGGTGAGGGAAATTCAATAGGTGGGAGTTCATAATTTTTGCCTCGGGCATGAAGTGTGTTATTTACATGGGTATGCTTTAATTTAATGGTGGCGCCAATATCTCCGGCTGATAACTCATTAACGGCTGTTCTTTTTGCGCCTTCAACAATAAATAACTGATTTAATTTTTCTGTAACTCCATTCGATTCGTTCACCAGTTCCATGCCGGATTTAACGGTGCCTGAATATACTTTAAAGAAAGACATTTCGCCAATATGTGGTTCGGAGATTGTTTTATAAATAAAAATGCATGCCGGCCCATTCGCATCACATGATAATTTTTCTCCTGATTTTGTTTTTTGTGGGGGCATTTCATTGGCGCTTGGACAAACATTATCAATAAACCCCATCAGCCTTCCGCTTCCCATATTCTTTTTAGCGGATATACAGAATACTGGAAATAAGTCGTGATTAATCATCGCTTTTTTTAATCCTGCTTTCATTTCGTCCTCATCCAATTCTCCTTTGTCGAAATATTTTTCCATTAATGTTTCATCGTTCTCTGCAATGGCTTCAATCAGTTCTTTGTGCAGGCTGTCGGCTTTATCTTTTTCATTGTCCGGTATCGGCAGTTTTTCCGGTTTGCCGCCCTGAGGTGGGAATTTATACATGGTCATTCTTAACACATCTATTATGGAATCAAATTCCAGCCCCTGGTTCAACGGGTATTGCACGACAACCACATTCCTGCCAAAATGATCTTTTGCCTGTGCAACTGTTTTGTCGAAATCAGCTTTGTCAAGATCTAATTTGTTTACAGCAAAAATCATGGGGGTTTTAAAATGTTCGGTATATTCCCATATAATATCAGCGCCAACTTCTACTCCAAAATTGGCATTAAGCAGCATCACACCCGTGTCTGCGACACGCAGCGAAGAAATAACTTCTCCCGCAAAGTCATCATAACCGGGTGTATCAAGAATATTTATTTTGTATCCTCGCCATTGCGTATGTAATAATTTTGAAAAAATAGAATTTCCGCGTTCTTGTTCCAATTCATAAAAATCTGCAACTGTATTTTTTTCTTCAACGGAACCGCGGCGGGTAATAAGTCCCGCTTCAAAAAGCATACTTTCAGACAGAGTCGTTTTACCGCAGCCGGCGTGGCCGAGCAAAACAATATTTTTTACATGTGAAGTATCAAAATTTGACATGACAAGCTGAATTTGCTAAGGAAGTTAAGCAATGCAGGCTGGAATGAAAAATGATTTTTGTCAGTGGAAATTAAATCAGCATGGTGTTTGGCAGGTGGCGAACATTTTTTTACTTTTGCAGCTTAAACAAAAATGGTCCGGTAGCTCAGTTGGATAGAGCAACTGCCTTCTAAGCAGTAGGTCATTGGTTCGAATCCAATCCGGATCACGAAAAATGTATTTACTTAGGAGAAGTGGTTTTATAACCACTTTTTTTATTAGCCCAAAAATAAATATGGCTAGCTTGTTTTTTTCAGGCTGCTAATAAACCCTGACACCATTGGGGGAACACTTTTGTAAAAATTGAGCAGGTTAACGAACAAATTTTTAGGTTCAAAGCCAATTTGCTTTTTCGGGACAGCGTACCAAATAAGAGATGCTGCGGACATAGTGATCAGTGAACCTATCGCGGCTCCGTAAAACCCGAAATAGCTAAGGCACAAATAATCTATGCCAAGATTTGAAACTAAAAAGATCAGATTGATCAGAAAACTTAATCCTGTTTTACCTATAGAATTTAAAACATTGGCAGCCTGGTTTTGCATGGGACGAAAAACACCTGTTAACATGTTTAATTGTAAAATCGGTGCCGCAACAAGGTACGCTGAACCTGCAATAACAGTAATTACGAGTTTTGGAAAAAGAATAATGAAAACTGATACAGGTATTGTAAAAGAAAGTAAAATACCCGCCATCCTTTCAAACAGGTATTTCACTTTTTCCATCCCTTCAAGCGATGATGCCCTTGAAACTTTCGGAAAAAGTATCTCTGAAGCAGAGTAAGTGGGGATATCAATAAATTGATTGATTCTTGATGCCGCATTATAATAAGCCACAGAAACAGGGGATAGGAAAGCTGCCGTCATAAGCTGGTCGAGATTAAGAAAAATATTTGATACCACCCCTGAACCAAACAGGTATCCTCCAAAGGAAAGTAATTTTTTTGTACCTGTTTTACTGTATTTGAATTTGTGATGCAAGTACTTTCGTGTGTAAAAATAGATGATCAAAGTTCCTACACCAGTGCTGATAGATTGATAAATCGCAAGTTTAACAAGGGAAAAAGGGGCTTTCATGAATGTATCAAATACAATAAATAGGAAAAAGATTAACTGCCTGATAAAATAACCTGCGAATACACCTTTAAAATCAAAATGTGATTGTTGTGTAGCTTCCAGGTGTGAGAATAATACCATGAAGAAAAGCCCCGGGATATAATATTCTAGCATCATAACCAGATCAGGGCCTGTATGCAACCAGACTCCAAGATTATTGGAAACAAGAAATAAGACAACAATAAAAAGAACAGTTATAAGGATATTTATTAGTAAGGAGCTTGAGCCTATTAAGACTTTTTCGATATGGTTGTCTGTTGAGCTTACATATTTTATATGAGCACCTTTTAACAGCCCGCTTTTAGTGGTTTCAAAAATTGTAGTAATAATCAGGAACAAAGCCCAAACACTCATTTGAGCTTTTGTTAATTGCCTTATAAGAAGCATGAAATTAATAAGGCCCATCAACGAGGTAGAAAATCTTTGTGAGATAGAATAAAATGCAGAACGGGTCCAATATGAGGAAAATATCTTTTTCAAAAAAACAAATTTTATTGAAGAAAAGTAAAAACAGCTTGATATTAAGTAAGTACATACAATTATTGAGGGTCAACTAAGAATTGCTTGCAACGATAACTTTTGTCATTACTGAACTTTTAACGTGGTGTCAGCTATATTTATTTGAACCCAAAACAGTATGTTCAAAAATAAAAAAAGTTTATTAAAACAGTTTAACATTCGAGGTCCTTTATTAAAAAAAAGAAGAATGAGACGGCTCATTCTTCTTTTTTGTGCTGTGTTCTTAATTTATTGTTTTATAAACTTGCCGGTCATAACAGTTTTATTATTGATTGTAGCTTGTAGTAAGTAAGTGCCGCCAAATAATCTGGATACATCAATAGGGGTGCTAAAAAAACTTGCTGTTTTGCTATATTCCTGCACCATTGAAATATTACCGCGAATATCGTAAATAACTACTTTCAGGTCCCCGGTTGTATCGCCGGTTATTTGCATGTTAAGTGTATTTGAGGTTGGATTAGGATACAACAATAATGATTGTTTCGGTGCAAGACGTTCATTATCTACTACGGTAATTTGCACTGTATCTTTTGCAGTTGCACCAAGATTGTCGGTTATTGTTAATTCAAATAAGTACACACCTGCTATCAAGGTATTTACATCTGTTATTGCAGAGCCAGGAGAAGAAACAACCGCTGTACCAGGCCCACTTACTTGCACCCATTGGTAACTTACGATATTTCCGGAAGGTGCCGTTGATGCACTTCCATTTAAGGTTGCACTATTTGACGGTAATGCGATGGTTGTATCGTTGCCTGCATTGGCAACAGGAGGCGGGTTGATAATTGCCGCATTAACGGTTACGGTTACCTGAGCATTGGCGCTGGCCCCGGAATTGTCAGTAACTGTTAATTGAAACACATAGGAACCTGTTTGTAATCCTGAAACCGTAGGTTTGGCCGTGTTTGAATTGGTAATGGTAACGGCCCCTGTTCCAGAAGCTTTTATCCAGTTGTATGAAGCTATTGTTCCGTCAGGATCATATGAATTAGAGCCATCAAGAGTAACAGTATTTACGGGCAACGTAACGGTTTGGTTAGAACCGGCATTTGCCACCGGCGGTTGATTAAGAGCTGCAAGTACGGTTATCTTAACCTGAGCGGAACTGCTAGACCCGTTATTATCCGTAACTGTTAATTGGAGTATATACTGGCCTGCAACAAGGCCAGCTGCTGTTGCCGTCGCAGTCGAGCTTCCGGTGATTGTTGCAGTTGACGGCCCTGATAATTGTGCCCAATTGTAAGATACTATGGTGCCATCCAGATCATATGATTTTGTGCCGTCTAAAGTAACTGAGTTTACAGGTAATGTAATCGTTTTAGCAGTACCTGCGTTCGCAATCGGTGGTTTATTTGCCGCTGCATTTACAGTTACACTCATTGAGTCTACACCTTTATTGCCATTGTTGTCCGTCACAGTAAGCTGGAAAATATAAGTACCCTGAATTAAATTGTTAATAGAAGTACTTACATTAGTTGGATTGGCAATTGTAGCAGATGAAGGTCCTGAAACTTCAAGCCATGCAAAACTTACAATTGATGAGCTTGGAGGTGCTATAGAAGCACTGCCATCAACAGAAACTGAATTTACAGGCAATGTAATATTTTGATTTGCACCAGCATTAGCAACCGGGTTTGTATTGGTTGATGAATTAACTGTAACATTTACCTGAGCCGATGAAGATGCACCGCTATTATCTGTTACAGTAAGTTGAAAAATATATTTCCCGGCCACTAAATTGGAAACAGTAGGTGTTGCTGTTAAAGCCCCGCTAATGGTTGCGGAAGATGGGCCAGATAGCTCGGTCCAATTGTATGAAACAATAGATCCGTCAGGATCGTATGACTTAGTTCCATCTAAAGATGTTGAGTTTGCAGGTAAAGTTATGGTAGTGCTTGTTCCAGCATTTGCAACAGGTGGCTGATTAGGCGCCGGGTTTACTACAATAGAAATAGAATCTTTTCCTGTAGCCCCATTATTGTCAGTTACCGTAAGCAGAAAAACATAAGTACCCTGAATCAGATTTGTTATTGTTGTGGATATACTGGAAGAACTTGTGATTGATGCTTGTGACGGACCAGAAATTTGTGACCAGTTAAAAGAAACTATCACTCCATCAGGGTCTTTTGATGCTGAACCATCGACTGAAACCGTTTTGGTTGGTAATGTTATCGTTTGATTTGACCCGGCATTGGCAACAGGAGGTTGATTAGGTGCCGCATTCACAATAATAGTTACAGTTCCAGTACCGGATAATCCTCCGTTATCGGTTGCTTTCAATTGAAACACGTAAGTGCCTGCAACCAGGCCCGAAACTGTTGTTGAAACAGAAGTGGCATTGGAGAATGTTGCTGTATTTGGACCGGAAACTTCTGTCCATTGATAAGAAGATATAGTTCCCGTGGCATCAGTCGCAGTTCCCGTTAAGGTCACAGAGCTAACTGGTAGAGTAATGGTTTGTGCAGTGCCGGCAGATACAACAGGCGGTAGGTTTTGTGGATTTACCGTTACTGTTACTGTAGCTGTTGATGAATCTTTATTTGCATCTGCCACCTGCAGGCTAAAAACATAAGTGCCAGCAACCAGGTTGTTGGCTGTTGTGGTCACGTTAGTTGATGATGTCAGATTCGCTGAACTCGGACCTGAAACCTGGGTCCATAAATATGAGGTAATGGTCGAGTTTATGACTGATGATGAAGAGCCATTCAGATTTACAGAATCAAGCGGCAAAGTAATTGTCTGATTATTTCCTGCATTTGCAGTTACAGCAGTAGCGCTGGAACTGATTTGCACTAAGTAAACAGGATCGCCTGTCAACGTAATCGTTCCGCTGGCGATACCATTATTTGTTCCATCCCATGCATATTTTATAAAAGTACCTGACGGAACAGCATAACTTGCAGTATTGTTGTTATCACCCTTGCCCGTTGTTTTTGCCCAAACCAAATAAATTTTATATCCGGAACTGTCGAATCGTACCCCATCAACCCCGGATGGAAATTGAGGTTGTGATGATTCGATGGTGTAGTTGCCTGCTTTGTTCTGAAGTGTTCTGCATCCTATACCTTGCTGGGTCATTACTTCGCTACCTGGGGTTGCTGTATTTAAATTATTATACCATCCCATGGAGTTAAACTCATTGCCACTTATGTTGCCACTATCGACAGCATTACCCAAAGCAAAAAGATAAAAATTGGTAAAGCCATGCGATAACATTTTTGTTATTGCCTTGATACCAAAATTTCTTTGCACCTGAGCGTTCCCCCAAACTTTGTTACAAGGAAATGCATCGCAGGTTCCGGTATAGCTCCATCCCGGCACATTCACTTCTGTTATCATGATAGGAAGGTGTGTTGAACCGGTAATAGTTTCAGCAGCTCTCTGTGCGTTTGTGGAGCTATCTATGAGCTTAACTGCATAATCCGAATTCCGGTTGTCATTGTTAGGCCAGGTTGTCCAGTTGAAATAAGGGTAAAGATGTATGCTTATTTCATCAATCCACTGCCCTCCGCCATAGCGAAGAAACCACATATAAAACCAAGAATATCCTACACCTCCGGTACATATTTTTGCAGTTGGTTTGTAATGTTTGATTACCTGACTGGTAATTTTACACAACTGAACGTAGTCTTTAACGCCATTGGGAGCATACAAGTTATATAAGGTTGCAGGGTCCGGAGGTACCTTTTGCCAACTTGTTTTACTTTGGTTTGAATCAAGATAACAATCTGCAGTATTGGTGATATCGGGTTCATTCCATACTTCATAATAATCAAAACCGCTTCCGATGCTTTGTACAACATCTGCACAATACTTAGCCCAGATATTATTTGTATTAATGGTACCATCGGCATTAAATGGATCAAGGTACAAGCCTTTGGGCAACCATGTCTGGTACCCGCCTACGTGGCTTGTGTCTCTTCCTGTGTAATTACCCGAAGATACTTCTGCGGCAAGGTTTAATACATTGTTACGCATCCCAATACTGTAAGGATACAAGAGCCTGTCATGATAAGCGCTTACGCCGTATTGTGAGTAGGCCTGGATGTCAAGGAACGAACGTGTGCTTCGTGCACCACCTTTCCACATCAAATCATATAATTGTTGGTCAGTGTAATGGTTGCCGTAATAACCAGGATTATTACCAAAATTTAATTGAGCTGAAATTGGTTCAGCCGATAATAATATTATTAGAAATAAAACTGGTTTGACTGTAAAAAAACGCAGGAAGAATAAACTTTTCGGTAAAGGGTAGTGATCTATTTTCATAGTGGATATTGAATTTTAAAATGATACGAACATTAAATAAAATATTGCTATTGTTTTGAAATGATTAATCATTTATAATTAACATAACCAGAACAATGATTTTTCATTAGGGACAATCTCTCGCTTCATTAACCAAAAATTTTGCCAAAAAAATATAGTGTTAGTAAATTGTGGGTATTCTGGGTATTTACGCGCAAGTCTGAGATGAATTTTTACTAAGTCAAAATACTATTGAAAGCTTCAATTAAATGTAGAATTTACGCTTTATACTGAAAAAAATATTGAAATTCATTGATTTTCATAGATTTACTTTTCCCTTTCTATTTAAAATTTTGGAGATAAATGATTAATCTTTATGAAAAAAACTGAGTATTTTAAATATACAAGGTTTGCTTCGGTTTTGCGATGTCTACATAAAATTTTGATTTCGCCATACTAAAAGTGTGTTGTTTACTATTTATTAGTAAAGCTTGACCAGTTAATAACTGTTATAAAAGATAAAGCTCAATTTGAGTAATAAGTCTCCTACAACTTTTTGATGGTATGAAACCTGTAGAACTGATTTTTTGCGGGAAATCAAATGTTTTTTTCTTTTTCTATTCTTTCGCCTGCCATTACTTTCAAATGATGGATGCTTACATTGAGTTCATACCCGATAAGCAGCATCAGCGAATTGAGATATACCAGCACCATTAAAATAAGTATGGTTCCGATAGAGCCATATATTTTGTTATAGTTGCTGAATTTGTTTACCCAATACGAAAACAGGTAAGTGAGCGATACAATAAGGAAAGTGGCAAGCAGTGTGCCTGGTGATCTTAGCTTCCATCGTTTATGTACTGCTGGAGCGTATTTGTAAATGAAAGCAACGGTATAATAAAAAAGAGGAATGATAATAAGCCATCGGAATGTTTTAAAAAGCCATTTTGCCGAATGACTTTTTATATTTGCCCATTTTAAAATATTACGCAATAACTCATCTTGCGTTACTAAAATAACCACAGTTCCTATTAAAAAAACAATTACCAGTGCGGTAAGCTTTATTGCCATCCATCTCGACTGGAAAATATTTCTTTTGGTATTATAGATAAGCGATTTGTCGAAAGAGCGCATGATACCCATGATTGCGTTGGATGAATAAAATATAGCAAGAACAAAACCAAATGATAATAAACCGACTCTTGGTTTATCTAAAAAATCTTCCAGGAAATTTTTTACCAGTAGGTATGTGTTTTGATTGGGTGTAATGTCTTTTGTTATAAGGAGCAACTGACGTTTAATTTCTTTTGCAATAGGCAGGTAAGGAATTAATGTGCACAGAAAAATGGTAGCAGCAGGAATGGCTGTTAGGAAACTAAAGGAAACAGATCTGGCCCGGTCATTAAGCCCAACTTTTTTAACCTGCCCGATAAAAAATTTGATAACATCATATAACGGTACCCCATCAAACCCAGGTAAAATTATTTTTTTGCTTTTATCAGCCAGTAAACGGAAAGGCATTGAATTATAAATGAACCTTTCTATTTTACGTTTGCCGGACATTGTTGTTAAATATTAAAAAGTTTTTTTACTGGCGATCGGCTTTCATCATTTCTGCGTCTAGCGCTTGCTGATATTCTTTTGCAAATTTCAAATGTTGTTCGAATGTTTCAGAAAAATTTGAATAACCAGAAAAATCAGCTTTAGCTACAAAATATAAATAATTTGTTTTCGGTGATGTAATTACGGAATCAATAGTTTCCTGTTGGGGGGTACAGATAGGCCCCGGTGGTAGTCCGGCATATTTGTAGGTATTGTATGGTGATTCAACAGTCAAGTATTTTTCGTATATCCGCTTAAGTTCAAAATTTTGCATAGCAAATTTAATAGTTGGATCTGCTGCCAGTTTCATTCCCTTTGTCATTCTGTTAAGATATGTGCTTGCAATAAGACCTTTATCTTCTTTTTTGTTTGTTTCTTCTTCTACAATGGAAGCCAGGATATAGGCGGTAGTGGGGGTAAGATCGTGTTCTTTTGCTTCCTTTATTCTTTGTGCTGTCCAGAACGACTCATGCGCAGCAAAGAGTTTTTTAAAAATTTTTGAAGGAGTGGAGTTCCAGAAATATGTATAGGTATCCGGGAAAACTGTTGTCATCACAGTATTGGAATCCAAACCATATTTTTGAAGCGTATCGTTATTTTCAAAAAAATGCATGACTGAAACTGAATCACATTCAAAATGCCTGCCGATGAGGGAAGCAAGATTTTCCTTTGTGCGAATTTTGGTAATAACTAATTTAACCGGCACCTGTCTGCCATTTTTCAACATTCGTATTAAATCAACGAGGCTGGAACCACGTTTGATTTCATATTTGCCTGCTTTGATATTTGCAGGATAGCCTATTCTCTTGGATAACCAATCAAAAAAGTATGTGCTTTTAACAACCGTATCTTTTTTGAGGAGTTCAAGTAATTCATCATAGTTCATGCCTGTTTTTATATACAGGTAATATTTGTCTTTTTCAAATGCAGTCCCTTCTCCGAAAAATTCCCAGCTTACCCATATGGTACCGCATGCAATAACAAAAAATGCGATTAATAAAATTCGCTTAATCATATTTTAATATTTGCAATCCAAAATAAAAAACCCTGCACTTTAAACGCAGGGTTTTTTATTTTATGAGCAGTGAAGTTATTTATTTTGGTGATGTTACCGGGGCCGGTTGGTTATTTACCGGAGCCGATGTGGCATTAACTTTAGTATCTCTTACCTGAACAGCAGCTGACGAATGAACAAAAAAAGCTGAAAAAAGGGAAAGCAACGCTACAGCAATGGCAAGCACCCAGGTGCTTTTTTCAAGTACATCTGTAGTTTGCTTAACTCCCATAAACTGGTTGCTGAAGCCGGCAACATTACCTGCCAAACCACCTCCTTTAGGGTTTTGAACCAATATTACAAATGAAAGAAAAACACAGGCCAACACAATCAGTATTACAAAAAGAATTGCCATATCAATGGGAGTTTAACTGTTCAATTTTGGCTGCAAAATAAGTGCTTTTTGAAGGATAAAGCAAACTTAATTTTCTGTATAAACGGACAGCTTCTTCATGCATTCCCTGTTTGGCAAGCACATCTGCCATCGCTTCGGTTATAATTTCCTTTTGCTCAACAGAGTGTTCGGCAATGCCGGCTATTGCAGCTTGCTCAGTAATGCCAACATTATTTTCTGCAGGATGCTGAGGCATTTTTTTTAGTATTTTCAGCCATTCTGTGAAACTTTTCAGCTGTTTCCCAAATTTGTCACCCGGGTTTTCTTCTTCGATGAACCTGATTCCCTGCGAGGCAAAATAGTCTACTGTGTGATAAGGCTGAAACAAAAGCTCATCACCGGAAAAATCTTGTTTTTTTACTGTAGGTTCAATTATTGCAGGCATTTCAAGTTCTTCAACTAATGTTGCAGCTGGGCTAACCTCTTTTAGTTCTTCATTCGGTAATGCTTTGGTTTCAATATCTCTTTCATCAGGTGCATTTTCCAGAAGCCATTTCAGCCAAAATGGGTTATTGAAATACAAGGCTGTTTTTTTTGTTTCTGTCAGGAAATCTTCACTTTTTTCTGCAAACAGTTTTTGCGAAAGAAGATAGTGTCCTGCTCCAAAGAAAGGATATTGCGAGCTGACTTCTTTCAATTCCCCGATTGAAACATTTTTCAATGAACCAGATTTAAAAAGACTGTTTGCTATATCATATGTATTACCTGTCATTTAAAATTTTTTACCAGTTCGAAAAGAGTCTATTGAAAATATCATCAGTCATTGTGGTAAGTATCTGTTGTACAAGGGCAGGTTCAGCCTGACTAAAACTGGTATTTGCATCAAAGTCAAAATTCCGGCTGACATCTGCTTCGTAATTTTTCTTTTCATCTTTACTGTCGCGAAAAGTGATGTGCACTGTAACAGTTAACCGGTTGGTAGCGCTTTTTTGAGCGGATACACTTGCTGTTGATATGTCGTAAGCAGAAACATAAGCACTTACATCCCAATCTGCAGAAGATTCCACTTGCGTAAGCCTGGTTTGATTATTTATTTTTTGTTTTAGTTTATCAGTTAACTGTGGGCTAAGCTGCGGGTTCACATACCTTGCCCTGTTTTCAATATATCCAAGATGAATGGTTTTAACATCCGGAGGTATGCTTACATCCTTAAATGAGTATACACCGCAGGATGAAAAAAAAAGCATGAAGGAAGTTATTAGTATATAGAAATTCCTTCGTAAAAAGTTCTTTAGAACCTGGGCGGCTATTTTATTCATCAATGTCATATTCTTTTAGCTTTCTGTACAAAGTGCGTTCGCTTATACCAAGATCAGAAGCTGCATCTTTACGTTTGCTTTTATGTTTTTTAAGCGCTTTAATGATCAGCTCTTTTTCTTTATCCATGATATTTAAAGACTCCTCCACTTCTTCGTGCTCCTGTATTTCATTATTGTTATGCAATACAACCGGCTGTGTGGAAGCTATCACCGGTTGTGTTACAGCAGGCTGGTATGTTTCATTAGGTTTCAGTTCTTTCAGTTCATTAGCGAATGCCGAATGTTGCAATGAAGATGCAATATTTGGATCCCTTAAAATTTCAAAAAACATTTTTTTCAGTTCAGTCACATCTTTTTTCATGTCGAAGAAAAGTTTGTAGAGAATCTCCCTTTCGTTGGCAAATTCATGACCGTTGGCGGCATGTGCTGCATTAGTGGAAAGCAGCATAGGTAAACGGTTTCCGCTAGCTTCAGGAATAAACCTTCTTAATATGTCAGCCGTTATCAGTTTGTCCTGTGAAAGGACTGAAATCTGTTCTGCAATATTCTTTAATTCACGTACATTACCGGGCCAGGAATAATTAATTAACAGATTTTTTGCCTCATCATCTAATTGAACAGGTGCAGTTTTATATCGTTCTGCAAAATCAACTGCAAACTTCCTGAACAATAAAGGTATATCTTCTTTCCTGTCCCTAAGCGCCGGAACCCTTATTGGTACAGTATTTAACCTGTAATATAAATCTTCCCTGAATTTTCCTTTATCGGTAAGTTCCAACAAATTTTTGTTAGTGGCGGCAATAACACGAACATCTGTTTTTTGCACTTTCGATGAGCCGACGCGAATGAATTCCCCTGCTTCCAGCACACGAAGCAACCTTGCCTGGGTCCCTAATGGCAGTTCACCCACTTCATCTAAAAAAATGGTGCCCCCGTTTACTGTCTCGAAGTATCCTTTTCTTGAATCAACTGCCCCGGTAAAAGAACCTTTTTCATGGCCGAATAATTCCGAATCTATCGTGCCTTCAGGTATTGCCCCGCAGTTTACAGCTATAAAAGGGTTATGTTTGCGGGAAGAGAGTGAATGAATAATTTGTGAAAAAGCTTCTTTACCTACACCGCTTTCTCCGTAAATAATAACTGTGAGATCGGTATTAGCCACCTGGGCTGCCACTTGCAGGGCAAAATTAAGCGTTGTGGAATTGCCGATAATCCCAAAGCGGTTTTTTATTGATTGAATGTCCATTCTTTGCTTCTTTTTTCATGTTAACAATCACAGCTAGTATTGGTTTAGGTTTAACAGCTAAATACAGACAGGTTTTATATGGATGCCGTTAGACAATTGCCCGGCCAATTAATGTTGCGCCGGTACAATCATCAATTTTCACTAAAGCGTATTCCCCTTTTTTGAAGGTCAGGTTGCTTTTGGGAAATACTACTACTTTATTTTGAGAGTTACGGCCCATCCAATCATTTTCGTCTTTTTTGGAATTACCCTCTATTAATACTTTGAATTCTTTTCCAATATCATTTCTATTGCTTTTCAGGGAAAGAAAGCTTTGCAGCTTTACAATTTCAGCAAGCCTTCTTCTTTTGGTTTCTTCAGTTATATCGTCTTTGTAGCGGCGTGCTGCAAGGGTTCCCGGTCTCTCACTATAAAAGAACATATAGCTCATATCATATTTAGCAAGTTCCATTAAGCTTAAAGTATCCTGGTGGTCTTCCTCTGTTTCCGTACAAAACCCTGCAATAATATCTGAACTAATGCCACAATCAGGCATTAATTCACGGATACGATTTACTTTGGCTATATACCACTCTCTCGTATAAGTACGGTTCATTAATTGTAGAATCCTGCTTGAGCCGCTTTGAACCGGAAGATGAATGTATTTACAGATGTTTTCATATTTGCTCATAACCTGTAAAACTTCTTCAGTGATGTCCTTTGGATGTGAAGTGGAAAATCTCACTCGCAGTAAAGGATGAATCAATGCGGCTTTTTCCAGCAACCTGGCAAATGTTATTATTTCATCTTTTTGTTCATCCACCCAGTAATAGCTGTCTACATTCTGTCCAAGTAGGGTTACTTCTTTAAATCCTTTTTCAAACAGGTCCCGGCATTCATTAATAATGGAATAAACATCCCTGCTTCTTTCGCGGCCGCGTGTAAACGGAACTACACAAAAAGAGCACATATTATTGCAACCCCGCATAATGCTGACAAAAGCAGTAACTCCGTTGCTATCTAACCTGACAGGCGATATGTCAGCATAAGTTTCTTCACGGCTTAACAATACATTTACCGTTTTTTGGCCGCTTTCTGCCTCTTCAATTAAAACCGGAAGCGTCCTGTACGCATCAGGCCCAACTACCATATCTACGAGTTTTTCTTCTTCCAGAAATTTCTCTTTCAGCCTTTCCGCCATGCATCCGAGTACGCCAATAAGCATACCTGGTTTATTCCTTTTTTGCTGCCTGAAAATATGCAACCTATTACGGACAGTTTGTTCCGCTTTCTCGCGGATAGAACAGGTATTCAGGAGTATGATATCAGCTTCTTCATAATTTCGGGTGGCGCCAAAGCCCTTTTCATTTAAAATAGATGCCACTATTTCGCTGTCTGAGAAATTCATCTGGCAACCATAGCTTTCGATATAGAACTTTTTACCGTATTCGTTTACATCTTTTTCAAAAGGTGCAAATGCCTCTCCCTGACGGGCTTCATCCTGTGTTTTATTCGCTGTAAAGTCAAACATCTGCATCAGAAAATTTGGACGGCAAAGATAATGAAAATCAGCTTTATGCTGGCAATTTGGCAGAGGAATCTATCCCAATGATTATAAAGAATATTAGCGGGTGATGAATGAATATATTTGGCAACATTACAGTTCAGTTTTAGCCTGCATGGAGATAAAATACCAGTATTTGCTGATGGTTATTTGTATATTATAGCTTTTTTAGCTTAGCCAGCCCTACGGAGACTATCAATTATAAAGGCCAAGAATTTGATTTTAATGGGAATCGTTTTTTCGAAATTTGATCCGATTATGATTTGTGGCTGTGGATGTGTAATTAGTGAAATAAAAAGGTATATCTGCCTTTGGCTTATCGCTAAGTCAATATTTTAATACCTGCTGATGTTAAGGATGCACTATTGTCAAAGTGCAAAAAGCCTGTCTATCTTGCTATGGAGTTAGGAATTTTGATGCGTAAAAAGTTCCTCAATGGTTTTGAAAACCTCTATCTTTTCTGCAGAAACGGTATGCCTCCTATAATAACAGCGACCATAGTATGCTTACTGCAACAGCAGCAGTAAATCATATAATCTCAGGTATAAAATCAAAAGATAATACAGGGCATATTAATATCGATGATGAATATCATGAAGAAAAATTAGAACATGCAGTGCTAAAGCATAGCAGCTTTTATATAGCGTTTACCCCACCTTCCCCAATCTTTTAAAGCATCGCTTAACTGAGTAAGCATTGCCGCATTGGTTACTTTTTTCCCTTTTTTAGGAGCAATGAGGGAGGATGCCGGCACTTCATCTGCATAAACTTTTGTAGCAAACCAGGTAATATGTTCATGTGGTATAGCTATTCCGAGTATCATTCCAGGTAAACCTGAAAATGATTCCGGGCCACTCGAAATAATAATTTCATCGGTATAAAAGGCTACAATATAAATGGAGTCCATAAATAGCCCGTTTGCTCTCCTGCAATCAAAACCCGCAATAGTTCTCTTTTCGTCAGTAATTTTCCATTTTATTTTTCGAACAGAGTCCTGGACCAGGAACCTTTGTTCAAAAACATTTTTTGAACTGGTTACCTGTTGTGTTTCCAAATCGGTGAAAACAATGTTATCTTCTGCCGGGCCTTGCCATAACCTGTTATTATCAGGGTTTTCTCTGCCGGGCTGATACAAGGTCTTATTGTTGCTGAAACTTAAATCGAAATAAGTTGATTTGAATTTTGGAACGGTTTTTTTCTGAATATCTTTCCATTCGTTATCGTCTTCGTCGTCGATTTGGGCCCACAAGTTTACTTTGCGTTCATATTCAATCCTTCCATGTGAGAGAAAAATTGTGTTTTGTGCATTGAGACGGAGCGAACCGGGAATCATTATGATCAGTATTACATAGTTTATTTTTTTCATGATAGAAAGTTTATTCATTCTGACCCGGAATTTTTGTGCCGGCTTTTGAAAAATTCCAGGTTATGCCTAACAGAAAATATCTTCTGATGGTACTATAGGTGTTTTGAGAAATGAAATTGCTGTTTACAGAACGGTTAAAGCCAATATTCTGATCAAGCAAATCATTTCCGATTATTTTGATAACAAGTGCGTCGTTTTTAAGGAACTTCTTTCCCAACCAGGCGTTCCATCTTATCACATTTGTATTTGAATTAAACACAGGAGTTTTCTGCCGGATACTGAAATCGCAATCCGAGTGCACCTGGAACTTCAGGGGCAGAAATACGTCAAAATTGGGATTGATATCAAAGGTCCAGTATTTTGTTTCTATGCCTGACTGTATTGACGACTGGCTGTTGGTATAAGTAGCGGAACCGGATAAATTCAGGTCGTATTTTTTTTCTTTCGACTTGTTGATGTTTATTCCGAAGGTGTAACTGCCACTTGATGTTGTATTCAGTATGTTGTTGACAATGCTAAGATTTTCGTTATAATTGATATTGCCATTAAAACCTAACCTGGTATCTATTTTTTTTAGTTTGAAACCATAATCCAAATAAACGCTTAATGATTTATCGCCATTTAAGTTTACTGCCTTATTTATTTTCCTGTTGAAAGAATCGACATAATAGCTTGAAGAGATATTATTCTGAATAAATGAATAATTAATACCAAACCAAATGCTGCGCTCGTTCAGCATTTTCCAGTCTGAAAAATTTAATGACAGGTCATTTGAAAATGAAGGTTTCAAGTCGGGGTTTCCTACTTCGATGTTCAATGGATCGTTATTTTTTAGTACAGGCTGTATCTGATCAATGCTCGGTTGCTGCGTGTGGCCATTATATCTTAACGACAGCCTTCTGTATTGTGTAAATTGGTATTGTAAAAAAGCTTTAGGATACCAGTTCACAAAATTTCTGTGAGCAGCAGAATCGTTTATTTCATTCTTTTGATTAAAATTCGTAAATCCTGCATCTGTGCCAATATTGAATTTTAATTTTTTTTGAAAAAGGCTGTAGTTAATACCTCCGCGGTTGGTAAATATATTAAATATATAGTCATTGCTGTAAATGCTGTCTAACTGGGTGTATTTGCCAGTATTGTCTTTATTGAAAGAATTTACTGTAGAATTGCTGTTGTTCACAACCACCCCGTAATTAAATATTAATGAAGAGACTTTTGTTAGCGGTTCAGTGTATGTAAACCTGGAATCTAATAACAGGTTTTCGCTATGGTTTGATTTGTATTGATCTGTTAATTGGCTTTGAGAAAGACTTCCTTCTGTGTAAAAGTAATTATCTGCGTATAAATATCCGGACGAGTTATTACTTGTGTAGTTTTCTCGCAAATTGAAGGATACTGTTCTGCCTTTCTTTTTGAGTTTTTTTCGCCAAATCAAATTGCTGTTCACTACACGATTGTCTCCTGTAGTGTTGGTTTTATTAAATCCCTGATTTACCAGGGAACTGTCACTTGCCCTTGCTTCTGATGAGTCTATTGAATTGGTTATTTTATGATCAATGCCCCCATCGGCATTTAATTTTATGGAAGAATTGGAATCAATTTGAAATTCATAGCTCCCGTTAACCCTATTCCTCAAAATACTGTTTGTGAAATTTTGCCTGGAATTATTATAGTAAGAAGTGTCGGTTAAAATAGTTTGTGTATTAGTAGCGCTTGCCCCCGTTACATTCAGCTGCATGATCTTATAATTCAAATTTAGATTTTGTTTGTCATCATTCCATTTGTTATTGTAATGGAGGCCGCCCGTTTGCACTAAGGGATACCCCTGGCCGTTATACTGCCCATTCCATGAGTCCAATTCATCGTTTGAGCCGTTGAAAGTGTAATAGCCTGTGCTTTGATCATAATCTAAACCGCTGGCAAAACTTTGCCCGTAATTATCCTGGTCGCGCCAGGTAAGACCTGATGTGCCGGTATTTGAAACAATACCGTACAACGCGAACTTTTGTTTATTTTTAAATCGGTTAAACATTAGCTGGTTGTCGTGATAACCATTTGTTCCGGCACTGGCGTTCAGTTTTCCAAAGTATCCATCCTTTTTGCCTTCTTTGAGCTTCAGATTTATAGTTTTTTGTTTTTGTCCATCGTCAATACCAGTGAATGTAGCCTGATCGCTTTTCTTATCAAATACCTGTACTTTATCAATCATGTCGGCTCTTAAATTTTGGGTAACCAATGTTGGGTCGTCTCCAAAAAATTCCTCGCCGTCCACCAATACTTTTTGTACTTTTTCTCCCTGTGCTGTTATCTGGCCATTCTTATCAACCTGTATACCCGGTAATTTTTTCAGAAGGTCTTCCACATTTGCGTTCGCCTGCACTTTAAAGCTGTCTGCGGTGTATTCGGTTGTATCACCCTTTATCTTTATTGAACTGATTTGTTGGCGAACAACCACTTCTTTCAGCAACTGGGCTTTTTGTATGAGCGGGATGATGCCTAATGATAATTCAGAACTGTCAGTGATATTAAGGGTGTCTATATAATCAGCATATTTAGGATAAGTAATCACTATAATAAATTTTCCGTATGGAATATTTTTAACAAGGAAATTTCCCGACTTATCTGTTCTCACAAAATGAAAAAGTATAGAGTCGGCTTTATGAAGGATTATTACCGAACTGTTAGAAAGAAGTTTTTTTTCAGATGTATCAGAAATTGTACCGCTGATGGAGCCCGATTGTCCATAGCCTATGCTGCAGGCAATAAAGGTAATGGTTAGTGTGGCAATTAGTTTTTTCATGTTTTGTCAAAGGTTAAGGTCAATAGTTAATGATATCCGGCTGCAGCACTATTGAATCATGTTGTTTCAAATATCAACCAAATAATGATGATAATGCTCACCTGAAACCTTAATTTTACGTTAAACAGTCAACGCTAACGGGAGCTAAAGAATTTATATATGAGTGAAGACAAAAAAAAATCCACAAAAAAAATAAAAGAAAAAAAAATTGAAATAACGGAAAGCGCTTCTGCGGGTAGCCAAAAAGGAACTACGGGTAAGCCTAAACGTTATGAGGAAATACACTTTGTTGATTCCACAAAACCGGTTTGGAATTATTCTTTATTTTCAGAAGAAGATATAAATAATTTTCAGCGCGGTACACATTACAGCTTATATAATTTATTCGGGGCGCATCATAAGGAAGTACTCGGGGTGCAGGGGTATTATTTTGCTGTATGGGCTCCTAATGCCACTTATGTTTCAGTAAAAGGGAATTTTAACGACTGGAACAACGATTCACACCCTTTATTTGTTCGGCTTGATCATTCAGGCATCTGGGAAGGGTTCATACCTCACCTTTCAATAGGTGAAGTTTATAAATATCATATTCACGGCTATAAAGGAGCAAAGCTTGATAAGGGTGATCCTTATGCCAATTTTTGGGAAAGGAGACCGGATACAGCATCCATAACCTGGGAGCTTTCGTACGACTGGAAAGATAATGAATGGATGAAGAAAAGAAGTAAGCATAATTCACTTGATGCACCCTGGAGTGTTTATGAAGTACACCTTGCCAGTTGGATGCGGCCGGATAAGTATAATGAAGAAGCATACAATAGCTATGATTTTTTCAGGGAAAAGTTGGTGGCTTATGTTAAAGAGATGGGCTTTACTCATATAGAGTTGATGCCTATTATGGAGCATCCTTTCGACGGCAGTTGGGGTTATCAGGGCACAGGTTATTTTGCACCCACTTCTCGTTATGGAAACCCTCAGCAATGTATGGCCATGATTGATGCATTTCATCAGGAGGGTATTGGTGTTATTCTAGATTGGGTTCCTTCGCATTTTCCTTACGATGCTCATGGTTTGTATATGTTTGACGGGACTAACACGTATGAGTATGCGGATATGCGTAAAGGTTTTCATCCGGATTGGAACAGTTATATTTTTAATTACAGGCGTGGTGAAGTAAAATCTTTTCTCATCAGCAGTGCACGATTTTGGATGGATAAGTTTCATGCTGACGGCATCAGGGTAGATGCAGTGAGCTCGATGCTGAAACTTAATTATTCAAGGAAAAAAGGGCAATGGGAGCCTAATGAATTCGGAGGAGACGGAAACCTGGAAGCGATTGCTTTTATTAAAGACCTGAACGAAACTTTATTCAGGGATTTTCCCGATATACAAACTATAGCAGAAGAAGCAACTGATTGGCCTGGTGTAAGCAAACCTACCTTTGCGGGGGGACTTGGTTTTGGAATGAAATGGATGATGGGATGGATGCATGATACACTTGATTTTTTTAAACTGGATCCAATTCATCGCCAACACCACCAGGATAAATTTTCCTTCAGCATGATGTACTATTATGATGAGAACTTTATGCTTCCGCTAAGTCATGATGAAGTGGTTCACGGAAAATCGCCGATGCTTTTTAAAATGCCCGGAGATGAGTGGAGAAAGCTGGCAAACCTGCGTTTAATGTATTCTTATATGTTCACCCATCCGGGAGGAAAATTATTATTTATGGGAGATGAATTTGGGGCTACGGATGAGTGGAATTATAAGAGTGAACTGCAATGGGACCTTTTGAAATATGATGCGCATAGGTTATTAAAAGATTGTGTTCGCGACCTGAATTTTTTGCTGAAAAACGAACCTGCTTTGTATGAAAACCAATTTAATATTTACGGGTTTGAATGGGTTGACCTTAATCACAGGCAGGAGAGTGTTGCAGTTTACCGGAGAAAGGGTAAAAAGCCAAAGGATGATATAGTAGTTATTTTAAACCTGACACCAGAGGTGCGGATGAACTGGAAAGTGTATACTTACGGCAAATCAGAGTGGAAGGAAATATTTAACAGCGATGATAAAAAATACTGGGGCACCGGAAATTTTCTCAACCCCGAAATAAGTACCTATTTAGTGGATAAAAAAGAAAAGATGTATGAAATAAACCTGCACCTTCCGCCGTTAGGAGCAATAGTAATGAAGTAGGCTTTGCGCATCAATAGGGTGCTTATGAATGTTATAATGACATCCAAAAAAAGCCTGTTTAATCTGTTTATTAAAATCTGTAATCCCGATATCATGAAAAACACCATCTTACTTTCTCTTTGCATTTTTGTAATAGGGCAATTTGCATTCTCACAGGCAAATGACAGTTCCGCAGTATATTACAAGAAAGGTATCCAGGAAAAGGATGCACGCCGTTGGATGGTTGCTTTCAACAACTTACAAAAGTCAGTTCAGTACGACTCAAATAACGTAAATGCTGAGAGGGAACTTGGGCTTGTTTCGCTTGAATTGAGAAAATACGGAAACGCCGAAATCGCTTTTACGAAGGTGCTTTCTATTCAAAAAGATGATACAACCGCTATTGTTAACCTGGCTAATTTAAATTTTTGGACCCATCAATGGAAACCGGCTATAGCTTACGCACAAAAAGCACAACAACTCAAAGCCGGTAAAGGATGGAACTACGTGATTGCAAAAAGTTATTACCAGCAGGAAGATTATGGCCAGGCATTTAAATATTTTCAACTGGCATCAAAAGAAGACTCCACAAATGCTGAGATACCCTACTTGCTGGCACGTGCTTTTGTTGATATGAACAATTATAAAGCTGCCGTTCCATTTTTTCAGAAGGCTATAGCGCTTGATTCTTCAAAAGTGCAATGGATGTACGAGTTTGCATTGGTGCTGGCTACTATTCCTAATGATAAAATGGCTATTCAATATTATTTGCTTGCTGCGGATAAAGGTTATAAAATAGATAACGACTATTATGAAAACCTTGCTGATTCATACATTGCTATGGGTGAAGGTCAGAAGGCGGTGGATTTAATGCTGAAAGTACTCGATAAAAAACCTGCTGACCTGGTATTGCTGTATGGTGTTGCCGATGCTTATTATCGTATGAAGAAATACCAGGAAGCGATTGATTATTGGGATAAGATATTATTCTACGATAAAGAGAATTCAAAAGCATTATATATGATCGGTATGGCTTACCAAAAGAAAGGAGATACTGACAAGGGCCGCCAGCTTTGTGACAGGGCTATTGCTATGGACCCCTCACTGAAAAACCTGAAGCAGGAAAGAGGGAGCATGGGGTTATAATATACTTGATGTATGATGTCTGATTTATGAATTTACAGTCTGACTATTTCTGGATTAATACATCAGGTGGTTGATATCACAAAATCAAACATTTTCTTACATCCTTTGTGGCACTTTTATTCCCAGTAACGCCATTGCATTTTTCAGAACAGTAGAGGCAAGGAAAGCGATTTGAAGACGAATTTGTTTTTTTTCAGCTGTTTCTGCTTTTGCGATGGAGTGTTCAGCATAGAATGAATTGAAATTTTTTGCCAGGTTAAATGTGTATAATGCAATTACTGCCGGGTTCATTTCTGTGCATGCCTGTTCAATAATGGAGGGGTATTTCTCCAGGTCGATAATCAGTCTTTTTTCTAAAGGAAATAATTTTTCAGATAATTGACCATTGATATTCGGCCATTGACTATCTTCTTTCCTCAAAATCGATTGTATCCTGGCATAAGCATACTGAATAAAAGTTGCTGTGAATCCATGAAGGTCTATTGATTCCTCGGGATTGAACAACATTTTTTTCTTTGGGTCAACACGGAGCAAAAAGAATTTAAGGCCGCCTAGCCCGATAATTTCATACAGGTTTTTCAGTTCGTTCGCAGCAAAACCTTCAGTTTTTCCTTGCTCATTTGTTTTTCTTTCCGCTTCTTTTATCATTTCATCAACAATATCGTCTGCGTCTACCACATTTCCTTCCCTTGTTTTCATCCTGCCGGTAGGCAATTCCACCATACCATAACTTAAATGAAAAATATTTTCTGCTGAAGGGATTTTCAGCCTCTCGCAAATTAATTTCAGTACTTTGAAGTGATAGTTCTGTTCATCTCCGACTACATAAATACTTTGGTTGCATTTGTATTCTTCATATTTATTAACAGCAAGACCGATATCCTGTGTAATATATACTGCAGTGCCGTCTTTTCGTTGAACAATTTTTTCATCAAGTCCGTCTGCAGTTAAATTAATCCAAACGCTGCCGTCTTCTTTCTTGTAAAAAACTTCTTTTTCCAGTCCAAACTGCACCAATTTTTTGCCCAGTAAATAAGTGTCGCTCTCGTAATATATTTTATCAAAATCGCTTCCGATTCTTTTATAGGTTTCGTCAAAGCCTGCATAAACCCAACTGTTCATTTTCTTCCACAACTCAATGACGTTGGGTTTTCCTGATTCCCAGTCTAAAAGCATTTGTTGCGCAGCTTTCATGAGCGGGGCTTCTTTTTCAGCCTCTTCCTTATTCATTCCACGGCTGACAAGTTCATCAATTTGTTTTTTGTATTCATCAGTAAACTTCACATAGTAATCGCCTACAAAATGATCGCCTTTAATACCCGTGCTTTCCGGAGTTGCCCCGTTTGCAAAAAGCTTCCAGGCAATCATACTTTTGCAAATATGAATACCACGGTCATTTGCAATGCAGGTTTTCACTGTTTCATAACCGTTGGCTTTATATATTTCAGAAATGCTCCATCCTAAAAAATTATTCCGGAGATGACCAAGATGCAAAGGTTTATTGGTGTTGGGGGAGGAATATTCTACCATCACCTTTTTGCCGTTTTTTTCCTTCTGCCCGAAATTGTGAAGATGGTAATTTTCATGAACAAAGACCGACCAATAATGATCTGCAACCGTTAAATTCAAAAAACCTTTAATTACATTAAAGGCTGAAAACAAATGCGGATAATCGGTAATGAAAGCTTTTCCTAATTCATTTCCCAATAATTCCGGCTGTTTTTTTAGGCCTTTTACGAATGAAAAAAGTACAACCGTATAATCCCCTTCAAACTCGGGTTTTGTTTCATTTACCAATACGTCGTTTAAATCAATTTCAAATTGATAATTCTTTTTCAGAGTTTCCCGGGTTGCTGTTCTTATACTTTCTGTAATGCTCATCAGTTTAAATTGGCTGCAAAAATAATGTAATAACGAAACCGCTCACTTTTTAAGGAATTAAAGATAAATTCCAATGGTAAGCAACATTTGAATAATTATTAACAATGTTAACCAAATAAAACAGGAGATTGTGATATCTTTGCGAGTTTAAATAATAATAAATAATGCCGAAAAACCTTATTACTAATTTTATTGATTTCTTTCATCCGCCTTTCAAAAAACTGATGCCGCTTCAAACTTTTCGTTATGCGGCTTGTGGTGGGGCCAATACCCTGTTGGATATTTTTATTTTTTTTATCAGCTATAATTTTATTTATCACAAACGCATACTGGACCTCGGGTTTATGGCATTTCAGCCATATACTGCTGCATTTATTACCGCTTTTAGTATAAGCTTCCCTGTTGGTTTTTTATTAATGAGGCATATTGTTTTCACGCAATCCACATTGCATGGAAGGATTCAGTTATTCAGGTATTTTCTGTTAGTACTTGTTTGTATTATTTTGAATTATGTGTTTATTAAATTCTTTGTGGAGAAACTTCATTTTTATCCGACCATAGCAAAAATTGTTACCACAGTTATCGTGGTTTCTTTCAGCTATCTTACGCAGAAGCACTATACTTTTAAGGCAGAACAGGTAAAAGCTTAATTGGCTTGCGAAATAGCGGAGCAGAATTAAATTAAGATTATGCAATCACGCAAGCTAATGGGTTTAATTCTAATGCAAAATAAAAAGGCGGCAAGCCGCCTTACGTACCACAACAAGGTTTGATTCTATTTCTGAAGGGTTTTCAGCAATTTAAGTTTTTGAAATGCATACGTTATGCCTCTTAGCTGATAGCTTATTATTTTTTTCAGGCTGTCGTAAACATATGACTCATTCAATACTTCTTTATAAATTTTTACCAGTAATTTCTCGCTTTTTTCACAAGCGGCAAGTACATTCTTTTCTCCGATTTTTTTCTTGCTTTCATTATTTGGTTCAGTGCTTTCTTTTTCGGTTTCGCCCCCAAGGCTGAGTATAAGCGAATGCAGTTCGCTCGCATATTGATTATTTTCTACTGCGAGGCTGATAATTGCCTGGTGAAGCTGCTTGTTTTTTATATCCGATGCAAATGATTCAAATTTTTTCTTTGCTTCCTGAAGTGCTTGCAGCAAATGAGTCAGGTTTTTTAAAGTGTGCAGTTGTGCCAGGTTTTGTGGGAGAGATGATGCCATAACAAAAGTTTTTCAGGTAAGATAAATGAGTTGCTTAAATATAACATGAATATGATTCCAATTATTGTACCATTTTCAACAAAATGTACACAAAATAAAGGCTATCGCAGGTTTGCGATAGCCATAAGTAGAGAGACCTGCTACCAGAGGAGGGAGGAGTAATAAGTAATCGTCCATGCCAATTTTTATGACAGGTATTTTTATCTTAATTTTTCCTGGTCACTGAGTAAAAGGAAATAGGCCGCAACAATCAGGAAGAATAAGAAAACAGACAAGGCGTATTCAAGGGTTTGCAGTTTGCTGATATTATTTATCATCTCGGTGTTCATACAAATAATTTTGATTAAAAAATAGTTTTCATTGGGCACAGATCAATGATGATTTTCGGCTCAGAGATACGGTAGGGTAGGTGCAGATATTTGCTTCAATTATCAGAAGTAATTATTTTCTGAAAGTGCGTCACAAAAATAGGCTGGTCAGCAGCCCCAAAGCAAGCGTTTAATTACCGTATTTTACAAGTAATAGACCCTGATGAAAACCCGTACTTGTACTGATGTTTCATGCATAATAAGCCCCTTGAATTTAATTACTGCCAATTTTTCATTTTATATGCTCGTGGCATAATGATTGTCATTCCATAATGAACATTAAATTCAAATAAAATGGGAAAAATAATCGGAATCGACCTTGGAACAACCAATAGTTGTGTATCTGTAATGGAAGGTAATGAACCCGTGGTAATTGCTAATGATGAAGGCAGGCGTACAACCCCGTCTGTAGTGGCTTTCCTGAAAAACGGAGAACGCAAAGTTGGTGATCCGGCAAAACGCCAGGCCATCACTAACCCCAAAAATACTATCATGTCAGTGAAGCGTTTTATGGGCCGCAGGTATGATGAAGTGACAAATGAAATCAGCCACTGGAGCTATAATGTAGTAAAAGGTGACAATAATACTTGCCGTATTGACATTGAAGGCAGGCAATATACCCCGCAGGAAATCTCAGCCATGATCCTGCAGAAAATGAAGAAAACGGCAGAAGATTACCTTGGACAGGAAGTAAGCGAAGCTGTTATTACAGTTCCTGCTTATTTTAACGATGCACAGCGCCAGGCTACCAAAGAGGCGGGTGAAATTGCGGGATTGAATGTGCGCAGGATCGTGAACGAACCAACAGCTGCAGCATTGGCTTATGGCCTTGATAAAAAACACAAAGATGAAAAGATTGCCGTGTTTGACCTTGGCGGCGGAACATTTGATATATCTGTTTTGGAATTAGGTGATGGTGTGTTTGAAGTGAAGTCTACTAATGGGGATACTCACCTTGGTGGCGATGATTTCGATAAGCTGATTATGGACTGGTTAGCAGATGAATTCAAAAAGGACGAAGCCCTTGACTTGCGCAAAGACCCGATGGCTTTGCAACGTTTGAAAGAAGCTGCTGAAAAAGCTAAGATCGAATTGTCTTCCTCCAGTGAAACGGAAATCAACCTTCCTTACATCACCGCCGTTGATGGGGTGCCTAAACACCTGGTAAAGAAATTAACACGTGCAAAATTTGAACAGCTTTCGGATCCGTTGTTTGAAAGATGTTTGAAACCTTGCGAACAGGCATTGAAAGATGCCGGTTTATCTGCTTCTCAGATTGATGAAGTCATTTTAGTGGGTGGTAGTACACGTATTCCGAAAGTTCAGGAAATAGTGGAAAAATTCTTTGGTAAGAAACCTAACAAGGGAGTGAACCCGGATGAAGTAGTTGCTGTTGGTGCTGCAATACAAGGTGCTGTGTTAACCGGTGAAGTAAAAGATGTGTTGTTGCTTGATGTTACCCCGCTTTCTCTCGGTATTGAAACGATGGGCGGTGTCATGACAAGGTTGATTGAAAGCAACACGACGATCCCTACAAAAAAATCTGAAGTGTTCTCAACAGCAAGTGATAACCAGCCAGGTGTGCAGATACATGTATTGCAGGGTGAACGCCCGATGGCTAACCAGAACAAAAGCCTGGGTATGTTTAACCTCGACGGCATTCCGCCGGCTCCACGCGGTGTTCCGCAGATTGAAGTCATATTTGATATTGATGCCAATGGTATCCTTCACGTTACTGCGAAAGATAAAGGCACTGGCAAAGAGCAGAAAATCCGCATCGAAGCAGGTAGCGGCCTTAGTAAAGATGAGGTGGAGAAAATGAAAGCTGAAGCAAAAGCCAATGAAGCAACTGACAAGGCAGCCCGTGAAAAAGTGGATAAAGTGAACCAGGCCGACAGTTTGATTTTCCAGACGGAAAAACAACTCAAAGAATATGGAGACAAGATCTCTGCTGATAAAAAAGCACCGATTGAAGCTGCGTTGAGCAAACTCAAGGAAGCACACAAAAGCCAGAATTTAAGCGCCATTGATACGGCTATTGCTGAAATTAATAATGCCTGGACTGCGGCGAGCGAAGAAATGTACAAAGCGACACAAGGCGCACAGGACGGAGGTGAACAACAGGCTCACGGTAATGCACAGCCGAATTCAGGCAATGGATCTGAAAATGTAACGGATGCCGAGTTTGAAGAGGTGAAGTAATGAATAACCTGGAATTTCATATAATTTTGTGACAGTTAAGCCCTCGCCATCGTGAGGGCTTTTTATTATAAAAAAATTGCTGGTCAAACTTTTTTTCTTTCCCTGTATTCCGAAGGGGTTACTGAAAATCTTGATTTAAAGACAGTGGAAAAATATGCCTGTGATGAAAAGCCTACTTTAAACGAAACATCTGAAATACTTAACTGAAGATCTTTTAATAAATATCTTGCTTTCTGCATCCTTACATTCAGAATGTAATCATTAACATTGTATCCGATCAGGGCTTTTACTTTCCGGTATAACTGCACTTTTGAGATACCGATTTCTTTACAGATATCATCTACTGAAAATTCTTCGTTCGATATATTATTTTCAACAATAGAAGTGAACGCATTAATAAATTTTCTGTCAATTTTTGAGGAAGAATTTGAACGGTTTTCAATGGGAAGTTCGCTGGTGTAGTGCTCTCTCAGCATCATCCGGTTTTTTAAAAGGTTCTTTACTGTTTCTTCGAGATATTCAAGATTAAACGGCTTTACAATAAAAGCATCTGCCTTTGACCGGATGCCTTTAATTTGTTCTTCCATACTTCCTTTGGCAGTTAATAAAATAATGGGGATATGTGAAGTTCTGATGTCCTGCTTAAGTGTTTCAGTGAGTTGAATACCATTCTGCCCTGGCAATATAATATCTGAAATGATCAGGTCGGGAACAATATCAAACGCCATCAATTTGCCTTTATCACTGTTCTCAGCCATATAAATTTCGTATTCCATGCCTAACCTTTTATCGAGAAATGCCCTGAGGTCAGAATTATCTTCAATAATTAAAATCGAATTTTCCTTATTAACAGCAATTGCTTCTTTTTGCAATTCCAGCGGTTCCATATCTGTTGTATAAATTTTAATATCTTCATAAGTAGTGATCAATTCAGGTTTTTCTGATATTATTTCATTCGGTTGCAAATGATCGTTACCAATGGGTAATATGATTTCGAATGTGGTGCCTTTCATTTTTTGACTGCTTACATTAATAACACCATGATGCAGGGTGATTAATTCCTTTGAAAGCGACAGCCCCAGCCCTGTTCCTTTGAATGTGCTGCTATGCCCCTGGTAAAACAAGTCGAAAGCATGATCAACATCCTTCTGTGTCATGCCAATACCTGTGTCTTCTATCTTAATGATTGCCGTATTGCCGTTAACGGATTTACTTACCGTAACATTGATAGCCCCATTCTCTGCGGTGAATTTGAAAGCATTTGATAAAAGATTGAACAAGACTTTATCAAGCATGGTAACATCAAACCACAGTTTTAGATCTTTAGCTTTACTTGTTACATTAAATGAGATTGACTTTTTATATGCCAGTCCCCTGAAGGAACTGGTTATTTCGTTTACAAAATCCGTTATGTTGTTTTCAGAAGCCTGCAAGCTCATTTTGTTTTGTTCAATTTTTCTGAAATCCATCAGTTGGTTAATGAGCCTTAATAACCTCAATGCATTTCTGTGAATGAAATCAAGATTGTTTTTGATAGTAAAATGCAGTTTTGGTGATGCGAGAGCGTCTTCCAAAGGCCCCATAATTAACGTGAGCGGGGTTCTCAGCTCGTGTGAAATATTCGTAAAAAAGTTAAATTTTGCCGTATTGGCTTCATTTACTTTTTCAACGAGTTCTATTAATTGATTACGCTGATCGCTGATCTGTTGTTTCTGTAATTCCAGTTTTTTTGTTATTTTTTTGTTTTCCTGCAAATAATAAAAAAGTATGCCGCCGAATATTAAGGCAAGCGCCAGAGTAATGGAAATGGTAATAATAATATTGCTTTGATTCTTCGATATGGCGATCTGTTCTTCGATCTTTTTTTGTCTTTTATCAATATCTTCTTCCTGGGCAAGTACTTTTTCATTCTGCATTCTCATTATTCTCACGTTAGAAGAATCAATAACCGTGGTCAGCAGTTCACTATTCTTATGGTATGGTTTATGATTGAGGATGTTCAGGGCGGTTTGTATAGCTTCTTTTCCACCTGTCGGATATAATATTGTTGCTTTTAAAAGCCCATTTTCTACCATTTCAATACCTCCGTTCCTTCCCGGCAGGCCATCAATACCAATAATAAATATCTTTTTTTCGATCCCCAGGTTTTTGCAAACCTGGTAAGCACCTAATCCTATTCGGTCGTTTTGACAAAAAATCAGGTTCAGGTTATTTGTTTTTCTTAACTCTTCAGTAAGCTGTTGTTCCGCCAGTTTTTTTGTGTTATCCCAATCTTCATTTAACCGCTTTACATATTTTATGCCGGGATGTGATTTGACAAAATCAAGAAAACCGGTATGGCGCCCGATATCTGCTGATGAGCCGGTGTCAAGCCCTCCGATTTCTATCACATTTCCTTTCCCTTTTAAAATGGCCGTAGCGTATTCACCTGCTTCAACACCTATTTTATAATTGCTTGCTCCAATGAATGCGGAATAATTATCGGATAAAATATTTCTGTCAACAAGAATAACTGGGGTGCCTTTTTTATATGTTTCATCTATTATCGGTGTAATGGGTTTGGCCTCATCAGGGCAGGCAATAAGCAAATCAATTTTTTCATCCAGCAACTCATGAATTTGATCGATCTGTTTTTCCGGGCTTAGGTGGGCATTTTTTACGATTAATTCAATTTCAGGATGGAAGGAAGCTTCTCTTTCCATTTCTTTTTGCATATACTGCCTCCAAACGTCATTGGCACATTGTGAAAACCCGATCCTGAATTTTTTTTCTGTTTTGTTATTACATGAAAATGATAATATTTCCGTAATGAAAATACAAAAGAGAAAGGCGCGGGTGCTGATCTGATATTTAGTCATGTGGCAATTGATGCATTCAACAAAGGCAATCGTTTCTGAAAGTTGAAATTTTTTTAATAAATGCTTTTTGAATAATGTTTCATTTATTATAAAACCCGTTTCATTGTTCAGGTAATAATTTTATATAAGCAAGTTAGATGGAATTTTTTTGTAAAATCATGGTTCAATTTTGAAAAGTGGTTGTTAACCGAATCAATAAGTTTCTTTTTAAAACAGTTGACTTCCACTTGTTTACCAGCTTTGAGTAGATAATTTACAATTTTAAATTGATTTGTAACAAAAGCGAAAAAAGAAAAGTGTGACTTGAAATTATTTTTGATTCATAACGAACTGCTGTATGAATGCAAAAAATGTATTTTTCTGGTCCCTGGTAATTGCTTTAGGGGGTTTTCTGTTCGGGTTTGATACTGCGGTTATTTCGGGTGCTGAACAATCCATTCAAAAATATTGGTCTTTAAATTCATTTCAACATGGACTTACTATTTCCATAGCATTGATCGGCACAGTTGCGGGTTCCCTGATCGGAGCTATTCCTTCCGACAGATTGGGGCGCAAAAGAACATTATATTTTATCGGATCATTATATTTGCTCTCGTCCCTCGGGACTTCATTAACCAGCAACTGGTACGTTTTTCTTTTATTCAGGTTATTAGGTGGGCTTGGCGTCGGAGCTTCTTCAGTAACTGCGCCAATTTATATTTCTGAAATTTCCCCCGCCGGCCGAAGAGGGAAACTCGTTGGCCTTTTTCAGTTTAATGTTGTTTTCGGAATCGTTGTTTCTTATCTCTCCAATTACCTGATATCATTAACAGGAGAACATTCCTGGAGGTTGATGTTGGGTATTCAGTCGGTTCCATCGGCATTATTTATTTTTTTCCTTCAATTTATTCCTGAAAGCCCCCGCTGGCTGATTATAAAAAAAGGCAAAATTGAACGAGCAAGGGATATACTCTTATCCATTGATGTAAGCACTGCCGATAAAATTATAAAAGAGATAATGGATACAGACCGGGAAGAAAAATCTGTTCTTCAATCATCACCACTTTTTTCTTCAAGATATAAAACCCCCGTTATGCTGGCTATTTTATTTGCGGTATTTAACCAGGTATCGGGAATCAATGCGATTATATATTACTCGCCACGGATATTTGAAATGACAGGACTCGGTAGCAGTTCGTCATTGTTGTCAACTGCGGGATTAGGAGCCATCAATTTTATTTTTACACTACTTGCAATGAATTTTATTGACAGGGTTGGACGAAGAACTTTGATGCTGATCGGTTCATTCGGGTTGATACTGACGCTCGCAATGGTATCTTATTCGTTTTATTCGCAAAATTTCAACAGATGGTCGGTTCCGGTTTTTCTTTTTATTTATATAGCTTTTTTTGCTTTTTCACAAGGCGCAGTGATATGGGTTTTCATTTCTGAGATATTTCCTAACCAGGTACGTGCAAAAGGCCAAACACTGGGGAGCACAACCCATTGGATAATGGCAGCGCTGATTGCTTTCTCCTTTCCATTTCTCACAGAAAAGGCCGGTGGCGGCAATACTTTTTTATTTTTCTGTGTGATGATGTGCCTGCAATTGGTTTTCGTGTGGAAGATAATGCCCGAAACAAAAGGAAGATCACTTGAACAAATTGAACACTCTCTTGTGCTACATTGATTCGAAAATAAATTCTAAAAATCTTTAAACACAATCAACCAACAACAAACACTCAAATTCTAAAACTTCAATTATGAGAAAATTACCAATCTTGCTGCCAATGCTGTTGCTGGCGATATTCAGTTTTGCACAGCAAAAAATCATAACCGGAAGGATTTTGAACAGGGCTTCCGGCGAGCCTTTGCAGGGGGTTACTGTTCATACAGGTACAAAAACAGTAACCACTGATGCAGAAGGAAAATTTTCCATTGAAGCTTCACCAGGGGCGGTAATAAATTTTTCATTTGTTGGAATGAGTTCATTGAAAGTGACTGTAACTAATCAGACTTCCAGCTTAAATCTTGCAATGGAAGAAAATACCTCAGACCTGAACCAGGTGGTTGTTACAGGCTATAAAACAGAGAAAAAAGTTGACCTTACGGGATCTGTTTCTGTTGTAAACCTCGGTAATATAAAAAATAACCCGGTAGCCAGTCCGATGCTTGCATTGCAAGGACAGGTTCCAGGTTTGTATATTCAGACTGATGGTTCTCCAACAGGAGCGAATGGCGGAGCGCCTACTATTATAATCAGAGGTGTGAATAATCTAAATGGTTTAGGCAATGTGAACCCGCCGCTTTATGTAATAGATGGTGTACCAACCAACCGTTATGAGGATTTTGCCAATCTGAATCAAAATTCAATTGCATCTATACAAGTGCTGAAAGATGCTTCTGCGGCTTCAATTTATGGTTCACGTGCCGCCAGCGGTGTAATTATTGTAACAACCAAAGATGGAGTAACAAGCGGAGCAGAGAAAGTGCATGTGCAGTTCAGCAGCAGCCTTACCTGGCAGACTGAAAGGCCATGGCAGGAACCGGTATTGACTTCCGAACAACGCGGTAAAGCCTTGTGGCAAGCTGCGATAAATGATCACAATGCAACAGGTGTGGGCGACCCTAATACCATTTCAACAAGCAATATTTATCAATACGACTGGAACAATGATTATACAAACCCTGTTCTCAATAAAGTAATTATTGCCCCCTACGTTGGCGGAGATAGCCTTGAGCCTGCTGCAAGCACCAATTGGCAGAACGCATTGTACAAAACCGCGATGATTACATCTAACGATATTTCGATTTCTGCCGGTACCGGAAAGAGCGGATTGCTTATGGACTTCGGTTATTATAATAATAATGGATTAATGCAGTTTACCAAATATCAGCGGTATAACGCAAGAATAAATTCTCATACATCGTTATTCGATAAAAAATTTAGGATCGGAGAGAACTTTCAATTATCAAGAACATCGCAGGTAAATTCAACAACGGATGTTGGTGGTGATGCAGTTGGAGATCTCGCTTTAACATTAGCTCCAACCATTCCTTTATATAAAACTGATGGTACTTACGGCGGACCCGTGGGTGCAGGTTATTCAGACAGAAACAACCCTGTTGATATGCAATATCTCAACAGGTGGAATACTACTAATTTGTTTCTTGCTTTCGGAAATGTGTTTGCAGAGTTGGAGCCGGTTAAAAATTTGGTTTTCAGAACCAGCCTTGGGTTTGATTATGCAGATGGCTTAGGAAAAGTAATCAAGCAAACCGGCGATGAAGGTCCGGTCAATTCTATTAATAGTTTGGCGTTGCAGGAAACCAAAGAATTTACTTTTACATGGTCAAACACATTAACCTACAATTTGTCTTTGGGTAAAAGTAAAATGAATCTGCTGGCGGGTGTAGAAGCAGTGAGAGACGATTATTCTACTTTTGGCGCATCGAATACCAATTTTGCCATTCAGGATGTAAATTATTTTGTGCTTAGCGCCGGTTCAGGGGCGCAAACAGATAATGGCCTGGCAACAGGGTTCAGGTTGCTTTCACAATTCGGAAAACTGTTTTATAGCTTTGCAGACAGGTATCTTGCATCGGTTACCGTTCGCCGGGACGGATCATCACGTTTTGGAACGAATAATCCTTATGGTATTTTTCCCGCATTCACTTTAGGTTGGAGAATAAATAATGAAGAGTTCTTTAAAAGTATTGCATCTGCAGCATCCATTTCAAACTTAAAACTGAGAGGCGGTGTCGGTACTGTAGGTAATCAAACTTTCACCGGAAATAATATCGGGCAAAGCAATGCTGCTGCACTTACCCTGTATGCAGCAAACTATGGCACAAGCAGTCCGGCATTTCCTTTATGGTTGAACACGGGAACAGCTTATGACATTAATGGAGTAAATACCGGCACACTTCCTTCCGGGTTCGTGCAAACCCAGTTAGGCAATCCTAATCTCAAATGGGAATCAACAACGGAAACAAATGTGGGGCTTGATTTTGGTTTCTTTAATGAGAAATTAATTGGTTCATTTGATTATTACAGCAGGAATACAAGTAATATTCTTATCCAACCACCTGTTCCCGGAGCAGTAGGGGAAGGGCAACAACAATTTGTAAACGGGGCAAGCAAGAATACAAAAGGTTGGGAAATAGTTTTAGGTTATCATAACAGAACATCAAGCGGAATCGGGTATAGTATTACCGTAAACGGAAACCATTGGGTAGATAAAATTACTGCATTGCCTGAAGATGTCCGTGCAGCTTATCCGGGTGATGTGAACCATTCAATAGTCGGGCATTCTCAGTTTTCAATTTTCGGTTACCAGTCATTAGGTATATTCCAGACTGAACAACAGGTTGCGGCAGCACCGGTACAACCAGGTGACGGTGTTGGAAGAATACAATACAAGGATATTAATGCAGACGGTAAAGTGGACGTATTAGATCAAACCTGGTTAGGTACTACTTTACCTAAGTTGGAATATGGAATAAGAATTGAACTGAATTATAAAAATTTGGATTTCTCCATATTCGGATCGGGGGTTGCAGGAAAAACGGGTTTTGATCCTGTAAAATTTATGAATTCGTTTATCGATACCAGGAATAATTATGGCCCTGGTGTACTTTCTGCCTGGACTCCTCAACATCCTAGCTCGACAACTCCGGCACTTTCAATCATTAATTCAAACGGAGAAGACAGGCTTTCTAATTTTTATTATGTTAATGCCTCTTATTTTAAAATCAGAAATGCGCAATTAGGATACAACCTTCCTAAAAAAATTTCGAATATGATTAAAATGGAAGGGTTTAGAATTTATGTTTCGGGTTCAAATTTAATTGCTTTCAAGCATAAGGAATTCCTGAGCAAAGATCCTGAGAGGGCAAACACATTTGCAAACTGGCCTGTGCCCACTTCATTCACAGTTGGAATAAATGCTAATTTTTAAACGCTAAACTGATTTAATATGAAACAAGTGAGAAGTATAATAATATTATCAATTGCAGCCATTGCTTCTTTTGGGTGCAAGAAATATCTCGATTACCAGCCGCAAGGCGTGGTATCTGGCAGCCAGTTAACATCACCAACTGCTGTTGACGGGTTGGCTACTGCGGCATATGCAGGCATTTCAAATGACTGGTGGGATGCCCCTATAACCAGCAACTGGGAGTGGGGCAGTATACGGGGAGGCGATGCATACAAAGGTGGAGGCGGACTTAATGACCAGCAGCAAATGGATAAATATGAACAGTTTTACCTCGTAAATTCATCCAATAATGGTGCAGGTGATTTTGGTTTCCCGGGCGCCTGGATCAGGGCGTACGGAGCGATATCAAGATGCAACGCTGCTTTAAGGGCTTTGAATAATATTTCTGATGCTGATTTTCCGAAAAAAACAATCCGAATAGGAGAAATGCATTTTCTGAGGGGGCACATGTTTTTTTTCCTGAAAGTAATGTTCAATCAGATACCATGGTTTGATGAAACTGCTACTGATGCGGAAATAGCCAAAATACCTAATACCATGTCAAGTGATTCATTATGGCAGAAAATTGAAGGTGATTTTCAGACAGCGATGAACGACCTTCCGGCAACGCAGCCGGGAGAGCCTGGCCGGGCAAATAAATATGCAGCGGAAGCATATCTTTCCAAAGCATTGCTCTATCATGCATACACACAAGATGCCAACCATAATGTTACGGGAATTGATGCAAGCAAACTTCAGCAGGTAGTAAACCTGACAAAGGACATAATCAATTCCGGTATTTATAGTTTGAATACTGACTATGCATATAATTTTTTAGATGGACATGATAACAGTCCTGAATCCGTATTTGCCATTCAGTATTCAATCAATGACGGAACTGCCATCGGGGGGCGTTTGAGTATGTCTACCAGTTTAAATTATTTTGCAGGCGCTCCGCAATATGGTTGTTGCGCATTTCATATCCCGAGCCAGGAATTGGTAAACGCATTCGGCACTACCACAGCCGGCCTTCCAAAGTTCGATACGTATAACAACACTGTTTTGAATGATGATAGCCTGACGCCGAATGGGGCTTTTGTTGACCCCCGAATTGATCATACTGTTGGTATAAAAGATCACCCTTTCAAGTACGATGCGGCAATTCCATATGAGCATAGCTGGGAAAGAGATAATGGAGATTATGGTGGGTTTGGAACAATGAAGGAATTACAATTGGCGAGTTGCGCATGCTTCAAAAAACTTGGGCCTTTCTATGGTAGTTCTGTGAACATGGATGTGATACGTTATGACGATGTTTTATTAATGAACGCCGAAGCGCAGATACAATTAGGCAATCCCGGGACCGGTGCCCAGGGAGATGCATTGTGGGATATTAACCAGGTAAGGGCAAGGGCTGCCAATATAAGCCCTTTAGTGAAAAAAGCAGATGGCACCGATCCTTCCAATTATAAAATTGATGTGTACAAACCAGGGGTTAATATTAACTGGGACCAACCAACTGCATTTAAAGCTTTGCAATGGGAGCGGCGATTGGAATTTGCCATGGAAAGCCCAAGGTTTTTTGACCTTGTCCGCTGGGGAATCGCTGCTGAAACTTTGAATGCATTTTTTGCGGTAGAAAAAACAAGACATGCATTTTTGGTGAACGCGCAATTCACAAAGGGAACGCATGAATATTTCCCTATTCCGCAGGAACAGATTGTATTCACAAATGGCTTATACACCCAAAACCCGGGATATTGACATGTTTATGCAGCATGGGATGATAATTATTGTTGCTCATCCCATGTTTTTCTCTCTGTGTAAATGTAAATTCTTGAAGAAGGTTTTGATGAAAATTCATTGTTAACATTTAAAGATTCAGTAATAATGCGAAAATATTTTCAATTATTTTTTAGCTGCTTCTTTTTTGTTTCAACAGGTGTTTTAGCGCAGCACACCATATCGACTCCGCAGTGGAGACCGGTATATCATTTTACTCCCGCGAAAAACTGGACCAATGATCCGAACGGGCTCATTTACCTGAACGGTATTTATCATTTGTATAACCAGCAAAATCCTTTTGAAAACAAATGGGGGCATATGAGCTGGGGGCATGCTACCACCACAGATATGGTTCACTGGAAACATTTACCGGTTGCTATTCCGGAAAAAATAGGAAAAGATACCATATGGATATTTTCCGGCTGTTCAGTGCTTGATAAAAATAACTCAAGTGGCTTTTGTAAGAACGGGAGTTGTATTGTAGCTGTTTATACAGCTGATCAGCCCAACTTGAAAAAAGAATCACAATTTATAGCATATAGTAATGATGGTGGGATGAGTTTTACGGATTATGAAAACAATCCGGTTATTGATTTGCATAAAAAAGATTTTCGCGATCCCAATGTTTTATGGAATGAACAACTTCATAAATGGCTGATGGTAGTAGCATCGCCAAGGGAAAGAAAAGTATTGTTTTATACATCGGATAATTTAAAGAAATGGGACTCCCTGAGTGAATTCGGGCCTGCAGGTTTTGCTAACGGTATCTGGGAATGTCCCTCTTTCTTCCAGTTACCTGTTCAGGGAACAAACAGAAAAAAATGGGTGCTCATGACTTCCTTTGGCGGGGGGCACAAACCTATGATGCAATATTTTGTAGGTGATTTTGACGGAAAAAATTTCGTCAATGATAATCCTGCAGATAAAGCAATGCTTGTTGATAATGGGGATTGCTTTTATGCAGCAATTTCCTGGAATAACGTTCCTGGGGATAAAAAAATCCTGATTGGCTGGATGGTGCCCGGCGAGCATAATACTTATCCCTGGAGGGGACAAATGTCCATACCGCGAGACCTTGGCCTGATACAGACAAAAGAAGGGTTGCGTTTGATCCAGCAACCTGCTTCTTTAATAAAAAATAGCCTGCCCAAGCTTTCAGGTAATGATATATTCTCCCTGGATAATCAAAAAGTTACCGGTAAGGAAATAGTAATAGGGCAAAAGAATACGAGGAATGCTTATTGGCTGGAAACAGAAATAGAATTTCATGATGGGGCAATCGCTGGGTTCAACATTGCCGGGAAAAAGGATGCAGAAGGTAACATTGTTTCTGCAACTTCCATTGCTTATGATGAGATGAAGCATGAACTTTATATTGATAAAACCAATTCCGGCGATGATAAAATAAAAAAGGAAAATTTACTGCAGTCGGTTATACTTCCTGGAGGTACAAAAAAAATAAAACTGGAAATATTAATGGACAAATCATCGCTGGAAATTTTTGTGAATAATGGAGAACAGGTGCTGACGACTTATATTTTTCCGGAAACCGGTGCGGATGGGCTTTCTTTTTTTGCTAAAAAAGGAACTGCGGAAATCAGGAATTTAAAATTGTGGAACCTATCCAATCTTAAATAAAAATACAACGTTCTTTTATTTTAAAATGTTATGGTTTAAGCAGCAGGCAGTATGATTTTCTCAAGCTGCTATAGGGGAGTGGTTGTAACTCCCCTTGTTTTGTTATAATGGGTTTAATTTTTGCAGATGAAAATTTTTATAATCAGGTATGCATTGCTTTCAGCTTTTTCACTTTCCTTATCTGTGAATGTTTTTTCACAAATCCCAGCCCAGGTTATGCCGGAGTTTCAGTTTCTGAAAAGGGACAAAACTATATTTGCCAACAAAGATGTGGCTTTGGGGAAAATGACTTTTTTCGGATTTTTTGATGTTGACTGTGACCATTGTCAAAAGGCCATTAAGAACATTGAACAGCAATATCCTTACCTTCGGCAAGTTTATATGTGCCTGATCAGCACTGGTGCTTTTGATAAGATGGATGGTTTCTTGAGAAAATATGCCCCGGCTTTACAAAACAAAAGGAATGTAGAGGTACTTCAGGATAATTTAAATCAGTTCATATCAAAATTTAAACCTTACCGGTATCCGGCGATGTTCCTGTATTCTTCTGAAAAAAAATTACTCGATTACGAAGATAATGAAGAGTCGGTATTCAGGTTTACGACCATTATTAAAAATCAATCTCAAAAAAATAAACGTTGAAATATTTTTTAAATTAAATGTTACAAGATGAAAAAGAAAATATTTGTTGAGACTTTTTTTTTGCTTCTTGCAATATCCTTTTGCGGAAAAATTTTTTCTCAGGGCAAGATTGGTATTTTCGATGATCACACTGATGTTGGCATGAATGTGAAACATGGCTCAGCAACTTATATCCCTCAAACCAATCAATATGTTATATCGGGGGCAGGGTATAATATCTGGTTTGATCATGATGAATTCCAGTATGTATGGAAAAAAATGAAAGGCGATTTTATTTTATATACGCGGGCAGAGTTTTTAGGTGCCTGGGTAAATTACCATCGGAAAATAGGATGGATGGTCAGAAAAACCCTTGATGGCAATTCGCCACATGTTAATGCCGTTGTGCACGGAGATGGATTGACATCGTTTCAGTTCAGAAGAACCGGGGGCGCACAAACTGAAGAACACAGATTAAAGCTGACGCATGCTAATATTCTGCAGCTGGAGCGAAAAGGCAATACTTACATTATGCGTGCGGCAATTTACGGAGAGCCATTTCAAACAGACACGCTTTCCGGAATTGATTTGGGAGATGAGGTTTATGTTGGGCTTTTTGTGGGTTCCCATAATGCTGATGTTCTGGAAACAGGGGTGTTCAGCGATGCAGGTATTACAATTCCTTTGAATCAGGAGTCAGACCAACGAACACAAATGACCCTTGGCAGTAACCTTGAATTGCTGGATGTAGCTTCCGGAAAAAGGGAAGTGATTTATAAAGTGCCTTATTCTATACAAGCGCCAAACTGGTCTCCAGATGGAAAGAGTTTAATTTTCAACAATGCCAAAGGAATAATCTACCGTTTTGATCTTGCAACAGGAACGCCATCTCCGGTTAATACAGGTTCTGTTGTTCAAAATAATAATGATCATGTTATTTCTTTTGATGGAAAAATGCTTGGGCTCAGTAATTATGTAAAAGACCTTGGCGGATCAATAATTTATACAGTTCCTGTTGAGGGGGGGATACCAAAACAAATTACGCCAAAGGGGCCTTCATACCTGCATGGATGGTCGCCGGATGGAAAAGATCTTGTGTTCTGCGGTGAACGAAACGGAGAATTTGATGTGTATAAAATTTCTTCGTCCGGGGGCAAAGAAATCAGATTAACAAATACCAAAGGCCTGGATGACGGACCTGAATATACTCCTGACGGAAAATATATTTATTTTAATTCTGTCAGATCGGGTTTAATGCAGATTTGGCGAATGAAACCTGATGGCAGCGACCAGGAGCAAATTACCAATGATGATTTTAATAACTGGTTTGCTCATATTTCCCCTGATGGAAAATGGTTTGTTTATCTGACTTTTCTAAAACAAGAAACGCCTCCGGGAATTCATCCTCCATACAAGCATGTTTATATCAGGTTGTTGCCTGTTGACGGTAAAAATACCCCCAAAGTACTGGCCTATTTTTATGGGGGGCAGGGCTCAATTAATACTCCGTCCTGGTCGCCAGACGGAAAGAGAATTGCTTTTATTAGCAACACGAATTTTTCCGGAAGCGATAATTAAAAGCAGGTGGTTGATATTTTATCTTCATTAAATCATAAAATTATTTTTGTCAGGTTAAGATGTTTTTTGTTCCAGCATGATCATTAAATATGTACCATACCGCTAAATATATTTTTTTGATTTTAACAGCCTGGCTGTTGATGTTATCATGCAGTCAGCATAGCGAAAAATTTATTAATGTTCCTTCTTCAAAAACACATATCGATTTTGCCAACAACCTGGAAAGCAGGGAAGATTTATGGATACTGAATTACATTTATTATTACAACGGTGCCGGGGTAGCAGTCGGGGATATTAATAACGACGGGTTGCCGGATATTTATTTTGCAGCGAACAGTAAAGGGCATAATAAACTCTATTTAAATAAAGGGAACTTTGAGTTTGAAGATATTACAGATAAAGCCGGAGTTTCCGGAAGCGCTGATTGGTGTACGGGTGTTACGATGGCTGATGTGAATGGCGACGGCTTTCTTGATATTTACGTTTGTGCAGTTGCTAACATGCACGGGCTTAAAGGTCGTAATGAATTGTTTATTAATAATGGTAATGGAACATTTACCGAAAGTGCTCCTGAATACGGGCTTGATTTTTCAGGTTTCTCGACGCAGGCTGTTTTTTTTGATTATGACCATGATGGAGATTTAGACTGCTTTATATTGAATCAATCTGAACATCCCAATCAAAATATTTTTGACACCAGTTTCAGACGAGGTTTTGATCCGAACGCAGGTGAACGGTTATTCAGGAACGACCATGTAAATGGCAAAATAAAGTTTACTGATGTTTCATCAACAGCAGGTATTTACCAAAGCAAATTGTGTTATGGCCTGGGTGTGGCAGTTGGTGATTTAAATAATGATGGCTGGGAAGATATTTATGTAGGGAACGACTTTCATGAAAATGATTATTATTATATCAATAACGGTGATGGCACATTCAAGGAGTGTGGTGCAGATCATTTCAGGCATTATAGCCGGTACAGTATGGGAAATGATATTGCCGATTTTAACAATGACGGGCAACCCGATATTATTACTGTAGATATGTTGCCGGCTGATGAAAGAACATTAAAAACATATGGGAACGGGGAACATCTGGATACCTATGAACAGAAGATTACCAGGAACGGTTACCAGAACCAATATTCAAAAAATTGCCTGCAAAAAAATAATGGCGCTGGAGTGAGCTTTAGTGATGTTGGTTTGATAAGTGGGGTATCTGCAACTGATTGGAGCTGGAGCCCTTTGTTCGCAGATTTTGATAATGATGGCAACAAAGACCTTTTTATTTCGAGCGGCATTGTGAAGCGCCCGCTCGATCTTGATTTTGCCATGTTTTTTTCAGGAATAAAAGACCCGGGGTCTTATGGCAGTCTAACAGATTTTCAACAAGCGATGCTTGATAAAATGCCGGATGGTCCTTCTCATCCTTATTTTTTTAAGGGCGATGGACATTTGTTATTTAAAGATGTAAGTTCAGAATGGGGTACTGCTGGTATGAAAGGTTTTTATACTGGGGCAACTTATGCGGATTTGGATAATGACGGTAAAGAGGATGTAATCATTAATTGCCTGAATGCTCCTGCAGTGATCCTGAAAAATGAGACTACCCCCAAAAATTATATCTCCATCTCGTTTTATGACGATGAAATGAATACTTCCGGAATAGGAGTGAAAGCTTATTTGTTCATAAAGGGGAAACTGCAGTATCAGCAATTGATGCTTACTCGTGGTTTTATGTCTGCCACAGAACCAAAGCTGCATTTTGGTGTCGATACTGCAAAGATTATTGACAGTATCCTGGTTGTATGGCCAGATATGAAATTCCAGGTATTGAAACAGGTATCGTCAGATCAGCAGCTGACTATTTCAAAGAAGAATGCTTCAGGAGTTTTTAATAATCATTCCTTTTTCCAACAGCCGCCAGATGTTTTAAAAGACATCACATCAGATATTCATTGTGGGTGGAAGCACATAGAAGACAGCTATACAGATTTTAACGTTCAGTATTTCCTGCCACATGAGGAGAGCACGCGGGGACCGAAAATTGCTGTCGGGGATATTAATAAAGACGGGCTTGAAGATTTCTTTTTATGTGGGGCAAAGGGGCAACGAGGTTCATTGATGCTGCAGCAAAAAAACAAAACATTTGTTGAAACCGATTCACTTTTATTTTCCAGGTATTCGGCAGGTGAAAATGTAGACGCTGTTTTTTTTGACGCTAATAATGACGGCTATGATGATTTGTTGGTCATCAACGGGGGTAATGAATATCAGGATGGGAACCCGAATTTGAAAGATCATTTGTATATTAACAACACCGACGGCCATTTTCATGAATCATCTGGCGCATTACCTGAGTTGTTGGTGAATAAAACATGCATTGCAGTAGCAGATGTAAATAATGACGGGTTCAAGGATATTTTTATCGGTGGGTTTGCAGGTGCAGTTGCTTATGGATATGCACAACCTTCTTATCTGTTATTGAACGATGGTAAAGGCCGTTTTCATCTTGCCGGTGAGTCTGCAATTTCTTTACAAAATGCCGGAATGGTGACTTGTGCTGCTTTTTTGGATATCAATCGTGATGGTTGGACAGACCTTGTCATAGCCGGGGAGTGGATGCCGTTAAAAATATTTATGAACGATCATGGAAAGTTCAAGGATACAGACCTGCCACAATCTAACGGGCTTTGGCAAAATCTTTTTGTCACTGATATTAACGGTGACGGGTATCCCGATATTTTGGCCGGGAACTGGGGTGAAAACTCCAAGCTGCATGCAATGCCAGATGCGCCTTTAAAATTGTATATCAAAGATTTCAATAATAATGGAGTGGTTGACCAGGTCATGAGTTATACGGTTGAAGGTAAAGAATATTCTTTCCTGGGAAAAGATCAATTGGAAATGGCATTACCTTTTTTGAAAAAAATGCATTACTCTTATGATGAAGTTGCAGGAAAAACGGTCCAGTATCTTTTTGGTGACACGTTTCAGGGATGCAGAACGCTTAAGGCAGAAACGTTAAATTCAGTCTGTTTTTTCAATGATACCCACGGCGGCTTCAGGAAAATAAAACTTCCCGAAGAATTACAATTTGCTCCCTTATTTGCATTTGACAGTATTAGTGCCGCGGGTAAGCCTGCTTATATTTCAGCAGGAAATTTTTATGGAGTATTACCTTATGAGGGCAGGTATGATGCCATGACACCAACAATATTTTATTATGATAAAAGCACAGCGGCTTTTGTTGTGCAATCAACGCTCCCCGGAGTAAGTGGTGAGGCGAGGGATATAAAGTGGATTCGTTGCGGCAGTGAACCGGATATATTAATCCTCGCAAGAAATAATCAACCTTTGATTTTTTTTCGGCGAAAATACAGTCATTAAAAAAGTATAGGAAAAATTTATTATAATATTGATTGTTGAAACCGGTTTTACATTACAATAAGGAATAAAATTTTTTCAGCACATGAAAAAGGACTCTTTAATTATCTTTTGCATTTTGTTGAGTATTTCATCATTCAATTACGGGCAAAGCATTAATACAAACTGGACTAAAAAAAGGGCAGAGGAATGGTACGCACAACAAGCGTGGTTGCGTGGTTGTAATTTTATTCCAAGTAATGCGGTCAATCAGCTTGAAATGTGGCAGGCTGAAACCTTCGATAGTGCGACAATCAACCGTGAACTTGGATTTGCGGAATCAATCGGATTCAATTGCATGCGGGTCTTCCTCCATCACCTTGCCTGGCAAACAGATGAACGGGGATTTAAGGATAGGATGAACGTGTATCTAAAAATTGCTTCAGGTCATCATATCTCTACCATTTTTGTATTTTTTGATGATTGCTGGAATGAAAATTATAAAGCAGGCAGGCAGCCTGATCCAAAACCAGGCATACATAATTCAGGATGGGTCAGGGATCCCGGAAAACTTTTGGAAGATGATTCTTCGCTTATGTCATTGCTAAAAAAATATGTGAAAGATGTAATGGCCAGTTTTAAAAAAGATAAAAGGATACTCATGTGGGACTTATATAACGAGCCGGGTAATTCAGCTTATAAGAACAGGAGTTTATTATTGTTGGCAAAAGTGTTTGAGTGGGGAAGAGAAGTGAATCCTGATCAACCTTTAACTGCCGGATTATGGGATGCGGCATTACCGGATCTGAATGCATTTCAACTTTCACACTCCGATATCATCACTTATCATAGTTATGAAGATGAAATAAAACATTCTATTGCGATTGATTCGTTGAAAAAATACGGGAGGCCGCTTATTTGTACTGAATACATGGCCCGTTTGCGCCATAGCACTTTCTTTAATATTATGCCACTCTTAAAGTCGCTGAAAATTGGGGCAATTAATTGGGGATTGGTTTCAGGTAAAACCAATACAATTTATGCCTGGGATGAGCCTATGCCTGACGGGTCGGAGCCAAAAATATGGTTTCATGATATCTTCAGGAAAGACGGAACTGCTTTCCGAAAAGAAGAAACCGATTTTATAAAACTGTTGACCGGAAAACAGAGCGATAATCCATAACTACGAACGCCAGATCTTCAATTTAAAATATAAAATTCAGTTAGTTGATATTGCTGTTTTTAGCCGTACAACAGAATAACCCTGTTCTTAAAACTCAGGCTCCTTTTTTTGACGGGAGTCATCTAATCATTTAATTGCCATCATTGTTTATTAGCCGGCCGAAAAATAATTTTATTAAAAATTTTCATGAAAAAAATAATTGCAGTTTTTGATGGACTGAAATTTTCAGAAAGTGTGAAGGAATACGCTATTCACATCAGCAAATTATATGCTGCCCATTTGGTGGGTGTTTTTCTGGATGATATGACCTACACAGGTTATAAAATATATGAATTGCTTTCGCAGGAAGGGGTGAGTGAAGCACTGTTGAAGAAGTATGATGAAATTGACAAAACAAAAAGAAAGCATGCTGCTTCAGCGTTTGAAACTGCATGTAAAAAAGCGGGTACTGAATTTAATATTCATCATGACAAAAAAATAGCGATACATGAGCTTTTGCATGAAAGTATCTATTCCGACCTGATGATTATTGACAGGAAAGAAACCCTGACACATTATGACGAAAAGCAGCCGTCAAGATTCATTCGTAATTTACTTGCAGATGTTCAATGCCCGGTTTTACTGGTACCCCAGAAGTTTCTTCCTTTTAAAAAAATTATTTTTTTGTATAACGGGGAGCCTTCTTCGGTATATGCAATAAAAATGTTCGGCTATATATTTGCTGAACTGAAGAATATGGAAGTTCAGGTTGTTTCAGTAAAAAACCCAAACGACACATTGCACCTGCCGGATAATACATTGATGAAAGAATTTGTGAAAAGGCATTACCCTGATGCCTTGTATGAAGTATTAAGAGGATTACCTGAAGTGGAGATTGCCGAATACCTGAAAGAACAACCTGCTTCTGCACTCGTTGTATTGGGAGCTTACAGGAGAAGCGCTGCATCCAGATTATTCAGGCAAAGTATGGCAGATGTATTGATGAATAATATAAATTTGCCGCTTTTTATTGCACATAATAAATAATTCATTTCAGGATTTGGGCATCTTCATTCAATAATCCTGGTAGAGTTTTTCATAATATTCTTTTGCCAGCCTTTTACTGTCGAATGACGGAATAATGTCGTTCATGCTGTTCTTTACGATTTCCGACCACCGAGCCGGATAATCGTAATACATAGGCAGCACTTCGGTTTCCAGCAAATGATATAAACTGGCTGTATCCGAATCGTCCTGGATATGATCGGGTTGAGTGATATCGCACGGAGGAACTATAAATGAATTGATTTTGTCTTTTGCAAATTCAGGTATCCATCCATCTGCCGTGCTGACATTAACAGCTCCATTCATGGCGGCAGCCATGCCACTTGTGCCTGAAGCCTCATGAGTTAAACGCGGAACGTTTAACCATACATCCGCACCGCCTTTTAATATTTTTGAAAGCCTTAATTCATAACCAATGAGAATGGAACAGTTGACATATTTCTTGCACACATCTACAATTTTGTCAAATATACCTATTCCGGCATAGTCCATCGGGTAAGGTTTCCCGGCCCAGATAATTTGTACAGGCATTTCTTTGTTGGTAACAAGTTTGTGGAACCTGTCCATATCATGAAAAAAAAGATCGGGTCGTTTATAACCGGTAAACCGTTTTGCAAATACAATAGTGCATATTTTCTCGTCATAAATTTCACCGCTTTGATCGGCTACCACTTCAAACAAATCGCGTTTATTTTTCCATTTGATCTTTTTCAGGCCGGTATCATCATTGGCTTTTATAGCGGCATACAACTCACTGTTATGCCAGTATTCATAATCCTGGGCATTTGTGATTGAAATAATTTCGCAAATGCCTTCATGCTGCTGCCACATTTTTTTCAGTGTTTTCAAATGCAGTTCCGAAACTGCATTTGCTTTCCGTGAAAGACGCAATGCAGCCAGGGTGTGGTCAAGTATTTCGCCTTCCATCTGGGTGATGGCTTTAACCTCTGTTAACGGAACTTCCGAGAAGAAACTCATTTTTTCAAGCAAAGCAATATTTGTTTTCTGGTTTCCTGCTTCTTCAGGGGTATGATTTGTGAAAACCAATCTTTTCTTTACCTCATCAGGTTTTTTGAATTTGTCGTACAAATAGAATGCAAGCGGCAGAGCATGCGATTCGTTCAGGTGATATACATCAGGTTCCCAGCGTAATGCTTCCAGCAATTTTGCGCCGCCTTCACCCAGTAATATTGCAGCGGCGATTTTTGTTTCAGGATTTGCGTCATAAAGTTTGTGCGAAATGGTTTTGGCGAGGTAATCGTTTTCGGGTAAATCGGTTGAAAGAAAAAACACCGGTGCAGTTTGAAATATTCCGGGAGAAAGATAATACGCGGTGACCCATACATTATGACCTGATACTTTGATTGTGAATTTTATTCCCGTTTCTTCAAGAAACCCATATTGTTTTTCTTCAAACAACACATCCATTGTCTGATCTTGTTTGCGGACCTGATCATAATATCCGTATTTCCATAAAATGCTTATGCCAACTATATTCTGATGGAGCTGAAAAGCACTGCGCATATGCGATCCGGCTAAAAATCCAAGCCCGCCTGCATAGGTTTTTAATGATTGGTGAATTCCAAACTCCATGGAAAAATATGCGACCCTGGTTTTAAAATCAGGATGAATATCATAAGGGTGGCTGAAAGAAAAGTTCATCTCGGGTTTTATTAATACACGACAATTTTTGTACACTTGTTCCGGGAAGGGCCTCCTGTTTTATAAATATGCATACATAATACATCATATTTGTATTCTGCAGAAGCAAATTCCGGATCTGCATCTTTAGGCAATTGTAACTCGCAATTGAAACAAATGTTATTTGGGTCTTCCTCTTTTACATCTTTTTCTTTACCGTAATACCGTTGATGTGCTGCGCGGATACAAAGTGTATTTTTATCCGCATGAATCACAATGTCTTCACGGTCCATTCCGGGTATAGCCATTTCAATTTTGTAGGTGCGTTGTAACTCCAGAATATTTGCATCAGGACAAATAATACATGCCCCGTTCAATAGCTCAGGTTCGCTCGTTATTTCTTCCTCTTTTATTAAAGGAGCATTCAGGCCTGGATAAACTGAATAACCAGAATAGAGCATAGAATGGTTTTTATATTAAGCTGCAAATTATCCGGGCAGCGATATGCATACCAATGACCCCGGTAAGTGGCATTATTGAGAATTGTCAGTGGCAACTCTTTCAATTGCTGAAGGCGGCAGCGAAAACGTGTTGATTGTCTTTTGAAATGTCGATTTTATCATCTGGTCTTTTGCCTAATATTTTTTCAATATCTTCCTTGACAATCACTTCTTTTTTAAGAAGTAATTCAGCCAGCTCTACCAGGTGTTTTTTGTTTTCCAACAATATATTTTTTGTATTTGTATAGGCTTCTGCAACTAGTTTACGTACTTCCTCGTCAATAATTTTGCCTGTTTCTTCACTATATGGCTTTTGTATTCCCAAATCCCTCTGGCCTGTTGAATCATAAAAACTGATATTACCTAGTTTGTCATTAAAACCATAAAAAGTAACCATCATATATGCTTCTTTGGTAACTTTCTCGAGATCGTCAAGGGCGCCGGATGAAACGTCATTAAATATTATTTCTTCGGCAGCTCTCCCTCCTAATGTGGCACATAAGTGTTCTGTAAATGCTGTTTTGTTCCGCAATTGTTTTTCTTCAGGAAGGTACCATGCAGCTCCGAGCGATTTACCTCTTGGTATAATGGATACTTTTACCAAGGGGTCAACATTTTTTAATATCCAGCTTACCAGGGCATGCCCGGCTTCATGATAAGCAACGATCTTTTTTTCTTCGGGTAAAATAATTTTGCTTTTCTTTTCCAGGCCGGCTACAATTCTGTCGATAGCTTCAATAAAATCCTGTTTGCTGATTTTTTCTTTTTTATTTCTTGCAGCAATCAGTGCGGCTTCATTGCAAATGTTGGCGATATCAGCACCCGAAAACCCAGGGGTTTGTGAAACCAGGAAATGAATGTCGATATTTTCATCGGTAGTCAGTGGTCGCATATGCACTGTAAAAATAGCTTCCCGCTCTGATTGATTTGGAAGCTCGAGGTAAATATGCCTGTCAAATCTTCCTGGTCTTAGCAAAGCTGCGTCCAGCATATCAGCCCTGTTTGTTGCGGCCAGCACAATTACCCCGCTGTTTGTGCCGAACCCGTCCATTTCAGTGAGTAACTGGTTCAGTGTGCTTTCTCTTTCGTCATTTGCGCTGCTCAGGAAAGCCCCTTTGCCTCTTGATCTGCCGATTGCGTCTATTTCATCAATAAAAATAATACATGGCGTTTTTTCCTTTGCCTTGCTGAAAAGGTCTCTCACCCTGGAAGCCCCTACCCCGACAAACATTTCTACAAATTCAGATCCTGAGATAGAAAAAAATGGAACCTGTGCTTCGCCTGCGATTGCTTTGGCCAGTAATGTTTTTCCGGTACCGGGCGGACCCACTAATATTACACCTTTAGGAATTTTGGCGCCTAACTTCGTATAAGTTCCGGGATTTTTTAAAAAATCAACAATCTCCCTGATTTCAATTTTTGCTTCTTCAAGGCCCGCAACATCATCAAAAGTAATATTGCTTTTTTCTTTTTCAATTAATGTGGCAGTTGATTTGCCGAAATTGAAAATGGAAGAGCCACCGCTGCCTCCCGCGCCCAAATTCCTCCCGATGAATGAATTCCAGAGAACAAACAACACTATAATCGGCAATATCCACCCGGCAATATCCCAAAACCAGTTTTTTTTCTTTACATAGCTCACTTCGATTCGGTCAGATAAAGGAATATTTTTTTGCGCTTCATCTAATCTTCTTTCGAAAGATTCAACAGAACCTATTTTGATGGAATAATGCGGGCCCTGATTTATTTCTTTACCTGAAGAAGGTTTGAATACGTCTTTAAATTGCGGATCGTTAGCAAATTCTTTTTTTAAAAATATCTCGGCAGTCTCGTTATTTACAACTACAATTTTTTCAATTGCTTTTCTGCTTAAGATATCTTTTTCGAATTTCTGCCAGCTAATCTCTTCTCCTTCATATCCGGAAAATAAAGTAGGAACTATTAATGCGGCGAGTATAAAAAAATATAACCACCACATATTCCCCCAATTTCTTTTTTGTTTTTGCGGAGCAGGGGGCTGTTTGGAAGAGTTGGTTTTATTTTCCTGGTTCATAATTGCATTTGTGGTAACATAAAGTTGATTTATTTCGGCAGGTCGATAAATGACTATCATCAACAACGTATATGATTGGTTGCATGGCAATCATTGCAGCCATCCTTTCTGGCTTAGCTGACATTTCTATTCTTCAGTTAGCAGTTGATTAATCATCATCATAAGGATTTCGCATGAACTGTAATCAGTTTTATCATTGATCGGGGTCATTTCTTTACTGTAAGCAACACCCTACATTTACTCCTGAAATTCCGGGGTATATTATAAATCACAGGAATTATTCAAATCACTATTTAATGTATTTATGGAAAAGGTATTTAAAAATAAAGTGGCTGTAGTAACAGGTGGAAGCAATGGTATTGGCCGTGCGACTGCTGTTGCGTTTGCTCAACGTGGAGCAAAAGTTGTTATTGCTGACTGGAAAGAAGACAAAGACAACGAAACATTAAAGCAAATAAAAGCTGCCGGTGGTGAAGGCTTTTTTTCCCGCTGTGATGTTTCAAAAATAAATGAGGTGAAAAAGCTGGTTGATGAGTGTGTAACTAAATACGGTCGCCTTGATTTTGCTTTCAATAACGCAGGTATTGAAGGACAGCCAGGCACTACTCATGAGTGTACCGAAGAAAACTGGGACAATACAATAAGCATAAACTTGAAAGGTATCTGGTTATGTATGAAAATGGAAATTCCTGCAATGCTGAAAAATGGTGGAGGCGCTATTGTGAATTGTTCATCTGTTGCCGGATTGAATGGTTTTGTCGGCTCACCTGCTTATGTGGCTTCTAAACATGGAGTGGTGGGAATAACAAAAACCGCAGCACTTGAATATGCGAGCCAGGGTATACGCGTAAATGCTGTTTGCCCGGGTATCATACATACGGCAATGATTGACAGGTTTACTGGAAAATCTCCTGAAGCAGAAAAGCAGTTTATTGCAATGGAACCGGTTGGCCGTATGGGTAAACCGGAAGAAATTGCAGAAACGGTAGTGTGGCTTTGTTCTGATGCAGCTTCGTTTGTTACCGGTGTGCCCATGCCTGTAGATGGCGGGTTTGATGCCAGGTAAAGAATAAGGGTTGAAATTTTACTTTCAAAATTTCAACCCTTATTCTTTACTCAATTAACAGTGTTATATTTTTCTTTTTTTTATATTTTAATTATTATACCTTGATTTCATCTATTTTTCATTGCATTATGCGTGCTGGAATAATTTAGATTCAGCTTTAATTATATTTTCAATTCCTTTTAGTACGGCATCAGGGTTGAATGAAATACTGTCGATACCATTTTCAACAAGGAATTGAGCAAACTCAGGAAAATCACTTGGTGCCTGTCCGCATAATCCAATCTTTACTCCCGATTCTTTTGCCTTAAGGATCATTATCGAAATCATTTTTTTTGCTGCTTCATTTTGTTCGCTGAACAAATTGCTTACTATTGAAGAATCCCTGTCAATTCCTAATGTTAATTGGGTGAGGTCGTTAGAGCCTATCGAAAAACCATCGAAGATTTCTGCAAATTTTTCAGCGAGTAATACATTGCTTGGTATTTCGGCCATCACATATATTTCAAGGGTTTCATCTTTCGCGCGATCCAGGCCGTTTTCCTTCATCGCTGCTATTACTTTCCTGCCTTCTTCAATGGTGCGGCAAAAGGGGATCATGACTTTTACATTTACCAGGCCCATTTCATTTCTCACTTGTTTGATGGCTTCGCATTCCAGCCTGAAACCTTCCTTATAGGCATCATTATAATATCTTGAAGCACCTCGAAAGCCGAGCATGGGGTTTTCTTCATGAGGCTCAAATTCTTTTCCACCAATCAGATTAGCATACTCGTTCGTTTTAAAATCACTCATGCGAACAATAACATCTTTGGGATAAAACGCAGCGGCTATTGTTGCAACCCCTTCTGCCAGCTTTTCGACAAAATATTTTTCTTTATCGGGGTAATGATGTGTTAATTCTTCAATTTTTTGCTTCGCACGGCTGTCTTTGAGCTCATTAAATTTTACCAGTGCCATGGGATGAGCTTGTATAAAATGTGTAATAATAAATTCAATGCGCATCAGGCCAATACCATCGTTAGGGTAGAGAGAAAGTTTAAATGCTTTATCCGGATCCCCGGCAATCATCATCACCTCAGTAGATTCGGGTTTTTTTACATGCGAAAAATTTAATTCAATTTCTTCATACTTTATTTTTCCTTTATAAATGAAACCTGTTTCCCCTTCACTGCATGAAACCGTAATCAGTTCACCATCTTTGATTTTTTCAGTGACATTTCCGCAACCCACAATAGCAGGTACGCCAAGCTCCCTGGCAACAATAGATGCATGACTTGTTCTTCCTCCTTTATTCGTAACAATGGCTGCTGCATTTTTCAGGATGGGATCCCAGTCAGGTGAAGTCAGGTCAGTTACTACAATTTCTCCTTTTTTTAGTTGGTTACTGTCTGCAGGGGAATTCAAAATCCTCGCGATCCCACTTGCGATTTTTGTTCCCACTGCATTTCCTTTTGCCAACTGCTCTCCTTTTTCCAGCAGATGATATTCCTTGATATAAGTTCCGTTCTCTCTTGAATGAACAGTTTCGGGCCTGGCCTGAACAATGAATAATTCGTTAGTAGCTCCATCTTTTGCCCATTCAATATCCATTGGTTTCTGGTAATGTTCTTCAATCATCAGAAACCAATTTGCCAGTTGAATGACTTCTTCGTTAGTCAATACAAACTGCTCTTTTTTTTCTTTTGGGGTTTCTGTGTTAACAATCGGAGATGAAGAGTCGCCGGGTAATGAGTAGATCATTGTTTTTTCTTTATCTCCTAATTTTTTCTGAATGAGCGATTTTTTATTTTGCTTTAGAGAAGGTTTAAAAACAAAAAATTCATCAGGTGTTACCGTGCCCTGCACAATATTTTCACCTAAACCCCATATGCCGCTGATATGAATAATATCTCTGAATCCGGATTCGGGTTCTAAGGTGAAACCGACTCCGGAACAAGCTTTATCTGAACGGACCATTTTTTGTATGCCGATTGATAAAGCCACTTTTTCGTGTTCAAAGCCATTATCTTCCCGATACTTGATTGCCCGGTTAGTATAAAGTGATGCGTAACAATTTTTCACTGCATTCAGCAAAGCATCATTTCCCTTGATATTCAGATATGATTCGTGTTGCCCTGCAAAACTTGCCTGTGGCAGGTCTTCCGCCGTTGCGCTGCTGCGGACTGCAACTTCAGTGTTTATGCCTTTCTCCATTTCATGATAATAACGGAGAATTTCTTCTCTCAGGTCATTCGGAATACTTGCTTCCAGGATCATTTTTCTTGCTTTCCAGCCAGTTTCTTGCAGGTTATCATAATTATTCCTGTTCAATTGTGCCATTAATTGCTGCAGCGAATTCCGGATGCAATTGTGATCCAAGAAATACCAGAATGCTGCAGAAGTAATAGCAAAACCGTCCGGAACTTTAATTCCTTTGTTACTAAGGGTTGAAAACATTTCTCCAAGCGATGCGTTCTTTCCGCCAACAACCGGAGTGTCGGTAATCCTGATTTCACTGAACTTTTTTATATAGGATGACATAAATAAATTTTCAACAAAATTTACTCAGAATAACGGAATTACAGATGATATGTGTCAAAAGAGATTGTGACAGTTATCAACCGGAGAGATGTTAGTTCCGAAAAGATAATTTGGTGCGTTGCTTTTGCGTTTATTATATAAGAGGAAATGAGAACATGCCTGTAGCAAAATTTAAAGCAGCAGGGAAGTGAATGGTTGAATTGATATTATTATCCTGCTTTTTTCAGCTCGTTTATTTTGTTTAAATAGAAAAGCACTTCTTCATCGCTTACCTGGTCGAAATTTTCATAAAACGCACCTACGCCGTAAAACTCATCCGGCATTAATATTACTACTACTTCATCTGCTTCTTTTGATAATTTAAGAACAGCGCTTTTGGAAGCGACCGGGGCAGCAATTACAATTTTGCCCGGATTATTTTTGCGCAGCACCTGCACTGTTCCCAATAAAGTATTACCGGTGGCAATACCATCATCAATTACAATTACTGTTTTGTTCGTAATATTTTCAGGCTCTTTGTCGCCCATAAATTTTTTATACATCTCTTTTAGCCTCTGACGGATCTTTTTTACTTCTGTCTGAATATACAGTTCCGAAACGTCGTTATGCGGAATAATGAAATAGTCATTCAGGCTTGCGGCTCCTATTGCATATTCTTTGTTAACCGGGTGGCCTATTTTTTTAGTCAGAATTATTTCTACCGGTAAATTCAATTCTTTTGCAACTGCATAGGCAACAGGTACGCCTCCGCGCGGCACAGCCAGTACTATTCCATTTTCGTTTTTATACTTTTTAAGCTTATCGGCAAGCATAAGCCCGGCATCAATTCTGTTACGGAACATCATCTTTGATTTTTTATGCAATTTTGTTTTCTAATCTCATTGCTGTTAGTAAATATTTCTCAAACCATCCGACAGCGAGATCAATGACTTTATCCATCATTCCTGTTTCTTCAAAAAGATGCGTTGCGCCTTCAATTATTTCCATTTTCTTTTCACCGGCAAGTTGTATAAAAGCTTCTTTATTCAATCTTAACACATCATAATCCAGGCTTCCGACAATCAATAATGTCGGGGCATCAACATAGCGTAAATTGTCGATTGCCAAATCGGGTCTCCCTCCTCTTGATACAACCGCTTTGATTTGGGACAGATAGGAAGCCGCTTTTAATGCAGAAGCGGCTCCTGTACTGGCTCCAAAAAAGCCGATGCGACAGCTTTTTGCGGCATGATGCGCTTCCAGCCACTCCGTCGCCCCTACTAATCTTTTTGTTAGTAACTCGATATCGAACCTGTTTTCATAATAACGGTCTTCTGCTGTACTCAATAGGTCGAATAACAATGTGCCGAAGTTTTTTTCATGAAGCCGGTTAGCTACCATTCTGTTGCGCGGGCTCATGCGACTGCTGCCACTGCCATGAGAAAAGATTACCACCGCATTTGCTTTTAGTGGAATCGCTAATTCCCCCTCCAGATCAACATCACTGAATGGGATCGTTACTTCATTATGAAAGCGATAATCCATAATAAATTTTTTTATCCCGGTAATACAACCGGAGCTGTTGCCTTTAAATTAATTTCATGTTCGGCAAGTTGTGTAAGACGGTCATCGATTTGTTTTTCATTCGTCTCTGCTTCATAAAAAAGTGCTGTAGCTTTTTCTTTTCCCAGTGCTTTGGCAAATGCAGCAGCTGTGCCATACATGCTGATTTTAAAATGATTGATCGATTGAATGCATGCAAGCAAACATGCGTCTTTTACTTCAGGATCTGTGCAGTTTGTCAGCTTTAATTCTGTTTCTTCAATAAATGCGTTCATTACCCTGTTTACGAGGCTTAAAGAACTGATCTTTTCTTCTTCAATGAAGGCATCAAGGTTTGCAGCATTTTTCTCAATAAAATTAAAATATTTCTGCAGCACATTTTTCAGTTTCAGCGCAGATGCTTTATTAACCCATCCCGGTAAAACATTTTTCAACTGCATTTCAGTAATGGCAAACTTGCGGGCGTCATAATCCAGCAGGTCATGTAATGTTATTATGCTTGGGCTCTTGCTTTCCATATAATTTATTTTAGTCAAATTTATTACGGTACAGGTTTTTGAAAGAATGATAATCGTCAACGAAATATGTAATATGTCTCATTTTTTTCCGGTAGGAATTGTGTTCACTTTGAAGAGTGTGTAGTAAAAGGTCAGGTGAAGTTGATATAGTCAAATGATATAAAATTTTTAAAAAATGCGACATTATTTCACAAAGGAAGCTGTGCTGAACGAAAATGAGGTATTGGGTGTAATCAAACAATGGTCATATCCATTGAGCAGTAAAGCGGGGTTGCAACCGCTATTTGATCGTATTGAGGATGCAAGGATTGTGATGCTTGGCGAAGCAAGCCATGGCACCCACGAATATTATATGTGGCGTGCATATATATCAAAATATCTTATTGAAAAAAAAGGCTTCAATTTTATTGCAGTTGAAGGAGATTGGCCGGACAGTTATTTACTTAACCGGTTTATTAAAGGGTACGATATAGAAAATAAAAGTGCATTCAAAGTATTGCATGCTTTTGGCCGTTGGCCAACATGGATGTGGGCCAATTGGGAAATAGTAGCATTGGCAGAGTGGTTAGAGAAATACAACAAAGGTTTGCAGTCAAATAAAAAAGCCGGCTTTTACGGGCTGGATGTGTATAGCCTGTGGGAAAGTATGGATAGCATTATGAAGTATTTAAAAAGGACAGATCCTGCCGCTTTGAAAGTTGCTGAAGAAGCATTCAGATGCTTTGAACCATTTAACAAAGATGAGGGGGGGGCATATGCCAGGGCATCACAATTTGTTCCTGAATTATGTCAACAGGAGGTGGTTGATTTATTAAAAGAAATACAAAAAAAACTTCCCACATATAATAGCGATCATGAAAATGTTTTCAGTGCCGAGCAGAATGCAATGGTTGCTGTGAATGCAGAAAAATATTATCGTGCGATGATAACCGGAGGCCCGCACAGCTGGAATGTCAGGGACAGGCATATGGCCGATACGCTTCATCGCCTGTTAGCATTTCATGGCCCGGATGCGAAAGCAATTGTGTGGGCGCATAACACACATGTAGGAGATGCAAGGGCAACAGATATGACTAATGAAGGAATGTACAATATAGGTGAATTGGCCAGGTTGGAATATCATGATAATGATGTGGCGTTGGTAGGTTTCGGTTCATATAAAGGAACAGTTATTGCCGGAAAAAGTTGGGGGGCAGGAATGCAAACAATGCAGTTGCCTGAAGCACGAAAAGGAAGTTGGGAATATTTATTGCATAAGGCCGGCAATGAAAACAAGCTATTGCTTATGGACGATTTTATGAACAATGATATGATAATGGAAAACCATATCGGGCATCGTGCTGTGGGGGTGGTTTATAACCCGGTTTACGAACAATATGGAAATTATGTGCCGACGATTTTGCCTATGCGTTACGATGCATTCATTTTTCTTAATGAGACAAAAGCTTTGCATCCGCTTCATTTAAAACCCGATGGCCATCAAATGCCTGAAACATACCCTTTCGGGGTTTAATAGAATAATCATCTAATAATTTTTTATGGTGAAGAAAAAAAAACAGGTAAAGCCATTTGAAATTCCGGAGCCTGATATAAAGCCGGAAGTAAAACCCGCTGAAGTGCCTGAAGAGCCGGTGATAAAGCCTGAAGAGGATCCGGCGGCCATCCCCGGAGAAGAACCTTCAGAAAAACCACCTTATGAAATACCTGCTCCGCATGAAGAGTAGGAAATATAAATAGTAAAAATTTTTTATGGAAAATATTGCCGGAAAAACCAATTATAAAATATTAAAAGTTTCGAGCAGTGCTTTCAATAATAATCATGTTATTCCCGGAAAATATACATGTGACGGAGAAAATGTTAATCCTCCTTTGAGTATTGAACAAATTCCTGCAAATGCAAAAAGCCTTGCTATTGTTGTTGATGATCCTGATGCACCGGCAGGAACATGGGTACATTGGTTGATGTGGAATATACCGTTAACATATCACATTAAAGAAAATGAAGCAAGTGGAATACAAGGAATGAATGACTTCAGTCGACAGAATTATGGCGGCCCTTGCCCGCCGAATGGTACTCATCGTTATTTCTTTAAAATATATGTTCTTGATAATTTACTCCGGTTGCCTGTAACATCCAGGAAAGAACAATTGGAGAAAGTTATGAACGGGCACATTATCGCCTATGGAGAACTTATAGGTTTATATTCAAGACGAAAATAAGGATAAGATAATCGAAGTGTGGTTTTAAGCCGGAACTGCTTTGTTGAGTTTGGCTTGTTTCATTTTTTTGAATGCTTGAATTTTTTCCCAGTTAAAAGTGTTTAGAATATTTTTCCTGGTACACCAGCCCCTTCTTGCCACAGCAACACCAAATGACATAAAATCAAATTGGCCGAGTGAATGAGAATCAGTACTAATTGTAATGGTTACGTTTTTTTCAATAGCAGCTTTTACAAGGTCATCACGCAGATCAAGACGTAATGGCTGTGCGTTAATCTCAATGGCAGTACCTGTTGAAGCTGCTGTATCAAATAATTCTGACCAGTTAACAGGGTATGCTTCCCTTTGACCAATCAATCTTCCACTTGGATGGCCGATGCAATGAACATGCGGATGTTTGCATGCATTAATCAGCCGTTGTGTATTGTCTTTATTAAAACCACTATGAATAGATGCCACTACCCAATCAAAATTCTGCAAGAAATCATCAGTTAAATCCAATGTGCCATCAGAAAGTATATCTACCTCAACTCCTTTTTTTATAAAAGTTACTCCCAGCTTTTTATTCACCTTATCAATCTCTTTGAACTGTTTAAGAAATTCTTCAGGTTGTAACCCGCCGGCCACACGTTGGCTTGGGGAATGATCTGTCATTACTATATATTCATAACCGGGAAAACCAGTGAGTACATGCCGGGCGATAGTTTCGATATTTTCAGTGCCATCACTCCAGGTGCTATGCATTTGCATATCGCCCCTGATATCTGTTTCCTCTACAAGTTTTGGCAGTTCATTTTTCCTTGCTGTTTCAATTTCTCCTCTCATTTCTCGTAATTCGGGAGGTATGAATTGCATGCCAAACAGTGTATAGATTTCTTTTTCTGTGCTTCCGGCCAGCCTTCTGTCAGTTTCTGTGTCAAAAATGCCGTATTCGTTTACTTTCCATCCTTTTGCTTTTGCCCAGCTGCGTAAAGCAATATTATGCTCTTTTGATCCGGTGAAATAAAGTAAGGCAGATCCATATTCACTTTCATGCACCAACCTGAGGTCTATCTGCATATTTGTTTTCTTCAATAAAATACTGGCTTTAGTTTCCCCGCTTGCCAGTATACGTTCGGTTTGAGTATAAGCAATAAACCTGCTGATGATTTTTTTCCAATCTTTTTTTTCTGCAGTAGCTATGATGTCGATATCTCCTATCGTTTCTTTTTTTCTTCGGAGACTTCCTGCAATTTCAGCTTTAATAACGCCGGATATGGATTGTACATGCTGAATAACCGGTTCGGCAATCATGATGGCATCACTCAATAATAATCTCGTATGGGCTTCTTTGAAAAGCTTCAGGCCGCGTTTCATATTTTCAATTCTTTTAGCTCCAAACCCTTTCAGGTTTGCCACCCGGCCAGCTTCTATTGCTTCTATCAGTTCTTCACGGTTTCTTATTTTTAATTTTTCATTCAAAAGTTTAATCGTGGCAGGGCCCAGGCTATTTATATCCATTAGCTCCAGCAATTGCTGGGGCACTTTTTTCTTAAGCTTCTCAAAAGTTTCTATCTTGCCGGTGCTGAGATATTCCATAATTTTCTCACCAATACTTTCGCCAATACCATTTAGCGTATCCAGCGTCTTCAGATCTTTTGCATACACGGAAATGTCGTCTTTAAGATCTTGCAATGTACGGCTTGCCTTTTCATAAGCAATAACCCTGAAACGGTCCGCATCTCCGAGATACCTGTAACATGATGCCATTTGATGGAAAATATTTGCCAGCTCAGTATTTTGGCGGATGCCTGATTGGTTAATATCATTATTGCCCATAACTTTTAATTTTAACGCATATGCATATCTTTTAACCTGGCATTGAATTTATTAATCATTGAACTGTTTCTGGCGACATGCTGATTTGATTCAGGCGCGACTTACACGTATACCGTACTTGTTGTTTCATCAGGAGGCTCGTTTCTTGCTTTAAGCCACTCATTTATTCTGCCTGATAACTCATTCATTGCATAACGCAGGGCATTTTCATAATTGTCGGCTTCTTTATAAATAAACAAAGAATCCCCGTATGCAACAAATTCTATTTCGCATATCTTATTAATATTTCCGGCAAAGGGATGTTTTTTAAACGAGACATGGATGCCTGAGATGTTTTTATAGCTATGATGAATTTCTACCAGCTTGTTTTTCACATAATCCGTCAGCCACTTCTTCACTCCTTCCGGGGGAGTATTGATTTCTATGTTCATAAAAAAAATTTCAAAACTTTTTTATTTTAAATTTTATCCTTCAGGCCTTCCTTGTACCTGTTTAACTGATGTTTCAGGTTTTCTGCCAGCCTGAGAAATGCACTTTCAAAACTGTCAGCATTGTCGCTCGCAAACAATGTTTTTCCGGGCACTTCCATTCTGGCTTCAATGAAGCAGCTTTGCTGTTTATTATTTTTTTCACTCCGCAGAATGACATCACAGCTTTTAATCATGCTAAATTTTTTTCCTAAAAATGCTACTTTATTTTTTATAAAGTTTTGAAGCGCTTCGTTGGCTTCCATATGGGGTGATTCAATTTCTAATTGCATAACAGGTTTTTAATTTTTTCAGTGAATACCGAATGTTTTATTACTATACATTCCGGAAACAAGTTTAGTTAGTGCAAATGATTTTATTGATGATTTGGGTTGGACTGGGCAGTGATTGAGGTCAATATGGTTGCAGGCAAAGGGAATGACGGCCATAAATTTTTATTGACCGATTTTAATGAACTCTGTGCTGTTGAACAAATCAAAAGAAAGCAGGTATATTCCGGATAATATTTATTATATGCTCTATTTTATTTCTTACAGGCATTTCTGGGGTTACTATACCATTATGCATGGTCGTGTGTATTCGCCTGGCTATTACACTATAGACACAAGATATTTCTCGGAAAGCCATTTGTACGACCTTAACGCCAAAGAATTGATTTATTCTGTGCAAACCGAATCATTTGATCTGCCTTCCACGGAAACACTTGCACATGAGCAGGGGAAACCGATCATAAATGACATAGTAAAAAAAGGTTTTAACCGGGAAGGGATAATGGGAAAAGCTTTTCAGTAAATCATTCTTTGTGCAGCATTTAGAAATTACATAAAGAGCAATGCAGATCAATATGAACAGTTTTGAGAACCCATAGAGTATTCTCTTTTTTTAAATAAAAAATACATAATCCATAACCATGTTGTTTTTCAATTGATTTCATTTGATCGGGATCACTAAATTCAAATGTTGTACTCATACTGGCAGCGGATTGATCATCCGAATACCTGATTATCGTGCTGTTATTATTTTTTATTCGGAATGCCATTACAGTACGCGTATTCTTATCGGACATCGCACTTATGATTTCTTTTTTGCCGATGAAATTTTCATGCATCCATTGCAATAAAAAGTCTTCCGGTAAAAACTGTTTCATGGCGTCAGTATCAGCCTTTTCAAATAGCTTACAAAAAACACTTGAGGTTTGCCAAACAATGCTGTCATTTTCCTGGTGAAATGCATGGATTGTGAAGGATGTATTATAGCTGCTTCCCTGGCATTTTGCTAAAACCGGAAATGCTAGGAGAACTAAGATGCGGGTTAATTTTTTCATGGTGAAAAATTATTTTTTTTGAATTTCCTGCCTGATGATATATTTCAAACCCGGCAGTGATATTCATCATTTAGCCGCAGTCTGGGAGTTTTGCCTGAATGTTTTTGAAGAATATCCAGTTTTGTTTTAGTGGCGGCAAATGGATCGGATTTTGCTGAGGTACTTTTGACAGCTATCAAAGAATTTGGTGATGGATGTCATTTTTTAAATTCGGTGCCCTCAATAAGTTTACAAAAAAATTATGGAACGAACGCTTACAGCCCCGAAAGATATAAACCTGACAACGGAAACTATACAAGTGATCAATACCAGGCGAGCTATCAGGAAATATAAAGATAAAGATGTCGATCGAGATATTATTGAGCAGGTGATCAAAACCGGCATGATGGCTCCATCAGCGATGAATAAACAGCCCTGGAAATTTTATGTATTAACAAACAAAGAAATGATCAGGTCTTTTTCGAGGGAAATTGCAAAGCTGGCGTTTAAAGAGTTTTCTAAATCCGGGCTTAAAGGGATTATCCAAACTACAGGCCATCTTTTGCATTTTGCGCATAATTTCAGCTTTCATTCAATAACCGAACCTGTTTTCTATGGCGCTCCAGTTGTTATTTTTATTACCGCTCCTGTAGATAACGAATGGGCGCCGTTAGATGTCGGAATGTGCGCACAAAATATGATGCTTGCGGCAAAATCGCTGGGGCTTGATACTTGCCCGGTTGGATTTGCAAAATTTGTAATGCATACGGGCCTTTATCCTTCATTAAAAATTCCGGCAAGTGAAAAGGTATTGCTTGCAGTTATTCTGGGATATGGCGACGAAAAACCTGAAGTGCATGAAAGAGCAAAGGACAAAATAGTTTTTATCGGGCAATAAAATTTTTAACAATTCAAAATATAGTGGTATGAAAAAATCAACCAAGTTATTAACCGCTGCAGGCCTTGCTGCCGGAGGTGCGCTGGGAATGTTGTTCGCGCCGGACAAAGGGTCAGAAACCCGGAGAAAATTAAATAAGCAATTACAGCGATTAAAATCAATGTCAAGCGGCGATTATAAAAGGGAAAAATTAGTAATGGTGAAAGATAAACTTGAAAAACACAAAGAGGGGCTGGAAAAGCACCTGGAAAAAATAAATGCCATGATTGAAGAAATAGATGTGAAAAAATCAATGAAAGAGAACCGGGAATCTTCTGTTGTTGAATCATGGTAATTATTGAAGTTTGATGAGCAAAAGAAAAAGAGAGCAATGATTTTTATTTTCACTGGTATTACTTTTTTAGCAACGTTGGGAGGAGGGTTCTTTGCAATGAAGTTTACAGATAAGCTGCATCTTATTTTAGGGTTTAGCGCAGGAGCAGTGATAGGTACCGTTTTTTTCAGTTTATTTCCTGAAGCCTTATTGTTAGGCGGCAAACATTTTGATCAGGGTTTTGTTTTGTCTGTTTCTGCAGCAGGTTTTTTTGTGTATATGTTGCTTGACCGGATGTCCTTGCTTCATTCAGCATCGCAAGAAAAGAAAATAAATAGCCGCGGTGATCTTGGAGCCGGGAGCCTATCCCTTCATAGCCTGTTTGATGGAGTAGCTATAGGGCTTTCTTTTCAGATTTCAAATTCAATAGGAATACTTATCGCAATTGCTGTTATTGTTCACGATTTTTCAGATGGCTTGAATACGGTAACAATCATTTTGAAGAATGATGGCAGCAGGATAAAAGCTTTTAAATGGCTGCTTGCCGATTCGTTAGCTCCTGTTGTAGGAGTGGTTTCTACTTTTTTCTTCAGCATCCCTTCACAAATATTTGCCCTTGTGATGGCATTATTCGGGGGTTTCTTTTTTTACATCGGCACAAGCGATTTATTACCGGAAAGCTTCAAAACCTCATCGTACTGGACAACATGCGCCACCATTCTGGGTGTAACAATCACCTATTTCACCAGCCGGTTTTTAACATAATAACATTGGGTCTTTCAATCCAGAGAGATATTTTTCAATGTATTTGGCAGCTCATCGTTATAATGATAAAATGATAAGTTGAAGTTACACGGATTGCCCATCATAATACCGGTTGATTAACATCACTCTGATTTATAGAAACAATCATTTTAAGGAGTTTGCTTCTGCACTTACATTGCTTCAGAAATTATGATATCGTTTGTATTAATCAACTTAAATAAATTTATATGAAACGTCAATTCATGCTTTACGGCAGTGTGGCCCTCTTGTCATTTTTGACAGGTACCTTTTTACAGGCACAAGACACGATTTTCAAAACACTTCCGGCAATTACCATAACATCAACGAGTAAGGTAGTGAAGGAGGTATCGAATTCTTTTCGCATTGCATTTCCCGAAGCACAAAACGCAGCCTGGTATAAACTGGATAAGAATTATCTGGTTATGTTTATGACAAACGATCAGTCAAACCGCGCCCTTTTCAATAAATATGGCTATCTCATTTATCATATCCGCTATGGCAATGAAAATAACATGCCCCGGGATATTCGCAACCTGGTAAAATCCCGTTATTCTGATTATAAGATCACTTCAGTAATTTTCGTAAACCAGGATGAAAGAAATGTATGGGTGATCAATGTTGAAAATGACAAACGCGTGCTTGTACTCCGGTCCGAAGACGGGGAACTGGACCGTATTGATTTATACAAAAAAATATAGCAAGCAAGTTTCTGACAACTTGTTTAATTATGGAGCCTTCCGTATCGAAGGCCCTTTTTGTTTGAAGCCATTTTAATAAACTCACAATGCCGATATGTGTTATAAATAATTAATTAATTTATCTGAGACATTGCAAATGGGTAAATTTGCTGCATCTCACTCAACATGCCAGAACTTCATTCGATATTGCCTGAGAACGAAATTGGTTTTAAAGCTTTGTTTGATAATGCAACGATTGCCATTCTCATCGTGAACAGAAACAGGGAGATTATGGCAATAAACCCATTTGCAGAAAATGTTTTTGGATATCAGACTAATGAACTGAAAGGAACACTAATGGAAATACTTGTTCCGCAAAACCTGCGTGAATCACATGTTCAACAACATGCTGAATACTATGCCAACCCGGCAACAAGATTAATGGCGCATGGCGAGGAAGTGTATGGCAGAAAAAAAGACGGAACTCTTTTTCCTGTTCTTGTGAATCTCTGCTATTATCATTGGGATGGCGATATGAGGGTGGTCGCTTTTGTAACAGATGTTACCGAGAGGAGGAAAGCTGAAGAAAAAAATGTTTCCAGCGAAAGAAAAATTCGCCTGCTGATTGAGCACACCCCTGCGGCTATTGCTATGCTGGATACAAACATGAATTATATTGTTGTGAGCCGGCGTTGGTTTGATGATTACCGCTTAACCGATAAAAATATTACAGGCAGGTGCCACTACGATGTATTTCCCGGTATTCCGGATAAATGGAAGGACTTGCATAAAAGATGTTTAAGCGGACAAATTGTTCGGTCTTCTGATGAAGAGGTTTTTAGAAGGGAAGATGGAACTAAAGAGTGGCTGCGTTGGGAGCTTTGTCCATGGTATAACGAGCATAACGAAATCGGCGGACTTATCATTTTTAGTGAAATCATCACAGAACGAAAAATTGCAGAAGAAAAATTTTTTAAGCTCTTTCATAAAAGCCCGGTTGCAATCGTGCTGACTGAATCAGTAACCAGAAAAGTCATTGATGCTAATGAAAGCTTCTGTAGTTTATTTGGATATTCACGTGAAGAGCTCATGGGCAGAACTTCGCTGGAAGCCGGTATCATTTTTTTGCCGTCGGAACGCCAGACCATTGCTGAGTTAATTGATGCCAATAATCATCTGTACAATTATGAGGTAGCGTTGCGCGGTAAGCGAAAGGAAGTTTTACATGTATCTCTTTCCGTAGAGACTATTGAAATTTCCGGTAAAAAATATTACCTAAGTACCTGTATCGATATAACGGAGAAAAAAAAGGCAGAAGAAACTTTAAAGCAAAATGAAGAAAGATTCAGGCTCATCTTTAACAGCATTGATGAGGGTTTTATGCTGCAGGAAATCATAAAAGACGAAGCTGGAGTGGTTAAAGATCTTCTTTTTTTGGAAATCAATCATGCAACAGAAAGGATCCTTAATAAATCCAGGAATGAAATTGTCGGCCATTTTCGAACGGAAATTTTTGGACCTATGGATGAAGAGCTCAGAGAAATAATCAGCCTTGTTGAAAATGATGAAAATATAAGACGTGAAGAGTTCATTCCCTCTTTAAACAAATGGTTCGACAGGTCTTTTTATTCACCAAGACCCGGAACCCTGATAACTATAAACACTGATATAACGGAAAGCAAGCGGGAAGAACAATTACATGCATTCCTGGTTGAGGCAGGAAACCGGTTATGGCTGATCGATAACTTTAATGAAGGCCTGGAGGAAATATTATCTGTTTCGATAGAATTGATGGGGGCAGACAAAGGCAGCATGCAGCTTTTTGACGCTGAAAAAAAGGCGCTGGTGATTGCAAGCCATAAAGGTTTTGATCGTAATTCACTTGCACTTTTTAAGAAAGCGGCGGCAGGTATTGATAGCGCTTACGGATATGCATTGAGAACAAAGTCGCAAATTAACATTCAGGATACAGAAACGGATCCTTTGTTTGAATCATTCCGGCAAATATCAAAAAAATCCGATTTCCGTGCTGTACAATCCACTCCGATGTATTCAAATGACGGTACCCTGCTTGGAGTAATTTCCACTTATTTTAAAAAACCTTATCACTTTGATACAAAACGTCTTCGCAGTATAGAATTGTATGCACGCAAGGCTGAAAGTTTTATAGAGCGATTTAAAATGTATGCGGCTTTACAAAAAATGAATGCAGAACTGGAGGAGAAAGTCAGGGATCGTACAAAACAATTAATTGGATCTCTGGAACACGAAAAGGAATTGAATGAAATAAAATCACGCTTTATTTCAATTGCTTCGCATGAATTCCGCACACCACTCAGCGTAATTCTCTCCAGTACTTATTTTGTGGAATCTTATAATAAAGACGGGCAGGAAGAAAAAAGAAGGAAGCATATCGGCCGCATCAAGGAGTCTGTAAAAAATCTGACTGCGCTTTTAGAAGATTTTCTTTCAATAGAGAAATTGGAACAGGGTAAAATAGAAATCGCTAAAACTGATTTTGATATGCAAGCACTGTGTGAAGATATTATTGGAGAAATGACAGGCATGCTTAAAACCGGTCAGCATATTACATTGGCATATACAGGCGAAAAGAAAGTGGTGCAGGATAAAAAAATCCTGAGAAATATTATTCTTAACCTGCTTTCAAATGCAATTAAATATTCGGAAGAGAATAAAACAATCTGGTTTTCGGCTAAAGTCAACAGTAATTTAAAGATACTGGTAAAAGATGAAGGGATCGGTATTCCTGAAAATGAGCAAAAAAATATATTCGGTAAATTTTCGAGGGCATCGAATGCTAATGGAATACAGGGAACAGGTCTCGGCCTCAATATTGTAAAAAAATATGTGGAGTTGTTAAACGGAAATATACATTTCTTTAGCAAATATAACGAAGGGACCACCTTCACTGTTGAGTTGCCAAGGTAATCGGCAATGCACAGACCTGGCAATATGAACAAGATAATATACTGCGGTAAAATTTTGCCTCTCTTTCCCGGAATAGAAATAAACTGATAACAGCAATCAATAAAATGGTTGAACAGGATCATTAGAGCCCTTTTCATCTTCACATACCTTGTGTTGGTTTTTCTTAGGATATTGGATTAATAACGGGACCGGATTTCTATCAGGTCCCTTTTTATTAGTTGTATTGAAAACAGGCACGGAATTTTTTTGTAATGCGTAAAGGCAGCTTTCTTTAATTGTCTCTTTTTCGTGTTGCCATTTATCTTTCAGCTTTGATAGTAGATATTTTTCACTGCTGGTGGAAATTAACTTGGTACAATCAGATTCAAGTTGGTTTATGGCAACGCAAGTATCATGGAAATCGCCCAGAAGCATGGTAATATTTGTTATGTCCTGATTTTTTGCAAGCAAAAATTCCTCACCATGGGAATATTTTTGAATGAACCTCTGGTTGTACATAAGGTCTTTCATCGTTTTTCTTATTTCGTGAAGCGATTCTTCAGGAATACTTCCCTGTTGGGTTATTTTTTGAACTGCTGATAATTTCATTTCAGTAAAATTGCTGATAGATTTTCTTTTTACTTCTGCAGGTAATGCAGTAATGATTGAATGCATTTCTTTGTTTAATTTTTTCTTATGCTTCATTATTTTTTTTGCAGCTTTCTGGTATATAGTCTTTTCCAGTTCAAGCATACTAAAATATTCTTCAGGGCGAATGCCTTCCATATTGTTTGACGCTTTGATAATTTTCTTTCTTTGTAACTGAATGACACGAATACAGCCGATATTTTTATAGAATTTTTTCAGTCGGCCGGATATCCTGATCTTTTTCCCTTGTTTTAAACCAGATTGAACAAGTCGAAGAAAGGCCCTGATTTTTTTGAATTCCACCCGAAATTCATGAATGTCTTCTTCTTTAAAAGATGATAAAATTCCGGATACAGCTGTATTCATTTTTTTAAATCCGGTTTTTACAAATTTGGTCATTACCCTTCTTTTCATTTCGTTCCGTTTATGCGATGAGCAGGATTATTCCTACAAACAATTTATTCATTATGTCTGCTCTTATAAGTTGATGTTATATAGAGCATATTTTTTATTACTGTAAGTTCTATGTTCTTTTTTCGGGTGAAGAAATATTCAGCGGTATAATACAGCTACTTTTTATTTCTCTTTAAATGCATGCACGGCCCTGAAGCATTGTTCCCGGATGAAAAAAGTAAACGTAAACGCAAACTTCGATTTTGATTCCTTTCCTCAATTCGGTAGCCATATCTGATCGTTGATTGTTTTTATTAACTGGTCAATCATAATCTACCCTTATTTGCTGTACTAATATATCTGCCAGATAATTCCCTGTCAATGATATGATTCACCTGATTGGTTGATGCGGGTCATTTTAAGGGAAAACCTCTTCATGGTGCTTTGCAGTGTATTTTCTTGAAATTATGCCGATATAAATATGTTTAAAATGAAAAAGTTGCTTTTCTTCTTTTTTTTATCGGTTATTGCAAAAAACAATTTTGCATTTCCGGTAGGGTATACTGAAGAAGTAATCATAACAAAACCCGTGTACCAGAACCTGTATATTTCAGGGGGATATGTCGTGATTAATGCACCGGTCTATGCTGATCTGGTTATAGCAGGGGGAATTGTGCAGATCAATGATTCTGTAACGAGTGATATTTTAGCTATCGGCGGGGATATTACGTTTAATGGCTATGTCGGTGGTGATATTCGTTGTGCAGGAGCAAAACTTCATATACTCAAAAATGTGAAAGGAGATCTTGTTGTTATTGGCGGAAATGTTATTGTTGAAAAGGAAGCTGTTATTGAAGGGCTGGTTTCATTAAATATAAGGTCTGCTGATTTTGAGGGTACCGCAAAAAACGAGGTTCATATCAATTGTGTTAACTTTTATTTCAATGGAATGGCTGAGCGCGGTATGAACATCAGGTCTGGCAAATTGGAAATGAGTGGAACGGTAGCAGGAAATGCCATGCTTGCAGCCAATGAAATTTTTATAGATAGCGGGGCAATTTTTGAAGACAGCGTAAATTACTGGAATAGTAAAGCTGCGGTTGATTTTGCCAGTTCTGTAAAAAAAGGGAAAGCGGTTTATGATGAATCACTGGCTTTCCCATACAAACGATGGTATTATTTAGGTACCAACTCCGTAACCGGTTTGGTTTGGTATCTCTGCGCGGCATTGCTCATGATTGCTTTAATGGAATATCTCTTTAGTGCAAGCCTGAAAAAGGCAGCGGAAAAAGTATTGGATGCCCCAGTGCGTTCGTTGGGAATTGGTATTTTATTTTTTATTGGAACGCCGATAGCAATAATACTCTTCTTTATTACGCTTATTGGAATTCCTGTTGCACTATTGTTATTACTATTTTATATTATCATTCTCCTGCTGGCAAATATTATCGCTTCGGTTGAGACAGCCAACTGGCTTAATAACAGGTTTCCCAGTAAAATGAATTACTGGCAAATGATTTTTATTTCGTTCCTGATTTTTGTGATATTAAAGTCATTATCATCGATAACATTGTTCGGGTCTGTTATTGTAATTACTATTTGCTTTATGACAACAGGCGGAGTTATCCGCCTGTTCAGGAGGAAACGGCAAATTCCTGTCAGATGAATCAATATTTGTGTTGATGGAGATCATCGGAGGGGAAAGCAGGACCGGATACTTTTACAAAAAAAATTATGGAAAAAATACTTCTTGCCGTAAATAGTCAGGATATGAATTTCAACACCGTCAAGTTTGCCTGTTACCTGGCGAAACTTACGAATTCTACCCTGGATGCCATTTTCCTGGAAGACGTTGTGCTGGAATATGTAACGCATGAAAATGAAGAACAGTCAATGCTGACGGGTTTGAAAGAATACCAGGATAAAATGGACATAAGAAACAGGAATATTGAAATCTTCAAAAGCATAGCTGATGAGGAAGGCGTTCAGGCGCTTGCGCATTTTGATATCGGGTTACCTTTAGAAGATTTGATTTCCGCCAGCAAATTTGCTGATGTTTTGGTGGTGGATGCCCTGACATCTTTTGAAAAGGGGTATGATAGCATGCCTTCAAAATTTGTTAAAGATATTTTACATGATGCCGGTTGCCCGGTAATTATCCCTCCGGAAAACTCCAGTGATGTTGATAACATCATATTTTGTTATGATGGCAGCAAGTCTTCCATTTTTGCTATCAAACAATTTACTTACTTATTTCCTGCACTTGCAGAGAAAAAAGCTGAAGTAGTTTATATAAACAAAGAAACTGAACCGGTAACGGATGAAGATTTCGAAGTAACGCAATGGCTGAAATATCATTACAGTAATATTGAATTTATTGCATTAGACAAGGCTTTGACAGAATCGTTTTTTGAATACCTGATGGAAAAGAAAAATGATTTTGTGGTGATGGGAGCTTATGGAAAAGGCCTGCTATCCCAGTTTTTTGAATATGATCCTGATGAACAAGAGGTCAGGTTAAACAAATTGCCGATTTTCATAGCCCACTATTGAGCATTTGAGGAAAGGCATTTAATTTATGTGTATTGTTTGTTGACGAGCAATAATAAGGATGTGCTATATAATATATTGTAGTTTGATGTTGTAAAAATTTTGTGTTAAAAAGCAGTTTGAATAACTGCTTTTCTTTTTTAAATCATTAAGCCGGTTATCCTGAACCGGGTAGCGTACATTTTGTACAGCCTTAATAAATATCGCTTAAATAAGAGTTGAAATCCGTTTTAAGTTTTTGAAACTTTTGCTCAATTTCTTCCATGTCCTTGCGAAGTTTTTTCTGTTTGTTTTTTACAAAGGTTAATAAACTGCCGTCTTCGAAAGCTTCTCTTGTGAGCAATTTGTCTTCTTCAGTAATATTATCTTTCAGCAGTTTGATCAGATCGTCCTTATCTATAAAGGAATTCTGAAATATCTCGAGTGTTGAAATCAGGGAATCATCATATTTATTTGCGGTAGCAAGAATTTCAGACAAGCGGTTTTTTAATATAATATTTTCTTCTTCAATAAAGCCGAGTGTTCGCTTCCATGTTTCAGTCTCATGCCGGAACTGTTTTATCAATGTGTTTCCATTTAGCATAGGGGCAAATATTTTCTGTAATGATTGTCATGTTTATCAAAATTAATTTTGTAAAACTGCTATACTTGCATATGCTGATCAGTCACTCTGTTGATAGTTATCATTTCATTATTTTAATGAATAGTGGCTATCCTGAAATAAAATAAGCAATGATCATTGCCGGAAGATTTTTTAATAGCTAAGATCAGATAATTGTTATAAGAATGGAATAGGATATCTGTATTGAGCGGATGAACGATTTTCAATAACGTGAATTGCTTATCGTGGCTTAACGCTGATATGTGTCAGGCAGGTTCGGAAATTAACTGCAATCCTTTGAGGTCAAAATATTTAAAATGCCTTGCTTTAAAATTTACGAGCCCTGAGTTTTTCAGAGAAGCCAGGATATGAGAAACCTGTTCTTTAGTAGTGGCAGCCAGGTCGGCAATTTCCTGTCTGTCTAAGCGCACGTATAAACTGCATCCATTCTGGTGGTAACCATAGGTCTCTGCAATATGTACCAATGCAGCAGCAACTCTTTGTTTCACGGAATAACAGGTCATGTTCAGCAATTGCTGTTCCCTGGTATTAATTTCCGCAACCAACGATTTTGTTATTGCTTCTTTCAGTGAGTGCTGGCTTGCTGTTAACTTCAGAAATTTATCAGTGGAAATAAAACACGCCCTAGTAGGTTCTACAGCTGAAAGTGTGAAGGTACTCTTGTCTGTGCTGTTCATAATGCGGTGGCCGAAAACTGCACCTTTCCCGTATAAGCTGATGATGAATCCCCGCTGTTCATGATGTATTTCTGATTTTACAATGCCCGACCTGATACAATAGAACCCTCTTTCATTTTCCCTTTCCGTCATCAAATGAGCGCCTCGTGGAAATTCTATAGTCGTCTTTTGATCGGATATAATTTCCAGCACTTCGTCACTGCAGTTTTTCAACAATGAATTGTTTCTGATCCGGCATGTAAGGCAGCTGTGCTTGAGTGGGGTCATGATATTTGCTTTTATAGAAAAGATTTTTTTATAAAGCAAGCTTGAAAATTTTAAACCGCCAATGATCTTTGTCAGTCTCCTTCATAAACCGCCCCTGCGCTGGTTGTTTCCATCAGTTCTAATTTGGCTAATCCGGGAATTTTATTTTTGAGTTGCTCCCATATCCAGATCACGATGTGTTCGCAAGTCGGGTTTTCAAGCCCAGGTATTTCGTTCAGGTATTGATGATCGAGCGCGCCAATAATTTCCTGTACGTTTTTTTTGAGCTGGCCAAAATCCATCACCCAGCCTGTTTCTTCCTGAACTGTGCCCTTTACATAAACCCTCAGTGTATAAGTATGCCCATGAAGTTTTTTGCAGGGGTGCCCATTCGGTACTTTAGGTAATAAATGTGCTGCATCGAAATTAACATCTTTGAAGATCAGCATCTTTTTTCCGGCGCAAATTACCCTTTGCCGCCAGAATAAAAATTACGAAAACACAGCTTTCTTAACTTAAATGCCATAGCATTTTCAGTGCGGGCAGATAAAAAAAATAGTTTTGAAAAATTTCACTACACATGTTTTATCCTGAGGCCGGAACCGCAAATAAAAGCAGTTTATTACGACAGAAGACAGAAAAGTACACAGCTCCTGACGAGGTTAAGGCAGCAGGGCTTTACCCGTATTTCAGGGTAATAGCATCAGATCAGGACAGTAGCGTAGTGATTAACGGTAAACCTGTATTGATGTTTGGTTCTAATAGTTACCTCGGGCTTACTAATCATCCTGCTATCAAATCTGCAGCCAGGCAGGCGGTTAGTACATACGGAACAGGCTGTGCGGGATCACGGTTTCTTAATGGCACACTGGATATACATCTTGAACTCGAAGAGCAGCTCGCTGATTTCGTAGGTAAGGAAGAAGCATTGGTTTTTAGTACAGGCTTCCAGGTTAATATGGGTGTTATACCCGCATTACTGGGCCGGAATGATTTTCTGATACTGGATGATCTTGACCATGCCTCCATCATTGAAGGAAGCAGGTTGTCATTTGCCAGGGTGGTCAAGTACCGGCATAATGATATGGATTCACTGGAAAAATTGCTTATTCGCATTCCGGCAAACGCTGTTAAGCTAATCGTTACAGAAGGAGTTTTCAGCATGGAAGGGGATATTGCAAAACTGCCGCAAATAGTGGCTTTGGCAGAAAAGTTTCATGCCAGCATTATGATTGATGATGCACATGGTCTTGGTGTTCTTGGTGAGGTAGGGCGTGGTACGGCGGCACATTTTCACCTTACCGGAAATGCCGAGTTGATCATGGGAACATTCAGCAAGTCGCTTGCCTCAATCGGAGGTTTTATTGCAGGTGAGCATGCAACCATTAATTACCTGAAACACCATGCACGATCATTAATATTCAGCGCCAGCATTTCGCCTGCCGCTACGGCCAGCGCCGGGGCTGCGTTGAAAATATTAAAACAAGAACCTGAACGTGTACAGAAACTGTGGGATAATACAAGCCTTGCCCGGGAGATGTTTGAAAAAGCGGGGTTCGACACAGGCATTTCATGCACCCCGATTATTCCTATTTATGTGAGGGATATGATGAAAACTTTTCAACTCACCAGCGCCTTGCTCGAAGAAGGTATATTCGTAAATCCGGTAACTTCGCCGGCGGTTCCCAAAGAGTCTTCTCTCATCAGGTTCAGCCTAATGGCTACGCATACACATGCGCAGATAGGCGAAGCTATCGAGAAGATTACGAAGGTTTCCAAAAGATTGGGTATAGTTTAATATGGATAAACTAAATGATATCAGCGTCAGGGAGGTGTCGGGTTCAAAGGATATGGATGCCTTCATAGCATTTCCTTACAGGCTTTACAGCGGGAATAAATTTTATGTCCCTAAACTCCGCTTTGATGAAAAGAATACGCTGAACAGAAAAAGAAACCCGGCTTTTGAATATTGCGAAGCCCGTTACTGGCTGGCTATAAAAAACAAAAGCGTGGTGGGAAGAATTGCAGCTATAGTTAATCACTCCTATATCAGCAAATGGGGGAAGCAATACATGCGTTTTGGCTGGATTGATTTTGAAGAAGATTTAAACATTGCTGCAGCATTACTGCAGGTGGTGGAACAATGGGCCAAAGAAAAAAAGATGGAAGCCGTTCATGGCCCGATGGGTTTTACCGATCTCGATTTTGAAGGGATGCTTGTTGAAGGTTTTGATCAGCTGGGAACTTTAGCCACTATCTACAATTATCCTTATTATCCTGAGTTTATGCACCAACTTGGGTATGGCAAAGAAATTGACTGGCTTGAATATAAAATTGAAGTTCCGGAAGCATTACCCGAACGTATTGAAAAAATCGCGGGTGCTATCAGGGAAAGATTGGGTTTGCAGGTAGTGCGGGCAAGAAATGCAAAACAACTGTTGCCTTATGCGCCGCAGATTTTCAAACTTATTAATGAAGCCTATAGTCATTTGCATGGTGTTGTTGAGTTAAGCGGCAAGCAGATTGATTATTATACGAAGCAATATTTTTCATTTATCCGTACGGATTTTGTTACACTTGTTGCAGATAAAAAAGGCGAGCTGGCTGCTTTTGGTATCACAATGCCTTCCTTATCACATGCCCTGCAAAAATGTAAGGGCAGCTTGTTGCCATTCGGGTTTGTTCATTTGCTGAAATCGTTACGTAAAAATACATTGGCAGACCTTTACCTCGTTGCCGTGAGGAACGACATGCAGTCGAAAGGGGTGAATGCAATGTTGATTACAGAAGTGGCAAAGGCGTATATAAAGGCAGGCGTCCGTTTTGCAGAGTCTAATCCTGAACTGGAAACCAACACGCAGATACAATCTTTCTGGAAGCATTTTAATGCGGTGAACCATAAACGACGCCGGTGTTTTATCAAACCCATTGCATAAACCTGTATGCAGCATCCCCCATCAGCAGGAAAAATATTAATCACCGGCGCCAGCGGTTTTATCGGCAGTGCTCTGGTTGAGGAAGCATTGAGAAAAGGTTATATGGTTTTTGCCGGTTTGAGAAAAGGCAGCAGCAAAATTTTTCTTCAGCACCCGGCTATTCATTTTTTTGAAATGGATTTTTCATCGCCGGAATTACTGGAACAGCAGTTCCGGCAGTTTAACAGCGCTGAAGGAGGTTTCGATATCATCATTCACAATGCGGGCATTACCCGTGCCCATCATAAAAATGATTTTTATACCGTCAACTGCGGGTACACAAAAAATTTTGCCCATGCATTAACAGCTGCAGGCAGTCTGCCCCGGCAGTTCGTATTTATCAGCTCACTGGCTACCTACGGCCCCGGCGATCCTTCGGGCCGGGAGCCTATTCAGTTGTCTTCATTTCAGCAACCTGTTTCCGCTTATGCGAAAAGCAAACTCGAAGCGGAAAAGTTTCTTCAAAGTTTGCCTGCATTAAAAACCGTGATCATGCGGCCAACTGCTGTTTACGGGCCCAGGGACAAAGATTTCCTTTCTTATTTCCAAATCATCAAAAAAGGGGTTGAGATTAAAATTGGCAGTGGCAGGCAGTTGCTTTCTTTTATTTATGTCAGAGACCTGGCCAGGATTATTTTCAAAATACTTGATGAAGAACATCCTCAAAAGGCATATCTGTTATCCGATACCAATAATTACCGGAAAGATGAGTTGGGAAAAATGATCAGGAAAGCGTTGGGCAAAAAAGCGTTGAAAATTACTTTACCCTTAAGTATAGTAAAGCCTGCTGTATTCGGTATGGAAAAAATATACGGCTTATTCGGCAGGATGCCTTTTATCCATTCGGAAAAATTAAGCGAGATATCCGCCCCCAACTGGGCTTGCGACAGCAAATGCACCTGGGAAAAGTATAATGTGAAACCTGAACACGACCTTGAATCGGGTATACAGGAAACAGCTGCCTGGTACAGGGAAAACGGTTGGTTGTAAAAAAATACTGCCTGCTATCTTCTTCAACTGCCGGTTACATAATGTTGGTGGAAACCGGTAATAATAAGGCGGGAAGGGATTGCCTGATGCCAATTCATCCCGGTGGCGGAATTAGTTGAAGGTAATGGAAAGCCGAAAGAAGTTTGCAGGAACGCCGGGGAAAATGTTCCCGGTCATTTCGCTGATGTCAGCAAAATAGCGGGGATATTACCACGTTAAAACCGACTTTCGCCAGGTGTTGAGGATGTAAAGAAACTGCAGCGAAAGTTACAAGGTGGCGAAAAATGATTTTGAAGCCAACTAAAGACGAGTAATACTCGATACAAAAATTTCGAACATAATCAGCATCTTCACAAAAAATAATAAAGGCCGAAGTTGGGAAAGCAGGAATGAAGCATGGGTGCTCGCCAGAAAAATTTTTAATTTGTTGTGGAGTATTATGGGAATTGAGGTTATGAAATTATTGCAATCATGGGTTAGTTGAAATATTCCATTGCAACATCTCCAACCCATTTACCCATTTGAACTGGAACTGCATTTCCAATTAATTTATATGAGCTTCGCTTTTTTGGAAAATTAAAGTCGTCTGGAAAGCCTTGAAGTCTCGCATATTCCCTAATTGAAAAAGGTCTAACGCCGTACTTGCTGTCTTTATCTTTAACTAATCTTGTACTTAAATCTTTCGCATAGTGTGCTACGCATGTTGGAGCAAGCGCATTATTTATGTCGGGATCAATTATGATTGGTAAATCTCTATATTTTCCATAAATTCTTTTAAATACGTAATCAGGTATATCAACTTGAGGATTTTTCTCTATAATATCTCTTAAACGAATTCTGTTTTTAGCAGCTTTAGGCGCAGAGATTAGAAAATGTTTTCGTGTACCAATTAGTATTAATCTTTTTCTTTTTTGAGGCAACCAGTTTGATGCTTCTACCGGGCAAAATACATTGACATAATAATCTGGTAGTTTCGTCATTGCCTCCATAACTACGTTGAATTTTTTCATGCCTGGCACATTTTCTACTATATACATTTCCGGCCTTTCAATTGCAATATGCCTAAAAAAATGAAGAAATAAGTCATCACCAGTTCGCGTACCGTGTATGTCTGCAATGGGTGAATATTTTGTACAAGGATATGTGCCGATAATAATATCTGTTTGAGGTTGATCGAGAACAGTTTTGTTTTTGATATCTGTATTCAAAATTGTATGAGAAAAATAATGGCTATTTGATTTCATACAATCTGTTGCCTCACTATCTAAGTCAAGAGACTGAATTAAATTAACACCTGCTTGCAATATACCAAGTTCCATTCCTCCGCATCCCGAGAAATAGCCTTTTGCTGTTGGAGTATGCATAAAATAAGGTTTAGATTGTTGGAACAAATCTAAGAAAATAGGATAAACTCTTAGTATACTTTAAGACACCATCGTAATTAATTTAAAACCTATTTCAAAACATTATCTTTATGAGAAGAGAAAGCAATATCATATCCACATGAATCAAGATTGGTCTAAAGCGGAAGTAATTGCCATAGTTAAGGACTATTTCAACATGCTTCAGTCAGAGTTAGACAATCAAGATTATAACAAAAGTGAGCATCGTAGAATACTTCAACCAAAGTTAAATGATCGTTCAGATGGCTCAGTAGAATTTAAGCATCAAAATATTAGCGCCGTATTAGCCAATCTTGGTCAGCCTTATATAAAAGGATATAAACCACGAGGGAATTATCAAGAGCTTCTTGAAGATGAAGTCTCAAAATTTTTAGAAGAACATCGAAAGAAATTTGAACCCAAATTCGATCATTTTGCAAATGGTTATTCAATTCTATCAAAAACAAAAGCTGATTTTAAAACTATCATAAGCGCTGAGCCTGAACAATCTGAGTTTCGCGAAAGTGAGCCTAGTTACCTGCCGATTAAAATTAATTATTTGGAAAGGGAACAGAATAATAGAAATTTAGGAGAAGAAGGAGAAAAATTAGTTATAGAATATGAGCGATGGAGATTAATAGAAGCTGGAAAAAATAACTTTGCTGACAAGATTGAATGGGTATCGAAAGGGAAAGGAGACGGCTTAGGATATGATATCTTATCTAAAAATAATAATGGCACTGATAGATATATTGAAGTAAAAACGACTAAACTTTCAAAGGAAACACCGATTTATATATCAAGAACAGAATGGAAATTCTCCTCTAAAAATTCAACAAACTTTTTTCTTTATCGAGTATTCAATTTTGTTGAAAAACCACAATTTTTTATTAAGCAAGGTAATTATGAAAGCTTCTGCCATTTACAATCTCAATCATTCAAAGGCTTTTTCTAATTCTCTAAATTAATCAAGAAATTTTTAATGCGGCTCATATTATAACTGCGTGTTGCCTTATCATGCACATCTGCCATAACACAAAAATAAGTGTAGTAAGCTATTGCTGAATTTTATTCCCCGCCCCGGGCTGCGGAATGGGGTGGAAAGCCCGCAGCCGCGAGGCACGAGCGGCGAGGGCTTGCAGGGGTTAATAATTTATTTCCACAACTTTTTTATTCTGCAGTTTCTGCATTTGTGCAGGCACAATATTCAGTATTTCTTCTTTCAGTGTTTTTATCAGTTTGGTTTTGATATGGTCGCGGTGGGTAACCAAACTTACTTCGCGTGCAGGGCTTGGTTTCTTCAGTTGTTTTACCAGTTTCAACTGTGCTTTGTTAAATTCCATTACAGCCAGCTCCGGTAAAATGGTAATGCCGTCGCTTTTATCCACCATCCGTTTCAGTGTTTCAATATTGCCCGTTTCATACCTGAAATTAAAATCGCTGCTTTTTCTCAGCTCGCATAAATTCAATATCTGTGAACGGAAGCAGTGCCCTTCCTCCAATAACCAAAGCTGGTTGGGGTCAATTTCCTTGGCGAGCACATATTTTTTTCCGGACAATGCATTTTTTGCCGACACATACACAAACAATTCTTCATAAAAAAGCACATCTTCTTTTATGGAAGTATCTTTCAGGGGGGTAACCACTATACCACAGTCGAGCCGGTTGTTTTTAAGTTCATGCACCACATCTTCCGTAATATATTCTTTTACCACCAGGTGCAGTTTGGGATATTTATTCCTCACTGATTTATAAAGCGGGGGCAGCACATAAGGAGCAAGTGTCGGAATAATGCCGATGCGTAATTCGCCGGCCAGTGTATCTTTCTGGTCGTTGATCAGCTGCTTCACCACCTGTGTTTCCCTCAGTATTTTCCGGGCCTGCGCAATGATGCCTGTGCCTATTTCAGTAGGGATAACAGGTTGTTTGGTGCGGTCGAAAATTTTCACGCCCAGTTCTTCCTCCAGCTTTTGAATCTGCATGCTGAGTGTGGGTTGCGTTACAAAACAGTTTTCCGCGGCCAGCGCAAAATGCCGGTGGGTATCTAATGCAACAATATATTCCAACTGGACAATGGTCATAAATAAAATCTATTTAATCATAAAAATAATCAATTTGATTTATTATAATTGCTTCTTTAGTTTTGGTGCCCTGGTTAAAACGGATGGTATTGTAATGCAGAAGTAACCAGGGTATCATTAATCATTCAAACATCATTCATCCAACAGCACAAATTTTTAAACAATGGAAAACAATCCGAACGACATCGGCAAATGCCCGTTCCACAACGGCAGTATGAAAAATAATGTGGGCGGTGGCGGCACCAAAAACCGCGACTGGTGGCCCAATCAGCTGAAATTAAATATCCTTCGCCAGCATTCGTCTTTATCGAACCCGATGGATAAAGGTTTTGATTATGCCAAAGCCTTTAAAAGCCTTGACCTGGATGCAGTAAAAAAAGATTTGCATGCACTCATGACGGATTCACAGGACTGGTGGCCTGCGGATTTTGGTCATTATGGTGGTTTGTTCATTCGCATGGCATGGCATAGCGCAGGCACTTATCGAGTACAAGATGGCCGTGGCGGCGGCGGGCAGGGCCAGCAACGGTTTGCGCCGCTGAACAGTTGGCCGGATAATGTAAGCCTCGATAAAGCACGCAGGCTGCTTTGGCCGGTAAAACAGAAATATGGTAATAAAATTTCCTGGGCCGATTTAATGATCCTTGCAGGTAATGTTGCATTGGAATCAATGGGTTTTAAAACTTTTGGTTTTGCCGGGGGACGAGCCGATACCTGGGAAGCAAATGAAGATGTGTATTGGGGCGCTGAAACAACATGGTTGGGCGATAAAGATCGTTACTCAGGCGAGCGTGACCTGGAAAATCCCCTTGCAGCAGTGCAAATGGGTTTGATTTATGTAAACCCCGAAGGCCCGGGCGGCAATCCTGACCCGGTTGCTGCTGCAAAAGATATTCGTGAAACCTTTGCACGTATGGCCATGAACGATGAAGAAACAGTGGCGTTGATTGCGGGTGGGCACACTTTCGGGAAAACACATGGCGCCGCTTCTGCAACCCATGTTGGTAAAGAGCCCGAAGCAGCTGCCATTGAATTGCAGGGGCTTGGTTGGAGCAGCAGTTACCGATCAGGCAAAGGGGCCGATGCTATTACGAGCGGGCTGGAAGTAATATGGACAACAACACCTACTAAATGGAGTAATAACTTTTTTGAAAACCTCTTCGGTTACGAGTGGGAACTTACAAAGAGCCCTGCCGGGGCGCATCAATGGGTGGCTAAAAATGCCGGCGATGTTATTCCCGATGCATTTGATAAATCGAAAAAGCATAAGCCTACTATGCTTACTACCGACTTATCATTACGGTTTGATCCGGTGTACGAAAAAATTTCACGCCGCTTTTTAGAAAACCCTGATCATTTTGCTGACGCATTTGCGCGTGCCTGGTTCAAGCTCACCCATCGTGATATGGGCCCGCGTACACGTTATCTTGGTAAAGATGTTCCGGCAGAAGAATTGATATGGCAAGACCCGATTCCGGCAGCAGATCATAAACTCATTGATGAAGCCGATATTCAGTCTTTGAAAAACCAGGTGCTCTCTTGCGGACTTTCCATCTCCCAACTTGTATCAACAGCATGGGCTTCTGCTTCTACATTCCGTGGCAGTGATAAACGTGGCGGCGCTAATGGCGCACGCATCCGGTTAGCCCCTCAGAAATTCTGGGCTGTAAACAATCCGCCGCAATTAGCGAAAGTGCTTGACGGTTTGGAAAAAATCCAAAAAGCATTTAATGCGGCACAGACTGGTGGTAAAAAAATTTCATTGGCAGATCTGATTGTTTTGGCCGGCGCTGCTGCAGTGGAAAAAGCGGCCAAAGAAGCAGGGCAAAATATAATTGTTCCGTTTACACCGGGCAGAATGGATGCTTCGCAGGAACAAACTGATGTGGAATCGATCGGTCATTTGGAGCCGGTAGCTGATGGTTTCCGTAATTACCGAAAAACAAAAACGTATATACGTACGGAAGAGTTGCTGATCGATAAAGCACAATTACTCAATCTCACAGCTCCGGAGTTGACAGTTCTGATTGGGGGTATGCGTGTATTAAATACCAATTATGATGGTTCTGCACACGGCATTTTTACCAAACGACCTGATCAACTCACCAATGATTTCTTCGTGCACCTCCTCGATATGGGTACGGAATGGAAACCTATTAGTGAAGACAGGGAATTGTTTGAAGGTCGTGACCGCAAAACTGGGGTGGTGAAATGGACGGCTACCCGTGCCGACCTGGTATTTGGCTCTAATGCTGAATTAAGGGCAATTGCAGAAGTGTATGGAAGCGCAGACGGACAAAGCAAGTTTGCGAATGATTTTGTAGCTGCATGGAATAAGGTGATGAATGCAGACCGGTTCGACCTAGTTTGACCGAACCAGTTACAATTAATAAAATAAAGGTGGTCTTACAACAGGCCGCCTTTTATTTTTTAAAGCGAAAATAATGTCCTTCTCATTTCTGGGTTTATGATATAGAATTTGTTTCGCGTGAAATGGATATGGTTCAGCTTGTCAATTAGATTAACCTCTTAATTTTTGTAGAGTTTCAATTATGCAGGAAAAAAATAATTTATAATTTTTTAATGCAAAGTTACTTCTGACCTGATTAATCTTTCTCAGTCATTTGCCGGCCAAGTGCATCAGTAATATTTTTTTTTTAACAACGTTTGGGTTGCAATCACTTAGATATTTTGATTTGCCAGGCCGGGTTGTTAGGCATACTGACAACTTTTGCCATGGATCATAAAAACGGTTTTTAAGGGGTCGCTTTGCACTGTTTGTATAGCGGTTGTAATGAGTGATCAAAAAAATGATTTTATCCTGAGAGCTTAATAAAACAATATCCGATGTATCATTCAACAAGCCATTGCCATTATCAAACGGTGATGCCTAACCGGTTCCTGGTCCGACTGTTTCTTGTTTTTCTTATTTTTCTTATTTCTTTTCTTTCATTAAAAGCACAATCGCCGGGGGGTGTATCCGGTGGCTTAAAACTATGGACAAAAGCCAATGCCGGGGTAACCACCTCCGGATCGAATGTAACTGGATGGGCCGATCAGGCAGGCGTCAATACATTCACGGTAACGGGTACCCCGCAATTGAATTCAACCGGGATCAATTTCAATCCCAGTATCAGCTTTGACGGAAGCAGTCGTTTTACAGGTAACACCTCTATCACTAATGCAACAGAAGCTTTCGCAGTTGCCAAAATTGTTAACAGCAGCGGTGTATCAGGATCTGGAGCCATATTAGGTACAGTGGGTGCTTCCAATTACGCCTATTTTTTTCATACAGAAAGCGGAACCCTTTATGGTTCCGGCTCGAATTCGCCGGGCATTTCATATTACGGAACCAATAGTCTGGGAAACAGCATAAACTGGTCGGTAATGAATGGGGATTTGTCTGAAACACCTGCTGCCAGTCAGCAAATGAAGGTGAATGGCATTGCGTATAGCAATAATGCGGGCGGCGACCCGGGAATATACAACGGAACTCCGGTTATAGGTGCACGTTACACCGAAAACATACTGAGTGGCAGCCAGGTCGCAGAGGTAATCGTATATAACGCCTCAGAAGCCGGTACCAATCGTTCCAGAATCATTTCTTATTTGGCGCTGAAGTATGGAATTACCCTGGGCAACACTTCGACTACGGTTTCTTATCTGGCGTCTGATGGTTCCACTATCTGGACCGGTAATTCAACTTACCAGAATGACATCATTGGACTGGGAAAAGATAATGGATCCGGCTTAGAGCAACAGATTACGACTTCCCAGGATGTGAATGGTGATATTATCACCTTGAGTACAGACAATAATTTTACCGGTGCGAATGGGTCGCATACATCCGTTGCCAGCGATAAATTCTTTTTTATAGCAGGCAATAATGGGGGCTCCACATCTGTGTATACGAGTAAGACGGGATTGAGTAATAGCCTGAATGCGATTCTTGGCCGCGTATGGAAAGTGCAGCAAACGGGTACCGTGCAGAATGTATATATCAAAACATCGAACAGCCTGGCCACCTATTTAATTTATAGTACAGATGCCACTTTCTCTACAGGCGTGAGCTATGTGGCATTGACGAATGGAGTAACCTCTGGCGTGCAAATTCCGAATGGCAATTATTTTACTTTTGCCGGCTATTTAAAAAGCCCGGGGGGAGTAACGGGCGTACAGTTGTGGCTGGAGGCGAATAATTTCGGAACGTCTACGGCTGATAATACTGCGATTACAACCTGGTCTGATATTTCCGGCAACGGCAATGATGCAACAGGATACAATAGTCCGGCGTTCCGTGCGGGTTCAAACAGCAGTTATGCATTAAACTTTAATCCAACTGTAACTTTTAACGGAAGTAATCAATATTTTCAGGCGCCGAATGGCTTCGCTGATTTTACTGCCGGACTGGGATTATTCTCAGTGCATAATTTTACAAGTACGGGAAGCTGGGCCAGGATAATAGACTTTGGAACTGGTCAGGCTGCAGATAATATTTTGTTTGCCAGAAATGGAACCAACACTTATTATTCCGGGCAGACGTGGAATGGAGGGACAGGGTCTGGTTATGTATCAACATCTGCGGGTTCTGTATTCAGTAACACATATGGTGTGGGTAGCTGGAATATTCCAGCCGGTTCAGTGGGTGCAACTGTGAGTTCAACAATTACATTGAAAGGAACGACCAGCGCTACAGCAAACATTATCATTCCGTCAAACACTAACAGGACGCTGAATTATATAGCACGTTCCAACTGGAGTGTGGATGCCTATTTCAAAGGTTATATGCCGGAGTTGATATTATACAAGCGACTGCTTAGTGCTGCCGAACAACTGCAAGTAAATTCATACCTGGCATTGAAATATGGGTTTAATCTGAAAACTGCTGCAGGTGCTGCGTCGAACTATGTTGCCAGTGATGGAACTACAGTATTCTGGAATGCCAGTACAAATAGCAGCTATACTAATAATGTATTTGGTATAGGTAAAGATAACTTGAGTTCACTTGAGCAACAGATATCTGCTTCCCAGGAAAGCAGCGCTGATATTCTTACTTTGAGTACCGATAATAATTTTACTGGTGCGAATGGCACACATACATCTGTCAGCAATAACCTGAGCTTTTTAATGATCGGAAACAATGGAGGATCATCATCTTCAATACAATCAACCGGTTTGCCTTCCGGATTTTGTGGTAGCCGTATAGTAAGAAGCTGGAAAGTGCAGAAAACAAATAGTATCAGCGCGGTAAACCTTCAGGCAAATATCGGCACCACATTAGGCGCGTCTTTGTCAGCATCCAATATTGTATTGCTGATTGACCAGGATGGCGATGGCGATTTTTCCACCGGCTCACAGACAGCTATATATGCATCGGGTTACAGTAGCGGAGTGGCAGTATTTTCGGGCGTAAATTTTGACAGTGATAACAGCGGAACAGACGTGTTTGTTATAGCAGCCCGGACTTCTCTTCCAGTATTAGTATCACTTGGAAATTCCAGCACCAATGGCAGCTCCTGTGTTACGGGCAGCTATAGCTATTATCAGGACGCGGGAGATGCAACCAAAACAATTATTGCTTTTAATACCAATGGTAATAGTTTTACTCCAACGTCAATTAATGCTGTTAATTCAAGCAGCCTTACCGCATCAGGAGTAAGCAACGGAGGAGGTTATTATCAGCAAACAACAGGGGTAAACACTATTCGGGTAGCGAACCGTTTTTACACCGTAATAGCGCCTGGTTCGTATACTGTGAATGGAGGTGTTACTGTAAGGATATACTATGCAAGTGCTGACACGGCGACCATGCTCACTGACGCATTCCCTTCCAGTGCCACCTTGGGTGACTATGGGTGGTATAAATCATCTGTGTCGAGCGCTTCGGCTGTAGTGGGTAATATGCAAAATGCCAGTTTGCTCAATGCTGTCAAAGTAATTCCAACTTCTTATGGTACTGAAAACGGGATCAGGTATGTGGAGTTCCAGGTAACCAGTTTCAGCACTTTTGGTTATTACGCAAAAACCATCCCGGC
>DATKNN010000012.1:0-93621 GCA_035541355.1 Puia sp. | reverse complement strand
ACGATGTTCAATAGAATTACTGAAGCTCGTTCCCAAAAAAAATCTTAAATTTGCTGTTCGTTATTTTTTAGTGGTGGTGATAGTATTTAAGCAACTGTCCACCATCAACTGATAACTGACGACTAACGGGGGTGCCCGGTTTTGACAGCATAGGTCTTTGAAAGTGTAAGCATGTCGTGCGTTGGATAATTAGCACGTTAATCTGAATATTCAAACATGTAAATGGCAATACTCAGTATGCCATGGCTGCCTAATCAGTGATTAAGTAGTCATTAGGGCCGCGTTGAGCCGGTTGTTCTGTTACCACGCTCCGCCGCCGACTCAAAAACAAATACAGGATGCTGCTGCAGAAGGCTGTGACTGCAGCAAAAGACCATACAGCTAAGCAACAGATTGGTTAGTCCGTTTCCTGTTTGTTGCCGACAAATAATAAAGGAATAAGCATGTAGAAAGCTTTTGGAGAATGTGTTTGGACAGGGGTTCGATTCCCCTCACCTCCACCTGGTTAATGATTGCGGGGAAATTTTATAAATTTCCCCTTTCTTTTTATGTCGGGGTTCATTTCCTTCTTCAAAAATAATTTTTTGCAAAATGAATAATAGCACGGACAAAATAAAAATACTTGTTATTGGATGTGGTAATATGGGTGCATCGCATGCCACAGCTTATCACAATATGAAAGAATTCAGTATCTGCGGTTTGGTAAGCACCGGCGCAAGCAAAAAAGTGCTGAATGAAAAACTCGGCGGGAAATATGATTTGTATGATGATTTTGAAAAAGCATTGGCGGTAACAAAACCAGATGCCGTGTGCATTTCAACATATCCTGACACGCATGAAGCGTATGCAATAAAAGCATTTGAAAACGGTTGCCATGTTTTTATTGAGAAGCCATTGGCAGATTCTGTTGCAGGTTCGGAGCGTGTGGCCGCGGCAGCAAAAGCATCCGAAAAAAAATTGGTGATCGGTTATATTCTTCGGCATCATCCGTCCTGGCAAAAATTTGTAGAAGTTGCACAACAAATGGGAAAACCATTGGTGATGCGCATGAACTTAAATCAGCAAAGCCAGGGTTATATGTGGGATGTTCACCGCAACCTGATGAAAAGCCTCAGCCCGATTGTTGATTGCGGCGTTCATTATATTGATGTGATGTGCCAGATGGTGCGTTCAAAACCTGTGCAAGTAAATGCCATTGGTGCGAGGCTTACCAATGATATTCCTGAGGGCAATTATAATTACGGGCAATTGCAAATACAATTTGAAGATGGCTCCGTGGGCTGGTATGAAGCAGGCTGGGGGCCGATGATTAGCGAGACCGCTTTTTTTATAAAAGATGTGATTGGCCCGAAAGGTTCTGTTTCTATTGTGGCGAAAGAAGCAGGCGGAAAAGGAAAATCAGATTCGGTGGAAGCGCACACACAAACGGAAAGTATACGCATTCATCATGCAGCTATTGATAGCGAAAATAAATTCACCAAAGCGGATGAGTGGATCAATTTAAAAGATGAACCCAACCACCAGGAATTATGTGATCGTGAACAATTATATTTTTTAAATGCCATTAAAAATGATGTTGACCTTACTGATCATATCCAGGATGCTGTAAACAGTTTGCGCATTGCATTTGCATGTGATGCATCTGTGAGAAGCAAAAAGCCGGTGATGCTTTAGGTTTTTAAAAAATTATCAGCCCAGGATCACGCCATTATTTCTTTGATGCGTTCCCCTTTGCCATCTGGTGTTGTATAGAATGGCCTTTTTTCTATTTCATATTGTGTATCTGGTGGAATGCCCAGCGCATGATAAATAGTCTGATGTATCTGATCGATCTTCACCGGTGATTCTATTGTTTTGCAAGGCCGCTCATCTGCTGTTTTGCCATATACAAACCCTTTTTTAATACCGCCACCAAACATCAGTATCGAACATCCGTCTGTAAAATGACGGTGCATACCATAAAATTTCATATCGGATACAACATTGGGTTGGTCCACCTGTTCTTTCACCGTTGCACCCGGCCTTCCTTCTACCATCATATCCCTGCTGAATTCACTGGCGAGTATAATCATCGTGCGGTTTAAATGGCCACTCTTGTCTAAGTCTTTCACAAGCTGCGCTACGGGGCCATCGATCATTTTTTTCATGTCTACCATTCTCGTATGTCCATTCTCGTGCGTATCGAATCCTTTGAATGGTTCGTATTCTGTAGTGACACTGATAAAGCGTGCGCCTTGCTGAGTAAGCCTTCGTGCTAACAAACATCCGAGCCCAAATCGGCCAGTGTTATAAATATCATATATCTCTTTTGGTTCGAGGCTGAGGTCAAATGCTTTTGCTTCCGGTGAATTGAGCAGCATATATGCTTGCTCCATAGAACGCCTTAGGGATTCTTTCTGATAATCGCTTCCAAATTCTCCCATCGGGCTTTTACTTATCAGTGAATCATATAACTGATTGCGGCGCTCGAAACGTTTTGCATCCATGCCAACCGGAGGCCGAGCACACTCTAATCCCTGCGATGGATCCGGAATCATAAATGGCCCGTATTCATTTCCTAAAAACCCGGCAGTATGAAATGCTTTTAATTCTTCTGCTTCACCAACACTAAACCTCTGACCGATATCTATGAATGCAGGAATGACTGGATTCTTCGGCCCTAATTGATTTGCTATCCACGCACCGATATGTGGCGCTGCAACAGTTTGTGGTGGTTCATAACAAGTGTGCCAGTGATATTGATGACGGGAATGAAGAATAAAACCCATGTCTGCAGCAACGTAAGATCGTATCAATGTTCCTTTATCCATAACACTTCCGATCGACTGCAGGCCTTCGGAAAATTTAATGCCATCGAGAGCCGTTGGGAAAGAAGGGAAGGTGCTAAGCACACGGTTGCTCTCCATTCCTTTTTGAAAAGGTGCATACGCTTTGGGGTCGAAGGTTTCGGTATGCGCCATGCCACCTGCCATCCAAAGAAGTATAACAGTGTCTGCTGTAGCTTCAATTTTTTTTGAACGTCCACAACTTGTCAGCAAACTTGCGACAGGCGCACCTGCTGCCAACGCTGCAAGCGTGGCAGCACTTGATTTTTTTAAAAAATCCCTTCTGTTCCAATTTTTATTCATACCCTTAATTTATAAAACTTATTTGAAAGATTGCTGCTCTTTTAAAACAACAATTGAAATTCCGGGTGCATGGCCATCGCCCAGATAAAGTCCTGTATGTTGTTTTCTGTTGGTTCATTACCTAATGCAAGTAATGCAGTTTTTTCTTCCGCTGCATTTGGTAACCGTCCCAAAGTATTTCTATACATATTTTCAACCATCTTTTTTGGGTCGGGGTATTTTTTCTTCCATTTCGCTGCTGCTTGTTTTATTACGGCATTAAACTGTGCACCATTCGTGAGTTCAAGTGCCTGTAGCAAATTTGCATTAGATGAACGGCTTGTAGTAACTGTTTCGCGGTTAGGCCTTCCAAGCGCGGTAAGAAACGGATCATTTTTTACTAATGACGCCCTGGGGAAAGGAATAGTCCCTTTGATCTCTTTCGGCAGCAAATTATAAACAATCATACTATCGCCATATACCGGTTGAATGGCCTCACTAACTGCATCTGCAAATTGTTCGGCGGTTAGCCGCTTGCGCAACATCCCTGCAAACTTAAATCCCGGCGCACTAATAAGCCCTGCATCTTTTACAGCTACAGAAGGCAATTGATATGTTTTTGAAATAGCGATTTCATAGATGAGTTTTTTAATATCGCACCCATTCGCAACAAAATTGTAAGCGAGCCAATCCAACAAATCCTGGCTCCATGGTTTGTTATCCATTGCATCAACAGGCTCCACAATTCCTCGGCCCATCAGTTGTGCCCAAATACGGTTTACCAGTGTGCGGTATAATCGTCCGTCGCGTGGCTGTACCAAACTGTCTGCAAGTTCTTTTAACCGTTCCGATTTGCTTGCAGATGAATTTATTTGTCCTAATTGTTTGTACAATATTTGTCGGCCTGCGAATTTTCCCGTCGGTTTATCACAGCGGTTAATTTCAAGAAGGCTATCGGAAAATATATTTGCAAAAGCATACGACTGATCAAGTTTCCAATCGCTGATAAAACTATCATGGCATGATGCGCATTTCAAATTCAAACCCATAAAAACCTGCGACACATTTTGCGCTGCCTGCATTTCCGTTCGCTGGCTTGCATTTACAACGCCCCGCCATTCTATGCCGCGGATGAAGCCGAGCGAACTACTATCAGGGCTTATCAATTCTTTTACAAACTCATTATAAGGTTTGTTATTTCGGATTGAAGTGTAAAGCCATTTAGTAATATCAGACCTTCCATTTGTGATGTATCCGGTTCCGGTATAATCGTTTCGCAAAGCGTCGTTCCAAAACGTTAACCAGTGTTGCGCATAATCATCGTTTCGTGCCAACAGTGAATTAACAAGACGTGCTCTTTTTTCCGGATGTTTGTCATTGATAAATGCATCAACACTATCTGCCGGAGGCAAAAGCCCAATCACATCAAGATACACCCTGCGGATATATAAACGGTCATTTACCGGTGTTCCCCATTTAATATTGTTTTTTTCGAAGTATGCATTTACAAAACGGTCAATCGGATTGGTAAGGTCTCCGGTGGCTTGAGGGATTTCCGGATTTCTTGGCTCGAGTTCTGCCTGACGGTATAAACTTTTTTCAGGGCCGGTTGGCCATGGCGCTCCCTGGCGTATCCAGTAAGACAAGACCTGAATTTCGTTTAAGGATAACCGTTGGCCTTTTGAAGGCATCACATCTTTATCGTTTGCAGGTAAACTTACGCGGCGTATCAATTCACTTTTTTCAGGCCTGCCGGGAGTAAAAACAGATCCGTTTTTTCCACCCTTGAAAATACCTTCTTTGGAATCCAATCGAAGGTCGCCTTTCATTTTTAATGGGCCGTGACAACTATAACAATGATGTGCAAAAACGGTACGCACTTGTATGTTCAAATCCTGTAACTGCGATTCGGAAAGCGGCGTTTTTTGGCTTGCTAAAATAAAATCCGGCAGGTTATCTTCTTCGCCTGTATTTGTTGCAGCTACTGCACTGTTATCGGAGAAAGCGCTGCTGAGATAATCCTCGCCGTGGGTTAATTCTGCACCGTAATGTCCCGCAACAGTTACACCAAGCACTGTTGCAAACAACATCAGGTACTGAATTTTCCTTGAACCTTTCTGATAACAATATGCTGTAACAATTGCAAAAGCCATAGTCGCAATTCCAATCCATTGATGAATAGATAGAATACTGCTTCCGTAGCTATCCGTTTTTGATAGGACAAGCCCAAACACAACAGATAGTATGGAAGACAATGCCCCTGTAAATACAAGCACTTTTGTAGCAGCAAAAAAATTGCGGGCATTACTTTTCCATGCGATGAATTCAAACAATAATGCCGCATATAACAAGCCTATCGGAAAATGCACGATCATGGGATGAAGCCTTCCGAGGAACGTAAGGAACCCCGAACTATTTGCCTTTACGGGTTGATTTTCTTTTGCCAGCACTTCATTGATCAGGCCGGTGGCAAGTAGCAACAAAAAAACTTTTCCTGAAAAAATAATTGCTTTTACAAAAGGTGATTTAGTTTTCAAAAAATGAAGATTATTCAATGCGTTGTAATTGTAAATATGTTTGTAACAATATTACAGGAAAAAAATGATTTTGATATAGAGGAAATAATTGTAAAAGTTCACCTTTTTTTATCCTTTCTTTCTTCCCGTAAATATTTTGTTTGGGTCTCTATTTTTAAATCCAATTTGCCAGATCATACAGCTGGTTAAGTATCGGATTCAGTTGTTGGAAAGAAAAATACTGTTAACTTAGGTATAACATTTTTTTTTTATAATTTAAGTTATTCAACGATTAGTATAATTCATCCATGCCATGAGAGGTTTAATGATGGAATACCAGCTTACGCTTCCTACAATTTTCAGAAGAGCGGAGACTTTATTTGGGGAAAAGGAAATCGTTAGCCGCCTTCCTGATAAAAGCATTTATCGTTATACCTATAAGGATTTTGCCAAACGGACAAAGAAGTTAGCTTCTGCGCTTTATCAGTTGGGTATTCGCAAGGGAGACCGTGTTGCTACTCTTTGCTGGAATCATTATCAACACCTCGAAGCTTACTTCGCCATCCCTTGCATGGGGGCAATTGTGCATCCGCTTAATCTTCGTCTAAGTCCTGAAGATCTTGCGTATATTGTTAATCACGCTGAAGATAAAATTATTATTATTGATCAGGTGCTTTTGCCTTTGTTTGAAAAATTTAAGCCTGATGTTCATCTTTCCAAAGTAATTGTCATTACGCAAACTATAGAACCTCTGCAGAATGGTTATTTGAAGTATGAAGAAGTTATAGCCAGTGGCCATGAATCATTATTCGAGCCATTTGAAGGAGATGAATATTCTGCTGCTTTTATGTGTTACACCTCGGGAACGACAGGAAAACCCAAAGGGATTTTATATTCACACCGTTCGATCATGCTCCATGCAATGGCATTCATGTTAAGCTGCAGTGGCGGCGGCATCACGGAGCGTGATATAGTTTTGCCTGTTGTTCCAATGTTTCATGCCAGCGCCTGGGGTTTTCCTTATTGTTGCGCTTTCGCGGGAGCAACACAGGTTTTTCCCGGGCCACACCTGGATGCAGAAAGCCTTCTCCATCTTTTCGAAACCGAAAAAGTAACGATGACCGGTGGGGTGCCAACTGTGATGCTGAATATCCTGAATAAATTAGACAGCGACCCGAATAGATATACACTTTTTCTGAGAACGATAGTAATTGGCGGTTCATCTGCCCCACGTTTTTTAGTCAAATCATTTGATGAACGTTATGGGATAAAAGTACTTCATTCATGGGGCATGACTGAGTTGTCTCCGCTTGGAAGTACGGCTGTGCTTACCAGTAAATTAGAGAAAGCTTCCAAGGAAGATCAATATGACCACGCCATGAAGCAAGGGCTACCTGTTCCTTTTGTGGAGATCCGTGGAAGAAATGAGTTCGGATTGATTCCCTGGGACGGAACGACGATGGGTGAACTGGAGGTGCGAGGGCCTTGGGTGATTGCTGCATATTATGGTGACAAGGAACATGGAGAAAAGTTTACATCCGATGGCTGGCTCAGAACCGGTGATATTGTGACTATCACTAAAGATGGATACATAGAAATAAAAGACCGGAGCAAAGACCTCATCAAATCCGGCGGAGAGTGGATAAGTTCAGTAGCGCTTGAAAATTCTTTGATGGGCCACCCTTCAGTATTGGAGGCTGCTGTGATTGCTGTTCCCGATGAAAAATGGATAGAGCGCCCATTTGCCTATATCGTGTTGAAAGAAGGAAAGGCTACTTCACCAGATGAACTTAAAGAATTTCTTGCTGATAAGTTTGCGAAATTCTGGATTCCTGACGGATATGCTATCATTGATGCTATACCAAAAACCTCTGTAGGCAAATTTTTGAAATCTGCACTAAGGGATAGATATGCCAGTGAAAAATAGATGCGTCATGCATCAGTCGTTAATGGCCTGGTACACTAAAGGTTTAAATGCTTTATCCGTATCAGCAACATGAGGCCCCCACATTTGCCGGTATATCAGTACAATCATGTCTTCTTTAGGGTCTACCCAATATGAGGTTGAAAATACACCGCCCCATGCATAAGTGCCTGCCTGACTGGGCCCGAGCCTGCTTCCCTTTTCAGTAATAATGGAAAATCCGAAGCCAAATTTATTTTCAGTTTTAACACCAAGGTCAACGAACAGGTCGCCGATCTGGTTCATGGTCATCATTCGCACAGTGTTTCGTGCTAATAAACGAACTCCATTATACGTTCCTCCATTCAACAGCATTTGCAGAAAAACAGCATAGTCTTGAATAGTTGAAACCAACCCACCGCCACCAGAAAAATAGCCGGTTTTCTGAAGAGGGTAACTCATGTCCAGAAATCCACCAAAAACCTTGTTTGTTTTTTTTATTGCCCCGGTAGAATCCTGCTGAAAAAAATTCACCAGCCTTGGGCCTTTTGCTAATGGCAGATTGAAATACGTATCCTGCATTCCAAGTGGTTGAAATATCCTCTTTATAAAAAAATCTTCGAGTGACATACCTGACCATATCTCGATCAAATACCCCAGCACATCATGGTTTAGTCCATATTTCCATTGTTCACCGGGTTGAAAAAAAAGCGGCAGTGTACCTAAGCGATTCATCGCATCGGAAAGTGTTTGATCTCTTACACCAACACCTCCGGTCATATAATTTTTTGCATATATGGCAATCTCTGCTGGCGTGCCGATTGCCGGATATCCGAGTCCAGAAGTATGTGTGAGCAGATCACGAATGGTAATGGGTCGTTTAGCCGGAATGGTTGTGTATGTAGTGTCTTTGGGATTGAATGAACTCAGCACTACTTCATTGGTAAAAGACGGGATGTACTTTGAAACAGGATCGTCTAATGAAAATTTTCCTTCTTCCCACAATATCATTGCAGCTACTGTAGTAATTGCTTTTGTTTGCGAAGCGATGCGGAAAATCCCTTTTTTATCGAGAGGCGATTTTGTATCAGGATCATTATAACCATGCGCCTTATAAAAAACAATTTTACCATGACGTGCAATCAGAACCACGGAACCATTCACCCATTTCTTTTTTACCCAATCTTCCATGCCAGCATCAAGCCGGGCCAGGCGTGCGGAAGAAAACCCTCCGGCTTCGGGTGCTGCATTAACAAGAATTTTTGATTGCGTATAAGCAAGGCATGCAACGGAGATTAATGCAAAGAATATCATTAGTGATCTCATATAGTGGTTCATAAATTTTAGTTTGGGTATTAAAAATATAAAAATAATTGAGGAAGAGCCGATTTATTGTTTATGATTTTTTTGTTAGATTTACTGTATTCATATTTAGAATTATTAATCTGTTTGAAATCTTTACATGATGCGATTAAAGGGGAAAATTGCTTTGATCACCGGGGGAGCCAATGGAATTGGCCTTGCTACCACCGAACGTTTTGCTAAAGAAGGAGCAAAAATTATTTTGTGGGATGTTTCAGATAAAGGAAATAATGTGGCAACGCGATTAAAAAAAGAAAACTATGAAGTTGTTTTTAAAAAAGTCTCGGTATCAAATAAGCAAGAAGTGCAAAAAGCGGTTGCGCAAGCTCGTGAGCATTTTGGCCGCATAGATATATTAATCAACAATGCCGGTATTACCAAAGACAGGACTTTGCTTAAAATGTCAAAGGAAGAATGGGATGATGTAATTGCGGTAAACCTGACCGGGGTTTTCAATTGCACACAAGCTGTGGCCCCGATTATGAAAGAGCAAAATTACGGCCGTATTGTTTCGGCGTCTTCCAATGTAGCCATCCGGGGGAATTTTGGACAAACCAATTATGTCGCCACTAAATCAGCTATTATCGGGATGACAAAAGTATGGGCAATGGAACTCGGTCGTTATGGAATAACGGCGAACTGTATTGCTCCTGGTTTTATCCATACTGCCATGACAGATCTTATGCCTGAAGAAGTGCGCAAGGAAAGTATACCTCACATCCCGCTCGGGCATTGGGGAGTGCCTGAAGATATTGCGAACGGTTATCTGTATTTAGCTTCTGATGAAGCATCTTTTGTTAGTGGAATTTGTTTGACTATCGATGGTGGGGCTGCGCGATGATATAGTTTGTTTTCTCTTTAATAATTAAACAATATATTTTCCAACCTATCTGTGCTGCTGTTTAATTTTCTAACTTCAAATCTGCTGTCAATTTTCCGGATGAAACAAAAAATAAAGTAGCTGACAAAGCACTTATTATTAAAATAATTGATAATGCCCAACGCAGAGATTCATTGCCCAGAGCGGGTTTCAGCAGGTCACTGATGATGCCGACCACCAATGGCCCGAAACCCAGGCCGACAAGATTAATAATAAGAAAAAAAATCGCGGAGGTGAGTGCACGCATCGAAGCAGGCACAAGGCTGTGCGCAACAGAGATAGCTGGCCCCAGGTACATGCTCTGCAAAGAGGCACACAATCCTAAACAGGCCAGAGAAAAAAAAGTGTTATGAAGAAATATGGCTCCGGCCGCGAACGGAATAAGGCTAATAATTGCATAAGCCGGAATTTTCAGATATAAGCGTTTATCCTTCTTGCCGAAATGATCAGTGAGTAAACCGCCGGCAAAAGATGCTATGCCTCCGCCAAGTCCATAAATAAGACCCAGTAATGCGCCCACTTCTGAATTCTTCATACCATGAAGCCTTTGCAGGAAAGAAGGCGCCCAATTAAGGAGGCCGTAAATGCAAAAAACATTCAAAGCCGATGCTAATGCCAGGTAAGCAAAAGTTTTGCTTGAATACAGGAGCTTTAATACCTCGCTAAAAGAATGAGGCCTTTTTATTGGAGTCGTATTTGGGTCGGTTGCTCCCTTTTGGGGCTCTTTCACCGTGGTATAAAATAATAAAGAAAAAATAATTCCGGGTATACCTACTGCAAAAAATGCAGTTCGCCATCCAAGATGCTGGTTCAAATATCCTCCTGTTAAAAACCCCACTAATACCCCAAAGTAAATGCCTGCAGAGTAGATGGAAAGTGCTGTAGATCTTTTTTCAGGAGGAAAATAGTCTGAAATGATTGCATGAGCCGGGGGGCTTCCTCCAGCCTCACCAACCCCTACGCCGATTCTTGCTGTTAGCAGTTGAAAGAAATTCCGTGCCATTCCTGAAAGCGCTGTCATCATACTCCATAAACACAACGAAAAAACCACTATATTTCTTCTGTTGCCTTTGTCTGCAAGGCGGGCGATTGGAATTCCGAGAATAACATAAAAAACTGCGAATGTAAATCCGGAAAGCAAACCAAGTTGGGTATCGGACAGATGCAATTTTTTTTTTATCGATTCCTGAAGAATAACCAACAGTTGGCGGTCTATAAAATTGAATACATATACCAGGGTCAGCATCAGCAGAACATAATTCTTATAATTGTTTTTGATTTCCGGATTGTTGAAGGTTGTATTTATATGCATAGACATAAATTTACCTTAACTATTTTTAATAATTTCAAAGAAATTAGGTTTCAAATTGGAGTACACCTTTACCTTAAAAATGGGTTAAAAATCAGTTGTAGAAACATGGGCGGTTTTAATAACTGTTACTTGAGAAAAATGATATATTTATTGGTAAGCATTTGTATAATATTACCAATCGGGTGCTAAGTTCTGATCTGTTTCGAGCTTTGATTGTGTAACTATGTATACACAATCAAACAACTCAACTTGCTGAAAAAATGTTTAGTGGGTATCTTTATCCCTATAATCATTTGTATGCCACGTTTATTTTTATGTATAGTTTTCTTTATTCTGTGTTACCCCTGTATGAGCCAGGGGCTTTCCGATAAAGCGAATGTATTTGTTAATTCGCTGAATGAAACCCAGCGATTGAAAACTGTTTACCCCTTCGATACTGCTGAAAGGTACCGTTTCAATTATGTGCCATTAGATGATCGGAAAGGGATTTCAGTAAATGAGCTTAATAATACCCAACGTTCTGCATTATGGGAATTATTAAAATGCTGCATCAATGATGAAACTGTAAAAAAAGTGTATGCAGTAATGGAATTGGAAAATGTGTTGAAAGAATTGGAGCATCATCCGTTGAACGATCATTACCGTGACCCGGGAAAATATTTTATTACCATTTTCGGTATACCTTCTGCTAAAACCATCTGGGGGTGGCGTTTCGAAGGGCATCATGTTTCATTCCATTTTTCTGCTGATAAAAATGAACTGGTGGCAGGCACGCCTGCGTTTTTGGGGAGCAATCCGGCTGTAGTTACAGGTGGCCCGCTGAAAGGGCGCGAGGTATTGAAAGATGAAACAGAAAAAGCGTTTGCATTTTTGCATGTACTTACCAATGATGAATTAAAAAAAACGTTGATTGATTCTGTTGCTCCTGCTGAAATCATTACAAGCAACAGCCGGAAGGCTATGATAGGTAATCCTGCCGGGATAAAATACGATCAGTTGTCGCCTGTTGCACAGCAATTACTGCTAAACCTTGTGGATATATATATTCATCGTTACACAAAACTATTTGCAGATTCTATGCTGAAAGAAATGCAAACTGCAGGTTTAGGGAACCTGAGGTTTGCCTGGTGCGGTGCTACTGATCACATGCCGGGTAAACCTTATTACTACCGGATACAGGGGCCAACAATTATTATTGAATTTGATAACACTCAGAATAATGCTAATCATATTCATACTGTGGTGAGAGACCTGAATTCAGATTTCGGCGGAGACATGTTGCTGGAGCATTACCATCAAAGCCATTAATGTTATTTCTTTTTCAGGCGGGGCCCGTGTAGTTTTTTATTAAAAACTGGGATGCTAATACGGCAACAGCAAAGAAAACCCCGGGTTGATGCAGAAGTATATTTAGCCTCAACATTCCGGTTTTCTACCGATACCTTAATAATGCGGTGCCTTGATGTATTTAATTTTCCTGTAAATTTTTTTATGTACAGGAAAATTCACTATCTGGTTGCCCTGATTGTTACATCTTTATTCCTTCTTATTTGCTTGTCATCTTCTGCCCAGGTAATCGTTAGCCATCAAACGGTTGGGTTGAGCCGGGATGCGGTTGCAATACAAAACGGCACAATGACGTATGACGAAAATGCAAAAACATGGTATTATGCTTATCGTGATTCGGTGTCTATACATGTGCTATTGAAAATACATGATATCGTGCAACAACGAAAAATTGTTATGAACGGCATGGAATTGTGGGTAGGTACGAAAGGAAAAAAAAATAAAACGACAGGTATCGAGTTCCCACTTAGCTATGACGAAAAAAGCACATCAGAATTTGTACAGACAGCTGATCAATCAGACCGTTTTGGGAAATTATCAGCTATGCTTGCTTCAAAATCGGAAATGAAGCTGGTTGGGTTTAATCAACATGTTAATGGCATGCGGAATATAAATGATACTTCCGGCCCATCAGCATGGGCCTGTATTTTAAATGATACGTTGATCTATGTTGCTTGTATTCCGTTTAAAGCTTTTGATAAAATAGTTTCACCGGGTTCATCTGTTATTATCGGTATTGTTGAAAAAGGGATGATGCCCATGGGCGCTGCTGGGGCAGGTATGCCTGGAGATATGGAAGGCGGGGGCCCTCCGGGTTCTGGGGTTGACGGCCCGCCTTCCGATGATGGTCAGGGTGGCGCTAACACGCAGGGGCCACCTCCGGGGGAGCCGCCACCAAATGAAGAGACTATGCAACGCATTTTTCAAGACAGCATAATATGGTTCAAAATAAATTAGTACTGGAGTAATAAAACAAATTAACAGAGCGGTTAGGGCCTCGTCTGATAACAAAGGGCGCATTTTTTATTCATGCGCCCTTTAAAAACTGATTTTGAATTTCAGGCTTTCATTTTATTCGGCAGTAGTAAAAAATTCAATTTTAGGTGCGCCAATTACACCTGCCTCAGTCATTAATTTTTTTAATTCCGGGTCGCTCAATCTTGCTTTTGCTTTTGTCATATCCGTAATGTCGAATACAATATGAACTATGCTGGAATCCTCCATATCCCGGGCCAGGGCTACATCCACTAATCCGAAGGATGCCCTCTTAGCTGTACCTTCAGTAATATCAAAAACTTTCAGCCATGCATCGAAGTCTTTTACTTTATGCGTTATAAGTACCCATTGTTTTTCTTTTGAATCAGGATTGAACCTGATAACATGATAATAATAAATATCAGGTTTTGACACGACACCATTTTTTTTCATCACCTCCTTCAGTCTTGGATCATTAGCGAAAGCCTTTGCCTTTGCAATATCCGCAGCCTGTAATACGATGTTGAGATGATTGGGATTATCTACCCGTCTTCCTATTACCATTAGCTCCAGGCCGCTTGCTTTGCGTGCAGTGGAATCATTGTCAAAACCAGGCTTCCATTTTTCATAACTCTTAACGATATGATTAACTTCCACCACATCAAATGGTTTGAATTCAGGCGCTTTGGGTTTTTCCGCTGCGGCTTTTGTGCTGTCGGCCGCAGGTGCTTTTGTGCTGTCTGTTGTAGTAGTTTTGCTGTTTTGGTCATTGCAGCTCATTAATACGAGCATCACCAATACAGAAATGGCTGAAATCGTCTTTTTCATTTTTAATGATGATTTTTTGTTGAACCTACTCTTTTCGGTTTTCGGCTTACCCGTTCCTATCTATGATTTCAGACGATATCGTAATAAGCAAACGATTATATTCGACATAACTTACAATGATTATTAAAACTATCAAACTAACCAGGGCTGTTTTTATAGCTTAATTGAAAAGGAGAAGGTTATTGCTGAATAAAGTATTCACGAGGATTCGATTTCTAAGTTCATTTATCACAAGAACATTGTAAGGACAGAAGGATAATATTATTTAAATAAATATAATGATTATATTTTAAATGGACTCTTGAGCTTGAATTATTTTGTGGACCTGTTTTGCAGGTACGCGTTTTGATAATAAAGGGTAAAACAGTTTTTCTGAAATTAATGATTCTTTAATTTCTGCATTGACGACTTTATAAGTAATTTACCTGACGAACTTTTATCTGCACTAATTTTATAAATGTAAATTAGCAGAGGCTTTCAAAGAACGACAACAGATATCTTTTTATAATTGCTAATAAATTTTCTGCAATCAGGACGGTACAGGATAGTGATAAACTTTGCAGGGATTACATTTGAACGAATTATTTATTAAAACGATTGGCTATGCACCAAAACCTCAACTCTAAATTAATATGTATTGTCGCCTGCACGCTTTTTCTATTCTCTGTCAGTTGCAACAATGTAAAAAATAATGAATCAGGAAATGCAGTTTCTTCTGATCCAAAGATTGCCGCGCTGAAATTACCAGCGGATTTTCATGCAGACCATTTATATAGCCCCGGCATCCACGACCAGGGCTCGTGGGTTGCAATGACATTTGATGATAAAGGAAGAATGATTGCCTCTGACCAATATGGAAATTTATACCGGTTAACCATTCCGCCGATCGGTTCAGATACCGCTCAAAATAAAATTAAGGTTGATTCGATTGTGCTTCAACTTCCCGATACATCTAAAAGTGCGAGAAGGATTGGTTATGCACATGGACTGTTGTATGCTTTCAACAGTCTTTACGTAATGGTGAATGATGAAGGTGACACTGCTCACTCAAAACCAAGCGGACTGTATCGTTTGCAGGATACCAACGGAGATGATCAATATGATAAGATCACTTTATTAAAAAGATTAGAAGGTGATGGGGAGCATGGCCCGCATAGCATCGTGCTTGCACCCGATGGAAAATCGTTGTACATCATCGCAGGAAATTTTACGAAGATCCCAAAGATGGATAATTATACTGCGCCACCTGTTTGGCAGATTGATAATTTGCTTCCCCTGATTCGTGATCCGAACGGACATGATAATTCTGTGAATACTCACGGAGGATGGATCGCACAAATCGATTCAATGGGAGCGAATTTTAATCTGATCAGTGCAGGTTTTCGTAATCCATTTGATCTTGCATTTAATGAATCAGGAGATATGTTCACATTTGATTCCGATATGGAATGGGATTTTGGGACTCCTTGGTATAGGCCGATCCGCATATGCCATGTTCCGAGCGGTGGAGAATTTGGATGGCGCCCTGGTACAGATAAATGGTCGCCTTCTTTCCCAGATAATTTACCGCAATTATTAAACATCGGGCAAGGTTCACCAACAAGTGTATTCAGTGGGATCAATTCACATTTTCCTGAAAAATATCGTCGATCAATTTTTGCTTTCGACTGGAGTTTCGGAATTGTTTATGCAATTCATCCGCAAGCAGAAGGTGCAGGTTACAAAGCAACCGCAGAAGAATTTGTTTCAGGTTCCCCATTGCCATTAACAGATGGAATGATTGGCCCTGATGGTGCTTTATATTTCTTAACTGGTGGCCGCCGCCTCGAATCAGATTTATATCGCGTATATTACCAGGATAACAAACAGGACACAGAAAAATTATCGACACCTGATCTAACAGAAATTCAAAAGCTTCGCAGGAAATTAGAAACGTATCATACCTCGCCAAAACCAGATGCTGTTGCTTTTGCGTGGCCTTATTTAAAAAATGATGACCGCTTTATCCGTTATGCAGCAAGAATTGCTATCGAACATCAACCGATAAATGAGTGGAAAGAAAAAGCAGTGAATGAAAAAGATCCCGTTACTCTTATACAGGCGTCCATAGCATTGGCAAGAGAAGGCGGAAAAGATGAAAAAGAAAACGTATTGAAAGCGCTTAGTGCGATTGATTTTTCAAAACTCAGTGAACCGCAGCAACTGGATTTGTTACGTGCGATAGAATTAGTATTGTACCGATTTGGATTACCCAATGCACCAGTTAAATCACAGGTGATCGCATATCTCGATGCACAATATCCTTCAAAGTCAAACATGTTGAACCGTTCACTGAGCAAGGAATTGATTTTTTTAGATGCGCCTGATGCGGTAGAAAAAACAATGGCATTGATGGCAACTGCAAAAGATGATGTGGATGAACAAAAATCATTCACACAATCCTCCGATCTCATTATGCGCAACCCGCAATATGGAATGGATATCGCAGGCATGCTGTCAGATGTTCCGCCGCAACAACAAACTTATTATGCAGTTGCATTAAGCGAAGCAAAAAACGGATGGACACCGGAGCTTCGTGAAAAATATTTTCAGTGGTTTTATAAAGCATTCGGATATAAAGGCGGCCATAGTTTTATAGGCTTTATTGACCTTGCACGGAAAAATGCATTAAAGAATGTTCCGAAAGATAAGTTTGCTTACTTCAATACAATTTCCGGCGATTCCATTGTTACCCGTGCACACATGGGGCTCGCAGCAAATGCTGTTCAGCCAAAAGGGCCGGGCAAAGACTGGGAAGTGGATACTGCAATGGCACTGTTGAAAGATGGATTGAGCAACCGAAATTTTGCGCAAGGCAAGGCAATGTTTGCAGCATGCCTGTGCAGCACCTGTCATACCATGCGCGGCGAAGGCGGAACAATCGGACCAGACCTAACGCAGTTGGGTACACGCTTTTCTTATAAGGACATGTTGGTTGCGATTGTTGACCCGAGCAAAACTATTTCAGACCAGTTTGCTGCAAAAGTTTTTTATCTGAAAGATGGAAGTTCTGTCATCGGAAGATTGATGAATGAGGATGCAGATAAATATTATATCTCGCAGAACCCTTTTGCACCGCAATCGCTTCGCGAGATTGCAAAGAAGGATGTCTTACGGACACGGTTATCCGAAATTTCTGTAATGCTTCCCGGATTAATAAATCGTTTGAATGCAGAAGAACTGAAAGACCTGTTGGCCTACCTGAAGGCAGGCGGCAATCCGCAGGATTCTATTTTCTCTGCAAAAAAATAATTGCGATATGCCCTTGCAAACACTTCCCGATTGGGATGGAAAAATTTCCAATCACGCACAGGTTGGCGGAATTGAAACTTCCGTGCTGGATAATGGTGCGGGCAGAGGCACCCGCATTGCATGGATAAATACGGGTACTGGTCTCCGTTATAAGGTGCTCATTGACCGTGCGATGGATATTGCAGATGCGTTTTTTAACCAATATAGCCTGGTTTGGTTGAGCCATTCAGGTATCACATCGCCACAACCATTTTCTGATAAAGGGATTGATTGGTTGCGTACATTCGGTGGTGGATTACTCACTACCTGCGGGCTTTCGCATGTTGGTGGCCCGGAAAAAGATGCGTATGGCGAACGCGGGCTTCATGGTGAAATCAGCAATACACCTGCAGAAATTATTTCCATCATTCAACCCGATCCTGCAAACGGAAAATTGGACATGAGCATTACCGGTGTTATCAGGAGCTCAGTTATTTTCGGCCCTTGTTTTGAATTGAGAAGAACCATTTCTGGGAAGATTGGAAGCGCATCCATCACCATTCATGATGAAGTGTTCAACCGAGGTAATACTGCTGCTCCGCACATGTTATTATATCATTGTAATTTCGGATGGCCGCTTGTTGATGAAGAAACGGATATACTTTGGAAAGGAGAATGGAAACCGCGTTTCGAAAAACCGGATAATATCATTTTCACTGAGAAAAATAATTTCCGGAAATGCCTTCCGCCGATAAAAGAGCATTCAGGCAATGGAGAAGAAGTTGGTATTATTGATATCGATTCCGATGCGGAAGGAAAATGTGTGTGTGGTTTGTACAATTCAAAAATCAACCTGGCACTTTCGATGCGGTTCCATAAAAAGCAATTGCCATGGTTGGTCAACTGGCAACATTGGGGTAAAGGGGAATACGTGACAGGCATCGAACCAAGCACGCATCCATTAAACGGACAAGCAAAAGCAAGGGAAGAAAAAACACTTTTGTTTATTCCTCCGGGAGAAAAAAGAAATTACGACCTTGAAATAGAAATATTATCAGATACGGGAAGAATAAAACATTTCCTGAAAGAATTTGATACTGAATGGTGAACCGTCAATGGGGAACGGTGAATAGTGAGTTGTGAATCGTGAATGACCAATAGTTCGTAAATTAATTTTATATTTCATTATTCACCATTGACCATTCACGTTTCTGACGATCGCTTAAATAAAAACTTCAACACGCCAATGGAAAAACAACAACTCGCAAAAAAAGCTTTAGAGCAAGGCAATGGGATTTTACGTTTGTCGCCAACATGGGTGCCACGGTCATTTTGCATTCCCGGGCGACGAATCAAACTTCACCAGGATGATTATTATGCATTAGGTGGCATACGTGGTGGCATTGACGAACGCTGGTTATCATCAACAACACCTGCAGACAACGGCCCCTTAACAAGCAAGAATGAAGGTTTGAGCCATATTGTTTATAAAGATGGAAATACAATAACGCAAATTGTTTTGAGAGAGGCCATCAGTGAATTGGGAAGTGAAATAATTGGTTCAAGATTATGGAATGAATACAAAGCATGGCCAATGTATTCGAAATTTTTTGATAACCTCGGGCCGTTGCCACATCATGTGCATCATCGTGATGAACATGCAAAACTTACAGGACAATTAGGAAAACCGGAAGCATATTATTTCCCGCCGCAACTGAATAATCATGGAGGAGATTTTCCGTATACGTTTTTTGGATTTAACCCCGGAACAACAAAAGATGAAGTGCTGGAATGCTTGAAAAATTTCAGCAAAGGCGATAATAAGATCACAAATATTTCACACGCGCATCGCCTGGAACCGGGCACAGGTTGGGATGTGCCGCCGGGAATATTGCATGCGCCGGGAAGTTTATGTACGTATGAGCCGCAAAAAGCTTCAGATGTTTTTGCGATGTACCAATCATTGGTGAACAATGTCATCATCCCTGAAGAACTGCTTTGGAAAAATACACCGCCGGATAAAATCGGCAACTATGAACATTTGCTGGAAGTGATAGATTGGGAGCCGAATGTTGATACACACTTTGCGCAAAATCATTTCATGCGTCCGAAGCCAGTTAAGAATGAAGAAGAGATGCAACAAGATGGTTATTCGGATAAATGGATCTGTTATAAAAACGCTGCGTACAGCGCAAAAGAATTAACTGTATTTCCGGGACAAACAGTAACGATTAAGGATGCAGCAGCTTATGGAATGATCATGATGCAAGGGCATGGCAAGATGGGCGTGTGGGATATTGAAACTCCATCATCAATACATTTCGGGCAGCTTACACACGATGAATATTTTGTTTCTGAAAAAGCCGCAATGGAAGGAGTGAAAATCGTGAACGAATCAAAAACAGATCCGATTGTGATGCTCAAACATTTTGGGCCAGGCAATCCGGATTTAGTTTTATAATTTAACTTGATAGGTTGTTACAAAATGATTCTTGCCTATTATAAATCGATCAGAGAACAAATGTCCATCATCACAGTAGTACAAAAGTTTAATCGAAGCTTCTTCCGAAAACGGGCTGTACATCATTTTCAGATCGCCTTTTTTGGTTCTTTTTGGCGAAGCAAAAAAGAACAGAAAACATTGATGAATTAAATTGCTGAAGAAAATTTTTATCTAAATGATGATGAAAATAAAATTTGAAAATTATTAATTCAATTTTAATCTAACGATATGCAAGCAAACAATTATCCAAAACTCCACAACGCAACATGGCCCGGCGTTGTAGGAAAAGGCGATGGTTCAGAACCCTGTATTTCCCTCGACACATTATTAACGCTCACTGCAAATGCAGAAGTGGATGGAGTAAAATTCGATGGCATCGACATTGGCTTGTTCGATGTGCATTTTAATATTGATGATTCTGATGATGGTATAAAAAAACTTGCTGATAAAATTTCAGCGCTCAATTTAGAAATCGGAAGTATAGTTGCTCCGATCTGGCCCCCTGCCGGTGGTTCTGCAATGGGAACACGCGAAGCCAGAAACCAATTCGTTGAACAAGTACGCAAGAGTTGCCGCTTCGGAAAAAAATTGCGTGAGCTTGGTATTCGCCCGAATGGAATTGTGCGGATAGATTCGGCAACAAATCCTGAATCATGGTCTGCTGATCCGGTGAATAATACAAAATTGATTGCTCAAACTTTTCGTGAAGCATGTGATGTCGCCGCTGATTACGGAGAGAAGCTCGCAGCGGAAGGGGAAATCTGTTGGGGCGGAATGCACAGTTGGAAAGCGATGATCGATACGCTCGAAGCAGTTGGCCGGCCTAATATAGGTTTCCAGGCTGATATGGCGCACACGCTGCTTTATCTTCTTGGATATAATAGTCCTGAAGATAGGTTGCTGCCGGAAAATTTTGATTGGAACGATCGCGAAACATTAGATAAGGCGTTTAAAAAAATGACAAATGCACTTCGTCCATGGACAATAGATTTTCACGTTGCACAAAATGACGGGACAGTTTTCGGGTCTGGTGCACACGATAAAACAGGCCGCCATTGCCAGCCAAAAGACCCGAATGGAAAATTAAATATCGCTCATGATGCTGGTTATTGGCTTCGCGATGAAAACGGTAACCTTACGAAAGCGTTTAGGCATATCTGTTGGGATGGCTGCATGTTCCCGAATGCGGTGATGGAAAAACAACAGACATGGAATGATATATTGGCAGCGATGATCAGTGTAAGAAATGCACACGGATGGTACGAAGCGGAGTGAGTAGTGAATGGTGAATTGATAATGGATAATTGACAATGCATGAAATTTCGACTAGCTCCGGGTTTTAACCCATAGAAAAAATTAAAACATTCACAACATGAAAGAAAAAAAACAACTGCGCATTGGATTGATTGGAATCGGTTTTATGGGCAGGACACATACAAACGGATATAAACGAGTTGGGGATTTTTTCCCTGCTTTGGAATATCGCCCGGTATTAAAAGCGGTTTGTGCACGTAATGCAGAAAAACTAAAAGCATTTGCAGAACAATGGGGATATGAATCCACAGAAACAGACTGGAAAAAAATAATTGAACGTGATGATATTGATGCGGTAGATATCTGCACGCCGAATGATTTTCATGCTGAGATCGCGATTGCTGCTGCAGCTGCAGGTAAAATGATTCTTTGTGAAAAACCTCTTGCCAGAAATCTTGCAGAATCACAAACCATGGTGGATGCGATTGAAAAAGCCGGAGTAAAAAATACGGTATGGTATAATTATCGCCGCTTGCCTGCAGTTACTCTCGCAAAAAAAATAGTTGACTCAGGAAAACTTGGACGGATATTTCATTACCGTGCAAATTTTTTACAAGATTGGACGATCAACGCAAACCTTCCTCAAGGTGGTGAAGGTTTATGGAGAATGGATGCGGCAGTTGCAGGTTCAGGCGTGCTTGGCGATTTGCTTTCGCATTGTATTGATACAGCCATGTGGATGAATGGTGGTATTAAAGATGTTACGGCAATGACGGAAACTTTTGTGAAAGAACGCATGCACCAACTCACAGGCAAAGTGCAGGAAGTTACGATCGATGATGCGTGTTCTTTCATTTGTCATTTTAATAATGGCTCATTGGGATTGTTTGAATCCACCCGATATGCACGTGGGCACAAAGCGCTTTATACATTTGAGATCAATGGTGCGAATGCTTCTATACGTTGGGATTTGCATGACCTCAATCGTCTCGAATATTTTGATAATGCTGATGAATCGAACGTAAAAGGATGGCGTTCCATACATGTTACAGACGGAGATCAACCGTACATGGATAAATGGTGGGTGCCCGGGCTTGGCATTGGTTATGAACATTCATTCGTGCACCAGGTTGCAGATTTTTTGAAAGCTTTAGAAACCGGCGAACCCTGTTCACCAACTTTTGTGGAAGCACATCAAACGCAAAAAGTTTGTGATGCGGTGCAACAATCTGCCAAATCCGGAACGTGGAAAAATACAGGAGTTGAAAATTAAATACAGGGAGACATTGAGCACTCAATATTCAATAATCAATTTTCAAATGAATACAGTTGAGTATTTTCAAGATGCAAAATTTTAAAAATGTATTTTACCTGAGTGTTGCATATTGAATGTTGAGTGTTGAATGTTTTTTTGTACGAATAATTTGTATTTACAAAAACCAAATCAATAAAAATGCTAAAGAATAATTTCTTCAAAATCCTCGCAGCAATGGTCGGATTTACGATATGCACTGTTTTTGCAACAAGTTGTAACAATTCAACTACAAACAATGCAGATGCTTCGGCAACAAAAACGGACAGCACGGATAAAGATGGCTTCACGCAAATCTTTGACGGCAAAACTTTTAATGGTTGGGAAGGCGATACCAGTGTTTGGAGAATTGACAGCGGCAGTTTTATTGGCGAAGTAACGCCAACCAAACAAATCAAAACAAATACATTTCTTATCTGGCGTGCACAAAAGCCTTCCGATTTTGAATTCAAAGCTGAATACAGGATTAGCGCCGGTGGAAATAGTGGCGTACAATACCGTAGTGAAGAATTAAAAGATATTCCTTTTGCAGTGAAAGGTTACCAGGCAGATATAGATGGGGCAAATCAATATACAGGACAGAATTATGAAGAACGCAGTAGAGGATTTTTAGCAATGCGTGGACAGAAAGCAAAATTGGAAACAAACCAGAAACCGATCATTATTGATTCTGTTGGGAATTCCGATTCATTAAAAGCGCATATCAAAGTAAACGACTGGAATGAAATTTATATCGTTGCCAAGGGAAACGATATGAAACATTATATCAACGGGATATTAATGAGCGAAACAATTGACAATGATACCGTCAACCGCAAATTTGAAGGTATAATCGGTTTGCAGGTACATGTTTTGCCGGAAATGAAAGTGGAATACCGGAATATCAGGTATAAAAAGGATTGAGCTGTTGTATGATAAATTTTTACTCAAATAACAAAAATGCATAAGGCGTTTACTTGCTCAGGCTACGTCACATCATTCTTTATGTATAATTGAAATTTGTCGCTTACCCGTTTTAATACACATATGGTTATTACATAAGCTATAGGTAAATTGCTTTCGGTTATGCCTATACGGGTTATCTGAGAAAAGCAGCAATTCGCCGAAACTTTCTCAAAAAATGATATAGCTTCTTGTTCATTTTTTTTAAATTGTACTCTAATACATCTACTCACAGGCGAAATAAATTGTATGCGCCTTATATTATTTTGCTTTCTGCTGTGGTTGCAAATTCCTGTTTTTGCCCAGTCAAAATATCTTTTTCAGCATCTAACTGTAGAAGATGGTTTGATGCCTGCTGCTAAGGTCAGCACTTTCCAGGACTCAGAAGGTTACTACTGGTTCGCCTCTGCCACTGCATTACAAAGGTTTGACGGAAAAGATTTTATTACTTATAAATACAATTTTAAAAATAAAAGGGCCTATGAAACAAACTGGTCGGTAAAACCAATTGAGGATAAAGAAAAAAATATCTGGGTAAGGGGTTCTGAAGGAATTTTGATTCTTAAAAGAAATGAGCGCAGGTTGGAGAGATTATACATGGGTGATGCGGCAGACAGCAACTATAGCAATGTATGCAATGTCTTTAAAGATGCAAAGAAAAACATGTGGATTATCAGCAGCAGAAATATTTTCCGGTATGATTACACATCCGGGAAACCTGTTTTTGTAGAAACTATGGATGAAGATTTCAGGCATACCGTATACGACAAAAGAAGAAACGGGTTCTGGATTATACTCGATAAATTACCCCATGAGATGGTTTATTTTGATTGCAACTTGCAAAAGTTCAGAAAAGTGCCTGATGTAAACCTGCTAAACTTATTCGGTCATGATAACCCCATTTCTCTTTTTAAAATTGATGCCGATAACAACTTATGGATATCCAACTATATCGGCGATTTGTGCATGTATAACCCTGATAATGGAAAAATCATATATTACAACATCCTTCACAACAGGCATAAAGGCAAAACAAATTTGCCAAACTCAGCGGTTTTTGATTTGACAGATGATGGGAATGCAATTTGGTTTACTTCGGATTTTTATACAGGCATAATCAGGTTCGACAAAAGAATGCATAGTTTTTCTTTTATTCAAAAAGACAACGGTTCTGAATATGGCCTGCATTATGAAAGTGAAGGATATGATATTTTTTTAGACAATGAAAAAAATATTTGGGTAAATACAGACATGGGTATGAATATCTTCAACCCCGGTATGCATCAATTTAGATATTTAAATATTAAAACCGATACATCGGTTTCTGATTTCAGCTCAAATATTACTTCGTTTTTTGAAAGCAGTAATAAAGAAATATGGATAACTACATGGGGTGCGGGGGTTTTCCGCTTCGACAGCAATTTCAATCTCATCAGGCATTATACGAATCAAAAAAATAATATTTACTCTTTAGGCGAGCCGTTGAATAAAACCTGGTCAGTAGCGGAAGACAGCCGGGGGAGAATATGGGTTGGATGCCAGTATGCCATGCTTTCCGTTTTAAATACTTCTACCGGGCAATTCAAAAATAAATATGTGCCTGAATTTGAAAAAAAGACAATTATGTCAATAGCCAAAGACAAAAGAAATAATTTTTGGTTTGGACTGCATAGCGGATTTTTAGGAAAGTGGGATGTGGAGAGTGATAAATTTTTTCTTTATAAAAATTTATATAAGAACGAAGAGAAAAATAATCATGCCATCGACGGTCTTTGTGTTGACAATGCAAATAACATTTGGGTGTCTACAGGAAACGATCGGCTCATTCGTTTTGATCCTGATATGAAAGATGTTGCCGAAACGGCATTTGCAGGGGTTCACGTACTGTCATTTTCTATAGTTAATGATTCGCTCATCATCGGGGGTAGTCTCGGGCAAGGTCTTTTTATTTATAATATGAAAACAAAAGGCAAACGATTTTTTAATACGGATCAGGGCCTTTCTTCAAATGTGGTTTATGGAGTACTTGCGCACAACGAACATGATTTATGGATATTGACAAATGAAGGCATCGAAAGGCTGGATATGGTTTCCTGGAAATTTACTAAATACGGAATTGAAGATGGTATTAAAGACTTTAGTTTTGACCGGGCTTTTTATAAACTTCAAAACGGTGCTATGCTGATTGCGGCAAATTCCGGCATTATCTGTTTTAATCCGGATAATATTAGTCAGAAAATACCGCCTAAAAATGTTTCTATTACAGCAATCAGGATTTCTCAAAACGATATTTCGGTTGATTCTGTAATGCAGCTTGGCAGGTTGTATCTCGTCCATACACAAAATTCGATTGCCATCGATTTTGGTTCCTTGTCATTTATTGGGAGAAAAAATTTTGAATATTATTACAAATTAGATGGAGCAGATAAAGATTGGGTGGCTGCCGGAAAACAGCGGTCAGTGATGTATGCAAACCTGAACCCGGGAAAATATGTGTTCAAGGTAAAATCAAGAAACAGGGATGGAATTGAATCAGCAGGCATTACCGCCCTTATAATTGTTGTCAGTTCTGCATGGTGGCAGACCTGGTGGACTTATTCACTTTGGGCTATCTTAACAGTGCTGATTATTTATTTTGTATACAATTATAGAAAAGCAAATAAAGCGGAGCTTTCAAAAATGCGCCAGAAAATTGCAAGCGACTTGCATGATGACATCGGCTCTACTTTAAATAGTATTTCAGTGTATAGTGAAATTGCCGGTAGGCAATTAAAGGAAAATACAGCCGCTACAAAAGACTTGCTGGATAAAATAGGTATTGTGTCGCGAAATATGATTGATAATATGAATGATATTGTTTGGGCAATAAGCCCTAAAAACGATCATTTTGAAAAAATTATTCAGCGGATGCAATATTTTGCGGGTGAAATTTTATCAGGAAAAAACATATTGCTTCAGTTTAGTATTGATGAAAAAGTGAAAGGAATTAATCTTGCCATGGAGAAAAGGAAAAATTTTTATCTCATTTTTAAAGAGGCAATTAATAATACATATAAATATTCCATGTGCCGGACAGTGAATGTGGTACTGGCATTTGAGCAGGAAAAGCTGATCATGATTATCACTGATGATGGTTGTGGTTTTGATGCAGAACAAAAAAATAACCGGGGTAACGGATTGAGAAATATGAACGACCGGGCTAAAGAAATAGGCGCAACGTTGCTTATAAAAAGCTGGCAAGCAAAAGGCACAAGGTTGGAATTGTCGCTTCCATTTAAGTAAGAGGCGCTACATATCCATGTAGCCGAATCATTTAAAACGAATGCATTTTTGCAATAATGGAAAAGAATATCAGAGTTGCTGTTTTCGAAGATAATTATTTATTACGTGATAGTTATTATCAATTGATAAATGGCACTATAGGCTTTTCCTGTGTTGGCGCATTTGATAATGCAAACGATTTGATTTTTAAACTGAAGCGCTGCGAACCTGAAGTGGTGTTGATGGATATTGATATGCCCGGCGTTAACGGAATTGAAGCGGTAGCACTGATTACGCAGCATTTTCCGGGCACTCATGTGATTATGCAAACCGTTTTTGAAGATGATGATAAAATTTTCAATGCAATACAAAACGGAGCAGAAGGGTATATTCTGAAAAAAACACCACCGGCAAAAATGCTCGAATCCATTCAGGAAGTTTATTCCGGCGGAGCCCCAATGACGCCGGCTATTGCAGCCAAGACTCTTGAGCTGTTCCGGTCGAAAATAAAATTTACTGCGAATAAAAATGAAAATCAGCTTAGTGAAAGGCAAAAGGAAATTTTGGACAGTATTGTTTCCGGCATGAGTTATAAAATGATCGCTGAGAAATTTTCGATATCTATTGATACAGTAAGGTATCATGTGAAAAATATTTATGAAATTCTCCAGGTGCATTCCCGTTTTGAATTAATGAATAAAAAAGGCAGATGATCTTTTTTGTTCGCTTTTTGAAACTACATTTTGATGTAGTGAGTATAATTTTTACAGTCCTCAACTTTGTAATTATCGTGTTGAGGAGGGATTAATGGGAAAATTAGTTTCAATCGTTTAAATTTCTGTCGCAGTTTAAAAATCAGGTATTCCTTGTATGGGGTTTCAATACAAATACATAATTGTGGATGATGATGAGCTGAGCAGGATTTCGGTGGAAGCAGAAGCGTCAAAATTCAGTTTTCTGTCTAAGACCGGAAGTTGTTCTAATGCTATTGAGGCAATGGAGTTGGTGTCACGTTGTAACCCCGATATCATTTTTGCAGATGTTGAAATGCCTGAAATATCGGGTATTGATTTTATTAAAGCTGTTTCCGGGAAAAAAATTGTACCGGTATTCATTACCTCGCATCCCGAATTTGCCCTCGAAGGTTATGAACTCGAAGCCTTCGATTATTTGTTGAAACCATTGAGTGAGCAACGCTTTGAACGGTGCGCATTAAGGCTTCGTGATTTTTTTGAGTTAAAACAGAATGCGTATGCATTTACTAAAGAACTGGAATCAAATCGTATTGTTATCAAGCAAGGGTATGATAAGTATAAAATTGACCTGTCGGAAGTATTGTATCTCGAAGCCATGAAAGATTATACCAAGATTGTTACTGTAAAAAAAAATTATCTGGTGCTGGAAACTATTACCGGAATGCAGAATAAGCTTCCGAAAGAAAAGTTTTTAAGAATTCACAGAAGTTATGTGGTCAATCAGGATAAAATTGAAGCAGTAAAAACCGGTATCATTATTATCGGCATGTATGAACTTCCTATTGGCAAAATGTATAAAGATATTTTGCAAAAACACTTTATTAACAGATAAGTATGCGCGTAGAAAACCTGCTTATTGTAACCGTATTTTCTTTGTCAGTTAGTATAGTATTCCAGGCTTCCGGCCAGCCGCCCGATTTGTCGCAATTTCGTAGTAAACAAGATACAATCAGGAACTGGATATCTTATTGCGAGTCATTTCGCATCAACAGTAATGGGGCCAGAAATAATTATGCAACAATGGAAGCAGCGGCATTGAAAGGAGTGGAACTGGCTGGTGGCAACGATGCGTACAACCGTTCACGTTTTTTCTTTTATGCAGGCTTTGGTGCCTATTATCAGGTAAAATTTGACAGCGCCCAGTACTATTTTTATCAGTCATTATATGAAGCTCAGAAAGCAAAATCTGCTGAACTGATAGCTGATGCATGTGTGGCGCTTATTCCTGTGGATTTTCAACTTAGGCAGCAAGATAAAGTGGATAGCTGTAAAAATATACTTCAGTTAATTATTGATACTTCAAAAAATGAAAAGATTTTGCAGGACGGGTATTCTGCTATGGGCAGTTATTATCAGCAAAAGTCTTACTACAGTACTGCGCAGGATTATCTTTTAAAAAGCGTAGAACTGCGAAAAAAGAAAATTGACACTACAACTGATGTAAGGCTAAAAGCTGATTATGCGATTCAATGCTATCTGTTGGCCAAACAATACCAGAATACTGACGTACTGGAAAAAAGCCTTGCCATTCTGAAGGAGGGAAGGCGATATGCAAACGCTTCTCCGTTGGTAGGTATCAGGTTTCTCAGCGCTTTTACTGAAGTGTATTCGCTGTTGGGGAATATTGATTCGGCCCTTGCATATGAAAAAAAACTGGAAGCTGCAACGCAAAACAGCCCAATTGTTCCTTCTGAAATGGTTTCTGCAAGTATGAATATCGCTCAATATTATCTTGACAAAAATTTACCCCGTCAAGCACTTCCTTTTATAAACAAGGCAGATAGCTTATCGGCAAAAAGCAAATCCCCGATCCTGATTTACCAGTCGCAAATGATCAGCGGCAGGTATTATGAACAAACAGGTGAACCGGTTAAGGCGATTTCATTGTTTACACAATCATTACCGGTTGCCCGGCAAATCAGCAGGGAACAATATGCGGATATATTGAAGTATTTGGCGTTGGCGGAAAAAAAATCAGGTAATTTAAAGGAAGCACTGAACGTTTATGAGCAATATATTTCATTTTCAGATTCCCTCACCAAGGAAAAAATCTCAAGAAATTTTGCAGACCAGGAGACGCGTTATCAAACCACTCAGAAAGAACAACGTATTGCTTCACTGGACAAAGAGAACCGTTTGAATGTACTGGAACTTCAAAATGCTTCCCGTACAAAATTATTGTTGATTATCGGGCTAAGTGCATTGGGGACAATTTCATTGTTGCTGTATTTTATTTATCGGAATAAAGAAAAGAATAATAGGCTGCTTAATGACAGAAATAACCGGCTTGATGCATTAAATCAGGAACTATCAGTGGCCAACGACACCAAGGCAAAATTGTTTGGAATCATCAGCCATGACCTAAGATCGCCGGTCAGCCAGATTGTTCAGTGGTTGAAGCTTCAAAAGGCAAAACCTGAATTGATTAATGGGGAGGCTTTTAAAAAGTACGAAGAAAAATTAAAAACTGCTTCAGAGAACCTGCTTGAAGTTATGGAAGATGTTTTGTTATGGAGTAAAAGCCAGATGCAGTATTTCAAACCGCAAATTGTGCCTGTAAACATTTCAGAAACAATGGCAAAAGAGATCAATTTTATGCAGCCCCGGTTAATGGAAAAAAATATACTGATACGAAATAATGTTAACCCTGATTTTATCAGAAATACGGATGAGAATTTTGTAACGGTCATTTTCCGCAACCTCCTGCAGAATGCAATTAAGTATAGTGATGAAGGAAGTGAAATTTTAATTTCAAATAATAATAACAGCCTGTCTGTAGTTAACCCGGCAGATCCGGGCACAGCGGATATGCTGAATGCATCACTTCAAAATAAGCAAATAAGCAGCAAAAGCTCAGGCCTTGGGCTTCAAATTGTAAAGGACCTGGCTTCCCCCATTCATGTGCAAATATCTTTTTCTCAGCAAGAAAGCAAACTGCTGTCTGCTACGCTGACTTGGGATCATTAGATTTAGATTTTCAGCGATTACAATTTTACTTTCGTCGGTTTCTTTCTACAGGCTGTTGTTATACCGGGCATATTTGTGTATAAATTTTTACTAAAGCTATTGTGATTGGTTTGTATATCAGGTACGTATAATATTTAGCTTTTTAATAATTAAAACTATTCAGGATGAAACATTCTTACTTATTTTTTGCATCCGCTATGGTTATTGTTCTCCTTTATGCATGTGGGAGCAACGGTGCTAATAATGTTAATGCCGATAAAAGCAATGCTATAGCCTCGGTTAATTCCAATTTTTCCTGCACTATTGATGGTGTTCATGTTAGTGGTGGAGAAACCGGCGAGCTGCAGTTATCTAATACTGCTTTTCATTATACCGGGAATAATGGAACCAGTAAATTCCTTCTGTTCGATTTGTTATCAGAAAAAAAGGGTGACGATTTTTATACTATGCGGTTTTACATTCCGGAAAAAGTGGGGCCGGTTTTAATAAATGAAAAAACAGAGGATGATTGCGGCTGCTATATCCGGCTTGATTTTAATCTCAGAAGTGCAGACAATTTCGCGATATACAATATTAAAGAAGTAAATGTTAAAATAGATAAGATAACAGCTTCGGGAGTTTCGGGAACATTTTCCGGAACATTCAAACTGAGCGATGACTCCCGCAACAAACCCTACAAGAGTGAGATCAGTGTTTCTGATGGCAAATTTGATATTCCATTCTCAACGGGAAATTTAAGGCCGATTTAATTTGTAACTCATAAATGCATGTATATGCAAATGCATTCAACTTTATTTTCTGCTATGCGTGCCGTGTTATACTTTATTCGTGCAGCAACAGTTCCGCGACTCAAAATACACATGAAGGAACGCCTTCATCATTTTAATTCCAGGCATATCAAAAACTGATTTTAAATTAAATGAAATGAAATCATGAAAAACATTATTATCATATCAATCTTTTGCCTGCTTACAGCAACAGCATGCAGCCATTCATCCGGCAAAGGCAGTAGCACAACCTCGAATAGTAACCCGGCAGCTGTATTAACAGCTTCGCAGGATACTGATGTTGCCAGCTTTTACTGCAAGCTGGATGGAAAAGAAATTTCCGGAAAAGGAACAGATCAGAACATCAATGCGGCCTTCCGGTTGACCGGTGATGATAAAGGAAAAATATCTTTTCGTCTTTCAAACCTGGATAACATCGGTGAAAAACTGGAGTTTGAAGTTCCCGGAAAAATTGGTACAACTACCATTACTGCAACACCAACAAGTAGCGTCGCTGGATATATTACTGATGATGCAGTTAATTATGTAGATGATCCCCTAACTGTTACCATTACTTCTATCAATGATGTTCGGGTGTCAGGAACTTTTTCAGGAACATACACTTTGTCCGGGTCAGGCAATGGGAAATCAAAGCAAAAAATCCAGGTAACAGATGGAAGATTCGATATACCATTTTCTACATCTGCTGACTGGAAAAAACTTTATAACGCTGAATAAAGCAATCATTAATGTTGACTATAAAAAATCATATCGTTTTGTGTGCATTTGTAATGATTGTATTTACCATTGCTTCCTGCAACAGTAGCAGCCATCAAAATAAACCTGCGGCAGATTCTGATCAATCAATAAATAAAGTAGCAGATACATCTTTTAATAAATCCGAAAACGCAGCAACAAAAATTGACAGCTCGCTTTCTCAGTTAAGCTCAATAGCGAAGCTTTTAGATACGAATAAAACAAGCCTTCCGGCAAATGATACTTCTGTTTTGTATCACGACCCACTGCCCGATAATTATATTATTCCGGTAACTGGTAATGGAAATGATTTGTTGTATCAATATTATGGGGGCTCTATTTTCAAACAACAAAAAAACGGGGTTGCATTTTCACTGGCGGCCACGAAAAGGCAAACGAAGCAATGGAATGTGTTGTTCAAAGGTTTTGGAAAACTTGCAGCAGTCGGAGTGGAAGCTCATTATTCATTTTTATTGAATGATACATACACACGAACCATTATCAATAATGACCACCAGGTTTATACGGAAGAAAAAGCAAAAGAAATTATTGATGAACCTAATTATAAAGTAACCGGAATTACCGTAACAAAGGCAGGTGAAGAAAAGCTGCACGGGTTTAACTGTGTGCATGCAAAAATAACCGGCACTTCTGTTTTCATGCATCAAACCATGAAGATTGATATGGACATCTGGCGCAGCATGGAGCCACCCGGCGCTGCTTTGCTGGAAAGTTCTGTTCAAACCATTATTTCTCCGTTTACAACAGAAATGGAGAATAAGCTGCAACAGATGAATTGTAAAGGAGCTATTATTAAAGCAGTGATGCATGATGCCGATTCGCAAGTGACGAAAGAGTTGTACAGTATCGCCAGGAAAGATATTCCCGATTCGGTTTTCAGTGTACCGGCCGGTTATAAAGAAGATAAAACTACTGAGCTGTATTTTTTAATGAAATAATAAACAAATCATTATACTCAAAATTAATAACATGAAAAAATTTATTGCAGGAATAATGATTCTTGTAACTATAGTTGTAATGTCATGCAACAGTTCATCTGGCTCTGCAAATAATGCTGTTACAAAGCAGGATAATAAATCGAATGCAGATATTGGGAACGCCGAGAATTTTTATTGCAAAATTGATGCTAAAGAATTTTCTGCGAACAGTGGCAACAACACGGCCAATGCAGTTATCAAAACAAGCCCGGGTGTTATCAATTTCGTATTGGTAACTATCACTTCTTCGGATGCATCCGGAGTAAAGGGAACATTTTCAGGAACATTGAGGAATGAAAAAGATGATAAAGATGTAACGGTAACTGATGGAAGATTTGATTTGCCTTACTCATCTTATTCGCAGAAGTAATTTCTTAAATCCTCATCTGGCATTCAGTAAAATAAACATTCAATAATCATTCATTAAAAAATTATGAACAAACTATTTATTATGATTTTGTATTGCATGGTAATAATATCATGTGGTAATTCATCCGGTGCTGCTGCTAATTCTACATCTACAGAAAATGATAAGACGGCAAACACGACAACTTCTGCAAACTCTTCAAATGGCGACAAAGGCACTATTACCTGCTCCATTGATGGTGTATCTAAAACCTTTAAAGTGGCTCAAAGTTTTTTTGAAATCTCTCTGGGTGTTGATCCCAATGGCCCGAAAGATGGAATAGAAGTATTGGACGGCGATATTAAAAAAGAAGGATTTCAATTCGAATTTAAAAAAAGCGGCACGACAAAAATTAAAAGCGATGCAAGCGGCGATTTGAATTGTATCATTAATTATTATAACCCGCAAGGTGCTACATATACTGCGAATGATGCAACCATCACGGTTACCTCATACAGCCAAAATCATATAACCGGCACATTCGCCGGAAAGTTCAACAGGTATAATGGTGGCAATGCCAATCCGCAGCATATTGAAATAACGGACGGAAAATTTGATTTGCAGCGGAGGTAATAATGATAAAAGTAGCGTCTTAAGTTTTTTGCAAATAGCCATCGTACTTTTTTGAAATAAATTAATATATAATTAATCCTTGTCTTGTTAATGCCATAGCTGGTTTGAGGTGTCAGGGTCAAATATTATCCATGTAAGTATGGCTGAAATTTTCATGACAATACAGGCTCTTGAAATTGGTTTATCCGGGATGACCGAATTTCCTTCGTCGGTTTTCAGTATATGTTCATCGGTTTGTTTTCAATAATCGTTTCTGCCGGTATCATCTTTGGATAAATAAAGTGGCAAACAACTAAATCAGTTTTTATGAACCTTTCAAAAATATTCGGGCTTGTTCCTGTACAAGTATTTACAGTAATAAAAAAAGCAAATGCTATTATGAACATAAAACCCATTTTTGCAGTATCTTTTTTATGCTTTTTAGTAATAGTTATTCCGTCTTGCAAAAAAAGTAACGGAACCAATAATACGGGTGGGGGCACAGATTCAGCATCCACTATTTACACTACCACACTTGCAGGGGGTAATAGTACCAACGGTACATTTGATTTTGGGCCAACGGGAGTTACCGTTGATGCACAGGGGAACGTTTACGCTGCCATCCCGACAGGTTCTTATATCGCTAAGATAACGCCATCTGGCGTTGTTTCGACTTTTGCCGGGTCGGATGGAAACCCCGGTTGTGAACCCGGCACAGGAACATCAGCAACGTTTACAGATCCTTCTGCACTTTGTATTGATGCACAGGGGAACATTTATGTAGCCGATTATATGTGCGATATAAAAAGGATATCGCCTTCGGGAGTTTCAACCAAATTTTCCAGCAGTGATGTATACAATAATGTAATTATTGCACCCCAGGCGATTTGTATTGACGCAAACGGAAACATATACAGCGCTAACCAACTTGGTGAAGAAGGAATTGCTAAAACCACTCCGGGTGGGGTAGTTTCAAGATTTGCCGGAAGTGATACGGCAGGATACCAGGATGGCCCTGTTGCCATAGCTAAATTTAATGGACTGGGTATTACTGGCCTTTGTGCTGATGCCAACGGAAATATTTATGTAGCAGATCCCCCAAGAATCAGAAAAATATCAAACGGTCAGGTCACAACCGTTGCAGGAAATGCCAACAATGGTTTTACTAACGGAAAAGGTACTACCGCTACTTTTGGCGGTGCGATGGGCCTTTGTATAGGGCCGGATGGAAATATATATATCGCCGATGTGTATAATAATATGATCAGAAAAATGACACCTGATGGAACAGTAACTACTGTTTCGGGAACAGCTGATGCGGGTTTCAAAGATGGTGACCCCAAAGTGGCACAGTTTAACCAGCCTTCGAACCTTTGCTTTGATGCGCAGGGTAATTTATATGTGGCGGATTATGGAAATAAAATGATCAGGAAAATTACTTTCCCAAAATAAATAACGATCAACACATTTTTTTCATTCCACACTTTACTTTCAAATTACAAAAATTATGAAAAAGGTTTTATGTTTTGTTATTGTTTTGTCATCCGTCCATTTTATGACACAGGCTCAGGAGAAATCAACGTACAAAAGCGCCATTGGGTTGCGCATCGGCGATGGGTATTACGACCTGGCATCGCTTTCTTTCAAAACATTTTTAGGCAGCCCACTTGCGCTGGAAGCGAATATCGGGTTTCGGGATTATGGTATTATCGGTTACAACTGGTTCAACCTTTCCGGTTCATTAAGCCTCCAATACCATGTTAAAATAAGTGCGGTGCCCGGGTTACAATGGTTTGTTGGCGGAGGGGCAACCGCATTCAATACTTTCTCCAGTTATTCCTATTACAGGGGATTTGGCCTGGGCGTTTTCCCGACTGCAGGGGCGGATTATAAATTTTCTAAGATACCACTGGATGTTTCTGCAGATATCAGGCCTACCATTGGAATTATTAAACCTTATGCGTATTACGATGATTTTTATCTGGCGAATGTGGGGGTATCCGCACGGTATACATTTAAATAATAGTGTACCGATGTTTTTTCAGGAGGTATTGTATGAGTTCAATAATTTATTCCCGATTTAAAAGCCAATAAATTCATAATGGCAGGCTTCAAAAAATCAATATTGACAAAATGGTTGTTCCTCTTACTTGCAATACTTTTTTTTCTGTTTGCATTGGTTCTTCTTTTCAGTTTTTACAAATAATTAGTTGAACATAAAACACAAAATATGAGAAGGATAAGGTTTTTGTTTCGAATATTTCTGTTTACCACCACGGTTGCCTGCACAGGCGCTGCCGGAAGGGATTCGACCGGCCAATCAGAGGGGGTTTCAACTGAAGGCACGGTGGGTGATATGTACTATGAATACAGGTTGTCGACCACCGGCGATATACAGATTAACAGCAGCACAAAAATGTACATTTCATCATCCGGCAAAACCAGAGTCGAAACTTCTATGACAAAAAATGTAACAGGAGATAAACCCCTGTCTTTTGTTCTTATTGGAACCAGCAACAAACCAAACGAAAGCATTTTGATTGATGATGAAAATAAAACATATACCATTAATCATTTTAACAGGGACAGCATGCCTAATCCCGGAAAAATACAATCTACAGTCACCCGGATCGGTGAGGAGAAGATACTGGGATATAACTGCGTACATGCAAGGGTTGTTTCAAATAAAAATCTGGGGGGCTTTTTCAAAATTACCGACACGCTTGACATCTGGCGAAGCAATGATGTTCCTATACAGGACCAGTTTAAAAACCTCATGAAAAATTTTGAATCGAAAACAGGAAATTTTATGTATTCCAATGAAGTAGTTGATCAGCTTAAAAAAATGGGTTGTGACGGATTTATGGTGAAAATGGAAATCAGGTCAAAAAGATCGAAAACAGAAGAAGAATTGGTGAGAGCAGAACATAAAAGCTTTCCTGCAAGTATGTTTGAGATACCGGCAGGATATAAAGAAGATAAAAATGGGCTTTTTTAATGCATACCAGTTATAAACAATTTCATTATTAATTAAATTCTAAAACAGCTTTTATGAGAAAAATTATTTCCCTCATGTTGTTTCTTTCAACTGCACTGGCTATAATTTCATTTAAGCCATCACCAAAAACTATTGTAGGGCATTGGCGCATTACGTACAAAAGCGGTACAATAGCAACCGTTGATTTTATGGCAGACGGTTCGTTTTTAACAAAAATCCCGTCTGAAAATTTTGCAGTTGGCGGTAAATACAAATTGTCAAAAAGCGTTCTTAGCATCAGCGATACGTCGTGCAATGCTGATTATTGGGGAACGTACAAAATTGCCTTTCACGGCAATGATTCCATTTATTCGGAAGTAATTGCCGATACCTGTTCCGGACGGAAGGCGGCTGCACATAAAGTAACACTCGTCAGATACAAGTAAGCAGGTAATACCCCTATGATGAAAAAAGAACAGCTCCTTAAATAAGGAGCTGTTTTGATTTCTGGTGATTTTAATTTTGTGATGCTTAAGGGGTATAAAACTATTTATTTAACGTATTGTGATAAAAGTTACAAATCTGAATTAAAAATTAAAATAATTTTACAGAAAATTGTTTATATGAAAAAAAATATGGGAAATGCTGACCGGATCATCAGATTACTTGTGGCAGCGGTAATTGCTGTATTATATTTTACCAAAGTGATCAGCGGCACAGCAGGAATAATATTACTGGTAATTGCCGGTGTATTTATACTTACAAGCCTGGTAAGTTTTTGTCCGCTTTATACTTTGTTTGGCCTGAATACCTGTGCCACAAAAAAATCATAGTTATGTACGTAAAACTATTTCTAATCGCCGCTTTATCAGCGGGGCTGGTTATGTCTTGCGAAAGCAGGGCACAGAACAGCAATCTTTCAGTTGACGAATTTGAAAAAGCAATTGCTGAAAAAAATATTCAGTTGTTGGATGTAAGAACGCGGGAAGAATACCTGACGGATCACCTTAAAAATACACTATGGGCCGATTGGAATGACAGAAACGAGTTTATGTCGAGGGTAAAGGCATTGGATAAAAGTAAACCTGTGTATACTTATTGTCTGAGCGGCGCCAGAAGTAGCGCAGCCACAGAATGGTTAAGGAAGCAGGGTTTCATTGCATATAATATGTCGGGTGGCATTAGCGCATGGAAAAGGGCCGGCAAACCTGTTGAAGGCTTTAAAGAAGTAAAACAGATTACCATGCAGGAATATCTTGCGCAGATACCTGCTGATAAAACTGTGTTAGTTGATTTCAGTGCAGTCTGGTGTCCGCCATGTAAGGTAATGGCACCGGTGGTGGAATCGTTGGTGAAGCAGCATGGTTCCGACTTTGTGCTGCTAAAAATGGATGGGGCTGCACAAACGGATATTTGCAGGGAACTGACGATTGAAGCTTTTCCCACATTTATTATCTATAAAAAAGGGAAAGAAGTGTGGCGCAAGCAAGGTATTGTTGAGGCAAAGGAGTTTGTTTCACATTTTTAATATAACAGTAACCCGGGCGATGTGATATGAAAAAATTCTTGTACAATAATATTTTTTTGATTGCAGGTATCATTACGGGAGGTATAGCGGGATACTTTTATTGGCGCCAGGTTGGATATAGCAGCGGAACCTGTTTGATTACCTCAAAACCCCTTAACAGCACGGTTTATGGTGCACTAATGGGAGCGTTGCTGTTGAATATTTTCAAAAGTAATAGGAAAAAAGCGCATAAAATATCATGCTGAAAAGGCAGTATATGTAACCGGAGGACAAAAATAAATTCGGGAATAATAGAAGGAACTGAAATGGTCAGTTCCTTTTTATTAATAACGTAAATGCTTATCTGAAAAAATACAACTCGTATAAAATAGGTTTATTACCGGTTTAAGGCGGACTGTTCGCATATTTATTCATAAAGCATATCCTCTGAGGTTTACGAGGGGAAAATGGCTAAATTAAGAGGCGTTTCCCGTGAAAATGCCGCCAGACGGGCATTATACGCAAAAACTTTGGATTTTCAGAGGGAAATTTCAGGCTATGTTCACAATTTCTGAACAGTTTATTTTGGCGGCACAGTTAAACATCACTATTTTTAGCAGGTTATAATTATTAATAATTTACTAACGATTTAATTCTAACCACCATGGCTAAAGCAAAAAAAGCGGCAAAAAAAGCTGCTAAAAAAGCGCCCGCAAAAAAGGCCGCTAAGAAAGCTGCAAAAAAATCCCCCGCAAAAAAGGCTGCTAAAAAAGCGCCAAAAAAGAAATCGGCAAGAAAACCTAATGCGGCTTTCATGAAACCGCTTACTCCAAGCGCATCACTGGCGGAGGTAGTTGGTGCAAAACCGTTACCTCGCACAGAAGTGATCAAAAAGATATGGGACCATATCAAAAAGAATGGCTTACAGGACAGCAAAAACAAACGAATGATTAACGCTGATGCAAAACTGAAAACTGTTTTCGGAAAAGCACAGGTATCTATGTTTGAGCTAGCCAAAATAGTGAATAATCACTTGAAATAAGCCGTTAGCTAAAGTGTTGAACAAATTAAATGCCTTAACAGATGAATTGCTGTTAGGGCATTTCAATTTATCAACTGCCAGCACATTTCTTAGATTAAGCAAAAAACTTATTCACCAACTTCATGCAAAAGCAAAAGGGGAAGATTGATATTATTAACGAAATACTGGAAGAATGCATCCTGGTATACCCGGTATCATCGTTTATTATCAGCCTTTACCAGCGTTACCAACTGATGGGAAGCCTGAGTAAAAAACAGTTACAGGGGCTGTATGGTAAAGCTTCCAAAATAAAAGGTCTCCCTCCCGGGAAATTGGCTACGCTCGAAGCCATTATTAAACGCATGCCTACACGCTACAAGTCAGCATTGCCGGATGCCAAACCACTTTTTGAAAAAAATGAGGAGGCGGGTAAAATGATCAGTGACATACTGTCGAAATTTCCAGGTCACAAACAGGTGCTTTTTCTCAAAACAAAATTTGACAATAATGAACCGCTTTCAATAGCCGATATAGATGATCTGAAGCGATTTAAAAAATCGGTTGAAAAAAAAGTATAACTTTTTTATTCACATATTTTCCAATTAATGTACTCAGTAAAAGTTTTTGGACCGGAAAAATAAGAAATCAGGAAAATATTGACAGAGACTAAAACAAATTCCCTATTTTCGATAAACCACTTGATTCGTAGAATTAGACTCTTATCTCCGTAGAAAATCTATAGCCATTTTACAAACTATGTAATATAGCGTTTTAATAATCATCATTATTGCATTGATGAAATGTAAAATGTATAAGCTATTTGGAACTTATGTGAGATGTTTATTAAACTACATAAGATCAAATCATAACAGATTTTTGTCAGTTCTAAATCTATTATCAGTAAAATAAGGGTTATTCATGAAACAGGTTAAAGTAACAAAAAACGAGTTGAAAGAAGGTACAATATTTTTCATTGCGGCAATTGTAATAGTAGTGATTTTAGGATTGCTGGATTCAATGGGGATGCTCTGATTTTGCAATTATTATTTAACTACCGGGGTATATTATTGCAGCAGGTTAATCATCATTTTCCCATCAATTTATTATTTTATACAGGCCTGCATTTGGGTTTCATGAGTACAACAAATCAAACGCCTTGATTACTTTCATTTTCCTAATTGATAACTATCATTAACTTTTTCCGCATTTCTTTTTTTCTTTAATGATTCATTAGTTAATATCAAAAGCAAAGCCTGCGCCTGTTACTGTAATTGTATTTGGCCTGCCCGGTTTCGGGAAATGCTATTTTGCGGTGCAGCTGGCGAAGGAAATTAACGCTATGTTTATCAGCAGTGACAGGGTTGGCATCAGATATAAATTTGAGGAAAAAATATGCAATATTTCTTGTTTGGGTTTTATCGGAATAAATGCAGACGAAAACTTAATCAAAGAAAGATTATCGGAAAACGAATGGACAACGATGCGGATTTTGAAGTGTATAAAATGATTAAACAACAATGGCAACAAATTCCCTACGAATATTTGAAAATCAAACCATCGGGTTACAATATTGGTGAAATACTGAAACTGGCCCTATTATATAGTCAGCAGAAATGCCAATAAAATGACAAATAAGGAAATTGATAAGCTCATCGTTGCAGGCAACTTCCCTGAAGCCGGTTGTAAACCGGAATTAATAGAAACCCACATATCATGGGTGATTTTATGCGAGAATTATGTATATAAAATTAAAAAGCCGGTCTTTTATCATTTTATTGATTTTTCCACAATAGGAAAAAGAAAATACTATTGCGATAGAGAGGTTAGCCTGAACAAAAGATTGGCAAATGATATATATATTGATGTAGTACCTGTAAAAAACGGCTCTGGGAAATTATTTGTCGGTGATGATGTAGGCGAAGTTGTAGATTATGCGGTGCGCATGCGGAAGCTAGACAGGCAAACGCAGATGGATTATTTGCTGCGAAACGGCGGAATTACCATTACCGATATGGAATTGCTTGCCAAAAAAATTATTGCTTTTCATAATAGTACTGAAATTATATTTCAGAAAGATGTCCTGGATATCCGACAAAAATTTAATGATCTTGGATTTGAAAAAGATTTTTTGCAGCGCCATTTTGGCCTTGAAGCGGAGGCATTAATTATACATGCTGTAGATGTATCGGATTACTATCTCAGGAATAATCAAGCGCTGCTTACGACCAGGCTGTACGAAGGTTTTTTTCGGGATTGTCATGGAGACCTGCATGCAAAAAATATTTTTTTAGTACCAGGTTCCCCGCAATTTTTTGATTGTATTGAATTCAATGATGACTATCGCCAGGTTGATGTACTTAATGAAATTGCATTTCTTTGTATGGATCTTGATGCTTTCGGACGAGAAGATCTCGCAGATTATTTCCTGAAGTACTATAATAAGCTGTTCCCTGTTATGAGGAATAAAGACGAAAAAATGCTTTTTTTTTATTATAAAAGCTACAGGGCTAATATTATGGCTAAGATAAATAGCCTGCGCGCAAAAAGTACAGAAAATGAGATGTTGCAGAAACCCCTATTAAAGGAAGCAAAGAAATATCTTGAACTGATGAATCGTTATCTGAAAATGATAGAGTAAGCCTGACGATAAACCTCATTCATTCCACTGATTTTTATCATTTACTCCGACCCGATCGGAAAATAAATTCGTAATCACTAATTGCATCGAATAACAGCGAATGAGTTTTTATTCACCTGTAAGTTGTAAAAAAAATATTTTTTTTATGCGCTCAACTACTTGTAATCTTGAAAACAAGCCATGTCGTATTGATTACGAAAAAACACCTATCGCCAGTGGTATGCTTTATCACGGAACGGTTTTCCAGGACCACATTCTTGAATTTTTTTTTGTTATTTTTAAAAATGATGACCCTGTAATGTTTTCTCCGTTAAAAGTCCCGGACAATAAAAGAGATGCCATAATCAATGCCGTAGTAAGTGCTGATACGCACAACATCGACTCCATGGTTTTATAGCAATATATACGGCCGTTTTGTTATCTGTATGTGTTAAGACCGGTTATGCTGTATGAAAAATTCATAGAATTTCATTAGCACAAAACCGATGGCATTTTTTAAAGGCTGATAATAAAATGCCACAATCAGTACGATGATGAGCAGGCTTGCAATTAAATGGAGACCTAACCTGTTAATATGATTTTCGATGTTTTCCATAATCAATATTTAAGACGGTTCTTTTTTAAAGGTCAACAATGGCGTCTTTGTATTAAACGATAACAGTTCTGCATTGCTCGGAAAAAAAATTTTTTTAAATAAGCTTCTTTTCTGGTCGGTGAACATAATCATTATAGAAGGTTTTAAAAATTCCATCTGCAATTCAAGATCTTTGTGCAGGGGGTGAGTTAGATTAGTTGGAGTAATCATTAATGAAAAATCAATTTTATTCCTTCGCAACCATTTTTTTTCCGGTAGTTCATTACTTATCGGGGCATCTCCCGGCCATGATACATGAAGCATCTTTACTCCTGCATGCAGTGGCCTGGCAAAGGCAAGCACTTTTTTAATTTCTATTCCGGGTTTTGCAAAATCAGTGGCATATAATAAAGTTTTTATCACACTTCTCCTGTAATTTTTAGGTATTGCAATTACAGGCACTGGCGAATTGGAAATAAGATTGCCCGTATGCGTGCCGAATAGTTTTTTAAATCTGCCGGCTCCTCTTGTGCCTATGCAGATAAAACTTATATCTCCACGTTGCCTGCAATAATCCATTATACTGATATCAGGAGAAACGCCGTGTAATGCTATGCAGCTATATTTTGGGATAGATAGATTGGACGATCGTACCGTTTTTTTCACAAATTGTTCAAGTTTATCCTGGTAAAACTTTTTTTCATTGCTGATTGATTTCTCAAAATCTTCACCTGTTAATTGCGGTATCCTGATTATATGAAATACATAAACAAAAATCAGCTCAATTTTCTGTTGGGAAGACCATTGCAAGGCAAACCTTATTCCGGTTTTTGAATTTCCTGAAAAATCAGTAGGTACCAAAACTTTGATCACTGACATGATTTTTGAATTAGATTTAAGCGTATTTATTAACTGTGAAATTAAGCCTGCATCTGTGCAATGATAGTGATCAACATCATCCGGGTTAATGATGGTAATAGGGGCCATATATCAGGAATTGGTCTATTTTGTTAGTATAAATATGATTTTGTATTAAACATGATTGAAGAAAAGAACCAGGGGATAGAAAGTGCAGATATTTTGCCGTTACGGAAACAGTTTGGGAAAAACGTTTTCAAAGCTGAACGCGATAAAGGGATTTTATTTATTATCAAAGATGTAGCTAAAGAACCCATGTTCCTGCTTCTGTTCGGCGCATGTACGCTCTATTTTATCGTGGGAGAAAAGAATGAAGGTTTTCTAATGCTTGCGGCAATGGTTTTTGTAGCCGCTATTTCCATATATCAGGAAATAAAAAGTTCGAGGGCATTGGCTGCGTTGAGACAATATGTTCAACCAAAAATTATAGTAATTCGGGATAAGAGAGAACAATTGATTTTTTCTGAAGACTTGCTGCCCGGCGATTTAATGATATTGGAAGAAGGGAACAGAATACCTGCTGATGCTGTTATAATCCGTTCAAACGATTTGTCTGTTAATGAATCAGTGATCACAGGAGAGTCAATGCCTGTTGAAAAAAGCAGCGCTGAAAATGCCAACCAGCTTTTCCAGGGAACCACAATTAATTCGGGCAAATGTTATGCAAAAGTTACTGCTATCGGGAATACAACCACACTTGGAAAACTCGGTAAATCTATCAATACGATAACTTCATCGAAAACCCTATTACAGGATCAGATTGCCCGGTTTGTAAAAATTATGGCTACTGCCGGTTTTGCGGCTTTTGCGTTGATCTGGTTGATAAATTATTTGCATAGTAAAGATATTATTCAGAGCCTTTTACTCGGACTTACACTGATTATGGCTGCAGTGCCTGAAGAAATACCCGTGGCTTTTTCATCTTTTATGGCATTGGGGGCGTCGCATATGGCAAAGCGGGGAATTATTACCCGGCAACCTCAGACTATTGAAAACCTTGGCGCCGTAAGTGTAATTTGTCTTGACAAGACGGGAACCATCACTGAAAATAAAATGCAGGTAAAGCAGATTTATGATTTCGGTACAGATCAACTTGAAGAACTGAATGATGAAAAGCATTTGAAAAATTTCAGTGTTTTGAAGTTTGCACGGCTTGCCAGTGAATTAGAACCATTTGATGAGATGGAAAGAGCCATTGTTGAAGCATACCGCAATCATTTGGGGTCCGATGGAGAAAATTTTTTTATGGTGCATGAATATCCGCTAAGTGGTCAACCTCCCATGATGACGCACGTATATACTTTGGGTGAAACAACATGGATTGCTGCAAAAGGCGCGCCTGAGCGGATTTTGAGAATATCAGGCCTGGATAATATTGAATTGAAAAAGATAAATAAAATAGTTCAGCAAATGGCTTCTGCAGGTTATCGAGTACTTGGTGTATGCAGTGCGATGGATCATACAGGACCGTATCCTGATGAGCAGGATAGCTTCAACTGGAATTTTGAAGGCCTTCTTGCGTTGTACGACAGGCCCAAAAAAAATGTGGTTGATGTGTTCAGGAAATGGTACGATGCCGGTATCAGTATAAAACTGGTAACCGGAGATTATGCGGAAACAGCAATGAATATTGCCAGGCAGGTAGGAATGAAAAATTATTCAAGATATATAACAGGCGAAGAAGTAATGCGGTTAACGGATAATGAACTTAAGCAGGTTATGAAAGATATTGACATTTATGCACGTACTTTTCCTGATGCGAAGCTCAAAATTGTGGACATACTGAAAGCAAACGGAAATATTGTGGCCATGACCGGAGATGGCGTTAATGACGGGCCTGCACTCAAATCTTCCCATATAGGTATTGCTATGGGAAGTAAAGGAACTGAAATTGCCAAAGAAGCGGCTGACCTGATCATCACTGATGATAACCTGGAAAAAATAACTGACGCCATCCTGCAGGGAAGAAAAATTTACAGCAACCTGAAGAAAGCTATCCGGTATATTATTTCGATACACATACCGATTATATCTACAGCTTCTTTGCCGCTTTTATTGGGCTGGAAATATCCAAATATATTTACGCCGATACATATTATTTTTTTAGAACTGATTATGGGGCCTACCTGTTCAGTGTTTTATGAACGAGAGCCTGTAGAAGGGAATATCATGCATAAAAAACCGAGGCCGCGCAAACAGAACATGTTTTCTGCTAAAGAATTGCTCATCAGTTTTGTACAAGGCTTTGTTATTGCAACCGGTATTTTATCTGTGTATTTTTATTTTATGCAAAAAAATTATTCGATTGAATATGTGAGGACGATGGTTTTTACCACGCTTTTACTAAGCAATATTTTTCTCACTTTTGTGAACCGTTCTTTTCATGAAACAATTAATAAGACTATCGTGTATAAAAATTCACTGGTGCCATATGTGCTCCTGCTTTCTGTCGGGTTTCTTGCTTTGATTTATTTTATTCACCCGGTGCGAACAGTTTTTGAATTAACCGATATCGGCATAAATAATTATCTTGTTTGTTTGGGCATAAGTGCCGTTTGCACAGGCTGGTTCGAAGGGTATAAATGGTTTTCAGGGTTTGTATGGCACAAAAATTAATGCCGGCTATATGATGATGTTGCATTATGGCCAGTTCTGATTATAATTTTGTTTGATTATAAGGATACATCTATCGGTAATCAATTATATTGCTGAAGTATGCCTCGCAAAAACAAATTGAGGTTTAATCAATATACTGCTATAAATCATGTCAGGCTGGTAAAAAGCGGCAATGAATTTTTTGATGCGCTATTATCGATGATTGATGCTGCAACAGAAAGTATACACCTGCAAACTTATATCTATGCTTCGGATGTAACAGGAAGATTGGTAGCAGCTGCACTTAAAAAAGCAGTTGACCGTAATGTGGCTGTTTATCTTCTGGCAGATGGGTATGCTTCCCAATCAATTGCAAAATCGTTTGTAAATGATCTTAAGAAATCTGGTATCCAGTTCCGTTTTTTTGCCCCGATTTTTAAAAGTAAATATTTTTATTTCGGCCGCAGGCTTCATCATAAAGTTGCCGTAACTGATGGAAGATTTGCGCTGGTGGGAGGCATAAATATAGCAGACAAATACAATGACATGGCCGGAGCCCCTGCCTGGCTTGACTTTGCATTATATGTGGAAGGAGAGATTGCTAAAGAGCTTTGCGTGCTTTGCTGGAAAACATGGTATGGTTTTCCATTGAAAATGGAATTGACTCCATGTGAAAAAAAAGAAATTTTTTTTAATATTCCTGCTGTGCAGAGAAGCCTGGTGAAAATGTGCCGTAATGATTGGGTGAGGAGAAAAAATGAAATTTCAAAAACTTATGTTACGATGCTGCATAATGCGCAAAAGCATGTAATTATTTTATGCAGCTATTTTCTACCAGGTAAAATAATTCGTAAACAAATGGAGCAGGCTGTAAAACGTGGGGTTGTGATTAAAGTAATCGCGGCCGGGCGTTCGGATGTTACGTTAGCCAAACTTGCTGAACGCTGGTTATATGATTGGCTCCTGAGAAACCGTATTGAATTATATGAATACCAGAAAAATATTCTGCATGGGAAAATTGCTGTATCGGATGATGAATGGATGACGATTGGCTCCTATAATCTCAACGATATCAGCGCCTATGCCAGTATTGAGTTAAACCTCGATGTAAGGGATAGTACATTCTCCACACAGGTAAGGGGAACTCTTGAAAAAATTATTGAAGAAAATTGTGTACGTATTACCAAAGAGCATCATACAGAAACCAAAAATATTTTCAAACAATTTATACGATGGTGTTCTTACAGGATTTTCAGGGCAGTTTTTTATTTGTTTACATTTTATTTCAAACATCAGCATTAATTACCTTTTATACGCTGCCATAAAGATTTTGCAGTTGACCAGTTCCATTTTTCAAACCTTCCCCGCTGTACAACCAGTTTATTGCTTTTGGGGAATTGCAAATAATAATGAAACACAAACTCTTCATGTGGATTCTCCCAACCTACTACCTGGCCAAACCTCAGGTCGTTGAAAATTAAAGTATCGTTACGTTTCTCTACAGTATAAAACTGCTGTGAAAAGCGAATGAGTTTCGGAAGGTCTTCACCAGGTTGAACAGCTTTTAATAATGAATCATTTCTCGGGAAATATTGAAAGTTGATTTTTTCTGCTTTGTCAAACACTGAACGGAAGCCCACGTAGTAACCGCTGTCATTTCCCGTTACCACATACCATAGCCAGTTTTGCAAAGGGGCAGGAGTTGTAAAATATCTTTCATCAGGCAATTGTTCTTTTTTTATGATTCTCCTGATGGTTGAATCGGTTTCTATTTTATTAAAACAGCAATATGAAAGATAAACGAACGGGATAATCACCCCAAACTTCCACCAGAATGTACGTTTGTTGCTATGGCTGCTCAGGAATATCAAAATAAAGCACGCGATTCCGGGCCATACAGAGAAGAAGGGGTCAGCGACGTAAATACAGTTAAAAGAATAACGCGCATGACTGAAAGGCTCAAGCCATCCTACCCCGTAATTATTAAACCCGTCAATGAACAGATGGAGGAAAACTTCTGTAATAAAAAAAAATATCCAGTTTCGGAATGCAATATTATGCGGACGATGAATTTTATCAGCCGATAAGGCAAATACGGGAACAATTAATAAACCAAATAAGACAGAATGCGTGAAACCGCGGTGAGCTAACAGGTTTTCAGGAGTGTTTAGCCAGAAGGAAGCGACAAAATCAATATCTGGGATGCTTTGTGCCAGTGCGCCCCAGATCATTGCTCTTTTCCCAAACCCTTTTTCAAAAAAAGCTTCACCAATACAGGCGCCCAATGCAATGTGAGTAAGCGAATCCATTTTTATTATACAAAATTACCGTCAGAAAAGCTTATGATTTATTATTTATAAGGCTCGCTTGTCTTTTTCTTATTATTACTGTGAATACCCAGCAACATATAAAGCGGGCAATTGCCAATAAACCCGGTAACTGCAAGAATACCGGCTATAACCACTAATATGGTTCCGGGAATACCCTTTAGGCTGAGGTCTTCGAACCATAATATTAAAAGCGTTCCTGCCATTATTACCCTTATAATTCTATCGGTATTGCTCATATTCGTTTTCATGACAAAGTAGTTAGAATTTAAATTGCAGATCAAGTGTTTTTTCTTTTTATCAAATAATTAAACCTGAATCTGTATTCATAAATATGAACTTCGCCAATAGATAATAATAAAAAAATGATAATTGTCAATTCATGTACTGATTTTTTTATCTGATTAATACCTGATCGTAATCAGTTAGACGATTGAGAAAAGTCATAGATTTTAAAAAACACCGGGATTAACTTGCTTTCAATAGTAAGTAATCGTGAGGGAATTTATAGTATGATAACTATATAAAATTGATCAGGAGTACGGAGTGTAAGATAAAATGGTTTTCCAGGCCATTTGATTGAAAAAAAACCGGATTGTATGGGTGTTCCGAAATTATTTTGTCAGAGTTGTACTATGCCGATTGATAATTTATCTGATCGTGGTACTGAAAAAGACGGATCTAAAAGCAGTGCGTATTGCAAGTATTGTTATCAACAAGGAAATTTCACGGATCCGCATATGTCGATGGAGAAAATGGAAGCCATTGTGAAAACCCAAATGGGAAACCTGCATTTGCCGGCAAGCATTATTCAAAGGTCAGTTGATATGCTGCCACATCTCCGACGGTGGCAGAAGGAAAAGGTATCGTAAATATGCGACAGGTAAATAAAATACCTAAGCAACTGCTATAAAGAAGCTCGTTTATGTTGGTTCTTTCTTCCCGCTGCATTTTTGCGGCGGGTTTTTTTTTTGACTTTATTTCAGATTGCACAAAAGCGGTTCATATCATTTTAAAATTTTGCTCATAGCATAACTTTCTATTGAGGATAATCAGTGAAAGTTTTGACTGGTATCATAATGCTGGCATAAAAATCAATTTAACTTCAATGGTCAAAAAAAATGTTTATGAAAAAGATACCGGACGAAGAAGAAAGACAACTGATGAAAGAAGCTGTAGTGCCTACTGTTTCTATAATACTCCCTTTTGAACCCAAAATGTCTCTGAAAACGGAATTGGATTATAAGCTTAAGGTATACGTGAAAAACATTGAAAAAGAATTGTATGGCAATTATCCGGCTGAGAAAGTAGAAGAAGTTATGGAACGGTTGCAGTACATTGTTCATCATCTTAATTATAATACACACAAAAAAAGCATTGCCATATTTGCTTCTCCTGTTGTGGGAAAAGTATTTTACCTTGATGTGCCGGTTGAAGAAAAAATTGCGATCGATGCGACTTTTGAAATCCGCGACTTGATTTATAATAAAAAACAAATAAGAGAGTTCCTGGTGCTCGTTTTAAGCGCTAAATCTTCCAGGATGTACCTTTCGGGCAATTCAAAATTTCAGCTAATTAAGTCGAATATTCCCGATACGAGTTATGCATATGAAAGAGATATGCCGGAAAGGGTTCCTCATTTTGATGATCCGCATGCAGTAAAAGAAATTCAGGCTGATAAATTCCTGCTTCACATGGATCAGGGCCTTTCGCAAATTCTTAAAGCATATCCCTTGCCTGTTTTTATAATGGGTGCTGAAAAAATAATCGGTCATTTTAAAAAAATTACTGATAACGAAAAAAATATAATTGGTTATATACACGGGAACTACGAAGAACGCACCGATGATGAATTGCAAAGCCTGATTCAGCCGTATATCGCAGATTGGACAGATATAAAGCAAAGAGACATATTGAAACGGATTGCTGAAGCTAAAGATGAAAGCAAACTGGCTTCCGGTATTAAGGAAGTGTTTGATGCGGCTTCTCATAAAAACTGCCGGCTTCTGATTTTGGAAAAAGATTTCAGGTATCCTCTGCACAAAGCAGGAGTAGGTGAGAGAAGCGTGATGACAGAGGCCGTTCATTCATTTTATATTCATGATGTAGTGGGGGATGTAATTGAAAAAGTACTTGATAACGGAGGTGATGTTGAGTTGGTGGATAAAGACCTTCTGAAGAATGAAGGACACATTGTTCTTATAAAATATTATTAATTTATATACTGCTAAAAATAAAATTATGAAAAAGATTGTAGCGCCCACTGATTATTCAACTACTTCAGTCAACGCGGTAAATTATGCTGCCGATCTTGCATGTGCGGTGAATGCAGATTTAACAATCATACATGTATTTACCATACCGGTAACTTATGGCGAAGTCCCTGTGCAGGAATTTAGTGCTAAAGAAATTTTTGAAGGCGCTGAGGAAAGTATGAATATACTCAGAAAAAAAATTGTTGCACGTGTAGGTGAAAAAATAAAAATACATACTGAACTGATTGAGGGTGATGTTGTGGTCAGTATTAAAGATTATTGTAAATCGGTTCAGCCATATGCAGTGGTTATGGGTTCTGAAAGCGGTAATGCATATGAAAGATTTTTATTCGGGGCAAAAACTGTATCAGCCATGAAAAGGCTTTCTTGGCCATTACTTGTTGTACCCCCGGAGGCCAAATTTGAAAGTATTCAGAAAATCGGGCTTGCATGTGACTTAAAAGAAGTGATTGGCTCGACCCCCGTTGATGAAATAAAAAATCTTGTTAATGAGTTTAAAGCTGAATTGCATATTCTTCATGTCGATACCAAACACCCGGGATCTTTTAAAGCGGAAACAATTACGGAATCAGGCTGGTTGCAGGAAATGCTTTCTGGCTTAAAGCCACAATATGATTTTATCGAAGGGGATGATGTGGAAGAAGAGATCAACAGGTTTGCTGAAAAAAATAAGCTCGATTTACTTATCGTGATTCCTAAAAAGCGTCATTTTGTAGATAAAATATTCCAGCACAGTCATTCAAAGCGCCTGGTATTGCATACGCATGTTCCTGTTATGGCTGTTCATGAATAAAATTGAAGTGGAACAAAACGGGGTTTTGCGAGATACAAAATTGGGGGAAAATGTGCCCCATTGCTATTTCGTTAAGCAAAAAGCATTGATCAAAAGGGGACGTACCCAAAAATTTTGAACGTTCACCCTTTAAGCAAGGATAGAGGACATATTTGATTTGTTTTCTGAAGCTGAGCGAGTAGCGGTGGCGAACATTACAAAAGCAAGTGCTGTGATGAACATATTTTGAATAATGAAGCGTCAGTAGGAACAGTTGATGCAAGAGCCAGGGGATAAGCTCAAAAATTTCTTTCTTGTTAAAAGCTTTAAAGTGGGAAATATCCGCGGCTCTCTGGCTTCAATAATATTTTAAAGTTAACCTGTATTTTAGTTATATTTAATCTGCATTATTCATTTCATATTAGGGTTATTTTGATTTTTTAATTGAGAAAATTGACCGGATGCTTTTGCATACAATGCAATTTTCAGCTCTGTTCATTTATTTTAGCCATAGTTAGCCGTGAATGCAAATTCAGGTCCCTGCTTTTCAGAATAAACATAAAATGGTTATAATTTTTGAGTCTAGCTAATCAGCAATCTATTATAGTTCATATCTCGCCTTAAAATTTTACTGATGAAAATTTCAAATTTCTACCATATTTGTTTTTTCACTTTAATGATGATGTTCATACAAGTAAATGCACAACCATTGAAAGTGGGGGTTGCTGGGCTTAATCATGATCATGCTCTGGGTTTGATGGGCCAATATAAAAGAGGTGAAGTCAATATAATTGGTATCGCAGAACCTGATGCGCAATTGGCCGAAAAATATAAAAAGCGGTTTCAGCTGCCGGAATCCATTTTTTATAAATCAGTTGATGAAATGCTGCAGCATATAAAGCCAGATGCTGTTCTTGCATACAACGCCATTGCCGATCACCTTGCGGTAGTTGCTGCCTGTGCTCCGAAAGGAATATCTGTAATGGTAGAAAAGCCTCTGGCTACAACAGTTGAAGACGCAAATAAAATGGCAGTACTTGCAAATAAATATCATATTAAAGTGTTGACTAATTATGAAACTACATGGTACCCGAGTAATCAACAGATTTATAAGATGGTTAATGAAGAAAACATAACCGGCCATATCAGAAAGATGATTGTACACATGGGTCACCAGGGACCGAAAGAAATAGGATGCAGCAAAGAATTCCTGTCCTGGCTTACTGATCCTGTTAAAAATGGGGGCGGTGCTTTGATTGATTTTGGATGCTATGGTGCCAACCTGATGACCTGGATGATGAAGAATAAAGAGCCTTTGTCTGTAACTGCGATTACCAAACATATTAAGCCGGAGGCCTATCCTTTTGTAGATGATGATGCAACTATATTGCTGGAATATCCGGATGCGACAGGCATCATTGAAGCCTCGTGGAACTGGACGTTCGGCATTAAGGACTTAGAAGTGTTCGGTGAAAAATCCTATCTGCATGCATTGAATGCGAATACACTTCAAAGAAGGGACACTGTTGACTATTATAACCTGTCTGTTCAAAAAGCAGTTTATAGCGATAACCTAACTTATCTTGCTGATGTGTTGCGGGGTAAAATTCAGCCTGATAATGATTTGTCTTCTCTTGATAATAATCTGATAGTGGTCAGGATACTGTCTGCGGCAAGAGAGTCAGCCAGAACGGGTAGAACAATCCTTTTGAATAAAAAATAGTATTTTTTTATTCTTCTTTATTGTTGCCCCTGTCAAAAAATGAAATAATATGATTATTTATGCTGTTTAAATAACCACTCCAGCATTTGGTCATCGTTGTAAGCACCGAGCCATGAAAAATGTCCGACTTCAGGGTACTGTGTGAATCCGGGATGTGCACCTGCTTTACTTAATGCCTGTAACATACTGCTTGCGAAAGCAGGGTTTACTGCAGGATCTTCGGCACCTTGGAAAATCCATATAGGTATATGTGCAATGGATGCGGCTTTAGAAACATCTCCCCCGCCGCATACCGGAACTGCAGCTGCAAACAAATGAGGATATCTTTCAATAGCATCATAAGTTCCGAAACCGCCCATAGAAAGACCGGTAATATAAATACGATTGGTATCAACAGGCATTGTTTTTTCGAGTTGATGAATAAGTTCAATTACCAATAACATTGGCTTGGCGGGGGAGGCCTGGAGAAAAATTTCTGTACTGTTTTTTTCTCTTGAAAAATTTGACCAGCTCATTTTTTCAGGGCATTGAGGGGCTATTACAATAGCAGGGTGCAGCATCATGTTGCGGTCGCTGGCAAAACTGGTTACGCCCCATTTTAACTGGGCTTCATTGTCATTGCCACGTTCACCGGAGCCATGCAGGAAAATTATAAGCGGGTACCTGCGCATAGTATCTGCATCAGGGAAAAGCAGCCTGTAGTTTAATGTATCACCCTTTTCGTTAGTGTATTTATTAATACTAAAACGTGATGATGACTGGCTGAAAACACATTGCATATTTCCACAGAAAAAAATAACTGCAAGTGCAAACAAAAATTTCATTGATTTCATTTTTTTGGTTTTAAAGTTGAATATTATTTTGCACGACAACCTCAGTTTTTTATTTTGAATTAGTATGCTCCTGACTTTTGATTTAGAAATTTATTATTGGGCTGGTAAATCAATAATAAAACTGGCACCTTTGCCTGCACCACTTTCAGCTTTTATTTCTCCTCCGTGGGCTTTGATAATATCGTAACTTAAGCTTAAACCAAGCCCGGTGCCCTGGCCCGTCGGCTTCGTTGTAAAAAAAGGATGAAATATTTTGTCGATCACATTTTGGGCTATCCCGTTACCGTTATCATTAACGGTTATGGTTACCCGGTTCCCGTTTTTTTTAGAGCTTACAAGAACGATGGGTTCATAGTGGCTGTCTGAAGATTTTAATTTTTCATTAACTGCGTAAAAAGCATTATTTACAAGGTTCAGGATCACTCTGCCGACGTCTTGCGGAACAATATTTATTTTGCCAATATTATTATCAAAGTTGGTTTCAAACTTTACATTGAAAGATTTCTCCTTTGCGCGAAGGCCGTGATAGGCAAGTCTGATGTATTCGTCAATCAGGGCATTAATATCTGTAAGCTCTTTCTGCCCGGTGCTGGTACGGGAATGTTGCAACATTCCTTTCACGATTGCATCAGCACGTTTCCCATGAAAATTTATTTTTTCAAGATTCTGCTGAATATCTTTTGCTATTGATTGCGCTTCTTGAATGTTACCGTGAGACAACTCTTCATTCATCTCGGAAATGAGTTCATTACTCACTTCGGAAAAATTATTTACAAAATTCAAGGGGTTTTTGATTTCATGTGCAATGCCTGCTGTTAGTTCACCGAGTGAAGCCATTTTCTCCGAATGTATCAATTGCGCCTGAGTCGATTTCAGGTTAACAAGCGTTTCCTGTAATTCCTGTTTTTGCCTGGTGAGTTCCGCTGTTCTTTCCGCTACCTGCATTTCCAGTTGATCTTTTAAAGAAATGATTGCTTTCTTCTTTTCTTCTTCCACTTTTGTTTTCAGCTTTTCTTTTTCGAGTGCCTTTCGCTGCTTGTTAATAATAATAGCCATGGCTACCATATAAATTATGGAAAAAGTAGTTGCAGTTTCCAGAAAATCCCGCCATGCGGTATAATGGTTCTCGTCCGCAAGTTTAGTGATATCTGTAAAAAGCGATAGAATTACATAAGGAGCTATTGCGAATAGCACCTGGCGCGCAGGTGCAAGTTCTTTTTCAGTATACAACACGTAGACCATGTACAGCATTAACAGGTGCGAAAACCACTCTGTAACTCCCCTGGATTTTGAAATAGTCAGTTCAACGATTAATAAACCGATAGCAGCATAAAAAATGTATGTAAAAATCCTGTCCCACTTGGGAAGTTTTATTGCCATATTCAGCGACTTCCGGAGGTATTGTACAATGCCTATAATAATTAGCAGGTCGAAAAACATACTTAATGCTTTGGAAAAAAGTTTCAGTTATCAAGTTAATGAGTTTTTCGTTTATAACACTATCTTTCCTGTTATTCCTACTCAGGCAGCCTTATACAACAACTTACAAGTTAATTTCATGATGGAATATGACCGTTTATAATAATTTAAGAAGAGAAAATGATTTATGCTGTTTACGGTTTAATTTTATTCATCAATTGCAGTTATGAAAAATTTTATTATAATTACCTTCCTGGTATCTGATTTTTTGTGCGCCTGCTCACAATCGTCAAAACATATGGATTTTGAAAAGTATGAACCTCAATCGACCTTGGTAGTACCCGGACATATTATTAACCGTGCAAAATTCCCTTTTATAGACGTTCACAATCATCAGTGGGATGTTCCTGATCAGAACCTCCAGGAATTATTCACGGCAATGGACAACCTGAATATGACAGTAATGATCAACCTCAGTGGTAAAGGTTATAAGCGGTCTCTTGGCCGTAACGGGGATTTTGATGTAAACAGCAATGATTATCTTGTAAAGAGCACACAGCATATTGCACAGGTGAATCCAAAACGTTTAAAACTTTTTACAAATATTTCTTTTGCAGGTTTTGGTGAAAAGGGCTGGACTGAAAAAACTGTAAAGGAACTGGTGGAGGATGTTCAGGCGGGTGCTTGCGGGCTTAAAATTTATAAAGACCTTGGGTTGGATTTTAAAGACGAGCATAATCGTTTTATCCGTATCGATGACCCAAGGTTGGATCCTATTTGGGACAAATGTGGTGAACTTCATATGCCTGTACTGATCCATTCGGCAGACCCGAAAAGTTTTTGGGATCCGGTGAATGAAAATAATGAACGCTGGCTGGAAGTAACTACACATCCTGACAGAAGTTATTATAATAAAGGGCTTCCGCCCTGGGATACATTGATTGCAGAGCAACACCGTGTTTTTCGAAAGCATCCTCACACAATTTTTATAGCAGCGCATTTTGGCTGGCTTGCCAATGACCTTCATGCGCTTGACAGTTTACTTACTTTATTGCCGAATGTATACGTTGAATTCGGGGCGATCATAGCTGAAATAGGCAGGCAACCGGTTACTGCCAAAGCCTTTTTTGAAAAATACCAGGACAGGATTTTGTTCGGAAAAGATAGCTGGGTGCCATCAGAATATGCTACTTATTTTCGCGTGCTGGAAACGAAGGATGAATATTTTCCCTATCATAAAAAATACCATGCTTTCTGGAGGATGTATGGCCTTGGTCTGAGTGATGAGATATTAAAGAAAATCTATTATAAAAATGCTTTAAGCATTATACCAGGTATTGACAAAAAAGATTTCCCTGATTAATGGTGGCTTTTGTAGCCTTTCGGCTCGCCGGCAAGTCTGATAAAACGCTTTGCAAAATATTTTATCATTATAGACAATGGCAGACTGCTTTTGTTTTGCACGCAAATGTTAGTATTCCTTTTAATGCGCAATATTGAATACCATTATCTTCGTTCAAATAAAATAATGATATGAAAAATATAATTATAACAGGAGCTAACGGCAATTTGGGTACAGCTACTGTAAAAAAATTCCTCGATTCAGGGTATCGTGTTATTGCAGTTGATGGTAAGGATGATCATCTCTTATTTGCAAAAAGCAACACAAATTTTGAATTTCATTCAATTAATCTTGTTGACGAAAATGAGACAGGGCTTTTTGTGCAATCAGTTATTCAAAAAAACCTACGTGTTGATGGTGCATTAATGCTGGTGGGAGGTTTTGCCATGGGTAAGGTAATCGAAACAACGGGAACGGATATCCAAAAACAATTTTCACTCAATTTTGATACAGCATATTTTTTAGCGCGGCCATTAATTGGGCATATGCAACAAAACGGATATGGAAGGCTCGTTTTTATCGGGGCCAGGCCGGCTATTAATCCGGCTCAGGGAAAAGATGTGATTGCTTATGCTTTGGCAAAATCTTTATTGTTCAGGCTAGTAGAATTTATAAACGAAGAAAATAAGGGAAAGAATATCACAGCTTCAGTTGTGGTGCCGAGTACCATTGACACGGTAATAAACAGGAAAAGCATGCCGGATGCCAATCCGGATAATTGGGTGAAACCCGAACAGCTTGCAGAAGTGCTGGAATTTATTTGCAGTGAAAAGGGAAACGCTGTGCGGGAAGCGGTTTACAAAGTGTATAACAATGCCTGATGAATGTTGCAAACAGATACATTTCCTGCTACCGGAGGTGTATGTATTTGCGATTTACCGGCTGCTTGTTTATTTTAATCAACCTTTTCAGGATTTTTTACCTCCATTCATGCAATGGTAGATTAATACCGAATTATCCGGATTTTATTAAAACAGGGCACCTCTGATTTTTGTAGCCGGCATCTTTTCTTGAAATTCGCAGAAATAAATTTAACAGGGTGAATACCTATATCTCAATATTGCGCGGGATTAATGTAAGTGGCAGCAAAGTGATTAAAATGGATTTGTTGAAAAAGATTTTTAAAGATGCCGGGTTCAAAAATGTGCAAACCTATATTCAAAGCGGTAATGTAATTTTTCAATCAAAGAAGAGTGCAATTGAAGACCTGCAGAAAAAAATAGCAAATGAAATATTCCTGCAAACAAAATTTGAAGTTCCCGTTCTGGTACTTGAGCCGCATGAACTAAAGGAAACACTGGATAATAATCCATTTTTGACAGCCCGCAGGGAAGATATTCAGTTTTTGCATGTTACTTTTTTATCAGGAACCCCATTGATGGAAAATATTCGGAAAGTGAAAGGAGATTATTTAACTGACGAATTCATTTTTAAAGGGAAAAATATTTATTTGTACTGTCCAAACGGTTACGGCCGGACTAAACTCAATAATAATTTCTTCGAAAATAAATTAAAGTTAACCGCTACTACCAGAAACTGGAAAACAATCATCGAATTGGTTAATATTGCAGAAGGCTTACAATAACATTTAAAATTTTATTATGATACAGGAATTATTGTTACGTCTTTTCGAAAGAGATATAAATAAGTTGATGACGGAAGTAAAATCTTATACCAATGAAACGGCTTTATGGGAAATTACAGAAGGTATTTCCAATAGCGGCGGCAATCTTTGTTTACACCTGGTAGGTAACCTGAAACATTTTGTTGGCAAAACCCTGGGTAATATTCCTTATGAGCGTGAACGCGAAAAAGAGTTTTCTGAAAAAAACATACCCAGGCAGGTACTGCTTAAAAGTATTGAAGAAACCCTGGTTTGCGTAACTGAGACACTGAATAAACTGACAGACGGGGATTTGAATAAAATTTATCCTGTACATGTTTTTGGATACGAAATGACTACGGGTTATTTCCTGGTTCATCTTTATGGGCATTTGGATTATCATCTTGGCCAGATTAATTATCACAGAAGAATATTGAATGGATAAAGTTGTTGCAGGTAAGTAAAATTCTTTTCTAAGATTCAAAACATTAGCCCATGGATGATGATAAAAAAATAGTTTTTAAAAATAAACTCAAACATGCATGCAGGCAATTAATTGAAGAAAGAATTGATGTGGATAAACGGGCAATTGAATCTGCACGTGAAATTTGCAACCAGGAAGAAAAAAGTACTGTGGGCGACAAATATGAAACAGCCAGATCCATGGGGCAATTAGAGCAGGATATGTATGCAAGACAGCTTGCAGAAAACCTTAAGGAGCTTGCGATATTGCAGGCTATTGATGTAAACAATCTCTGCAATGAAGTTTCGTCAGGTAGTTTTATTCAATGCAACAATATTTCATTTTTTATAGCGGCAGGATTAGGCAAACGAACAATTGATGGAAAAACAATATTATTTCTTTCACCCAACGCACCTCTTGCAAAATTATTGTTGCATAAACGGGCAGGTGATACGTTTATCTTCAATAAAGTAAACATGATTATATCAGAAGTATTTTGAAATGTCAGGTCAAATTCCTCATCGCCTTAATAATACCTTGTCATCCTGCAATTTTAATTCCTCGCCGGTTAATGCAAAACACAAATTTTGAAGCTGGTGAACAGATTTTACATCATGGAGGTTGCCTTTGTCGGAAAAATGAAGAAAATATTTGTCGTATCTTTTCACCACAGTAATATATTGGTGTAAATCCCATCTCATTTCATAATCTTTGGCATTAGAAAACTTCCTCATCCATTCCTCAGTTAAAAGTATAGGTTCAATGGATTTGTATAATTCGGGATTGGCTTTGAACCACAAAAAATGATCGAGTTTCAACTGCAATTCTACTGAGTTTACAGGCGAAATATCGGGATAAAATGCACCATTGATAGTAAGTGGGCCTTTTATAAAATTCCCGATTCTTAGTTCATTCAAGGGGATCATAGTCTTTTCATATTTAAAATACGGCAAAGGGAATTCCTGATAAGGCGGGAACAGTTTAGTAGAGGGACGGGGTGAAGAATGTTATTATTCAGGTGCAAAATAATGGAATAATATTTTACATAAAGCAAAAATTTATAAAAAATGAAAATATACCTTTTAAACTGGTTTTAAGGGGCAGTTGCGGATAAGCAGGAAAACCTGGTCACCGGTAAAAACTTTCAGCTGGCTGTTCATCACGATTAAAATAAAAATCAGGTTTTGATTTTTTCTGAAACCTGAACTGTTATCTGAATAATCCAGTACATATTATAAGGAAACCGGAATCAGGAATGATATAATTTTGCGGGTTAAAAACCGAAACATATGGAAGTGAAAGAGATCATAATTATTGGTGGCGGGTTTGCAGGCATTAACCTTGCTTTGAAATTATCAGGAAATAGCCATTATCATGTTACAATGGTTGACAGAAATAATTACAATTTTTTCCCACCGCTTTTGTACCAGGTGGCAACGGGTTTTCTTGAATCCTCAAATATATGTTATCCGTTCAGGAAGCTTTTCCAGGGAAAACAGAATATCAGTTTCAGGATGGGTGAGTTTGAAAGAGTAATACCTGAAGAAAATAAAATTATTCTTTCAAACGGAGAATTAAAATATGATTACCTGGTTTTTGCAACAGGTACCGAAACCAATTTTTTTGGAATGGAAAATGTAAAAACGCATGCTATTCCCATGAAAACGGTAAACGATGCTTTGGAAATGCGCAACCATTTTTTACAAAAGATGGAGAAAGCCACGATCAGTTCCGATATGGCAGAACGAAAAAAATTATTGAACATTGTGGTTGCCGGTGGCGGACCGACTGGTGTTGAAGTGTCGGGTATGCTTGCTGAAATGGAAAAAAATATTTTAAAGAAGGACTATCCGGAGTTGAAGCAATGGGATGGTAATATTTACCTGATTGATGCTGGAAAAGCAGTGCTTTCGCCTATGAGTGAAAAATCTCAAAAAGAAACATACAAAGATCTGTCTGAGTTAGGTGTTGTTATTAAGCTCAACTGTCATGTTAAGGATTATGTAAATGATATGGTTTATCTTGATAATGGTGAAACCATTGAAACAAAAACGCTGATCTGGGCAGCGGGAGTAACATCGCAGACATTTGAAGGCATTGCCAAAGAAAGTTATGGCAGGGGTAGAAGACTGATTGTGGATGGATTGAATAAAGTAGCTGGTACTGAAAATATTTATGCGATTGGTGATACCTGTATTCAAATTTCTGATAATAATTTTCCAGAAGGTCACCCGCAACTGGCGCAGGTTGCTATTCAACAAGCAAAAAACCTGGCAAATAATTTCATGGCAATGGCAAACGGCAAATCTATGCAACCATTCAGCTATAATGATAAAGGCAGCCTTGCTATTATAGGAAGGAACAAGGCTGTTGCCGATTTGCCAAGTAAACTTCATTTCAGCGGTTTTATCGCCTGGTTTCTTTGGGTTTTTGTGCATCTTATTTCGCTGATCGATTATCGTAATCGTGTAAAGACCTTTTATAATTGGATGATTGCCTATTTCACCAAAGACCAATCTTTGCGAATGATCATCAGGCCGTCGGAGAAGGAGTGAAATACAGAATATAAAGCAGGAACTATAATAGGTTTGCTTTAAGCTTGCTGCCCGCAGTTTTTTAATTCTTCATAGCTTATATTTTATGCTTCTGCTTCGGTTTGCGTTTCGCAGCTTTTCACTACATTTATTACATGGAATATACAGCATCTTCGCAACGTTATTCATCCATGGAATACCGCCGTTGCGGCAACAGCGGCTTAAAACTTTCCGCACTTTCACTCGGGCTTTGGCACAACTTCGGTTATGTGGACCCGTTAGCCAATTGCCGTGCTATTTTATTGAAGGCATTCGACAGCGGCATTACGCATTTTGATTTAGCAAATAATTACGGCCAACCGGCCGGATCGGCAGAAGAAAATTTTGGTCGAATATTGAAACGTGATCTTCATCCGTATCGTGATGAAATGATCATTTCCTCGAAAGCAGGTTATTACATGTGGCCAGGGCCCTATGGTGAATGGGGCTCAAAAAAATATTTAATAGCCAGCCTTGATCAGAGCCTGAAAAGAATGGGTGTGGATTATGTAGACATATTTTATCATCACCGCCCCGATCCGGATACAGCACTTGAAGAAACAATGGGTGCATTGGATCTTATAGTACGCCAGGGTAAGGCGTTGTATATAGGTATATCCAATTACCAGGCTGAAGAAGCAGCAAAAGCTTTTTCAATTTTAAAAAATTTAGGAACACCATGCCTGATTCATCAACCCAAATATTCTATGTTCGTTCGCTGGGTGGAGAAAGATTTATTGTCGTTGCTGGCAAAGGAAGCTGTAGGCTGCATTCCGTTTTCCCCGCTTGCGCAAGGGCTCCTTACCAATAAATACCTGAAAGGGGTTCCCGAAGGTTCACGTGTTGCGCGAAAACTGGAGAATGGAGCTATGAATGAAGATGCCATTACAAGGGATTCAATAAACAAAGCGCAGCAACTGGCAAACCTGGCTGATAAACGCGGACAAAGTCTTGCCCAGATGGCGCTGGCTTGGATATTAAAAGACAACAGGATTACATCTGTTCTTATAGGTGCCAGCAAACCTGAGCAGGTAACCGATTCCATACAATGCCTGCGCAATTATCACTTCACCGATGAAGAGTTAAATAAGATTGATCAAATATTAGGGGCACAAAAAATATAATAATCAGTTGTGTTTTTGATATTTTTTTTATTTTAACTAAAAAAAATTTTCAAATCATAATTTTTAGTTGGTGGTGAAGAATTTTTTTTTGTGTTGATTTTTTCACCTTATCTTCATTTCAGAAACACTTTTTATTATTCTTGACCTAAACATTTCTGTTAAACCAAAATCTATTTTTATGAGACGAATCCTTCTCCGAAGTTCTTAAAATTTCAAACTTTTCTTTTACCTCAGATTCTGCACTTTTCTTACTGTCTTCAATTCACGTTGAAGCATATCTGATTTCGTGTTTTACTATTAAGGCTTCCTGATTAGCACTTGCATTTCTTGCATGGTGATATTGTATTGTATTAACCAACAGGACAATTGAAAAATATACGTATGAAAATAGCTCCTATGCTTACAAGAATTTATACACTCTCATTGTTGTTTTTTGCAGGTGTCACTGCTCACGCGCAGAACCCCCAGCTGTTCCATTTGCGAAACTCAAAGGGATTGCTGGAACAGACATCGGCCTTTCAGGATTCACCATATCGGTTGCTGCGTTTTCAAACCGATTATAATCCGACAAGCTGGGGTGAATTCAGTCATATGAACAGTCATTTGCGTTTGTCGTTAGGGAATACTTTCGATGTGTATACGAATAATCTTTTTCGCATGAGTATTGATTCGGCAGGAAGGTTTCGTTTTGCAGGGCTGTCTAATAACAATGTACAGAACCGGTTTTTAGTTGCCGACACCAATGGTTATTTATTTTATCGCGACATTTCTTCTATAACAGGCAACTCATGGCTCCAGGGTGGCAACAGTTTTGGAACAACTGGGGTACTGGGAACTCTGGATAATAACCACCTTGACTTTTATACTAATAATACCCAACAGTTACGGTTGACAAATTCGGGAAATTTATTGTTGGGTACAACTAATGATAATGCACGTAAACTTCAAGTTGTAGGAGCGGCGTGGATAGGAAATAGTACCAATAGCGGAGGAATTCTTCTCAATCCTGTGCAGTCTATAAATACTGAAAAAATTATTATCGGAGGGCTTATAAACCCGGGTGATGGGCAAAACAGTATAATATCGGTTCAGGAAAGTGACGCTGTTACCCCGGCAGGTTTAATAGTAGCTCGTAATGGATATCTTGGATTGGGTGTATCCGGTGCTAATCCTCTAACAGGTTGGGTGGTAGCAAACCCTCCGCTGGGAATTTTTCCTGGTGGAATTGTAAACGTAAGAACCAATGATTTTACTTTTGGAACAGCGCCGGGCCCCTATAATTCATCAAGGGTTGTTCTTGGAGTGTCGAATATAAATGAATGGCTAAATGGTAGCTCCGGGCCTACTGTATACCCTACACGTCAGAATTATTATTATTTCGAATCTCAACTTCAGACGCCTTATGATACTTCAATGGTTAGGGCGCCCTTTAAATTTGGTGGAAGAGAATTACACTTTATGACAGGGAACGTAATTGATGCCGAAGCAGGCATGTTTTCTACCCCGGGCAATTTTATTTTGGGGACTACAAACGACAACCTCATTGGCAAACTGCAAGTGCATGGTCAGGAAACTATCGACAGCCTCTACGATGGCACTGCTTCGGATTCGGTAGTAGTTTGGAACAGTACAACTAAAGCTTTAAAGAAAATTTCTCAGGCAAATTTTTTAAGTAATGGCGGGGGTAGTGGCCTTGCGTGGTTACAGGGCGGTAACAGTTTTGGATCAACAGGCGTACTGGGAACGATGGATAATCAAAACCTGGTATTTAAAGCCAATGGCCTGCAATCTGGCTTAATTGATGTAGTAAATTTCAACACAGCCTTTGGACAGTTAGCTCTTTTTTCCAACACCACAGGCGTATTTAATACTGCAGTGGGTCGCGGTGCATTAGCGTATAGCGTAACGGGAAGTAATAACACGGCAGTAGGGATATATGCGCTGGTTAATAATGCAGGAGGAAGTTATAATAATGCCTTTGGCCGGCAAACACTTGGCAATAACACAACTGGTATTTTCAATACTGCTGACGGGTATCAGAACATGTTCAATAACTCTACAGGAAGCAACAATGCTTCGTTTGGGTTTCAGTCTTTGTATAGCAATACTACCGGTTCCAATAATACTACCAGTGGTTATACTACTGGATTTAATATCACTACGGGAAACAATAATACTTTGATTGGTTCAGCAACGGGGATGGGATTGACTGTTGGTAATAATAATACCATTTTAGGAGCGAATGTAACAGGTTTGCCAAACGCATTGAACAATAATATCATTATTGCTGACGGACAAGGCAACCGCCGGATTAATATTGATTCTACCGGAAAAGTAGGCATCGGTACCATTTCTCCAACAGCCCAACTCCACACAACCGGCACCGTTCGTTTTGCTGGTTTAACAAGTGACAGCACAAAAAACCGCTTTCTGGTAAGCGATAGCTCAGGTAACTTGTATTATAGAAACCTAACCGGTTTTAGTGGCAACTCTTCTGCAAATTTTGCAGCAACAGGAGGCGACCAGTTGGCAACAACAGACAGGTATTTTAATACATCAAACCATAATTTTACTTTCGATAGTGCAGGCAATTTTAGAATAACAAACTTAAATGGGGAGTTTTCTGTCAATACAACGGATACTTATGACAGTGTAGTTACTACCATATCAGCTAATCCGTATTCACGAGGTGCCATTAATATATCTTCTCATTCAAACAACTTTGCCAATAGGATACAACTTGATGATTTTAGCTCCGGTGTTAGTGCAGGTGCAGGTCTTTTATTTCATAACGATATAGGTCATGCTTTTCAACTTTATTTTGGAAGCTCAACCAATGGGTTTCAGCCAGATGGTACTGTGATCAGAAATGTGTACGGCCAGGCCGGGATGAGGTTTACTACAGATGCAGGCAGATTCAGTTTTCAGCCACACCCGTTAACTTATTCGTTTGATTCTTCCGGAATTGTTTTCTGGATAGATTCTGCAGGTATTATGCTCACCCAAAGGCCTTATGTTGCGCTTGACACTACTAATTACAAATTGCCAGTTTATGGCCCCGATGGAAGGTTTTATACTACCAACTGGCCTGTGTTTGGTAATAGCAACGGGGGCACAGTAACCAATGTTGGTTCCGGCTATGGGTTAACAGGAGGGCCAATAGTTACAACGGGAACAATCTCGGCTGATACGACAAAACTTATACCTTATACAGATACATTGAAATCCGGAGGAATGGCAACACAGACTTATGTATTAAATCATGGCGCTAATGCTTCAAACGGATTGACTTTACTAAATAACAATATAACATTAGGAGGAACATTAAATAGCAATACTGTTATCAATACTACAGCTAATTACGGGCTTACATTGACCGGAAATTCCTCATCACCTACATTGCAGGTAACAAATACATCTTCTGGTACAGCTGTCAATATAAATTCTACAAGTGGCATTGCCCTTAATGCTACCGGGAATATATATGGTGTTTTAGGTTCAGGTAGCAGTGTCGCAGGTGTTGGTGGGATTTCGGATGGCTCATTCGGTGGAATTTACGGACAGTCTTCGATCGGCAGGCCAGGATTATTTAATTTAATATCTCCTGCAGATAGCAATTCTGGTTTACCTGTAATTGAGTTATGGAGGCAAATTGTTCAAGGCCATATCCCTTCGAATGGCATAGGCGGATCTATCGATTTTAAAACATCAAGTTCGTCCTATTCGCTTCAAGTTTCATCCAGGATTTTATCTAAATGGACTGATGTTAATGATGCAACTAGAACGGGTCAACTGGAATTTTGGACAACTAATTCAGGGGCTTCAGCACGAAAAGCTGCAATTGCCGGTAACGGTAATATAACATTTGACAGTTACCCAAATACACGCAATGATGGCAGTACTTCTTCCGCTTTATATGTTGATGCAAGTGGAAATCTGAAATATGGGCCTATATCTGGGGTAGGTGGGAGTGGAACGGTAACAAATGTAGCAACTACAAATGGTTACGGCATTACTTCATCTGTTGTCAACCCCGGTACAACACCAAACATTACCATAGGTATTGATACCACTAAACTGGTTCCTTATACCGATACACTGAAGTCGAACGGGATGGCTTCAAAAACGTTTGTATCCAGTCAGGGTTATTTGAAAGCTGCCGTAACAAGTGTGGCTACCGGTTATGGATTAACCGGCGGTACAATAACCGGAACAGGTACTGTTGTTGCAGATACCACTAAACTGGTTCCTTATACCGATACTGCAAAAGCTGGCGGCATAGCCACACAAACTTACGTACTCAGTCATGCAGGAACCGGCACTGTTACCAATGTAAGCACCACAAATGGATATGCAGTTACATCCTCCATCAGCAATCCGGGAACAACACCAAACATTACCATAGGTATTGATACCACTAAACTGGTTCCTTACACCGATACACTGAAGTCGAATGGGATGGCTTCAAAAACGTTTGTATCCAGTCAGGGTTATTTGAAAGCCGCCGTAACAAGTGTGGCTACCGGTTATGGATTAACCGGCGGTACGATAACCGGAACAGGTACTGTTGTTGCAGATACTACTAAACTGGTTCCTTACACTGATACTGCAAAAGCTGGCGGCATAGCTACACAATCTTATGTAAACAGTCACAATTACTGGACACTCAACGGCACCAACCTGTATAAGAACAGCGGTACCAATACAGGTGTTGGAACCACGGCACCTTTATCAACTTTGGATGTTGCCGGCAGTGTTGCAGGGAACATGGTAACGGTTTCTGCAAACTACACCGTGCTTGCCACTGACTATACGATTTATGTAACAAATGGAGCTACCGCAGTTACCATAACATTGCCTGCAGCCAGCGGAGCAACAAGAAGGATATACAATATTGCCAGGGGCACCAGTAGTACCGGAACCATTACCATTGCAACAGCCGGTGGCAGTGTTGAAGCATTAAGCGGCACCCTGGGTACAACAACAACGGTAGCAGCGCTCGGTTCATACGGTTCAAAAATTACATTCCAGAGTAATGGGACTAATTATGTGCGGATTGGCAACTGATCTTAAGTAAACATTAAACCCGTATTGAATGCCATGTTATGAAAAAAGGATATTGTTATTGATCATGTTAGTTACAACATTGTTTAATATCTGTTTTGGGCAATCAAGAATTGTCGCTGCTCCTGCAGTTATTTTATGTTTTTGCTTTTGTATCAGCAGTATGCTTTCTTATGCACAGCAACATGACATCAAAAGAGATTCTTCTGCTTTTTATTCAATGTTACCGGTTCCCCAGCAAAAAGATTCTTTCGATACAAAATTTGACTCTGCTTTTTTAAGATCTAAAATTCCTCCACAGTTCTTTTTTAATCACAAAGAAGATTCAGTGCTCCTTTACGGAACAAAATCGAGAATAGTGAATGACCTGAAAAAAGCTGTTTCCGTTAGCTTAGATAATAAAGTATCAAAAGCGCCATTCTTAAAATCAAATGGAGGGTTTATAAGTTACCGTTACGATTACCGTTCAACAGTTGATACACCTTTTATCTATAATCATCTTGCCCAGCATAACATAATTGGTAATCTTGGTTTAACTATCGCTAATAAAATCCCAGTTCGCATAAACCTGTTTGTGCGCAGGAGCAATTCGGATTATTTCAAAGATATTACCGATGTACAGGTAGCATTTGACCCTGTTGCATATCGGAACCTGCTAAGTCAGAATCTCAGGAATAAATTAATGAGTGAGGCAGAAAATATCAAAGACACAATGTCCGGACAATTAGGAGAAATCAGGCATTTGCAGTCCGTTAATCTGCACAACTGGTTGAATAACCCCCTTACAAAAGAAAGGTTAGTGAACGCACAGGAAATCCTGAATATCAGGGAGAAATCTTTTGATCCCAAAAAATCGGACAGCGCCAATAATACAACCGCCGATTCTGCACAAAAAGAAGCTAGGCATTTTATCGAATTGTATGAAAAAACACTTGTCAAATATCATAAGGTAACGCATGAAGCAGATTCATTACTCGGCAAGTACAAAGCTTCACTTGAACGATACAGGCAATTTCAACAATTGCTGAAAGGACAAATGCCTGCCGGGGCGGCGTATAATGAATGGAAAAAGAAATTAGATACTACGGCTTCCTCCCAAATTCCCATTTCTTCAAAAGACCGTTTTTTGTTGGGTGTAAGAAATTTTGGCTTAGGAAGAAGTGTGCTTGATTATTCTGAACTTACTGTGAAAAACATCAGCATCAATGGGTTTAATTTAGAGTATAGTTCCAGGTATTATTTTGCAGTTGCTGCGGGTTTGGTTGATTTCCGCTTCAGGGATTTTGTAATTCCTGCAACCGCACAACAAACACATCAATATGTATACCTGGCAAGGGTGGGGATTGGAAGGCCTGACAGGAGTTTTGTTATTCTGACGGCATATCATGGCAAGAAGCAATTATTTTTTTCTGCAAATTCTACCAGCCAGTTAAGCTCAATACTGATTACCGGGTTTAGCCTGGAAACAAAATGGCAATTGACACAAAACATTTTTGCAACTGCAGAGGCTGCACAATCGTTTTCCCCCAATTATCAAACTATTCCTGTTGGGGAGATGCCAAAATGGAGCCTGGGCGATAAAACCAATAAAGCCTATGCATTAAAATTTGCATCTTATTTTCCAGCTACTGCCACCAGGATAGATGGAATGTACCGTTTTATTGGTGCCAATTTTCAGGCTTTCAACAGTTTTCAAACCAATTCTCAAACTACCTCCTGGTATGTTAAGGCGGAGCAAAGTGTTTTTAACCGAAAGTTAAAGCTGAGCGCCAGTTTGAGGACCAATGACTTTTCGAACCCTTATATTCTTCAAAATTATAAATCAAATACTGTTTTTAAAAGCCTGTCTGCCACATTCAGGTCTAAAGGCTTGCCCGTAATCACAGTAGGATACATGCCTATTTCGCAATTGACGATGGTAGGTAGCCAACTTGCAGAAAGTCAGTTTCAAACATTTAATACAAGCATCAGCCATATATATAAAATAGGACAGCAGCGGCTGTCAACATCAGTTGTGTTTACAAAATTTTATAACAGCAATTCCGATACTGGTTTTATCTATTATAACTCATCCAACTTGTATGTGATGCATAGTTTACTCTTTAATCATTTCACAGCCGGGCTTGCCATTTCACACAGTCAAAATGCAAATTATAACTACAATGTAATGGAAGAGAATTTTAACCTGCAGTTTTTTAAAAGAAGCAGTATTGGATTCGGCATTAAAATAAATAACCTGTATACCGTGGAAACGAGATTAGGGGGTTATGTTAATGCAAGTATTACTGTGGGAAGGAAAGACGTAATATACCTGCGGCTCGAAGATGGTTACCTGCCGGGTAATGGAAACCGGCTGGTGTTAAATGCTATGGGGAGCATTTCTTATACCAAATCAATAAGGTAAGCAGTATTTTGATTTGATAATATTTATCTGATATGAAGAAAGTATTTTTTGTTTTTGGCTTATTATGTACGATATGTCTTACGCAGGCGCAGGTGGTCATCAACCCGCAGTTGCCCGAACTTGGTATAGTACTGAAAAGCCAGCTTTGGAGCGGGGTGGTCATCAACACTTCCGGGAATGACATGAATATCCAGATACAGGTTCTTTTAACAGATGCAAACAATAATCAGCGGATCCTTTCCGGTTCTACAAAAATAATTACACTTCCGAAAGGCATAACCCAACTTACTGCGAGCGAAGTAGCCCCTGTAACATATAATATATTAAGTACCGATTACAATATAGATGCAAATCCTGATGGTTTTTTGCCTGTTGGCCGTTTTAATATTTGTTATTCTGTATTAAAAACGATAGAAACCGGTACTTTTTCTATTGCTGAAGAGTGTGAAACATTCACTGTTGAGCCGATTGCTCCACCACAGTTGGTATACCCCTCAGACAGCGATACTCTTGAAATACCAAGGCCTTTATTCCAATGGTTACCACCTCAACCGGTAAGTTTGTTTAATAACCTGACGTACGACTTCAGTTTGGTGGAAGTGCAAAAAATGCAAAGCAGTGGCGAAGCAATTCAACAAAACATACCCTTGCATGCCCAGCAAGATTTGAATATTACCAGCCTTCAATATCCGGTATCACTGCCCGAACTGGATACAGGAAAACTATATGCCTGGCGAATTACTGCACGAAGTGGCGGTTCTCCTGTTTCGGAAAGTGAAACATGGACGTTTAAGATTATCAATCACAAATTACCTGCAAAAAAATATGTGATGGGTTACTATGCAAAGTTGTACGATTACAATGATGCGCGGTTTGTGATTTGCGATGGCAATCTCAAAATGGAGTATCAGAACCAGTATAATGATAAAAACGCGGAGTTCAGGATCTATGATATCACCACGTCAAAACGGAGAGAACTGAAAACAGATTCTTCTGATCTGCAACTGAAGTTTGGGCCGAATTTGCTGCAATTGAATTTATCAGGATCAGGATTGTTATCAGATAACCATATTTATTTATTCGAGTTAACCAATTCTAAAAACGAGCATTGGTATCTGAAGTTTGAATTCAAAAAATAAAAATTGATTGTAGGTTAATTATAAAACAGATTAAGCATGATTATCAGGAGTTGTTACAGGTGTCGGAAAATAATAGCCTGGTTTTTTTATTTTCTTTTCAGTGCTGAATTATTCTTACCTGCACATGCTTTGGCGTATGTTCACTATGGTTATTCACGGGAAAGGGCATACGTAAATAACAATTTTCCGGAAAATAAAGGTTCCTACTTATTTCCTGAAAGCAAAAATGATTTTCATAAAAATAATGACCAAACAAATGCGCCTAAATCAGCTTTGAATAACAAGGGAGCAAGGTCCGTCATATCAGCAAAAGAGCTGAGCCGGCTAACTGCTAATAACATAGGAGGGCCTTCACAACCTGAAATGCAGCAATTTCAGTCGGTGAATTCAAATAATATGGTTGATTTGTTCTCAGGGGATTTTTCTTATAACATTCCTTTAATGGATGTAGGCGGTTATCCCGTGAATTTGTCATACCGCAGCGGTATTTCAATGGATCAGGAAGCAAGTTGGGTTGGGCTCGGATGGAATATTAATCCAGGTACGATTACCCGAAATATGCGTGGGTTACCGGATGATTTCAGCAGCCAGGATTCAGTAACAAAAATTTCCGGCATAAAGACAAATAAAACTATTGGGGTAAATACCGGGTTGGATGTAGGCGTGGAAGTTGACGGCTTCCCGATAAGCGGCAGCATCGGTTTTGATCTGGGAATATTTCACAACAACTATAAAGGATGGGGAATTGAAAACGGGATGAACGCAAGCATAAATGCTGGAGCAGGTTCATCGGGTTCTTTGTCAGGAGGATTGTCATTGTCGAATAATTCGCAAAACGGATTAACAATAACTCCATCTTTATCAATTGGGGTCAATCAGAGAGAAACAGATGAGCATTCTGGTTATGGAGGAAGTCTTTCATTATCGTTACCATATAATTCTAGAAGTGGTTTGAAATCCTTGCAGATGTCGGTCGGTGTCAGAGAAAACGAGGCGGATGCAAAAAATCAAAAAGGGCAAGGTGAGGGCGAGAATAATTATAGCGGATCTTTTGGTGGTTCATTGATAACATTTGCATCTCCTTCTTTTACTCCTACCATTACGATGCCGCTGTCAAGCGTACAATTTACGTTTACGGCTAAAGTCGGAGGGGCAATTACTGTTGTACATCCGAACTTTTCTCTTTCAGGATATGTATCAAAACAGGGAATAGCGCCAGCGGATACTTTGTTGTCGCTGCCCGCTTATGGATACCTGCATTACCAGGATGGCGCGGAAAACCCAACGAGCGCATTACTTGATTTTAATCGCGAAAAAGAATTGGTGTATCGTGACAAACCTCCGGTACCGCATATTGCTTTGCCTGTTTATACTTACGATGCCTTTTCCATTACCGGTGAAGGAACAGGAGGTATGTTCAGAGCCTACCGGGGAGATATCGGTTTTGTTCATGATCATACCATGCGCACCAAAGATGTTTCAGGAAGGGCAAGTGTAGATATTGGTTTGGGAGATGACGTTCATGCAGGTGTAGACCTGAATTATACCAGGGCGTATACCCAAAACGGGCCTTGGTTCAATGAAAATACTTTAACCAATGTCATCAACTTCAAAAGTGATTCTTCCGATTATGAAGCGGTATATTTCAGAAACCCCGGGGAGAAATCGATCAATGATAAAAATTTTTATAAATCAATTGGTGGGGATGATGTTGTAACCGTTGCTCTTTCCCAACCCGGAACAAGTAGTTCAAGTATACTGGCCACTCATAACTTATCTGTCTATCATAATCAGAAGTTTACCGGTCAGATTCCGCTTAATAGCCAGAACACTGTAAAACATCAGCGCGATAAAAGAACACAGGTGATTTCGTATTTGACTGCTGAAGAAGCAAGTACAGTAGGCCTTTCGAAGTATATCGAAAACTACGCGGTTAATAAATTTGGATTAAGCACTTGTATTGCCGCAACTGCGAATTCGATTGAAGGTTCAGGCACCGGGCTTATAGCAGATTTTTTTATAAATAAAAATTTTAAGGGCACACCAATTTCCACGGCAGGTGATAGCATCTCGTATTGTTGGGCAAATACGCAGTACTCAACACGGCTGGGTTATAATCTCACATGTAAGTTATGGCCTCCGGCCAATACATACCAAAATCAAATTTCTGTGAGATGGACTGGTCAAATAAAAGCTCCGGTTACCGGCACTTACACTTTCGCTACAGCAAGTGATGATGGAGTAAAATTCTGGCTTGATGATTCACTTTTGCTAAAGCGATACAATGATCATCCCGAAACGATTGACAGCGTTAAAGTAAATCTTGTTCAAGGGCAGTTCTATAATATCAAATTAGAATATTACAATAATAATGGCCCCGGTATTATTCAATTATTATGGAGATATCCGGGACAAGCCTTACAGGCAGTTCCTGTTTCTTATTTGTATCCTCCTCCTTCGCCCACTATTACAGTTAACGATACACTTATTCTGGAAAGAAGGGTGAACAGTTTCAGGAAATCAAACCATATTTCAGAAATTGATGTGTTGAATAATGATGGCAGAAGATATGTTTATGGCATACCTGTGTATAACCTAAAACAAAAAGAAGCCACATTTGCTGTGAATGGTACGGCTAACGGAAACCAGGTTGAAGGTATTGTAGGTTACCAGGATGGTGTTGATAATACAGCCGGCAATAACAGACAAGGTAAGGATTGGTATTTCAACAGTGAACAAACCCCGGCTTATGCGCATTCATTTTTGCTTACAGGAATTTTATCTTCCGATTATGTGGACATTACAGGCGATGGAATTACCGATGATGATCTTGGCGATGCAGTGAAAATCGATTATTCAAAAGTAAGTGGTATTGACAACCCATATAAATGGCGTGCTCCCTATGCTTACGACAGCATCAATAAATCAAAAGGGTTGAGCACAGCAACTTTTAACCCGGGATTGAGAACCTATTCCAGAGATGATAAGGGTAATTATGTATATGGCGAAAAAGAACTATGGTATTTACATTCTGTTCAGTCAAAAACGATGATAGCCACTTTCGTGTTGCAAAACAGGAATGATTTATTCGCCATTGATGAAGCAGGAAATAAATATGCAGACGGATCAGCTAAATGTTTGAAAGAAATAGATCTCTATAATAAAGCGGACTTGCTGAAAAACGGTACAAAAGCAAAACCGGTGAAAGTGGTTCACTTCGAATATGACTATGAATTATGTCCAGGGGTTAATAAGCCGGTTAATTCATCAGGTAAACTTACGCTGAAAAAAGTTTGGTTTACCTATAACGGTAATGATAAAGGCAAACAAAATCCTTACGTTTTCTATTATCATCCCAATAATCCATCCTATAATATAAAATCATACGACCGTTGGGGGAATTATAAAGACCCATTGCAAAATCCGGGATCCACTGCAGGTAATTTAATCACCAATGCGGAATATCCTTATTCATTGCAGGATAGTTCGCTTGCTGCTTATAATGCAGGGGCATGGGCTCTTGATTCTATTTACCTGCCTTCCGGGGGGTCTGTGAAAGTGGATTTTGAAAGTGATGATTATTCATATGTTCAAAATAAGCGGGCATCGCAGCTATTTAAAATATTGGGATTAGGATCTGCTGCATCGCCTGGTAATTCTTCCAGCCAGCTTTACTCAACTGTTGTTGGTGTTGATGGGGCGCAAATCACCACTGATAATCTTTATGTTTTTCTATCGGTGCCTACAGCAGTAAAAAATAAAACCGATCTCTATCAAAAATATCTGGCAGGCATAAAAAAATTATATTTTAAATTATTCGTACGAATGCCTGATGACCAGTGGGGTACAGGCTCGGAATATGTTCCTGTATATGCAAACTTTGATCACAGTAATGGTTATGGGTTAATTGATCAGCATACGATCTGGATCAAGATCACCGGTATCAATCTCGATGGTACCGAAGGAGGATCATATAGCCCCCTGGCAACAGCTGCGATTCAGTTCTTAAGATTAAATCTGCCTTCAAAAGCATACCCGGGTTCGGAAGTAGGGGATGATATTGATCTTACTGCTGCTGTAAAAATGATTTTTTCCCTGGCTGATAACATAAAAAATGCATTTACCAAATTCGATGTTACAGCAAGAAATAACAATTGGGCAAAACTGATCGATACCAGCAGAAGTTTTGTAAGGCTTGACAATCCCAACTATAAAAAATATGGAGGTGGCCATCGTGTAAAACGCGTAACCATTTACGATAACTGGGATAAAATGACCGGGCAAAGACCAGCCAAATACGGACAAGAGTATGCCTATACCACGCAACAGGAAGTGAATGGCGATACGATAACCATTAGCAGTGGCGTTGCAAGTTACGAGCCCGGTTTAGGGGGCGATGAAAACCCATTTCATCAGCCAATAGAATATCTGGAAGATGCAACGCCGTTAGGCCCTACTACAATGGCTTATTCGGAAGAGCCGTTGGGCGAATCTTTTTTCCCTTCGGCAAGTGTTGGGTATAGCCAGGTTACTGTAAGAACGATCAATTATAAAAAAGCGAAATCTTCAACAGGTTATGATGTTACCAGGTTTTATACCTCGTACGATTTTCCAACATATACAGACAGGACAGTTTTAGATAATGATACCAAAAAGAGATATAAACCCGGTCTTGCAAATTTCCTGCGCATTAACGCAAAGTATTATCTCACTATGTCGCAGGGCTTTAAAGTAGAACTGAATGACATGAACGGGAAAATGAGATCCCAGGCTTCTTATCCGGAAAATGACCCTAAGAACCCGGTGACCTATACAGAGAATATTTATAAAGTTGTTGATCCGAATGCGAGCGACAAAGTGCTGTCCAATACTGTTATGGCAATGAACCCGGACGGTTCCATTGATACGTCGGCACTGATTGGTAAAGATGCAGAATTGATGATGGATATGAGAGAGCAGCAATCCGTTACCAATGGTAATAACATTAGTGTGAATACTGATTTGTTTTCCATTCCTTTTATACCACCTCTTTTTCTGTTGCCTTCATTAATAAATCTTGCCCAAAGGGAAGAAAATAGATTCAGATCTGCGGCTACTGTAAAAATTATTCAGCGTTATGGCATTTTGGACAGCGTGGTTCATATTGACAAAGGAAGCAAGGTAACTACCAAAGACGTAATGTACGATGCGGAGACTGGTGATGTGATATTGACCAGAACACAGAATGAGTTCAATGATCCCGTATATAATTTTATTTACCCCGCCCATTGGGCTTATGATGGGATGGGCCTTGCCTATAAAAATATTAATGTTATACTGAACAATATAACATTTAAAAAAGGAAAAATAGTTGGCGGCTTGACAGTTCCTGATAGTACATTATTCAGCAGCGGCGACGAGTTGTTGGTTGGAGGCAGACAAAAAACAGGTGATGGGGCTACTGCATGCAAAGGATTGATTGCCACTTTTCCAAACTACAATAAAATATGGGCTGTTGACTCCAGTGTGTACTCGGGAGGCGCAAAAAGTATTTATTTTATTGATGCAGATGGCGGCCCATATACGGAAGACAGTGCCAGTGTAAAAATTATTCGTTCAGGCAGAAGGAATATAAATAGTTCAGTCGGCTCTGTTACTACGCTAGTCAATCCATTGGTGTATGATGCAGTGAACCAAAAATATAGCCTGGTATTGAATACTATTTCAAAAGTGATCAGTGCAAAAGCAACTGAATTTAAGCAAAGCTGGAAAGTGGACGATATCCACAAACAAAAAACACTCACCCAAATTAATTGCCCGCAGCCTCCAAATAATTGCTATGATACCATTGCAGCCAATTATCAAATTGGAGGGGATTCTATTTGTTTCTCTCCTTCAACTAACCCTGCGTATAGTTTGTATGCTTTTGTTTACGGATCAACACAAGACGCCATCGGGCATGAAATTGAAGATACCGTGAGTCCGGGATTCTGGACCAGTTATAATATCCAAACAAATCAGACGAATACAAATTTAGGAAGATTGAACAATACCGGAGTCTGGATATGTAATGGATGCAACAACGGAGCATGCGCTCCACAAAATCAATGGATAGGTTTTACCGAACAAGTATACGCACCAGTATCAGATACATTTTTTATTGGAATGGGGGGAGATAATCAGGTTGAAGTTGATACTAATGGAACTGCTTTTATTCAACTATTGGAACATAATAATCCTGATAATAATTGGGTCGGATGGCCATTTCAAATATGGCATCTTTATCCGATATACCTGACAAAAGGGTATCACAATTTTACTTTTCAGGGTTGGAATGAAGACTCCAGGACTCCAGCAAGTTTCGGGGCCGAAATTTATCATTTAGCCAGAAACCAGATTGATACGGCAAGCAGTTCTACAGTATTGAACAGCGTTATCTTTTCTACCAGGGATTTACCTAATTCTTCCGGCGGCAGCTATTCATGCCCGATTAATTCAGGATATTATCTTGATTCAACTTCGTCGAGCCAGTTTACATTGGCCCTGTCATCAGGGCCCGGGGGGCCATATACTTATTTCTGCAAGAAGCAAATTCCTTGCCCTATCAAATGCGACACGATATACTCAACATCCTGTTACAGTGCTGTTACTGACACTACACTCAATCCGTATTCTACTGGTATTTTAGGCAACTGGAGGGCTTATAAAAATTATACTTATTACGGCAGGCGTGCCGAATCAGACCCAACAACGGCAACAGATATACGTAGAAACGGCACATTTAAGGAGTATAGTCCTTTTTGGAATTTTTCCTTCAACAGGCCGTTACAACCGTCATATGACACTACACGATGGGTATGGAACAGCCAGATGACTTTGTTCAGTAAAAAGGGACTGGAAATTGAAAATGTTGATCCGTTAGGAAGGTACAACTGTGGTTTATACGGGTATAATTTTAGTTTGCCGACGGCTGTTGTACAAAATGCGAAATACCGTGAATCGGCATTTGAAGGTTTTGAAGATTATGGCTACGGCACGCAAGGCTGCAACACCGCATGCCCTGTAGGCAGGCACTTTGATTTTACTTCCTATTCGGCAAAAATCACTTCACAACAAAGTCATACAGGCAAATACAGTTTGCAGCTCAATCAGGGTGAAGATGTCGGGGTAAGTTTCGGTGTAACAACAGGAGCGCAGGATTCGGCAAATGCCCAACTGGCAATACATACTTTTTTTGATACCTGCTTCCATCAAACGGTGTTGGACAGTGTAAAAGCACCGAATAATATTTTATTGCCTGCATTTACCCCATTCAAAGGAAGGTTAATGGTGTTAAGTGTTTGGGTAAAAGAAAATCAACCCTGCAATTGTTCTTCATATATCAATAACCAGGTAATTGTGGCTTTTTCAGGGAGTTCTTCCCCGGCTATAACGTTTACGCCTACCGGAAATATCATTGACGGATGGCAGCGATACGAAAACGTGTTCATGATTCCTTCAGATGCAGGCGGATTAACAGTTGACCTGAAAGCTACCGGATCAGTAACAGTGTATTTTGATGATTTGAGAATTGAGCCGTTTAAGTCAAACATGAAATCGTTTGTGTACAACCCGGTAAACCTACGGCTGATGGCTGAGCTGGACGAAAACAATTATGCAACGCTCTATGAATACGACGACGATGGCACATTAATACGTGTGAAGAAAGAAACGGAGCGTGGTATTATGACTATTAAAGAAACAAGAAGTGCATTGATTAAGCAGTAATCTGTATTAAAGAAAAATTTTGATGAAAAGAGTTTTAATCATATTGGTTTCAGGAATAATTTTTATTCCATCGTTTGCGCAAAATGATGCCAAGGAAAAAGCGCTGGCTGCTTTGAAGAAATTGTCTGATAAATACAAATCCAGCCCTTACCTGAGTTTTGATATGACCTACCGGTATGCTGATAACGATCGGCCTGGAAAATATCTTGACTCACTGAAAGGCAGTTTTATGCTGAATGAGGAAGAATATATTTATGATCTGGACAACACCGAAATGATTAATACCAAAAATTATTCGATCACTTTATTCAAAGAAGATAAAATCATGTACCTGAAAAAAACTTCGGGAGAAGTTCCGGCAGCAAACCCGGTGCTGATGCTCGATAGTTTTTTTCAGCATAACCGGAACATGGAATGCGCAATATCTGATGCTGACGGGGATGAAAAAATAACATTGATGTTTCAGCCCGGGTTGAGTTACAGGAAAATGGAATATTACATTAACAGGAAAACCGGTTATATCGAAAAAGCAATTTGCGTGGTAGATGCTAAACAGATGTATGACCCTGCAGTGCAGAATAATGTGCATCCTGTAGCAACGGAATCCATTATTGAAGTTTTTTTCGGCCATTACCAAACGGGACAGTTTGGTAAAGATGCTTTTGATACCTCAAAATATTTTAAGAAAGAGGGCGACGAATATGTGGCTGTTGCCCCTTATAATGCTTACAAAATATTTCTGGGTACACCTAACTTATAATGAACTTATAGATGAAAAAGGCAATTTTTCTTAAATGTATGCTATTGGCTTTATATGCGCAGTTGCTGCCTGCAATAAAGTCATTGGCGGGGATCGGCCAACCTGTTATACTAATGCAGGCGCTTGACGGAAGCCAAAACCAGATACAAAAAGATTCATCAAGAACGGTAGTTGACGATAAATTTAATGATGCATCATCCGCTACACTTATTAAACCTTATGTCATACAAAACATTATCACATTCAAAATAAATGAGGCTTCTGTTTATTATCTGCAAACGGCATTTACCGCATCTGTTCGACTTGAACTGGTTGAAACAATGGAAGACGGAACCGTTCAGACTGTTGATACTACACTTTCGGTCAATTATGATTCTTCAAAGACCTATACAAACAGAAGCTCGTATGTTTTTAAAAACGCATACCAGGTTCAAATGACGGTTTTGCAGGTGTCTACCAATGCCGGCTGGAACGTTTGGAATGCTTTGATGATTACAAATGAAATACAAAGCTATCCGTTTTACCAGTTTTCCTGCACTGATAATGCTATTCAATCCATTTCTCCATCCATTCAACTGGATTCATCAACCAATGCTGATGAACTGCCCGTAACCTGGGGCAATATAATCCCGGCAGACCAATACGACCTGGAATGGGCCTATATTGATTCCAGTGCTTATGTAAACGGAGTGTATAATAATCCATCCACAAATCAATTGGATCCTTCTTTGATTTTTGCGAACAATGCCAGCCGGGTAACTGTTACAGGCACCGGTTATAATATACCCCTGTTTTATGATGGCGCCGGCTATCTTTTTTATAGGGTAAGATCTGTTCAGGTTGAAGCAAATGGTTCTTTGTGGCAGTCCAACTGGAGTTCTGATTATATAGCCTCTGGAGGATTAGGGCAATTCTATTTTAAAGGGCATCAGCGAAACCTGAACTGGCAGGCTACTACCACATTCGCTGAAGAAGGGAAACGCAAAACTGTTGTTCAATACTATGATGGAAGTTTACACGGAAGACAAACTGTGACAAAAGACAATACCACCGATACCACAATAGTTGCGGAAACTTTTTATGATTACCAGGGACGCCCGGCCATCCAGGTAATGCCTACTCCTACATTGAATACCATTATTCAATATGCGCAGAATTTCAATGTAGATATAAACGGGAATGCTTATAATGTTTCCGATTTCGACAGCCTTGATGACCCTTCTGCATATTGTTCCCTCAATGCAACAGCAATGGGCTCTGTGAGTGGGGCTTCACAATACTATTCTCCAAATAACCCTCAGAAAACATTCAGCTATAACCAGTTTATCCCTGATGCAAAAAATTATCCTTTTACACAGGTTGAATATACAAGAGATAATACAGGAAGAATCAGCCGCCAGGGTGGGGTAGGGCCCGGTTATCAGTTAGGTAGCGGGCATGAAACAAAGTATTATTACGGAACACCAAACCAAAGAGAACTCGATGCTTTATTTGGCACTGAAGTAGGTGATCATTCTCATTACTTCAAAACAATGGTGCGCGATGCAAATGGTCAATACAGCGTTAGCTATGCAGACATGCATGGCAGGACCATTGCTACTGCGCTGGCTGGGGAGGCCCCTTCCGGATTAGATAAACTTTCGTCAAATGTGCTGCAATCAGTAACAGAAAACCTTTCAGATTCAAACAGCAATGTTGTAAAAGATTTGTCAATGGAAAGCCAGAAAGGTTTATTGGTTTCCAATGACGGTTATTATCAGTTCAATTACAAATTGGACCCACAGTCGCTGCAGATGCCGGGATGCGACAGTAACCAGGTTTGTTATGATTGTTTATATAATCTCGAAATATCCTTGTCTGATGATTGCAGCAATCAGCAGTTTGGAGGACAGCCTTTTGATACTACTATCCATAATTTTTCATTAGCGAATATTGATACAGCATGTTCCCCTTCAGGTTTTTCATTTTCATTTTCCAAATATCTCAATTCGGGCAGTTACACAGTTACAAAAAGGTTGTCTATCAGTTCAACAGGAGCAGCTTATTACAGGGACAGCATTTTTGTAAAGAAAAACACCTGCACTTCATTACAAACACTAACTGCTCAGCAGGCTATATTAATTGCAAATTCTAATGTGAGTTGTGCCCCGAGTTGCCAGGGCTGCCGCGACAGCCTGGGAACTTATCAGCAATTTCATGATAAATTTTTAACCAGGGCAGGTATAGACCAGAACGATAGCGCTACTTACAGTGCTATGATACAACAGGCTTACCAGGAAGCATTGAATAATTGTAATATCCTTTGTAATGCCAGCTCTGAAGTGGATGATATCAGGAACCAGATGTTGCTGGATATGACGCCGCCCTCAGGTCAATATGCTAATCCGGACAGTTCACAAAATAAATATTCTATTTTCTTTCCGGTTGTGCTTCCAGATAAAGACACGGTGCCTTATTATCAAACTATTACCAATTACACTGATGACTTCGGTAACCCGGATATGGTGTACGATGAATCCACAAACACTTTCGTGGCGCCACAGGATTTAGATTCAGCTTCGTTCATACAAAAATTCAAACTATCATGGGCTGAAGCATTATTGCCCCATCACCCCGAATATTGCAAGCTGCAGCAATTACAAGATCTTAATCCGAGTTTTGTTTGGGACAGAAGGTTTGAAGCAGTTGATAGTTATGATACTGCTATAAAATACGGATATCTAAATCCGACGGGATTAGCTACTTCAAATAATGGAACATCTTTAAGTAAATATAATGCAACCGGGCAGGCTGATCCGGATTCGTTGACATTTCTTACCAGTTATTCATCTGTACTCAATCAGTTTAACAGTGAGTTACGGTATTATGATACGCTCAAAGATAATTCCGGGACACATTACGTGTCCATCTGGGCAGCGGCTTCGGCATCAGTTAAATGTGGTAACAAAGACACTTCATATACCAAATCATGCATTGCGCAATACCTTAATTCCAATAATCATTGGGGCGATGACAGCGCTTTCACGGCAAGCATGTGCCCGGGTGACCTTGACATGGCCTGGAGAAGTTTCAGGCAAATGTACCTTGATCTGAAAAGAAAGCTGATTAATGCCCAAATAAATCAAAGCTGCAAGCCCACGGCCGACCAGCTGTTGCAGCAAGGTTTTCAGCCCCATTTTACTGATGCCGGGGAACTGATAGCTGCTTCAAGTTCCGGGGTCACTTCTTCTACATCTTCCGGCCAAGACATACAACAACAAAAAGACTCTCTGAATAATTTTTACGCTTCTAACTGTAATGCTTATGCGACGTATTGGTTCAGCCAGTTGAAAACCTGTAACCAGTACGATACGAATGACATCAAGAATACGATCATCCCGCAACTCGTAGCCGTATGTGAAGCCGGTTCTGATGTAAACCACCCTTATGGCGCAAGTTCTGTTGCACCGGGCAGCAGTAATCAATATAAGAGTTTTGAAGAAGTGATGGATGCCTATAACAAAAGCCACGGTTACGCGGATACTCTGCCATGTAATGCTTATGTAATTACTTCTCCAAAACCTTATGACCAGCAATTAATATATTCCAATAAAACAGTGTACACCACAACGCCTGACACTTGTGATTGTAACCAGATTGGTTCGGTATACAAAAACTACCAGGCTGTTGCATTTCATTATACATCATTTTCCGATTACCTGAAAAAGCAATTCCAAACCGATATCTCCGATTCAGTACTTACTCAATTGCTGAATGCTTGTAATAATACCGGAGATAACACCTGTAATTATTTGCATACCCCCATTGCATTGCCTCCGGTATTGCAATGTTCTGCCGGAAGCGTTTGTGTAAGCTGTTTCCAGGTCAATTCGGTAAACGCGCAATTTGTTGCGAAGTACCCGAATATTGTTCCTGTTATTAATCCGGCTCCTTTTGATTCCGTTCAGTTGCGCAAGAACCAGTTGTATGAAGCTTTCATGAATTATCACCTTGGTTTCAGCAAACATGTATGGGAATATCTTTCTTTCCTGTCAAGTTGTGGCAGCCAGTCATTTGGTGCAGATACCGTTGGATCCGGTATAAGTGGTGATGACACATTGATATCAATAAAGAAACAATTTATTAATTATGTACACAACAGCTTCAATAATACTGTTTGTGCCGATACTTCCACCTGGCGGGTATATCAAAATCAAAATTTCTCTAACGATGATTATACGGTAACAAGCATACCGAATAATACCGGGGTGCCTTCTTATTCTATATTTAACAATGGGTCTGCTAAATTACCTGCCGGATATCCTTCAGTAAATTATATCTCTTACGTTCATCAGACGGATACCATTTGCCTGACGGGCAAATACACTGCTGAGGCCAGAATAAGGTTTAATTCAACTGTAACAGATACCGTTCACCGGATGATCGGTTACTTCGACAGCCGTAGCGACACACTTGCCAACTTCTTCTTCCAGCCGAACAATCCTGATTCCCCTGATACTAACTGGCGAATTGCGCATTGGGATATGAGTGCAAGCGGAGCGCTGATTAAAATAAACAAACTGGGCATAGTGTTCCCTAATGCTGTGGGCAATACCGGTGAAATTGATTGGGTAAGGCTGAAAGATGAAAACGGAAATATTATTTTGTTTGAAGACTTTAATTCATTCCAGCAATTCGCTTCGCCGGTTTCCGGTTATCAATGTTCACCTGCAGGAAACAACAGGATGGTATGCTCAACCTGCGAAACAGCATTCCAACAGTATTATAATGCAGTTCAGCATACCAATCTTACCTATGCGCAGATACAACAGGTCTATCAGCAACAAGGGTTAACATTGGATGCCTGCCCGCTGGCAGATGCAGGCCTCACGCTATGCGGCACGGCGACACCTGTTTTCTCTCCCGTGCTCAGTTCTGATTCGGTAAGCAGTTGTATGGACTCAGCCTATTTTGCGGTGAGTAAAGCTACCGAGCTGTATAATTTTTATGCCGATTCCTTGCTGGGGAATTTTGACAGCGCTTATCGGGCAAAATGCATGCAGGCTTATAAGTATGAAAGCTTTACCGTAACGCACCAGGTGAATGAATACCATTACACGTTATATTATTACGACCAGGGTGGAAATCTTGTTAAAACCGTTCCTCCTGAAGGTGTACACGCCGACCGGGATTCGTTATGGCTGGACAGTGTGGCCACAGCACGTGCTTCCGGCGATGTCAAAGTGCCGCCGCATGGTTTGCTTACGCAATACCGGTATAATACGCTGAACCAGGTAGTCGCCCAGCTCACACCCGACATAACATCACAAAGTAATTTCTGGTACGACCGTTTGGGCAGGCTGGTGATATCGCAAAATGCAAAACAAAGAACGGTGAGCAGCACGGAACAGGGAAGATGGTATAGCTATACGTTGTACGATTCACTGGGACGTATAACCGAAGTTGGGCAAATTGCCAATGCCGGCGTTCAGGCAATGAATGATACTATCAGCAGGGATGAAGGCCAGCTGGCTGCATGGATACAAAATGCTGCGGCCAATAAAATGCAGATCACGCAAACAGTGTATGATGTGGCATACAACGGCACTGGCTGGCAGAATGTATCCTCTCCACCAGTAATTCAGCGCAACCTGCGCAACCGTGTTTCCTATACTAGTTTCACTGTCGGCAACAATCCCGCAAATTATAATGCAGCATCTTTCTACACTTATGATGCCCATGGAAATGTGGATACCCTGGTGCAGGATTACGGGAACCGGGTTGCTGATGCTTCTGTAAGTAATGCCATGAATATAGCCGGAAGCCAGTTCAAACGCATTGTTTATCAGTATGACCTGGTTAGTGGAAAAGTGAACACAGTGGCTTATCAGCCCAATCAGCCCGATCAGTTCTATCATCGCTATACTTATGATGCAGAGAACAGGCTCATAAAAGTAGAAACGAGCGTTGATTCCATTCACTGGGACCAGGATGCCCATTACGATTACTACCGCCACGGGCCGCTTGCCCGCACTTTGCTTGGTGAACAACAGGTGCAGGGGCTCGACTATGCATATACGTTACAAGGTTGGTTGAAAGGCATTAATAGCAGCAACCTGAACCCGAATTTTGATATGGGGAATGACGGAGTCTCCGGAAGCGCCAACCAGTATGTGGCCCGTGATGCATATGGCATCAGCCTGAATTATTTTACAGGTGATTATGCCAACATCAACGTTACGGCTGTTCCCTTCCCGGGATTCAGTTCATCATTCCAGAACACTGCTGACTACAAGCCGCTATATAATGGCAATATCAGCGCCATGATTACCAATATCGGTAAGCTAACTATTCCGGGAGGCGGCACTGGTGCTATGTTATACAATTATACTTACGACCAGCTGAACCGCATAACAGCCATGGATGTGTTCACGGGCCTCGATTCAGCCAGCAATAACTGGAACAACAATTTAACTGCAAAACAGGATTATAAAGAACGCGTTGCTTATGATGCGAACGGAAATATATTGACTTACCTGCGTAACGGTTATGGAAGCAACCTCTCGATGGACAATCTTACGTATAACTATAACCGTGATGGCAGCGGCAACCTGCTGAATAATAAACTGAATTACATTCATGATGCGGTGCCGGATGCAGACAACTATACTGCAGACCTCAAATCGCAGCAGCCGGACAACTACACTTACGATTCCATCGGCAATTTAATTACGGATATACGTGACAGTGTTACCGATGTGGAATGGAATGTGTACGGTAAAATTACCAGCGTTACCAAACAAAACGGAACACTAATTACCTATAATTACGACGCGGCGGGAAACAGGATAGGCAAAACCGTTACTCCTTCGGGCGGAAGTGCAACCACCACCTGGTATGTGCGTGATGCCAGCGGCAATGTGATGAGCATTTACAGCTTCACAGACAGCCTGCGGATGACAGAGCAGGATGTGTATGGCAGTAGCAGGCTGGCCGTGCTGAACACCAACGTGAACATGCAGCGTGTGGTAACAACAGCCACTATTTACAGCAGTTACCGTGGCTTTAAAAACTATGAGCTCAGCAACCATTTGGGCAATGTGCTGGTAACAGTGACCGACAAGAAAATAGGCGTACCTTTAGCAGGCAATAGTTCTTTGATAGATTACTTCCATGCAGATGTTGTCAGCGCCAATGATTACTATCCGTTCGGGATGCAAATACCCGGCCGCTCCGCTTCATCCGGAAGCGGCTACAGGTATGGGTTTAATGGTCAGGAAAAATCTCCTGAAATATTTGAGAATTCTACTACAGCGATGTTCTGGGAATACGATGGTAGGATTGGCAGGAGATGGAATTCAGAGCCTAAACCGAATGCATCTTTAAGTATTTATTCCGCATTGGGAAATAATCCAGTTTGGAGTATTGACATTTTGGGAGACACACCTACTGCTCATCAAGCTGCACAGATGGCTGCTGACTCGTATAATTCATTTGACAAAAGAACAAAAATAGATGGGAGATGGCAAAGGATTGAAAATTTAAAAGGTGTAAAGTTTAGTGATAAAAAGACAGGATTTCAAGCTGCATTATATTATAGAACAATTAATGGTAAAACAGAGTACACCTTTGCTACAGCTGGAACTGAGCCTACTAGTTTAAAGGATTGGGCAAATAACTTTGTTCAACCATTAGGATTGGCTCCACAATATGATGTTGCACTTCAGCAGGCCCAAAATATAGTTACACAATTAAAAGGAAAAGAAGTGACATTTACAGGACACTCATTAGGGGGTGGGGAAGCGAGTCTCAATGCATTAGCAACAGGTAAGGCTGCAATCACTTTTAATGCTGCTGGATTAAGTGTCACAACCGAAATAAGATATGGTGTCGTATTCAAGAGCACTGCCAGTATTCAGGCGTTTGTTATTCCTGGTGAAGCAGTAGATTATTATCAAGGCAAGGCTGGGCTCTCAGCGATTGGACAAAGAAAGTGGGTTCATCCTTGGTTTGGGCAAATGAACGGATTTACAGCATATTTGGTAAAACAGACACCCCAAACTATTGTTGTTAGAATTAAGTTACACCTAATGGGTGCTATGTTTAGCGCATTAGACAAAGCTGGATATAATGATAAACCAATTCAGCCCACATCAACCAAGCCATATGACCCAAATGAAATTCATAGCACAGATGATTTAAAACGTGAAGCAAATAGGTGGTTTCATTGGTAATTGTTACAATAAATATTTTAAATATGAAAATACTTATTGTACAGAATTAGTAAATCCAAATAATAAAATTTGCAAGATTTTAAGATTTATTAGACTCAAAAGCCTATGACGAAATATTTCCTTTTTTCAATTTTTACAATATTCGGTTTGGCCTCATGTGATAATATACTTGAAAGAAACCCAATTAGAACAAAAGATATTTATATTGAAAAGTATAAAGATTTTATAAAAGCAATTAGTGATGAAGACTTATTGAAGATTGAAAGAATTTTCAGAGAAAAAAATATCGACTTAAATTATTCTGATTCAGTATACGGAGTAAGCTTTCTTAACTGGTGTATATTCAATAAAAGGGTTAAATCTTTTCAAAAATTATTAGAGCTTGGGGCAGACCCTAATTGGCAAGATTCTAATTGTAAATTTGCCCCCTCTATCACAGAGGCGGCTAAAGTAGATTACACATCTAAGTTTTTGGAATTATCATTAATTAATGGTGGCAATGCTAATCTTCTTTCTAAAAGAATGTCAGGTTCTGAAGATCAAAGCCCTTTATTTGGAGCCATTTTTTCAAGACGAATGGAAAGTTTGATATTACTTACTAATAAAAATGTTGATGTTAATCTAACCCAAGATTCGCTGTGGACACCTTTAGCAGAAACTCTAATACACAATAAAATTGAAATGACTAAATATCTTATTGACCATGGTGCAGATTATAATAACTTAAAATTTAAAACTAAAACTATAGCACTCGATAAAAATAAACAGCCAATTTTAAATAGTGATGGATCGCCAATAATGAAATATGATGGCGAACTAAATATTCTCGATTTTTTAAGAAATATTCAATTTCCCCTAAATTCAAAAGAATATTTGATTAAAATGGAAATAATAAATTTTTTAAAACTAAAAGGGTTAGACTATTTTAATTATCCCATACCTGATGAAATAAAAAATCAACATAAACATGATACTGCATATTTATCAAAATACTAAATTGAAATATTAGATAGCCTTTGTTATTTCATATTCGAGAGCTGATATACGTTTGTGCTATAGTATGTTTCATTAAGCATCCCTTTAATTTTTACGCGGCCAACATTCAACAAATAAATAACAGTACAGGGCTCTAAAAAGAGATACAATCTTACCATTAAATTTTTTTGAATCCCCAATTGTTCTAGAGTTCTCATCATCGAAATAATTTGCATATAATTCTTTATAATCAAATCCTTGATTTATATCCCACCAGTTAACGCCAGTTGCACTAAGGAAATACGGTTCTTTAGCAATTAATTTGCCATCTAAAAACTGATTTTGAAAATTACTGTTGAAGTCGTTGATGTTTTTCAATTGATTGCCTATGATCGAGAAATATATCTTTTTTGAACATTTAAATTTTGCGTAAAAAAATGGATAATTATTATCACTAATAGGTTTAAATAGTTTGTACTTGGCTTGCGAAACTGTTAGTGGTATCTTTAATCCGGTTGTTTCAGAAATAAAGTTAATTTTTTTATTATCTCAAATTTGCATGATAAGAAAATCATTAAAAATAAATTTCTCAAATTTCCGCTTAAAAAATTAATGCTAATCACTTGTCGTTTTTTTAACATCTGCATGAGCTTTAGCTACCCGGTTAGGGATTACTTGTGGATTATCCGAATAGTCTGTTGTTGGTTGATTATTGTTTTGTGACACTGGAATTTTCTCTGATGTAATATGAAACGGTTTTCCTTTTAAATATTTATTTGCAAGTCTAACTAACTTTTCTGCTAATTCTGGCCTTTTAGTATGTGTAGGATCAGGATCAAAATCCCAATAATCATTCATTTGCAAAGTGCCACTAAAACTCCATCCAACAGTTCCATCAGAATTTTTTGTTTTGGTTAATTCACAATATCTTCAAGTTTGTTTTTATTGCTGCCGATGATCATGTGCACATGGCTTGGCATGATAGCCCATCCGTAAATTTCCAATCCTTTGTTTTGCTGGCAATATTGCCAGTTTTCTATCATTATCTTTTTGTATTCTTCGCGAATAAAAACATCAATCCAATAAACCACTGCAAAACTTATGAAATAAAGCTTGTCGCTATCGCCAAATTTGTATTTGCGGCTCATATCTGCAATTTACAAAATTGGCTTTTGATGATAGTAACTGCATTATTAACGCTGATACATATCTTAAAAAATACCTGGTTTATTTTAGTCGCTGGCGCAAGCGTCGTAGCAACGCTTTTGTGCGATGGCTAAGCTTGTGCCGGATAATCAGAATGCCTATGTCTTATTTGCTCCGTCACAAGCGGACGCTTGCGCCTGATTCTTGATTATTCACATGCTTGCGCCATTCAGGGGGACAAGCCTGAGCTTCGACAAATTTGCAGGTCCAACCGCAGATATAAATGAGCGTTAATTTTTCTTGTTTGTCAGAAACGTCTTTAGTTTTATTTGGCATGGGTATATGCCGAGTGAAATACCTCGCATTGGTTGTTGTCCGCACGAACCAAAACTGTTTTAAATCAAATTCTGCATTATTAAAACTCATTTCTAAATCCTTTATGAACGAATAATCCTTAATCCCTTTTTCATAAAATTTACCACCACTTTTTGATTTTTTCTGTGCTTATCAACCTCTGCCATTTATTAATGTTGGCTGTCTAAAAAAATATTTCTCCGATTTCTATATACAATCTTCTTTTGTGCTCAAATATCTTCTTGTTCATTTTCTCGTTTCTCGGTTATTGGTTCGTGTGGATACGAATCAGGGCGGTTAGTATGACTGAAATGTACTTATGCTTCATTTCAATCTTCAATAATTTCAAGTCCCCTCGTTTTTAGGAAGTTCAACTTTTCTTGAACTTTCTTCGTGGGAGCTGTTGAGTAGGTGTATGATTGTTTATTTCCCTCATTGATGAAATTTATTGTGATGGAATCCGCTCCTTTTCCCCGATTGTGATGATATTCAAGATTTATTATTTTGTCGTATGTTAGAAATTTCAAATCACTATCTGATATAAAAATATTTTTTTTTACAGCAAACTTATTATCATAAAAAAGGAATATTGGCTTGATACTAAGATTTATTATACCTCCTATGATTCCACAACCGATAGTTATTAGCAGCCACAACGGTTTTTGATAAAAAGCAAGCAGCATTCCTATTGAAAACACTCCTACAAATAAAAATATTCGTTGCTTTTCGACTTCAATTTTATATTTTATCATTTAATTTCAGATGATGATTTCTCGCTTTTTTCGATTGATTTGAATTTGTCTTTAAGATAATCTGCTAGTCCCTTAAAGTCAGAAACTGTGCCAAGAGCTTTTGGGAATTTTTCGACAATATTGGCTTTTTTATTAGATAAAACCTTATAAGCATCATTCAAATTCACAACGCTAAGTGCGGTTTTTAGAGTTTCAACAATTGCTTTTAAATTTTTATTTTTAATTTTGTTTTCCGAAAATTTTGTTAAGTCATCTAGTGTTGATACAAGATTGGCGGAGCCTTTAATTAAGTCCAAAACCTTTTTTGATTCTCCCAATTCTCCGGCTCCTATAATCAATCCTGAAACCTCTATTACTCTGTCAATGGTTTCTTTAAATTCAGATGAACCTTCTACTAAAGGGTCAGGGGTAATAAAAAATGTTTTAAAGCCCTTCCAGCCCATTGCTATAGATTTAGATAGGGAAGGGCTTTTATTTCCATCAATTCCTTTTACCTTCTGATCATCGTAATTTAGCTTTATAATGTTTCCTGTCGCGTCAATGGTCAATGTGCCTTTTCCTGGCCCTCTCCATTCTATATTATTTATATCTCCAGGACTAAAGCTTTTGTATGTTTGATACCCGCCTATCCATTGATAACCTTGTGCTGAGGAGCTATTGCCAAAACCCATAGCATAAGTTTTTTGAAGGCTTGTCCATTCGGCTAATTCAAATTCATTAGCCTTATAAGTTTGAGTATGCCTATTTCCATTAATGTCTTTGTAAATGGTAACAATTTGTTCTTCTGCTCCGTCTATATCAATACACCAAATTGGTTTGTCGCCAGCGAACTGATAAGGGGTATACCAAGGATAATTTTTCGTTAAGCCATCTACACTTAAGAATTTCCCTATCCTAGAATCGTAGATTCTTAGGCCATAATCATAATCCACACCACTGCCGTTAATCTCATCGCTCTTCTCTTTCCCATTAAACCCATACCTGTAGCCGCTTCCGGATGAAGCGGAGCGGCCGGGTATTTGCATCCCGAACGGATAGTAATCCGTTTTTATATAATGCTTACCTGCAAAGCGTTTTCAAAGAACTTTATTTTTTAAAATTAGCTGTTTTTTGAATAAAACAGCGTAGATTTTCATGCTCAAAATAACCATTTCACCCCTTATTTTTCCATGCAAAAAGAATTACTGCTTATTCCGCTTTTCGAACAGTTCATTAAAGAAAGTTATTCAGGCAAAAGGTTAAAGGCCGATGGCAAAAGAATTCGGCCACAAACCATTGCCAATTACCATTACGTGCACAAGCATCTTATTCAGTTTTCCGATTCAACCGGCTTTGTGCTGCGCATCCGGCCTTCGCAGAAAATGAACAAGCGGCAGCTTACAGCAGAGCGCAGCTACTGGAAAAAATTTCAGCAACAGTTCTCGGCCTATTTGTATAAGGATGCAGGCTGTTATGATAATTATGTAGGCGCTGTGTTCAAATGCATCCGCGTTTTTTTTAACTGGTTAAAAAATGATAAGCTGCTGCAGGTAGGGGAGTTCCATAAAAAATTTTATGTTACTAAAGAGGAAGTACCGGTAATTGCATTAATGCCTGAGCAGTTAGGCTTCCTGATTAGCCATAAAGAATTTGAGTTGTCGCTTCCCCCAGCGTTGCAACGCACCAAAGATGTGTTTATTTTCGGTTGTACGGTGGCACTAAGGTTTTCAGACATTTTCAATATAAAGTTCCGCGACATTGAATTGATGAATGGAAAACATTATTTAGCAGTACGCTCTTTAAAAACTGAAACCATAACCAGGGTACAATTGCCTGACTATATTGTTGGAATCGTAGAAGCATACAAAAAGAAAGCGGGACGAAGACAAAACCTTTTTCCTGAAATTTCATTAAATCAATTTAATAAGAACCTGAGGCAACTTGCTGAGCGTGCCGGCTGGACTCATGAACTGGGTAAAACACGAAGCAAACGAGGGCTTCGGGTGGTTGTTTATAAAAATGAAAAAGGGATATGCCACCGTTTTTGCGACCTTATTACTTCGCATGTAATGCGTCGTACAGCCATTACTACCATGCTTATGCTTGGAATGCCCGAACATATTGTTAGAAAAATTTCTGGGCATGCTGCAAATAGTAAAGCCTTCTATCGTTACGTGAATTTTGCGCAGTCATATCTGGATACAGCCGTAAACCAGGTGTTCGATAAACTGGTAAATAATACCGGCAGAGAACCTGCTGTGGCTTGAATAGTTGTAATAAACTAAGTAAGATTAATAAAATTCATATTTTCACTGTCCGTCATTTGCCTTATCAAAAAAACCTTCATGAAATTTTTTCTTCGGTTCTTTGT
>DATKNN010000011.1:0-37096 GCA_035541355.1 Puia sp. | reverse complement strand
CAATATCGTGATAGTAGTTACTCGCTTTGATTAAATAGGATTCGTATTGATCAGGATAATCATGATGACATTCTTTTATCAATCCGTTTCTGTTTAAGCAAAAACCGGAAAATGTGATCAGCACGTTTTTGAAATTTTTTATTTTTTGAATGGGAAACCTGTATTTCTGATATGGAGCATAGAAACAGAATTCCTGCGCGGATATATTTAAAGGCAAGGGAACTGTGATCAAATCATTCATTATAAAATCTAAATATTAAGAGCTATTATGAATAAATTCTTGTTGGGCTGATATAGAAAAGATGTGGTATCAGCGTTGGCGGCTTTTTCAGATGAAAGACTGTTTTTAGTTTTATTAAATGATACAGGATTACTTCATATTCATTTCTATAAATCAATACACCCTTGTTCCATTTCAGTTTTCCGGGACGTCCCTCAATAATGTGGAGGTTGAAATAAACCTTAATATATTTTTGAAGTTCCAGACGTTTAACTACGTGCATCATGCTCTCAATCTCAGAAGGTATCTCATAATATTTTTTTCCCTCGGAAAATTGGTCATGTTGAAAGTTTGTTTCATCAAAACATAGATGCCTGTTAACAGAAAAAACCTTTTTGTAGTCTTTACTCTCCATGAAAATAGTATTCATCTTTTCAGTGTTCCTAAAAAGTGAAAAACATCCCGGTATCCAATCCGGTCGGATACTTATCAAATCATATTCTGTCAGGAGACTTGTCGTCATAAAATTTCTAATGTTTCCATAGATAACATCAATATCTCCGTAACCCCAAAAATCATATCCTGTGATTATTTCTGAAAATAGGAATCCGTAAGCTGGTTTAAAATCACAAAATTTATATCCATTTTCAATTTTTACATCTAGATCAAATTTCAGGGAAGCCATCTTATTTATTTCCCCCAGAGTTCGGTAGACAGCATGCACGTTTGAAGGGAATTGATTGTTATAGGAACTATCGTCTGTAACGATGAAAAAATCGACCGTTTGATTATAGCTGCACGAAAACAAAAAAAATTTGAAATACCATGGGAGACGTCCGAAATAACAGACGATTATCGCTATTGTCATCTATTGTTTTTGTTTTAGCTTTTCGAAATTCCAAAACTCTAAGATTTTGTTTAAAGGAAGGAGATTTAACTCCTTCCTTGGCGGTACCCAAAATTTTAATAAAAAGTTGCAATCAAATTGTCTCTGATTGTATTCCTTTTCAGCAGATTATTGGGGCCTTTGACAGGTCGGAGGGTTTGAGCCGCCCTGACCAATAGTGCATACGGGACAGGGCCCGCCCTGGCACTCGTCCCCATACCAACACGCTGATCCGCATGCGGGGGTACCACTGCCAGCCATGATTTGCTTCATTTCCATCTTGCTTAGCTTCTTTACATTTTTAATACTTAACTTTTTCATAAATAGTTAATTTAAAAATTTAAAATGTGCTTACTCTTTTATAATGGTTTTCAGCTTCCCCATTTTTCCTTTTTTAAGAAGAAATTCTTTATAAGATATTTTTCAATTCTTTTATTTCATAATTTTCCGGTAACCGATAACCGTTGACAAAAATTGTAGGTGTATGAGGTATCTCCGCCTCCTTGCACCAGTTTGCCATTGCTTCGATCTTTCCACTTTGGTTTTCCAAATCTTCTTCGAATGGATACTTGGCGGCAAAAACCTCATAGTCTTTTTGTTCAGCGAGATACCAGTCATCTAGTGCTTGCTGTGTTTTCATTGGGTCTTTAATTGTTTCGATGGCTAGCAAGTGTTTGACGACAATTGCTCCCTTATCTTTTAGACTATTTTCAGTAATGAAAATTATTTTTAGCCTGATATTCTTATTGCTTTGTATAATCTCTTCCAATGTGGAATGCATTGCTGCGCAGGGCCTGCAATATGGATTGCATATCTTTATTATTGTGTTTTTGGCGTTTATATTTCCCACGTTGATTCCTAAATTCTCCCAGCCATCAGGGGCTTTTGCCTGCTGTTGCAAGAGACTTTTGAATATGTCAGGATTGTTTTGAAGGCGTCTGTACGCTGCGGCAAACAAATTAGCATCCTTCGATTTTGTCAAAATAATTTTGATATTATACCATACCACAACGGGAGCTAAAATGCAAAAAATTATACTGGGATAGTTTGTAGAAAAATTGTGACTGAGCGATACCGGAAAAAGATGGGCTAAGTTTAAAAAATTCTCTAGGTTCCATAAAAATTCAAAAAACAACAACAGTTGTACGGTAAGGCAAAGCAGGCACCATTGTTTAACGATTCTCCATTGATAATAGATGCTGTATACAATGTAGGGCACGGCCAAAGCATTTGCAATTTCTATCCAAACAATTTTTTGCAAAAAAGCTATTGTAGGAACCAGTAACCATAAACCCGTTGATGCAAAATAAAAAACTCCTATTTCTGCCCAGCTGATTCCAAAAATTTTCGACCCTTTACTTCCCAACACGGCTGTACAATTAATTTGCTTTCCGGCTCTGCAAATATTCCCGACGAACAAATTATTTTTGTCGATTTCATAAGCAAGGATTGATATCGTTGCTGCAACACCCGCGAGCTTAATCAAAATGATTAAAAGATAAGATGTCCAATAGGAAATTTGGGCAAGGTTGATCGCTATCGCTATGAATATTAATGAGAGAATTCCCCCTATTTTAGTTATTGCTTTTTGTTTGATCTTTAACTCTTGTGCTCTTTTTTCTTTAAACCCAACTTCTCCGCTATTTTGGTCGGGCTCTGCTATCAAAACAATTCTTCTATATCGTTTTAAGAATTCCTTTTTAGATATAGTTTGAGTCGCCCGATTTTGGTATAAGTAACTAACCGTTTCGCCGGTCATTTTTGTGACTACAATAAAATCTTTGCCTATCGCGGGCATATAAACAAAAGCGATATAGGGGGTATCTAATTGCTCCAATTCCTCCCCCGGAATCTCGTATGCCCCATTTGAAATTCGATAACGATCAAATGCATTACTTATACTCAGGAGACTGGGATAATAGGGGCTTTCTTCAAGATCTTTGCTTATTGAAGTAGATGTAACACGTACTCGCAACAACCTAATATAATGGATTGCGACACTTTTTAAATTGGTATTGAAACTTTGAGCCATTTATATTCACTAAAAAAACTCAACTTTTCACTTTAGATTATTCGACGTTATACTTGTACACAAAATGCCCAATTTTGCCGTCGCCATCAATTCCTTCAATTTCTATTCGGTATATTCCAACTTCGTCACTATTGTAAAAAGTCAATGATGTCTTTCCTGTTCCGTCGGATTTGATCTCCGGAGCCCAAAATATTGTGGATCGTAAATCCGCTTTTTTAATGACAGTGTCCCTGTACTCGTACGTCGGTGAATAAAACTCCTTTGCCTTATAAAATCCTTCAGGAGCAATTGGCAGGATACCGGTTGCGAGGGTCATGTCAGGGTGATCGGTTGATGTTTTTGTGGTAATTATTAAAACACCGCCCCCACCATCCATTCCGTAAATAGCAGCGTTCGCATATCTCAAAATTTCGACCGATTCTACTGTACTTGAAGGTATATCGTCAATTGAAAATGGAAGGGGGCCACGGTTCGAGCCTGAGCTGTTCAGTTGAACACCGTCGATAACAATCAACATTGGAGTAATGTTAAACGATTGCATTCCCGTTAAATAAGGAATGCCATTCGAAAATGTCACACCGTGCAACCTCCCATTCAAACTTGTCGACAACGGGCCACTAACTTTTTCGATTTCATCAGCATGCATAACCTGATCAGCATTACCCGCCCCAGCTAAACTTTCAGTATGATATTGATTGTCTTTTTTTATTCCCCTGACTTTTACTTCTTTTAAAACCTCTATTTTAACCCGTTGGTATTCGGGATGCTCCTGCATTTCTTTTTGAGAAAAATCAAGATAATCTTTCATAGTCGTTGAATCGGTTACTGCACGGTCTTCCAAAGAAACTGACGGTGGCAGAAAGGTGTCCATAGTATAAGAAAGTCGGTAATCAGAATTTTTCCCCTTCGCATCTAAGGCCGTCAAAATAAAATGTGCACCCTCATCAAAAATTAAATCTGGAAAATGAAATCTGCCTCCGCTATCCGAGACTGTTGATAAAAACGACCCCTTCTTATCAGCCATCAGGCAGACTGTTTTATTAATGGCAGGTTTCCCCCTGCGGTCTGCTACTAACCCATCTATTGACAAACCTAATTCAGGGACAAAGTAAAGGGGGTTATTCTGGAGATTAAGAACCTGGTTCCATTGAAAACGACGGTAGCCTTGAGTAAGCATCAAAACATCAAGGTCTTCGCAGGCTTTCCGACTAGAATCGATAAAATAATAGTTTGGATCTTCCACGTAACCCCTGAGCTCCGAGGTGAGCAATAAATTAGTTAGTATATTACTTTCATTATTTTCGTTGATATGGATTTTGCTTTCGACAATTACTGAAACAGAAAAATGGGTGGAACTATCTGTTAGCCCTGACCGGATATTATTCAGATAAATATTGGTCTTTTCTCTTTTTGAGTATTTAGTCTTATTCGTTTGTACATCTAATATCAGCTGGTCCTTGTTATTAACAAAAAGCAGGCGTTCGCACAAAGGTTCGCCAGTGGATGAGAATAATGTTATAGTCGCTATCCCCGTTTTAAGTTTGCTTTTGATGATTTTGAAATTAAGATCTGTAGTATCCAGGCTAAATGTAAAGGTAACCGCCCTGCCTCCGGAATAGATGAGCACAAAAAAATTCTTACCTGCATTTTGTTTATAAAAATTTCCGTTTGCCGTAATTTCAACTGCCGCAAACGATGATGAGTCATTGTTTAGGCGTAAAGCAATTCCGGAACTGACTGGCTCAGGTAGCTTTACTGTCGTTTTTGATCCATCATCGTAAGATACATGTGCCCGGAAAGCTTTTCCGGATTGCGGCTGTAAATAGAAATAACCCATTCCCAGGTGCGAAGTCTCGCATGTAGAAATTAGATGATCATCATTATCAAGTATTTCAAGTTTTGCCCCTATCCCAAGTCCGTTTGCATTAATAGCTTTAAAAGCTATTTTAGTGAGAATGCCTTCGACCAATTCACCTGCTTCAGGAAAAAATTGTATACTTGGGGGGGTAGCTTCTTTTTTTGGGGGATGATTGTCTTCGGTCTGATTGCCAGATTTTTTGTTGAATGAACCCACTGATATAATTTTTTCAAAAAACCCAAGATTACTGTTGCGCATCCATTGTGTATACGCTACTATTTTGTAATTTCCTGGGGATAGCGAATCAGTTAAAGTAAAGTCCCCCCAACAAACTCCGTCATTGAGTCTTAAATTTATCGAGTTTATAATATTATTTTTAGGGCCGACCAAATCTACATGTAAAACTTTGCTCAGATCAGTGAGCCGATGCTCTTCTCCGCTGGCAACATAGGCTTTAAAGTAAATAGTATCTCCGACAAGATAATAAGGCCGGTCAATTTGCAGATAGGCTTTTTCAGAAACATTTCGGCTTAGGAATGCCTTTAACTTATTTGCAGTAATTATTGCCCAATTGGTGGGTTGTTGAGCTGTCAAACCTTTCCCTATATTAAACAATAGGAAAAAGGCAAGAACTTTTTTCATATATGCTGTTTAATGGACGGTGATTTGACTGCTTCTATTCGACGGACAAATAGTTTTTATGTCTAGCACACTGAAATAAATCTATTCTCGAGACAATTATACACAAAATCATTATCGTAACTCAAAAGAATAGTTTTTATTTCCTGTCGCACGTTACTGCTGAAGCTACGGAAAAACATTTGATATATATCAAAAGACATTTGTTAATTTTATTAAACACAAAATTTCCGTTGAATAAACTTTTTGAAGTTCAAACCAATGGGGACCATTAGCTAGCAGAAATCTTTGCCAGCCTAGGCGTTCTAATTTAGGGTGTTTCGCGTCGTGTGCAATTGCAGATGAGGGGAAAGCAAATAAATACTCCAATATATATTTGGTTGCTGTTTTAACTCTATACAAAACTCTATAAGATAATATGCAGTTTCCCTTCTATCGACAGCCCGATTGGATGGACTGTGGCCCGACCTGCCTGCAAATGATCATAAAATACTATGGCAAGAACATAGAACTGCAGCTCATAAGAGAAAAGTGTCAAATTGGTAAAGATGGAGTTAGCTTGTTGGGTATCAGTGAGGCTGCAGAAAGCTTAGGATTTAGAACGCAAGCTGTCAAGTTGAATTATGATAAACTTGTTAAAGACGCAACGCTCCCTTGTATCCTTTACTGGAACCAATATCATTTTGTTGTTCTGTACAAAGTGAAAAGAAACACGCTGTTTGTCGCCGACCCTGCTTACGGTCTTGCAAGATTTACGAAGAATGAATTTCTTAGCCGGTGGGTTAGCAATGCCGGAGACGAAGGTCTGGGAGAAGGTGTTGCTCTGCTAATGGAGATGACGCCTAAATTCAGATATTTGAGTTCATCTTCAGGAACAAGACCGAATGACAGAGGGATTATAAATATCTTTAAATACCTTTTCTCCTATAAAAAATTAATTTTTCAGTTGCTTATTGGGCTTTGCTTATCTAGCATCCTGCAATTGATATTACCTTTTCTGACAAAAAGTGTGGTAGATGTGGGAGTAACTACTTCCAACATTCACTTTGTATATCTTGTACTACTGGCACAAATTGCTTTATTCACTGGTCGGCTGACGATAGAATTCGTCAGGAACTGGATATTGCTGAAAATCGGCACGCGCATAAGCATTTCAATCCTGACTGATTTTTTGATCAAATTAATGAATTTACCACTGTCTTTTTTTGACAGCAGGAAAACGGGTTCCATTTTGCAGCGGATGAATGATCACCAGCGAATCCAATCATTTTTAACTGGCAGTTCTATCAATCTGCTTTTTTCATTGGTGAACTTAGTTATTTTTTCTATTGTGCTTTCGTTATTTAGCGTGCAGATTTTTTTGGTTTTTTGCACCGCCACTATTTTCTATTCGGTATGGATAGTTCTTTTTTTAAAGAGAAGGAAAATCCTCGATTACAAACGCTTTGATCTTGCATCAAAAGAGCAGAACACTTCAATTCAGCTTATCCAAGGCATGCAGGAAATAAAATTGAATGTTGCCGAAAAGTATATGCGTTGGGAATGGGAGAAATTACAGGCGAAGCTTTTTGATTTAAATATGAAAAGTCTGATTCTTAATCAATGGCAGCAGTCTGGTGCCTCCTTTCTGAACGAAGGTAAAAACATTCTGATAACCTTTATATCAGCTAAAGCAGTAATTGATGGACACATTACGCTTGGCACCATGTTAGCTGTTCAGTCAATTATCGGACAGCTAAATAGTCCGATCGAGCAGTTGATTAGTTTTGTGCAAAGTGGGCAAAATGCCAAAATAAGCGCAGACCGAATCAATGAAATCCATAACATGGAAGATGAGGATTTTGAAAAAAAGAATGTATTTCAAGAATTGCCCGGGAAATATTCTGTACAAATAGCAGGTGGGGGCATGCCATCCATTGATACATCGGGTAATAATGACACAATAGTGAGAAACCCATTCGCCACTTCGTTAGACTTTAATTTTCATAATCGTAATAATGAAAAGGGCTTTTCGGGCATTCGTTTCAAGGATGTAAGCTTCACCTATTCGGGTGCGGGCAACAAACCTGTGCTTAGGAATATTAACCTTGTAATTCCTAAAGGAAAAACCACCGCTATTGTCGGAGTTAGTGGAAGTGGAAAGACAACGTTCCTGAAGTTATTGTTAAAGTTTTATGAGCCTCAAATAGGAGACATTCAGTTGGACAATATACCGCTATCAAAGATTGGACATAAAGTTTGGAGAAGCCAGTGTGCGGCTGTCATGCAAGACGGTTTTATTTTCTCTGACAGTATTGCGAGAAATATTGCAGTCGGAAGCCAGGCGATTGATGCAAACAAGCTTCGGCATGCTATAAATGTCGCAAATATCGAAGAGTTCATAGACAGTCTGCCACTTGGATCTGAAACAAAAATTGGAGTGGAAGGAAATCCTATAAGCGTGGGTCAGAAGCAAAGAATATTAATAGCCAGGGCAATCTATCGGGACCCGGAGTTCATATTTTTCGACGAGGCGACCAACAGTCTCGATGCAAACAATGAACGTGTGATTATCGAAAATCTTTCTTCCTTTTTTAAGAATAAAACAGTAGTTGTAGTGGCCCACCGTTTAAGTACCGTAAAGAATGCCGATCAGATAGTGGTATTAAAAGGCGGCTCGATAGTCGAGCAAGGCGAGCATAAGGAATTGATTAAGATAAAAGGTGAGTATTTCATGTTAGTCAAGAATCAACTGGACTTGGGGGATTAAGGATATCTCAAACCAAAAATTTTTTCGAAGAGAAAAGCATGAAAAAAAATGGTTTTTTCTTATCAACAAGGTTTTCTATGATTCCAAGCTTTTTTTGCTATTTTCTATAGTTACGCACGGCTTTGTATGTAGTTTTCCTCAAATATTCTTTCATCTTTTAACTCTGCAAAAACACCATGAAGTAATTTGCTTCTTACAGCATTGATAACAGACATTTTATTTTTTTTTCCATTTATTTTTTGAAATTTTCTTAAACAATCAAACAGAATGAAAAGCTTGCAAAGATGAATTAATAATTGAATGCTGAACTAATTGCAAAAGCCGGTTGAAATGACTAGCGTGAGCGGACTCAAATTGACAATAAAAACTTTCAGAATAATTCAATCCGGTAAATTTCGTTTTCGGTTTTCTTGATATTAAAATACTTTAACGACGCAGAGGTTTGTCCTATACCTTTGGTTATTGTCGCTCCTGGCTCTAGCAAATCAAAACTCTTCCAGTAGTTTGATATTTGTCGAATACAAGGGTGAACTTCAATATTTCACCCGGCCGGCTAAAATGATGCTTTTGAGGTACTATAGGAATGTCAACTGCATATAGCAATGAAAGTTTTTCGTTATCCATTTCATTGGAAAGAATGATCTCGGGCATTATGGTTATCCAGCCATCATTATGATAATATGTTTTAGATTTATAAGTGCAATGAACTATCATGAATTTTTTTTCTTCATATCCTTTGAGCAGTTCGGCGCATTCGATTTGGGCTTTTTGTGGTTCTGTCGTAGACATAATTAGATAAGAAGTTTTTTGTTTTCTCTTCTCATAATCATACGAATTTTATCCAAGATTTCAAAGCATCAAACATGACTGAACCTCCGTTCTTTCGCAGTAAAAAACGTGATCGATTGGTTTGGTTTAACTTGGGTCTACATATTGGTAATGTATTAGCTCTTACCAATAGTAAAAATCAGATTCACTTAATGTGTAGCAATTAAAAATAATTTTTTTCATAGGAAGAATGCAGGGACTTTCAAAAAAATCTAAAATAGATTCTTCGGTTGCCCATTAACGTTATAATTTTAGCTTAAAAAAAAATGTCGTGACTAAGGCAGGCAGGGTTGGCATTGTGAAGGGTTTTTGTGTGCCTTTCAATGTGCTAAAAATTGGGTGAGGTCTGGTCGGTAAAGTCATGGATGTTTGCAATGTGTAGGATGCTGTTGAGGGCATTCAACGTATAAATTTAAGTAGTAGCCGCGACATTTAACACTTTACGGTCAACTTCAATAATATATGAGCATTCCTTTCACATTGGTGATATGACGCTGCTCCTTCGCTATTCGGTCTTCATTTGAATTATTCCCGATTGAAAACTCTTTATTCCTGATTGAAAAATTAAGCCTTATTAATTTGGCGATTGATATTTTTTGGTAAAAAATTCATCGCCCTGCTCATGGAAAAACTGCTTCAATTTCTACAGGCCATTCATCCATTGTCAAACGGCCTCTTGCAATTTTTATCGGACACCCTTGCTTATAGAGAGTTGGCCAAAAAGCAGTACTTGTTGCACAGCGGCCAAACATGCAGGAATATTTATTTTATCGAATCTGGATTGTTGCGTTGCTTCTACCTGCATAATGGGGCGGAAGTCTGTTCATGGTTTATGAAAGAACATGATGTTATTGTTTCTGTCGAAAGCTTTTTTTATCAAAAGCCTAGTTATGAAAGCATCCAGGCAATCGAAAGCTGTTGCCTTCATTACATCACTTACGATCAACTCCAATACGCATACAAACATTTCCCCGAGTTCAACTATACTGCAAGAGTGCTCACGGAAAAATATTATGCCATGAGCGAGCAAAGACTCTATGCTATCAGAATGCAAAGAGCTTCCGAGCGTTACGCATATCTTTTAAAAAATCATCCGGAATTTATACTCCGCGTCCCCTCCAAATTTATCGCTTCTTACCTTGGCATTACAGAAGTAACGCTCAGCACATTGAAAGGCAAATTGGTTTACAATAACGTCCCATAATTTTTTTTTCACCGTTAAATTTACCTGTTATGAGAAATTTTTATCTGCCGATCTTTTTAGTGGGAACATTAGTGTTGATTACTTCATGCAAGAAAAACTATTCAAACATTCCCGATGTTGACAAAGGCGATTTCATGAACGATACAAAAGCCTTTTTTTATTCCAATGTAAAATGGAAAAGCAACAATAAAGAAAATGCCGTGGGAGATGTTTTAAATCCATCTGCAATTTATTCACGTGAACCAATCTGGCCCCTTGCTTCAACAACAAAGCTATCAGGAAGAAATGTGTTGAGCGTTCCTTTGAAATACGATAGTCTATTTTATGTGTCAAGCAGTGCGAGCAATAACCGGCTTTATCTTATCAGCGAGGTATCCAGGCTGTGCATGTATAAAGATTCATCAAATAGGTTTCATGCCGAGGTCATCACTCTTGTTCCGGATCATACATATTTTGCCAATAACAAAAAATCGTTTTCGGGAATAATTCATGTCGATGCATGGGATGGCTCGCCTCTCCATTCTTATCTCTTTAATGGCAGCGGCGCAACACCGACAATACGGAGCAAAGCAGGTTCCATATCCACCCTGTCACGTTCCGAAAATAGTGTCACAGAAAATTCCATTGCTGTTCTGGAAACCTGTTACTATTTCGAAGGATACAACTATTCGCCCGCATACGATGGAGGATATTATTACGAGGAGGAACTGGGTTGTAATTATGAAATATTGGATTTGGGTGGCGGCGATGGTGGGGGTGGCTTGGGTTCAGGTGGCTACTTGGGAGCGGTAACCGGCGGAGGTGGAGGCTCGGCCGTTTCTATAAACCCCCTTACAAACAAACCCGTAGTTGGGGGTAATAATATTATTGGGAACATCAAGGACTATGATAAATGTTTTACAAATGTCGCAGGCACTACCAATTCATATGCAGTAACCCTTTGTGTTGACCAACCAGTGCCCGGCTCAAGGGACCCCTGGGGCTTTACGGTTACTGGTTCTTCGTCGGGTAGTAATCTGGTAAATGTCGGGCATGCGTTTTTAATTTTTACCGAATCCGGGCCGAACGGCACTGTACAGCGTAATGTCGGGTTTTATCCTTCCGATTATGTTACGCCCATAAGTCCTTCTGATCAGGGACAATTGAACAATGACAATTCACACAGCTACAATATTTCACTAACGGTTAAATTAGATAACTCACAATTTTTCAACATGCTGAATTATGTGAGCGGAGGTAATAGCCAATCGTACAACCTCAATACGAATAATTGCACGTCTTTTGTATTGCATACGCTGGCAGCTGGTGACGTGGATATTTTATCACAACAAGGTAAATGGGCTGGCGGTGGCGGATATGATCCCGGTGACCTTGGTGAAGACATTAGATCAATGACTTTACAAACAGGTATGACTAAAAGCACAAGCGACCCTGCTCACCCAAATCTCGGAACTTGCAATTAGATCCAATGAAAATATTATTCTCATTTTTGCTGATTATTTTGAGTTCTTCGTCTTTTTCGCAAAATAATTTTTGGTACAACACGAAAAGATGGAAGCTTTATAAAATCCAGGGAAACGAGGCATTCAAATGCCCGCCGGATTCCTTAGAGTTCAGGGAGAATATCCCTCTCAATGCTGATTCATTAAGGCTATTTTTAAAAAATGCGTCCGTCTGGCCAAAGGATAAATATTCTTTATGGATGGGGTCCTGGCTTGTTTCATTTGAAGATGAAAACGATAATTTGCACAAGTTTGATATCAGTATGTACGGCGGTTTCGTTTTTGATGAGAATCTAAAAACATATTATGAGGTGCCGGGGGAGTTGAAAAAAGAATGGTTGCAATTCATCAACGATAACTATGTAAGGTTTTCTTCGCATGAACACAAAACCCATCAATAAAATATTTTTATTCGCCTTTTTTTTCTCTGTAATCTCGCTGCTTGCAGCACTGATCTTCGGATGGAATAAATTAGGCGAAAATGCACACTTCAATCTTGTCATTATATTAATTGCTCTGCGCTACGTTTTGCTTATCGCCGCGATACTGCTTATAGCGTTTCGGTTGCTGAAGCTGTCTATCAGCAGTAATAGCACGTTGTACATTTCAATATCGGTGCTGAATATCCTTGTCGGCTCTTTCAGCCTTGTATTTTATTTTTTTCACCGCGTAAATATCTGGTGGCTCAACCTTACATTGCTCAACCTGCTTTTCGGCCTGTTGATGGTGCTTGATATGCTTGTCTTCCCAAGGCGAAGAACTATTTCTTAATTTTTTTTAATAAGCTTTTATTGAGGCGTGGATATATTCGTCCATGCCCTTTTTAATTGATGATATCGCAAATTCACTTTTTGATAGAATGACAAAGGAGGTAGATGATATAATTATAGAAAATCAAAATATCATTCAGGCAGCAAAGCTTGCGGTATTGACTACAAAAAGATGCATGACTGATTTAAAATCGTATGTGCTTGCTCACCCGTTTGAATCGCCCGAAGAAGAAGTACATTTTTTTAAAACAATCAAACCCCGATTCTATGCATGTATGTTATATTATTCCAGACTGTATCAAATTGAGCTGGACAAGCCAGTCGGTGGTCACGAATCTGTGAAGAGTTATTTTATTGAAGAAATAAAAAAAATAAACTGCTTCTTTGAGGATAATAAAGAGTTTTACCGCTATTTGAGGAGCGGTGCCACTTATTTTGATCAGGTTTATTTTGTTAGGGAAAATCAAAATGACACTGTTTTGCATGATTCATTATCACTTCAATGGGATACCCAATTTTCTACGGCATACGATTACAAACTGGCAAGAATAGAATCTGACAAAATGCTTTGTGATTATTTTATGGAAGCGATTCAGATACCAAAAAGTAATGAAGATAACAGGCAAACTAAAAATAAGCTGCAGTGGACTGCCCAAAAATCCGGGCTTGTTGAATTGCTATACGCCTTGCATGCTTCTGGTGTATTCAACAACTCACCACTTGAAATAAAAACAGTTGCGAATTATTTTTCTGAAGTATTTGATATCAGTCTTGGCAATATATACAAGACTTATGAGGAAATAAGGCTTCGAAAAAAGAACCGAACTTCTTTTCTCGATTCACTCCGCAATAATCTTCTCAGAAAGATGGAAGAAGATGATTAGCTCCTTCAAAAATTATTTTTCCCAGCTGGGGAAAGCTGTGAAATATCGCTTTTTTATCACCCCATATTTGTACTGTAAAAATTATTAAGATATGCTCAGCAAGATTACATGGCAAGAATTTGTTTTGTTTTTAGCACTTGTTTTTGCAGCGTATTATTTGGTTGTTGTCTTACGGTACTATCGGAGGGAAATACAGCAAATGATTAAGGGTAAAAAATGACAGTTTATGTAGAACTAAACTGTAAATAAGATAAGTTGATATTAAGACATCGCTCTGCCTGTGTCGAAGTGCAGATTAGCCAAGTGCAAATGAGTAGCATGGGCGGAGCACCTATCGTACCCTGTAAGTTAGCGGTTGGTTTAGAAGCCTTGTCTGAAAGGCCTGCCCGTTACGGAGGGCAGGCTTCAGCAAGGGTTTGTGAAAAACGTAAATGAGTGAAAGATGAAAATGTGGAGAGTGAAAATTAAAATCGGTTATGCATCGACGTTACTAGTATTCCTGTCTATAGCCTCAGCAGTTTCCGCACAGACTGCTGATGGCAATGCTGGGATCAACCAGGCAAACACAACAGTGCGCAGCTATTTCGATGCGGGCACGAACCTGATGTATGCCGTCGGTGCTATCCTCGGGCTGATCGGTGCGGTCAAAGTCTATCAGAAATGGAACCATGGCGATCATGACACAGGCAAAGTAGCCGCCGCATGGTTCGGCAGTTGCATTTTCTTAGTCATTGTCGCAACGGTGCTTAAATCCTTCTTCGGGTTATAATACCCCTTGCGCCTAAAGGGGAAATAATGATAGAAAAAATGTGAACATGAAATTGTGCGATTGGATATTATCATCGAGGCCTCCATAATCTTTTAAAAAAATATGAATGCTTAAAAAAACTGCTCGATGAGCAGGCTGGAATCCTATTGCCCAAACTTTTTTAAAAAACAATCATGAAAAAATATATCTCCATAATCGTTTTGTCTTTCATCATTTTCTCATGCAAAAAACAAACGGAAAAACAGATGGTACCACCGTCCTGGCAGAACGGGCATTTCGAAGGTAACGTTAATGCCTACCTGAGAACGAACCTTTCGCCAAGTGACTATTCTGATGTTGACACTGCCAACATTTATCTGAGCAATGAAGGAACTTATTTCTTTGCAAGGCTTGCGATCGCCGGCAAGAAAATAGAAAGGGATTTCATATTAGTGCAAGCTGATTCATCAGGAAATTGCACAGCCGGAAGATTCGTGCATATCCGCCGCGACAGCACGAATATGAAAACTTTCACCGGAAAGGTTTCTACCGAATCTTTACAGCACGATAATGCTGTGTACAAAAAAGTGACTGAAAATGCAGTCCAGGTCTTGAGCTGCGGAAGCGTTGCCGAAGAAAGTCTCGAGGCCGATGATGATTGTGATATTATTCCCTCATACAATTGCGAAGGCTGCCTTCCGGAAGTGGTGGTGATTGGTTATGTCGGAGGTGGTGGCGGTAGCTCAGGCGGCGGTATCTCATATTTTGATTACCTGAACCTGCTTGAACTGGCAGGTGGCACAAGCAGCGGCGCATCTTCCGGTGTGTACAGCCCCGTGTCAACGGGCGGCTCATCCCCATCGGCTGCGACTACAGCTGGTGCGCTCATCAAATCTCTCCCGAATGTCACACTGAATTTTGAAACATCTTATGGCAAACCGAGCATTGATGTGAACGCGTTCATGAAATGCTTTTCCGAAATCCCTGACGCAGGAGCAACTTGCAGCATCACTGTCTACTCCGATCTGCCGGTGAATGATAACCCGCAGTATATATTCAATATCCTAACCGGCGCAACGGGGCATGCGTTCCTGTCAATGACAAAAACGAACGGCTCGCAATCGGTGACGCAATATTTCGGCAAGACCACGTCCAAAGCAATTGCAGTGCTTGGCTTCCCCGTTGCGGGCAAGATCGTGGACAACACCGCCCACAAGTACAATGCAACATTGACGATGAGCCTCACGCCGGGACAGTTGCAGACAGCAATCAACAAAGTAGTTTCTATTGGCAACACACCTCAGTATGATATGTGGGAAAACAATTGTGTAGATTATGCACTGAGCATCCTGAACACCGTGCGCCCGACCAATCCACTCAATGTGGGGATGTCTATCGACCCGTCAACGGGTGATGAGTACCAAACGCCACAGAGCCTGTATATCGCGCTGCAAAATTTGAAAAACCAGAACGGACCTGACGCACCAAACATCACAATGGACGTAATAAAAAATGCGGGGGCAAGCCACGGTGCTTGCAACTAGCACTAACGGCAATGTATACTAGTATTTATAAAATCAATAAGGGGATCAACAAAAGTATCGAGTTCAAAGGTTTGAAAGCTCAGTACATCTGGTATCTCGGCGGCGGCATCATCATGTTGATGATCTTGTTTGCTGTGATGTATATCGTTGGCATCAATTCATATTTGTGCATTGCGATCATACTTTGCGCCGGAGGGTTTGTATTCAGTTATGTTTACAGGCTCAGCAACAAATACGGCGAGCACGGGATGAAGAAACGGATCGCCAAACGGAGCATCCCAAAAACAGTGAAAAGCTATAACCGAAAATTATTTTTCTTCGCAATATGAAAAACGAGATCACCATACGCCCTGCAAAAAATCACGATGCCAAAAAGATATTTCAATTCCTATGCGAACTGGAGGAACATTTGTTCGATCAGCAGGATTTCGAGATCAACTATCGGCTATGCTTAGCCGATAATAACAATGTGTACTTAGTAGCTGCGGACAAGGATAATGCAGCGGTTGGTTTTATCAGCGCTCATGGACAGATATTACTGCACGAAGGTGGAATGGTCTATGAGATCCAGGAACTGTTTGTTGAAAACGTTTTTCGGAATAGAGGTGTTGGCAAAATGTTATTGAAAGCGCTTGAAGAATATCTTTTGCGAAGAGATTACAAGCAATTGGAAGTAACGACCAATAAAAAACGTACGGATACGATCAAATTTTATGCGAACAATGGTTTTGAGGAAACTCATGTGAAGTTTGTGAAGACGAAGAAAAGGAATTAGGAATTTTTTTTTTAACGTGATGAATGAAAAGTGATGGAAAGAAAATTAGAAGACATATTGCCAATACTGGGTGTTGAGAACGGCCTGATACTCTCCAAGCAGGGAGATGTTACCATCGCTTTTGAAGCAATTCTCCCTGCAATATTCACGCTCTCCAACGAAGAATACGAAAGCTTCCACCAGTCATGGATCAAGGCCATCAAAGTCCTTCCAAAACATTCGGTATTACATAAACAGGATTGGTTCACCCAAGCGGCTCATCAGCCTGATTTTTCAAAACAGGATACAAGCTTTTTATCGCGTAGCTCGGAAAAGTTTTTTAATGAGCGGCCATTTCTTGATCACCATTGTTATATTTTTCTCAGCAAAAAACCTGCGGGCAGGAGATTATCTTCTTCCGTTTTCTCGAACCTTTTGCGCAAATCGATTGTGCCGGATCAAACATTAGACGCACAACTGTTGCAGGAATTTCTCGATGCAGCAGGGCAGTTCAAAAGGATACTTGAAGATTCTGGTTTCGTCCGTTTTTCCGAGCTGAAAGATGATGAGTTAAAAAGCTCTAAGGATAAAGCCGGGATTATTGAAAAATATTGTTTCCTGCTCGAAGATGAAAAAAGGATCCTGAAAGATATTTCATTTGCGGAAGGCATCAGAGTAGGCAATCAATATTGTCAACTTTATACACTCAGCAATCCGGCGGAACTTCCTTCGCTTTGCGGATCACGGATCAACTATGATAAATATTCAACAGATAAAACAAAATTCAGCGTTGGCTTTGCTTCCACGCTTGGACAACTCTTATCCTGCAATCATATTTATAACCAGTACATCTTTATTGATGATGCACAAAAAACAATAAAACAGCTGGAAAGCAAAAGATTGAGGTTGCAATCACTCTCCGCTTATTCACGGGAGAATGCTGTTGCCAGAGAAGCAGTAAATGATTTTTTAAATGAAACGGTCGCAGGTGGCCGACTCCCTGTGAAAGCACATTTCAACATCTTAGCGTGGGCATCAGAAAAAGAGGCACTGAAAGACCTGCGCAACCTGGTAGCATCGGCGCTTGCCCAGATGGATAAGGCACCGAAGCAGGAGCTGGACGGAGCGCCACAGATCCATTGGGCGGCCATACCGGGGAATGAAGCGGATTTCCCGATGAACGATGCGTTCGACACATTCGCTGAACAGGCCTGTTGTTTTCTCAACCTTGAATCTAACTATCGTTCCTCCTTAAGCCCTGTTGGGATAAGATTAGGCGACAGACTAACGGGAAGGCCTATCCATGTAGATATTTCCGATGAGCCGATGAAAAAAGGGATTGTAACCAACCGGAACAAATTCATTCTCGGGCCATCGGGGTCAGGCAAAAGTTTTTTCACCAACCACATGGTGCGCAGCTATTATGAACAGGGAACACATATTGTTTTGGTCGATGTCGGGCATTCTTATAAAGGATTATGCGATATGCTGAAAGGGTATTATTTCACGTATTCTGAAACCAACCCGATAAAGTTTAATCCCTTTTATATTGAAGGCGTTTTGGACACAGAGAAAAAAGAAAGCATCAAAACATTGCTGCTTGCACTCTGGAAAAAAGACAATGAGCATTTCAACCGCTCCGAATATGTTGCGCTTTCCAATGCACTGCAACTTTATTATGAAACCCTATCCCGGCTTTTCCCTGAAGGGAAAGGAGAAAAGATCTTTCCATGCTTTAATAGCTTTTATGAATTTCTCAAAAAGGATTTTGTCGAAGTGCTGAGGCGGGACGCGGTGAAAGAAAAAGATTTTGATGTGTCGAATTTTCTCTATGTGCTCCGGCCTTATTACAAAGGCGGCGAGTTCGATTACCTGCTGAACGCAAATGAAAACCTTGACTTGTTACAACAGCGCTTTATTGTCTTTGAGCTTGATAATATCAAAGACCATCCAATTTTATTTCCGGTGGTAACACTGATCATCATGGAAGTTTTTATTTCCAAAATGCGAAAACTAAAAGGCATCCGCAAAATGATCCTTATCGAAGAAGCCTGGAAAGCGATTGCTAAAGAAGGTATGGCAGAGTATATCAAATATTTGTTCAAGACTGTCCGCAAATTTTTTGGTGAAGCAATTGTGGTCACGCAGGAAGTAGAAGATATTATCTCATCGCCAGTCGTAAAACAAGCGATCATTAATAACAGCGATTGCAAAATATTACTCGATCAATCTAAATATCAAAACAAATTTGATCAGATACAGGAGTTGCTTGGCCTTACGGAAAAAGAAAAAGCGCTCGTGCTTTCTATCAATAAAGCAAACGACCCGACAAAAAAATATAAGGAAGTTTTTATCTCTCTTGGTGGAACATTATCGCGTGTTTACCGGACGGAAGTGTCGCTAGAAGAATACCTCGTGTACAGCACCGAAGAAACGGAGAAGTTGAAAGTGCAGGAGTATGCATTGCGCTTTGGTTCGATTGAAAAAGGGATTGCGGTGTTGGCGGAAGAATTGCGTGCACCCTAAAAGGCACTACGGCACTTCGTACCGCAGTGCACCCATTAAAAGGACAGAGGTAGACACCTCATTAGTTGAACACAAAAAAATAAATGCGCGTGACAGTTCACAGCAAAAACAGCGCAAATCTGTCATGTGGAAATAAATCGTTTTTATGCTGAAAAAAATGCTGTTCCTGATTTTGTTTTGTGGCGGATTTTGCTATGCAAGCGACGCACAAATCCCTTTTATCAGCGTGATCACTACCCTCGCTAAAAAAGTCATTAATGCGATTGACCTCGAAGTCGAGAACCTGCAAAACCAAACCGTCGAATTGCAGAACGTTCAGAAGGCTTTAGAAAATGCGATGTCGCAAATGCAACTCGATGGCATTACCGATTGGGTGCAGAAAATTAAAGACCTATACAGCGAATATTACCAGGAACTCTCCCAAGTAAAACAAATCATCACCGATTATGACAAGCTGAAAAGTATTATCCAGTTGCAATCGCGTATTGTGTCGGAATACCAAGCTGCTTATGCATTGTTCAAACAAGACAAACATTTTTCTGCATCAGAAATCTCTTATATGTACAATGTTTACTCGGGGATTTTATCGGAGAGCCTGAAAAATTTAAACCAGGCCATGCTGGTGGTGGATGATTTTATGACCCAGATGACCGATGAAAGCAGGATCAGCATCATCAATACAGCATACGCCGGCATGCAAAAAAATTACAACGACCTGAAACAATTCAATAACCAGAATATACAATTGAGTTTGCAACGAGCTGCGGATGCGGATGATGTTCAGACGGTAAAACGATTATACGGAATTGGGAATTAGGAATTGGTCTTTAAAATGAAAAAATGAAAAGGATATTTTTTGTTGTGCTGCTATTTACTAACGCGCATGTATACCCGCAAGGATGGAGCAATTTCTTTTCGCAACAAGAAGCGGATATCAAATACATGCTGACGCAGATTGCAGAACTTAAAGTGTATATCAGCGAGGTAGAAAAAGGTTATGACATTGCAAAGAAAGGATTGACATTTATCGGTGACCAGAAGAAAGGCGAATTCGATTTGCACGGTGCATTTTTTAATTCGCTGAAAACCGTAAACCCGGCGATTGCGAACTATGCTAAAGTTGCCGATATTATTTCTTACCAGCTATCGATCATCAGCTCTTTTAAAAAAATATTGCAATTGAAAAATATGTCTGCGGCTGAGATGGGCTATTTGCAAAAGATCTACAATAGTATGAGCATCGCCTGCACCAAATCTATGGAGATGCTAATTGATCTTGTAACGGACGATACGTACCAAATGAAAGATAATGAACGCCTGCAGCGAATCGATTTCATTTACGCGGACATGAAAGATAAGTACGCGTTCACGCAAAGCTTTTATAATGATGCGGCGCTGCTTTCTGCACAACGGCAAAATGAGAATCTGGAAAATGATTTTTTGAAAAAACTGTATTGATATGAAACGGATGATGGCGGTGCTTCTACTACTGTGCAGTATGCACGTGCATGCCCAGAGTTATGAAGTGGAGCGGCTGATACTCGATATAGAAAAGCTCACGCAACTGAAGGCTATTTTAAGTGACCTCTATAAAGGATATGAGATATTGAATAGCGGGTATGCTACTATCAAAAATATTTCTGAGGGCAATTTCAATTTGCACCAGACATTTCTTGATGGGCTGTTGTTAGTAAGCCCCGCCGTCAGGAATTACCCGCATGTAGCAGATATTATTTCGATGCAGTTAAACATTGTTTCAGAATATAGCGCGTCATTCAATCGCTTCAAACAAGACAAGCATTTCAACCCTGACGAGATATCCTATTTAAGCAACGTCTATAATAATTTAATCAGCGGCAGCCTGAATAATTTATCCAATCTCCTCAACCTACTAACGGATAAGGTTATGCGCATGTCAGACGATGAGCGGTTGCGGGGCATCGATCATATCTATGCGGATACGAAAGACAAACTGATGTTCCTGCGGCAATTCAACAGTTCAACAACGGTGTTGGCTGTGCAAAGGGCAACGGAGGCAAATGATGCGGCGACGCTGCAAAAATTATACGCAACCCCCTAGCCCCCTGAAGGGGGAACAAAAATTTGACACTTGAAAAATAAAAGGCAATGAAAAGAACCATAAAATATTGGCTACTGATTTTCGTATGTGCATGCACGTTAACTGCACTCAGCTTCGCGCAATCCGGTGTTGCAAGTGATATCAAGGGGCTGCAGTCTGTGCTCGATACTATCTATAATGAGATGCTTCCTTTGTGCAGTTCGCTGATCGGTGTTGGCCGCGGTATTGCCGGCTTTGCAGCAACCTGGTATATTGCTTATCGCGTCTGGCGGCATATTGCCAATGCAGAGCCTATTGATATTTATCCATTGTTCCGTCCCTTTGTAATAGGCTTTTGCGTATTGATTTTTCCATCCGTGATTTCATTAATGAATGGCGTGCTGCAACCCACAGTCACCGCGACCAATGCTATGGTCACTAACTCCGATGCGGCCATCGCAGAATTGCTGGCACAAAAAGAGCAAGCTGTTCAGAACTCTGACTTCTATAAGATGTATGTCGGCCCCGATGGAAATGGTGACCGAGATAAATGGTACCAGTACACGCACCCTGATGATCCCAGCGGCGCGAATGAAGGAATGTTCGAGAGCCTTGGCAATGACATCAAATTTGCCATGGCGAAAATGAGCTACAATTTCCGCAACTCGATCAAAGAGATGATGAGTGAAGTATTGCAGGTTTTGTATGAAGCTGCTTCGCTTTGCATCAATACCATCCGAACCTTTTACCTGATCGTGCTGGCGATACTGGGGCCCCTGGTGTTTGGGTTATCCGTGTTCGATGGATTGCATCATACCATTACGGTATGGATTGCCCGCTACATCAATATTTTTCTCTGGCTGCCCGTTGCCAATATTTTCGGTTCGATCATCGGGAAGATCCAGCAGGAGATGATACAGCTTGATATCAACCAGATACAAGCTAACGGGGATACCTACTTCTCTTCGACAGATACAGGCTATCTCATTTTTCTGATCATTGGCATCATCGGATATTTCACAATACCATCGGTCGCCAACTATATCGTAAACGCCGGTGGCGGCAATGCTCTTTTGTATAAAGTTTCCAACATGTTCAGTTCCTCCGCAAAAACTGTTGTGTCAACAGCGAGTACCGGTTTGGGGATTAACACGGATGCCATCGGCAGTGGCGCGTCTATAGTAACAGACAGCATCAGTTCGCAAGGCTCAAACGGAGGTTATTTCGGGAGATCGGAAGGCAGTTCTTCAGACGGTACAAAATCTTCATCGGGCTTTCTCGCCAATAAAATAAAAGGGGACGCATAAGATGTTCAGTAAAGCAAAACATATCGATACAGCGTTTAGGCATGTCCGTGGGTTTTCACTCGTGCTCATTGTTGCATGCACACTGGTTTGTTTGTACGCTATTTACTCCAATCATCGAACAACCCTTGCCGCACAACAGCGCATTTATATCCTGGCGAACGGCAACGTGTTGGAAGCGTATGCTGCAGACCGAAAAGATAACCTACCTGTGGAAGCAAGAGACCATATACGGATGTTCCATCATTATTTTTTTACGCTGGACCCGGATGAGAAAGTTATTACTTCCAATATCACGCGTGCACTCTATCTCGCCGACGGTTCAGCAAAAAAACAATATGACAACCTGAAAGAAAGCGGCTACTATATCAACATCGTTTCCGGCAATATCAGCCAGCAGGTCATTATTGACAGTATCTATGTAAATACCGATTCCTATCCTTTTTATTTCAAGTGCATCGGCAAGGAAAAATTAGTGCGTACAACGTCGATGGTTACCCGAAGTTTGATCACAGAAGGTTTTTTGCGCAACGTGGAGCGTTCGGACAACGATCCACACGGATTTTTGATCGAACGCTGGCAGGTGATCGAGAACAAGGATTTAAAAACAGAAGCGAGATGAAGACTTTTTTAAGAAATAAAATCCGGGGCTACGCAGAGCGGTTCTCTCTGCAGTTGAATGAAAAGGCATCGCGGTTTAGCAAAATCCAACAACGGTTCCTGCTGATTATTTTTTCATTGCTCGTATCCGTGATCTGCTTTTCGATTGTTGTGCAGGCGATATCAGGGAGAGAAACAGATCCAGTTTTTACAAAGAAGATCAGCATGCCAAAGCATATCGGAAAATCAAGCGATCTCCCCAAAGCTTTTATTTCGGATTCTGACTACATGCGGGTTGAGGCAGTCACGAGAAGAATCGATAGTTTACCGGTTCACGATAAAGAAAAGTATTCGCCATTGTTAGACAGCATCCGCCTCTTTGAAAAACTCTATAACAACCAATCAAAAAAATAATATGGAAACAAAAACATCTTCAGCAAAATTTACCAGGCAGCGGCGATTTTTTTTGATACTGCCTTTGCTCGTGCTGCCATTTGTTATCATCCTGTTTGCACTGTTCGGCGGTGGAAAAGGCAATGCTGTTTCAAAGAATGAAGAAGCCGGTTTGAACTTCAAATTGCCCGATGCACATTTCAGGACTGCAAAAGAAAAAGACAAATTGGGGCTTTATGAGGAAGCGGGCAAGGATTCTGCACGATTGAGGGACGCTATGAAGAATGACCCTTATTACAAAATGGAACATCACGCTGATACAATCAGTACCAGCAGTGCCCTGCAAACTATTTTGAATAGCGCCGCTTCAAAGTATAATCAGCCTACCCTTTCCAATTTAAAAACATCGGTTGGGGAGAATGATGCAGACCCGAATGCAAAAAGGATCATGGATAAGCTGGCACAATTAAAAAAAGTAATGAACAATGCCAAAAGGAAACCCGCAGATATTGATGCAACGGCAAATCCCGGTAATCCTTCTCTTGAACAATTGCAGGATGTAGTAAACCGACTACAACAAAAAAGAAATAGCTCCACAGACCCGGAGCTGAACCAGTTGAACGAGATGCTGGACAAGGTCATGCTCCTGCAGCACCCGGAAAAAATGCAGGACAGTATGACGAAATTGTCAGAAAAAAATAAACCGAAAACATTTTTGGTGAGCAAGCCCGCACCGGATGCGGTTATAACGTCAATGAATAACCGCAGTTTTGAAAACGGCAACGGATTTTACGGACTCGATGACCATAGCGCATTATCTATTGGCCAAAATGCGGTAGAGGCAATTATTCCTGAAACACAAACGCTTGTTGCAGGGGCTACTGTAAAAATCAGGCTTCTCAATGATATATATGTCGGAGGCCTCCGCATTCCTAAAGACCAGTTTATCTACGGCACGGCTTCGCTCAGCAACGAGCGCCTGAAAATCGCCATCAATTCCGTAGGGTTCCGCGCCAGCATCATTCCTGTCTCTTTATCCGTGTATGATCTTGATGGCATGGAGGGTATTTATATCCCTGGCAGCATTAACCGCGATGTAACCAAGCAATCCGCAGACGATGCGATCAGCGCCATAGGACTTACTACGCTCGACCCTTCTCTTGCAGCACAGGCAACCAGTGCGGGCATACAGGCCGCAAAATCATTGATCAGCAAAAAAGTCAAACTAGTACGCGTCACATTGAAAGAAGGCTACAGAGTTTTGCTTAAAGACAACAATCAAAAATAAACACCATGAAAACATATTTCGTTTTACTTTTTTTCTTTTTCGCCGTGCATTGTTCCGGGCAATCGATTATCGGCTCTTATCAGTTTTCAGTGACGGTCAACAAGACCAGCAATATTATTTTCCCTTACGCAATCAAATCTGTTGACCGCGGTTCAGCAGATATCTTAGTACAAAAAGCAAACGGAGCCGAAAATATATTGCAGGTAAAAGCGGCAAGGGAACATTTTTCATTGACTACTTTATCTGTGATCACGGCGGATGGAAAGCTTTATCCTTTCCTGGTAAATTATGATTCGATGCCCGCTGTTTTCAATCTTTCATTTGTACGTGGTTTGGGAAGACCATACGTGATGCTCTCTGATGAAACGGAAGATGCTTCAACCATTTCTTACGATGCAGATACCATTCTAGCCATGCGTTCATTTTTATACCGTTCTGTGCATTCGATGCGGATGGAACTTGTTTTGAAAAGCATCTATATCAAGGACAGCCTGCTATGGTTTCATTTTTCAATCTCCAACCATTCACTCATTCCATTTTCAGCAAGCTATTTGCACTTTTTTATCCGTGACCGTTCCAGGGCTAAACGAACTGCCATGCAACAAACGGAACTAACGCCCATGCATATCTCAAATTTGGTTACGCTTGGAGGCGGCCGGCATGAGGAATTTGCCTGTGCGTTTCATTTGTTTACGATTGGCCGCGGCAAGAAATTAGTAATGCAAGTGAATGAAGAAAGCAGTGGCAGGTTATTGGAGCTTGATGTGAAAAGCAAAACACTGCTAAAGGCAAGAATTGCAAAATAGAAAACTATGGAACAGCAAAAACAATATGTAATTGCAGAGGAAGCGCAAGAAAGAATCGAATTGGCTTTGGCGCAAGGAAGAAACTGGATCGCGTACGATAGCAACGCTGCTTTTCTGGGCGAATGGAATATACATGCATTCAGCACCAAAGGGCAAGCAATCAATTTTGCTGCATTAGAAAATGATGAAACGGAACAGTACAGGGTCTTTCACGCTTCATCTATGGCGGAAGTATTTCGTGAGCTTCCATACGGACGAGAACTAAACAATATTTTATCAAATCAAAATAAACTGATCATGAATGCTGAAAATTTGGAATACTTAAAAGAGAATCTTAAGACCATGGGGTTCGGCGACAAACTTAACAAGGAACTCGAACTAAATGTCGTCAATGCACAACCTGAAATACAATTGAAAACTGAAGCGGCTTTTAACGGACAAAAAATGGAAGCGATGCTTTATTTCAGAAAAGGAGAACAAAACGAGATCTACTTTTTCAACAAATATGAAGCGACCTTGGAAAATGAGAGCCAGGAAAAAGACCGTTCACAAACTTTCTATCTAAACCGCGGATATGGCATTACGTTTAAGGAAGCATTCAACCTTCTTGAGGGCAGGGCGGTAAATAAGGATCTTACAGATAGCAAAGGCCAAAAATATAACGCATGGGTCCAGCTTGATTTCGGTAGCAAAGACAAATACAACAACTATGAAATGAAGCAATATCATCAGAATTATGGTTATGATCTTGAAAAGGCTTTATCTAAACATCCAATAGTTGAACTTGAAAATGTTGATGACAGAAAAATGCTCATTAGCTCACTTAAGAAAGGAAACCTTCAATCGGTAAGTTTTGAGAACGATGGGGTAAAAAATCGGATGTTTATCGAGGCGAACCCGAAATTTAAAACCATTAGTGTATATGATCAACATAAAAAGATAGTGCTTAACGAATCACAAAAGGAGGAAAAGGTAAAAGAAAAATCAGTTGATAAGGAAGAAACAAAAGAAGCACGACATGAAAACAAACAAGATAAAAGCAAACGCCGAAGTAAAGACGAATTAGAACCCGAAAGTATTTCTCAAAAACGCGCAAGGCGTTAGCACATCTGTTTTTACATGCCATTTCATTTACAGACTTTAGAGAAATTTTATACTGCAGCTACTGAAGATAATCGCATTAGTACAGTACACATCAGCCTTTATATGGGCTTGTATTACTGTTCCATGCGCAATGGTTTCGAAAACCCTATTTCATTTAGCAGTACTAACCTTATGAGGATAGCGAAAATCAGCAGCCGCTCGACATACAATCGAACAATTAAAGCGCTACATGAATATGGTTATATAAAATACATTCCTTCATATAATCCCTATTTAGGGAGCTTAGTCTATCTGTGAATACATAAAGGAAAGCAGATTTTGATGAACATTAAAATCAGACGTGAAATAATTACGAATGATCATTTGAATATTGATGGCGATACCCGTGCCGGCACTATAGGAGGAACATTAGTTGTTGTTTTACTCAACTTATTTTGCACATGACACATTACATTCTGCGATGCTTGCATTTGTCGGTGCAACAGTTAGCTTCTTCGTGTCATTTGGATGGAAACAATTGATCAAATATTTTCAGAATCGTCGAAATAGGAACAATCCCAATAATTAAGATTAACAGCTCCTTTATTTTTTTTCTCGTTAAAGAACATGCCTGCATCTGCACCAAACATTCAATTAAGATTTTTTCTTTTTATAATAAGAAGTTTAATGAGATTTGATTGCCAAAATTTTTAGTAACTTTAAATTGTCAATGGATGAGTGAAAATGAAGATGAATTTTTGCGGTTTATTGCATCGTTGATTGTGCAAGCTCTACTAAATACTCAAGCAAATGATGAATGCAATCGGATACTTACGGATAAGCAAGAAAGACCAATCAATGTACTCCCTAGATGCCCAGGAGGACCTAATAAAGAATTATTGCCTTCGAAATAATTTAAATATTACAGCAATCTTCAGGGATGACGGTGAATGTTCGTATTCATTTGATCGTCCTGACTATATTGCCCTTGAAAATTTTATTCAACAGCACAAAGGGCAAATCAATTTTTTAGTTGTAAAAGATCATGACCGCTTCAGCCGCAATATAAGCGAAGCCCTTGCCAAAATCTCTTCGTTGGAAAAAAAATTCGGAGTAAAGGTTATTGCGATAGATGAACCGTTGAATATAGATACTGCAGATCCTTCTATTTTTCTCAACAGGGCATTTAAATATTTGATGGCAAACCACGAATTGCTAAATATCCGGAAGCGAACAACCCAGGGAATCCGAAATGCTATTGCAAGTGGTAGAGTAGTCAATAATGCTCCATTTGGTTATATCAACATCCGTGATGAGCAAGGGAAACCCATGTTGGAAATACATGAGCAGAAGGCAACCATCATTCAAAAAATATTTGAAAATTTTATTAGTGGAATTACTTTGCAACTGATCGCAAAAGAAGCAAGGGCAATGGGCTTTAATCATTCGGGTCATGGGGCTATCCAAAAAGTTTTAAACAATTCCGTATATGCGGGCCTCTTACGCTTACCTGCCTATAACGGAGAACCGGAGAAACTAGTTCGTGCTTTGCACAAACCGATTATCTCGGAATCTGTTTTTTGGATTGCTCATGAAAGGCTAAATCTTCAAAAAAAATATCGATCGATCCCGAGCAGTGAGTTTCCGTTACGTGGTTTTATAAAATGTGACTGTGGCATGCATCTAACTGCAAGCTATAGTAAAGGGAAAAGTAAATATTATATGTACTATAGTTGTCCCAAAGAACGCAACAGAAATTATCGTGGCGAAAAAATGCACGACATGATTGATGAAGTATTGCATGAATTAAGTTTCACCGCAAATCAAGTAAACAAACTAATCAATTTTGCTCAAGAAGATTATTCTAAAGCAACAGAAAACGAGCAAGAAATAATAAACTCCAAGCTGAAAAAAATTGAAGAATTAAAATCGAAGATTGAAAGAATCGAAATCAAATTAATTAATGATCAAATCGAAAGCAGCACATATAAAAAATGGTTTGCAAAACTTTCATCAGAAAAGGGAAGTTTGGAATTAGAAGTTAGTAAAATGACAATAAGAAAAACAAATCTCATTGATAAGATAAAACAAGTTGTTCCTCGTTTATCTGACCTTAAAAAATTATACCATTCCATCCGACTTAAAGACAAGTTTCTTCTTTTAAATAAGGTGTTCGAAGGTGGTCTGCTGTGGGATGGCTCCGTACTTCGAACACCCCGTTTGCATTTTGCATTAATGCATAACTACAATAAACTCAAAGAAAAAGGGCTGCTCCTAATTGAACAGCCCGAAGGTTTTTTTGACAAATTACAAAGTTGTACCGCGTAGGGGAATCGAACCCCTCATTCATCCGTGAAAGGGATGCGTCTTAACCGATTGACCAACGCGGCATTTGCACATTCTCTGATCGCTTTTTTCGCGAAAGGAGTGCAAAGATATAGTCAGCGGCAAAATCTGCCAAATACTTTTTCAGTTTGCTGTTTGTAATTTGCAGTCTATGGTTCCTCTTCGGGTAACTCATTGATAAGACTTTGGTTCTCATAACTACAAACCACGAAATGTAAATCACAAGTCAGTGCGGTAATCAAAAAATTACATCAAAAAACACAGCAATATCCTAACTTTGCACCTCAATTTAAAAATCCTAAATTAACAAAGTTATGAGCACAGTTAAAGTTGCTATTAATGGTTTTGGAAGAATTGGGCGCCTGGTTTACCGGCAGATATATAAAATGGATGGAATTGATGTGGTTGCTATTAATGATTTAACAAGCCCTAAAGTGCTTGCTCACCTGCTGAAATACGACAGTGCGCAGGGGCGTTTTGATGCAGAAGTAAAATCAACAGATAATTCAATATTGGTAAATGGTGAAGAAGTGAAAATTTATGCACAAAAGAATCCTGCTGAGATTCCCTGGAAGCAGCATGATGTGGATGTTGTTCTGGAATGCACCGGTTTTTTCACTGATAAAGCTAAAGCAGAAGCGCATTTAACAGCAGGTGCCAAAAGAGTGGTTATCTCTGCCCCTGCAACCGGCGAGATGAAAACAATCGTGTTTAATGTAAACCATAATACACTCGACGGAAGCGAAACGGTTATCAGTTGCGCATCTTGCACTACTAACTGTCTTGCTCCTATGGCACATACATTGGATAAGGAATTCGGTATTATAATGGGATTGATGACAACTGTGCATGCTTATACGAATGATCAGAACACTCAGGATGCTCCGCATCCGAAAGGTGATTTGAGAAGGGCGCGTGCTGCTGCTCAAAATATTGTTCCAAATAGTACAGGTGCTGCAAAAGCCATCGGCCTTGTTCTTCCTTCACTGAAAGGTAAGCTGGATGGCACAGCGCAACGTGTTCCTACATTAACAGGATCTTTGACTGAGCTGACAACGATCCTGAATAAAAAAGTAACTGTTGATGAAATAAATGCTGCCATGAAAGCGGCCAGCAATGAAAGTTATGGTTATACCGAAGATGAGATCGTGAGCAGTGATATCATTGGCATGCATTTCGGATCATTGTTTGATGCTACACAAACAAAAGTATTGACAGTAGGAGATCAGCAACTGGTAAAAACAGTTAGCTGGTATGATAATGAAATGAGCTATGTGAGCCAGTTGGTACGCACGGTTCATTATTTCGCGAAACTAATTTCGAAATAAAATGTACAAGCGGAACTCCGGTTCCGCTTTTTAATTTTTTGTTTTGAAAACAAATATTTCCAAATGGGAAAAGCGCTGTCTCATAGCGCAAAGAATATTTCTTAAAAAATTATTTCTGCTATTCGGCCCCATTAATAAATTGCTTCAACCCCTGGAAGTATATTGTATTACTAAAGGTTACCATCATTCAGCAAAAGCTATTGATTTTGACGATACATCCAACACGGACGAGTGGCAAAAGGAAGTGTATCTATATGCAAAGAAAATTTTGGAAGAGAAAAGATATGAATCTGTAATAGATGTTGGTTGTGGTTCTGCATACAAGCTTATACATTATCTTGGTTTATACAAAACCATAGGCATTGAAGTGGGGCATACATTTAACTGGTTAAATAAAAATTACCCGGAACGTTTATGGTTGAGGTTTGATGACCTAGATCCATCAGGTTTACAATGCGACCTGGTGGTATGTGCGGATGTAATTGAGCATCTGAAAGACCCTGATGAATTACTGGAGTTCATTCGTGAAATAAATTGTAAAGAAATCATGATCAGCACTCCGGAGCGGGCGGCGATAGCAGGCAAAAATGATTATGGTCCGCCTGAAAACCCATCGCATTACCGTGAATGGAATGCCGAAGAATTTAAAAAATACCTCTCAAAATATTTTCTTATTGAAGAGCAGCGTATCTTTAGCGGCAAGTCTGTTACACAAGTTATTATCGGCAAAAAATATATCGTATGAGCAAATTTTCAGATCACAATTTTAAAAATCAAAAAGTATTAATCCGGGTTGACTTTAATGTTCCCCTAAATGATAAACACGAGATTACTGATGATACAAGGATGAAAGCAACCATCCCGACAATAAAAAAAATACTGGATGATGGCGGAAGTGTGATACTAATGTCGCACCTGGGAAGGCCTAAAGGCGGCCCGGAAGAAAAATTTTCCCTGAAACATTTGGTAAAACACCTGAGCGGATTATTGGGGGGCACTACTGTGTTGTTTGCTAATGATTGTATTGGGGAACAGGCTTACCTGACTGCAAATATGCTTCGCCCAGGGGAAGTGCTGTTATTGGAAAACCTGAGGTTTTATAAAGAAGAAGAAAAAGGAGACGAAGTATTTGCACAAAAACTGGCAAAGCTGGGCGACGTGTATGTGAATGATGCATTCGGTACTGCGCATCGTGCACATGCATCCACTGCAGTAATTGCAAGATTTTTTCCGGCTGAAAAAAGAATGTTCGGATTGTTGATGGAAGGTGAAGTGAGCAGTGCGGAAAAGGTATTGCACCAGTCGCAAAAACCATTTGTTGCTATTATTGGAGGCGCCAAAGTATCTGACAAAATATTAATAATTGAAAATCTGCTGGAACGGGCAACAGATATTATTATTGGCGGAGGGATGGCTTATACATTTATGAAAGCAGAAGGGGGAAAAATCGGCAAATCATTATGTGAAGAAGACCGTTTACAAACCGCTTTGGAATTGCTGGACAAAGCAAGCAAAAAAGGTGTGTGCATCCATCTTCCTTCCGATTCTGTTATTGCCGATAAGTTTGATGCCAATGCAAATACTTCAACTGCACCGAGCAATAATATTCCGGATGGCTGGATGGGTTTGGATATTGGTGAAAATGCCTGCGAACAGTTCAGTAATGTAATCAGAAAATCAAAAACTATTTTATGGAACGGACCGATGGGCGTTTTTGAAATGCAGAAATTTCAGCACGGAACAAAAGCTATTGCCACAGCTATTGCTATAGCTACACAGGGCGGTGCATTTTCGTTGGTGGGCGGGGGCGACAGTGTTGCTGCAGTTAATCAATTTGGTTTTGCTAATAAGGTAAGTTATGTATCAACAGGCGGTGGTGCCATGCTTGAATATTTTGAAGGTAAAGAGTTGCCGGGCATTGCTGCAGTGAAAAATTGAATATTTCCAGGTTGCCTTGAGAGGTGACACCTTTTGAAATGGTATCACCTCAAGGCAGGTTAAGCGAGTTTTAATATGAATAATAGCAGACAGGTTTATACATTCTCCTTTTTGTTTGTTATAGCAGTATGCAAAAATCTTTCCGCCCAGGTACCCGTTCGTGAAGAGCCGCACCATAAAGTTGTTTTGGAAAATGATTATGTGCGCCTGATTGATGTGCATATCCCTGCGCATGATACCACACTGGCACATATTCACGCCGCTCCTTCAGCAATTGTTTTTCTGAGTAAAACAATAATCGGAACACAAATTGTGGGAGCACAACCGGTTATTGCCAATGTAACACCCGGGCAAACAAGTTATGCGGCATATCATGAAAAGCCAATCACACATAGAGTGTGGAACCAGGGAAGTTCCTTATTTCATGTGATGGATATTGAATTGGTCAGAAAAATACCGGGGAACGATACCGGTAAAATTATATGGCCAGCCAGTATGCAATTGCAATGGCAGCAAAAATTGGTGACAACATATAAAATCGCATTGAAAAAAGAAAATCGGCTGGTAATTCCAAAATCAGCCAGCGCTTATTTACTGATTGATATTACTGGTGCCATAAAAGTCAATTCCGGGGGGAATATGCATAAGCTCAAAAGCGGGGAATTTGTTTTTGCTTCCCCGCGAAATGAAATTGACTTGGCAGCAAATAATGCAGGCGCCGAATGTGTTTTGCTGGAATTGAAATGAGTTGGAAAGCTGATGCGGATATGCAGGCCGGTTACAACAATCTGCCGAAGATATAAAAGCCCGATAGCAGCACAACAAATAAACATAGTGCGGTCCAACCATGCTGATAAGCATTACTATCTTTAGTCGCAAAACCCTAACTTATAACTCTCATGCTTTCTTTCTGACTTCTATTTTCTGCACTTTGCCTCAATACCTGAACGGTTTTCCATTCACCAGCACTTCTTGTGTTGTTTCATCGAAGGTGGCTTTATAACCGGTATGCACAGCTGCATTAGTCATAATAGTTGCAATGGAGTGCGAATAACCAGCTTCTACCGGGGCATTAGGTTGTTTACGGCTACGCACACATTCCATCCAGTTACGAACGTGGTTGGAGGTTAAAGTATCGCCCCCTGTATTTGCAGAAGTTACCACCTTTTCAGCCATATCAGACAGGTTCATTTCGGGTAGTAAATTTGGTTTCATTCCCATCGCTGCAGCTTCATGTTCGTGCAGGCCGCCGCGTGGTGAAATTTTGTTGGTGATCAGGTTCATTTCACCACCATTGGAATAATAAATTTCAGAGGGATCATCATCTCCGTTATGCATACGCGAAGAAAATACGACCTGGAAATTTTTATTGCCGCTGTCATCGCCATAATCAAATACTGCAGTAATAGTATCCCAGTTTTTTCTGCCGTCTTTCCACATGTATATGCCGCCGTTAGCTACCACACTGCGCGGATGGTTTAAACCACTGAACCAATGCACGGTGTCAATCTGGTGGCTCATCCACTGTCCGGGCAGGCCGGATGAATAAGGCCAGAACAGACGGAACTCGAGATAATGCCTTGGATCGAAAGGTTCGTAAGGCCTGTTCATCAGGTATCTTCTCCAGTCTGTATCTTCTTCTTTTAACTGAGGCACAAGCGAGGTTCTTCTCCAGCGCCCTGGCTGGTTAACATTCCATGTCAATTCCACCATAGTGATATTTCCGAATTTTCCCGACTGGACAAATTCTGCCGCTGCTTTATAATTGCCGCCGCTTCTTCTTTGTGAACCAATTTGCACGATTTTCCCGGATTCCTTCACCGCTTTTAATGCAGCACGGTTATCTTCCATTGTTTCTGCAAATGGTTTTTCTGCATACACATCGCAACCTGCCTTCACTGCTTCTGCGGTATGCAGGGCATGCTGAAAATCAGCAGTACTCATAAACACCGCATCAACCACTTTTGCATTATACATTTCCTCATTATTTCGATAAGCTGTTACATCATGCTGCATTTTTTCTTTCCAGAAAGCAGCGCCATCCTCCCTTCTTTTTTTCCATATATCGGAAACAGCTACAATGTCGAAGTTCAATTCTTTATAATGCTGCATAAAGCAGGGGGCATGCGAACTGCGGTGCCTGTCGGAAAAACCAACGACACCAACACGAACCCTGTCGTTAGCACCAATAATCCTACGATAACTTTGAGCGCTGAAACCCCAGGCGCCAACATAAACCCCAGCACCGGCGAGGGTGGTTTTTTTAATAAATTCCCTGCGTGAATTTTTCATGGCAAACATTTTAAAGAGGATGATAAAGAAATTTTAAAAGTATTGCCAAATATAAAAACTTATTTAATTGGGCGTTTTAATTCTTTCATATAAGGATATTATTAAGGCGCAACCTGAATAAATCGGTTATTGATTTGGAAATTTTTATGGTGTACTTGAAAAATTATTGATGAGGAGACAGCTAAAACCAGCTATTGAAACTGCCAGCCGAAAACTGCCAACTGTTTTTTACCTTTGCAACACTTATGACGGAAAAAATTCTTATTCTCGATTTTGGCTCTCAATATACCCAACTGATAGCACGGGCCGTTCGTGAAGCAAATGTGTACTGCGAAATTGTTCCTTATCATAAAAAAATTGAATTTGACGGATCGCTGAAAGGTATTATTCTTTCAGGTTCTCCATTTTCTGTAAATGATCAAAACGCCCCTGTTGTACATGTTGAAGACCTGAATGCACATGTTCCCATATTGGGGGTATGTTATGGCGCACAATTGACAGCCAAACAATTTGGCGGACGGGTTGCCAACAGCAGTAAACGGGAATACGGCCGGGCATTACTCCACAAGCAACAGGAAGATATATTGCTGCATGATGTTACAGAATTATCGCAGGTATGGATGAGCCATGCCGATACAATTCTTGAGCTGCCGCAAGGTTTTGAGGTGCTGGCAACTACTGAAAATATTCCTTATGCCGCTTTCAAAAAAAGCGTTTATGCTTACCCGTTATATTGCCTGCAGTTTCATCCCGAAGTATACCATTCCATTGAAGGGAAAAAAATACTGCACAACTTTCTGATAAACGTCTGTCATTGCACGCAAGACTGGACCGCGGCCCATTTTGTTAGCGATACGGTTGAAAGGCTGAAAAAGCAGATAGGCAAACGAAAGGTGGTAATGGCTTTGAGCGGAGGTGTGGATTCGACCGTTGCCGCAACGTTGATCAATAAGGCTGTCGGAAAAAAACTGTTTGGCATTTTTGTGGATAATGGTGTGCTACGTAAGAATGAATTTGAAGAAGTGCTCAACACATATAAAAAGATAGGTTTGAATGTTACGGGAATTAATGCCAGGAAAATTTTTTATAAAAAATTAAAAGGCAAAACCGATCCTGAAGAAAAAAGAAAAACAATAGGGAAGCTTTTTATAAAAATTTTCCAGGAAGAAGCAAAAAAAACCGAAGGTGTTTCCATGCTGGGACAGGGGACTATTTACCCGGATGTGATTGAAAGTGTTTCCGTGCACGGGCCCTCTGTTACTATTAAGTCGCATCATAATGTGGGAGGGTTACCTAAGAAAATGCATCTTGAACTGGTGGAACCGCTGCGATATTTATTCAAAGATGAAGTTCGGCGTGTAGGCCATGAATTGGGAATTCCTGATGAATTATTGCAGCGTCATCCCTTTCCAGGCCCGGGTTTGGCAATTAGGATTCTGGGTGAAGTGTCTGCTGAAAAGGTACGCTTGTTGCAGGATGCAGATCATTTATACATCGAAGCTTTGAAAGAACACCACCTGTATTCTTCTGTTTGGCAGGCTGGCGCTATTTTACTTCCTGTAAAAAGCGTAGGTGTAATGGGTGACGAAAGGACTTATGAATACACGGTTGCATTGCGTGCTGTGACTTCAGTGGATGGCATGACCGCCGACTGGGCGCATTTGCCATATGATTTCTTAGCAAATATCTCTAATGAAATTATCAATAATGTGAAAGGGATTAACCGGGTGGTATATGATATCAGCAGTAAACCACCAGCAACAATTGAATGGGAATAGTACCGTAAGCAAGTGGTAAGCGCTTTGGCCAATAATAAACTTACCGTTAACTTACGATTTACCACTTATTACTATAATGGGTTGATATGAAAAAAATATTTCAAAATATTCTTATCCTTGTTCTGTTCGTGGTCCCGGTTTTTGTGCAGGCGCAAACTGACTCGTTGCTCAGCAATTATCATATTGCCGTATTTGCCCCGTTATATCTTGATTCTGCATTCGATGAATCAGGCAATTACCGGTATGACAAAGATTTTCCTAAATTCCTGAACACCGGACTGGAATTTTTTGAAGGCGTGCAGCTTGCTGTTGATTCACTTCAGAAAGAAGGAGCCCGTCTGGAGGTTCATGTATATGATACAAAGTCTGCAAAAAAAACAGTTCAGCAGGTATTAAACGACTATGAATTTCAAAATATTAATCTCATCATCGGCTATGTATCACCTCCGGAACTGAGGCAGCTTGCCGGTGCGGCATTACGCAGGAATATACCTTTCATTAACGCCAATTTCCCAAATGATGAAAATATCAGGAATAATAAAGCAATGGTTATCCTGAACGCTACGCTAAAAACCCATTGCGAGGGTATCTATCAATTTCTTCAAAAAAATTACCGTACTCAAACTATTTATGTTATTGCAAAAGACGGGGTGTTGGAAAACAGGTTGAAAAATTATTTTTCAGATATTGAAAAAAACAGCAGGCCCGCTTTGTTGAAATTGAAATTTGTGACACTT
>DATKNN010000010.1:0-21814 GCA_035541355.1 Puia sp. | reverse complement strand
CTTCAACAGTTTTTAAAGTAACCAGCTTGTTTCTAAATTCTTTGATGTTTGGAAGGCCTTTTAAATAATTAGCATAATGCCTGCGCATTTCATTCACCCCAACGATAGGCCCTTTCCACTCAATGGATTTGTATAAATGCTTTCTGCAAACTGCAACCCGATGTTCAATAGTTGGTGGCGGTAAATGCCCGCCTGTTTTAAGAAAATATTTTATTTCGTCAAATATCCACGGATAGCCAATTGCCGCCCGGCCAATCATGATCCCATCCACGCCGTAACGATTTTTATATTCAAGCGCTTTTTCGGGACTGTCGATATCGCCATTACCAAAAATCGGAATGCTGATACGCGGATTATTTTTTACTTTTCCGATAAGCGTCCAGTCTGCTTCTCCTTTGTACATCTGCATGCGTGTGCGTCCGTGAATGGAAAGGGCCTGCACACCTATATCCTGTAAGCGTTCCGCCACTTCTTCAATGTTTTTAGTTTGCTCATCCCAGCCTAATCTCGTTTTCACGGTAACAGGCAAAGTAGTTGATTTTATAACAGCGCTGGTTAAGCGAACCATCAGGTCAAGGTCTTTTAACACTCCTGCACCTGCGCCTTTTAAAGCCACTTTTTTTACGGGGCAGCCAAAATTGATGTCCAGTAAATCAGGATTTGTCACATCAACAATTTTTGCAGCGAGCGCCAGGCTGTCTTCATCTCCGCCGAAAATCTGGATGCCAACCGGGCGCTCATAATCAAAAATATCAAGTTTTCTTTTGCTCTTGATGGCATCGCGTATCAACCCTTCACTGCTGATAAATTCAGTATACATCAGATCTGCGCCATTGTCTTTACAAACTGCACGAAATGGCGGGTCGCTCACATCTTCCATCGGGGCAAGTAAAAGCGGAAAGCCAGGTAATAGTATGTTGCCGATTTTTACAGGCATCTTATTTTTTTAGTAAGAGATAAAGGATACGGATTAAGATTAAATCTATCGCGTATCTTGCATCCCGTTTGTTTACAACAAGGTGCAAATTTATCATATAATCTCTTAAAGTCATAATGAGAAGTTACCTTCGAATACGTTCACCATGGTCTCAGTTTGCTTTGTTATTATTACTGCTTGGTGGGGCTTTTGCGCTTACATCAGTCATCAGTATCGGGGTTTTTGTATCGAAAGGACTTAGCATTACCGAGTTGAAAAATCTTGATTATAATAACCCCAAAATAATCAGCGTCCTGAAACTTGTACAAGGCATTTCCACAGTTACTGTTTTTTTAATTCCTGCATTCATATTTGCTTTTGCAGTGTTTCGTTTCAGGCAATTTTATTTTTTAGGTTTCAGAAGGGAAGATAAAACTCATTTCTATTTAATTGCTATTGCCATTGTCATTTGTTCATTCCCTTTTGTTGCATGGCTTGGCGAATTAAATGAGCACATACGGCTTACCAAATGGATGGTGGAATCTGAAAAGGAAGCAAGCCGTCAAATGGAAGCGTTTCTTAAAGTAAACCGGATGTCTGATATTTTCATTAATATTTTCCTGGTGGCATTGCTGCCTGGTATTTGTGAAGAAGTGTTTTTCAGGGGATGCCTGCAGCGCACACTGATTCATATTTTCAAAAACCCGTGGATAGGAATAGTAATAACCGCCGCATTATTTTCTGCATTTCACATGGAATTTGCAGGTTTTTTGCCGCGCATGTTTCTCGGTATAATACTGGGTGCTTTATTTTGGTATGGTAACAGTTTAATGGTGAACATTGCTGCTCATTTTTTTTACAATGGCATACAGGTGGTTGCTGCCCTTTACTATCCTAAAGTAATTGATCAGAATCCATCAGTTCCGGTTTATGCTGCTTTAATAAGTGCAGTTATTGTTTTGGGTTTGTTATATTTAATGAAAAAACAGACAACCGTTACCTATGCAAAAATATACGAAGCAGATGAGGTAAATGAGAGCAATCAGTTTATAGTTTAAAATTTGCCAGTAATTTCCTTTTTGGGCTTGTTTAATAGTAGCATAAAAGATGAAGTGATTGCGACGCAACGATGTTCAACCGGGTTCCTAAGGCTGGCACCAAAAAAATTATTACTTTAAAGTCAGTTGATTTCATGGCATTCAATATATCGGTTTTTAAAACACGCACGTTAACGGCGCTCATTTTTGCGGCAGTGATGCTGACGGGTTTGCTATGGAACTTCTGGAGTTTTTTTGTGTTGTTTTCTATTATCCATTTCGGCTGCTGGGTTGAATACCAGCAACTGGTTGCAAAAATTGACCCCGGCTATGCTGAAATGAGTACGCTGCAAAAATACAATGTAATGCTGGCCGGCTGGTGCCTGATGCTTTTTCTTACCGGACCTACTTATAAAATCGGGGATATTACTTTAAGCGAAATAGGTTATTGGGGAGGCTTGTTTTTTTGGTTTGTGTTGCCGGTTATAGAGATTCTTATTTCACGCAGGCTTCATTTCAAAAATATGATGCATTCCTTTTTTGGTTTGCTATACATTTCGCTGAGCTGGGCCTTGCTCGTTAATTTGCGCAGTCGTTTCGATAGTGATTTTTTAGGAGACTTTTTTGGAAAGATGTATGTGATTATTCTTGTAGCGAGTATTTGGATCAATGATACGATGGCTTATATAGTGGGATCGTTTATAGGTAAAACACCGCTTACTAAAATTTCACCTAAAAAAACATGGGAGGGTACAGCCGGGGGAATTATTTTATCTATCGTAGTCATGGGCCTTATCGGGTATTTTTCAAAGAAAGAAGTAGAATGGGACCTGGTAGTGCAAATAATGATTGTTGCAGCGGTTGCATCAGTTGTTGGCACATTTGGCGATATCCTGGAAAGCAAATTAAAGCGGTTGGCAGATGTAAAAGACAGCGGGCATATCATGCCCGGGCATGGAGGCTTTTTAGACAGGTTTGATTCCTTACTGCTTGCAACACCTTTTGTATGGGTGTGTATTATTTTATTAATCAAAAGCTGAGTTTTTTAAAAGCAGTGTTTTCCCCGTCTTCTTAAATAAATAGAGTGTTCATACATTTGTATTTCAAATTTACCAAATGACAATTCATAAGGAAGGATACAAAACGATTGCTATCGGGTTTATTTTTTTTGCTTTAGTTAACCTGGCTTCATTTTATTTTATCAGTTTTCATTTGCCCTGGCTCAGCTGGATGATTTTCATTATTACGCTGTCAATTGTTCTTTTCCTGATTTCTTTTTTTCGGGTGCCTGACAGGAAGCTGACAACAGGTAATAATCTGATTGTTTGCCCTGCTGATGGCAAAGTGGTGGTAATCGAAGAAACTGTGGATGAAGAATATTTCAAGAACAAAAGGTTGCAGCTTTCTGTTTTTATGAGCCCGGCAAATGTTCATCAAAATAGGGTTCCGGTAAGCGGTGAAGTTGTATATAATAAATATCATAAGGGAAAATATCTGGTGGCATGGGACCCGAAATCATCTACACAAAATGAACGGCATAGTGTGGTGATCAAAAATGAAAAAGGAGAAATACTGGTAAAGCAAATTGCCGGGGCCCTTGCAAAACGTATTGTAAATTATTTAAGTATCGGAGAAAAAGTGGAGCAAAGCAGCGAGATGGGTTTTATCAAATTTGGTTCAAGAGTGGATTTATTATTACCTCCGGGAATAAAAGTAAATGTCCAGTTGAACCAGGTAGTGCAGGGCGGAGTTACCGTATTGGCTGAGTGGTGAATTTTTTAAAAAATATCTTCCAGCTCTTTTAACGAATAAACAGTGTATGTTGGCTTCATCACTGGCGAATCGTTTATATGGTTCACATAAACCTGATCAATACCGGCATTAATAGCGCCCTGGATATCCACATCAATGCTGTCACCAATCATTATACTTTCTTCTTTTGCCGCCCCGGTTTTTACAAAAGCATAATCAAAAATTTCCTTATGGGGTTTCAGGCTGTTTGAGCTTTCCGAGGTAATTACTTCAATAAAGTATTTATCTATCCCCGAATTTTTTAGCTTGCTGTGCTGTGTTTTTTCAAAGCCATTGGTGATCAGGTGAAGTTTATATTTTTTTTCTGACAGGTAATCCAATATTTCAATCGTGTGCGGAAAAAGCAGTTTCCTGGTAGGTAACAATTCAAGAAAGGTGTTTCCCATATCCCTCGCCAACTGTTCATCACCTATTTTGAAATCAAGCAAGCTAAGCCACATTCTTTTCCATCTTAGTTCATCTACTTTAATAAAGCCATTCCGGTAACGTTCCCACAATTTTTCGTTGTGGACAAGATAATTTTTATGAAACAGGCTAAAGTCATGAACACCTTTCTGTTTAAGATTAAATGTATTGTACAATTCATATAATGTCAGCTTGCTGTTTGCTTCAAAATCCCAAAGCGTATGATCAAGGTCAAAAAAAAGATGTTTATATTTCATGTTGCAATGTACGATTTGTGGACAGGAATAATGTTGCTATTGATAACACTTAGATTTTGATTAGTAATTTGCGATATAAAGAAATATTGTACAGCAACAATTTAAATTAATATATGCCCAATATAGTAATAACAGGCGCATCCCGTGGACTTGGTAATGCTATTGCAGAAAAGTTTGCTGCTTCTGGTTACAATCTTTATTTGTCTTCTCGGAATGAGCCGGCTTTGTATAAAGCAATGGAAGGTTTGCAAACCAGGTTTCCTTCTGTCAGGGTTATGGCAAAACCATTTGACCTTAGTAAAACCGAGGAAGCAAAAGCCCTTGGAAAATGGATATTAAAACAGGATGCTTCCATCGATATATTGGTGAATAATGCCGGTAATTTTCTGGCGGGTAATATACACGATGAAAAAGAAGGAGTTCTGGAAGAAATGATAAATGTGAACCTGTACAGCGCTTACCATTTAACAAGAACATTGTTGCCGGCAATGATCAAACAAAATCTTTCAAACGGTACCAGGGCGCATATTTTCAATATGTGTTCCATTGCTTCTTTAAATGCATATGCCAACGGCGGCTCTTACAGTATCAGTAAATTTGCATTGGCAGGTTTTTCAAAAAACCTACGTGAGGAGATGAAACAATATTTTATTAAAGTAACAGCAGTTTATCCAGGCGCTACATATACCGATTCATGGGCAGGCAGCGGTGTTGATGCAAATAGGATTATGGAAGCTAAAGATATTGCAGATATGATTTATGCTTCTTCGCAATTATCGCCGCAGGCAACCGTGGAGGATATTATTATCCGGCCGCAATTGGGCGACCTCTAAATGAAAATTCCCGAATAGGCTTAAGGATTGATTCTATTTGGAAGGTTAGTTTATGCATGCGGTAGCCGGTAGGCTACAATTTGCTATGTATTTATATTAACGAGTTTGAGGTGTTAAATGCAGCAATAACCTTCAAAAATTTGTACATATTTTATCCAAATAATCATTTAATTCTTCCCAAACTCTGTTCAAACCAACAAACTTAACTACACTTTAACCCCGCAGTTTTTATATTTGCAGTTACGGATATGAAGGGTTTAGTTATGCGCTTTCCAATAATCAAATTAAAAGCGATCGTTTCAATTTTACGCTTTCATTTTGCTGCTTGTAATATCCTGTTGCTTTCTGTCATGTCAGCAACAGCGCAACAGGTGAAGTTTACTACTGTTATCAGCAGCAAAGAAATCGGGAGGGGAGATTATGTTCAGGTAGAATTTATAGTAGAGAATGCAAAACAGATAGAGCGCCTTACAGCACCCGCCTTTCCTGATTTTCATATTGTAGAAGGGCCGATGCAGTCAAGCGGAATGACTATTGTTAATGGGAGTATGTCGCAGTACAAGGGGGTTTCATTTGTTCTTCAGCCAAACAAAACAGGAAGTTTTACTATACCTGGCGCCACTGCAGATGTAGATGGGAAGCCTATGCGCTCCAACCCGGTTACTATTGAGGTAACCACAAACAGTAGCGGAAACTCAGCCAATATCAGTGCATTACCATCTTTTCCTTCCATGCCCGATGACCCATTTATGCCTGAAGACAGGGATTATGTATTAAAGCCCAATGAAAATATTACTGAAAAAACAAAGAAAAACCTTTTTTTAAAAGTCCAGGTAAGCAAGAATACCTGTTATGTCGGCGAACCGATTGTGGCAACCTATAAATTGTATTCACGATTGCGTTCAGAGTCAAAAGTATCTAAATATCCCTCGCTGAATGGCTTTAGTGTGTATGATATGGTAGATCCCAATAATGATGCATCAACCATTGAAACGGTGAATGGCAAACAGTTTTCAGTACATGTGATCCGAAAGTCGCAATTAATACCGTTGCAGGCAGGTTCTGTTGAATTAAGTCCGGTGGAAGTAGAAAATACGGTTCATTACCTCAAAGCAACAAAAAGGCCACACCAGTCTACAACCTTGTTACAGGATCTGTTTAATCAAATGAACGAAGATGAATCAGGTGAAGAAATCCAACAGCACATCACACTTGCCAGCAAGCCGTTGCTGATAACAGTTAAACCTTTACCTGCTGCCAGCAAGCCGGCTGAATACAATGGGGCAGTCGGTAATTTCAGTATTGATGCTTCCTTGGATAAAAAAAATATTTCAGCCCAGGATGCAGTTACCCTGAAGCTTACAGTAAAAGGTAATGGTAACCTGCCGGTTATTGATGCGCCACAGGTAAACTGGCCTTCCAATGTGGATACTTATGGTACAACAGCAAAAGAAAACATTGATAAAACTGTTGCACCGATGAAAGGTGCCAAAACCTTTGAATACGTATTCATGCCCAAAACTGCGGGCAGTTATACTATACCTGCAATTAGCTTTTCGTATTTCGATCCGGTAAGTAATTCTTACAAAACCTTGCAAAGTGAAGCATTGAACTTTAGTGCATCACCGGCAAAAAAGCAATCTTTATCACCGCTGTTAAAAGATATTTTATCTGTAAAACAAAATGAAAACTTTTTAGATAATGTTAAATCATTTATAACGGAACACCTGGAATGGATATTTGCATTAGTAATACTTTCTGTTGTTGCAATTTTTTTGTGGAGGCATAATAAAAAAATGCTTCAAAAAGAAGAAGAAAATAAAAAAATTGCAGCTGTGGAATTGGCCAGGAAACAAGCAGCTGAAGCAATTCAGGCAATCACATTACCGGTAGCCGATCCCCTATTTAAAACAAAACAGTTGCTTACCGGCGGAGATCACAAAGGTTTTTATGCCGAGTTAAACAGGGCTTTATGGGAAGCATTGTATAATAAATTTAAACTGCCAGCCAGCGATTTAAATAAGCATAATATTGTATTGCAACTGCAGGCAAAAGGCTGGGATGATATCAATATCTATCAGTTAGAAAATATCTTCAACCGCTGTGAAATGAATTTATATACTCCCGATTATAATGCTGCAGATATGGAAACAACATTGCAAAGTGCAGAACGGATCATTAAGTATATTAATGAAGTGTGATGAACTGTTGTGAAAATATAATCTATTATTACATTTTCGTTAATTAACCCCCATAGCATTATAAATAGCTTCCATAATACCCCCTCTTATACTCAATGAAGAGATTTTTGTATTCTCGCTGCTGGGGTTAACGCGATTGGATAAGAACACATAAATTAAATTGTATTTCGGATCAACCCAGACACAGGTTCCTGTAAACCCCGTGTGGCCAAAAGTCAGGGATGATGCAGAAATGCAGGGATAAGGTTCTTTAAGGGCGGTATTATTTTTTTCCGGTTTATCGAAACCCAGGCCACGACGACTGATATCACTATGATAACCTGTAAAAAGATCGATAGTTGATTTTTTCAAAAAGCGAATACCATTCATTACACCACCGTTCAGTAACATCTGTTCAAGAACAGCAAGGTCATATGCATCGCTGAATAAACCCGCATGCCCTGCAACACCTCCAAACATAGCAGAACCCGGGTCGTGCACATCACCTCTTATCAATTGCTTTCTGAAAACCTGTTCATTTTCTGTCGGCGCAATCCTGTTTAAAGGGAAATATGTTCTTGGTAAAAACCCGGTAGTTTTCATTCTCAACGGTTCATAAAAACTACGTTTTACATAATCGTCAAGGGTAGTGCCGCTAATGGCTTCCACAATTTTACCCATGAAGATAAAATCGTTGTCGCTGTAAATGTATTTTTTCTGTTGCTCCACGCTGCTCATGAGTATCCTGTTGTAAATAGTATCAAGCCAGTTAACACACATATACAGGTTTTCAGCCACACGGACGCAATGCAGGCTGTCGGCTTGAGGGCTGTAAACAGATTGTAACGGTATGCCTCCTCTGGCGCTATCGATGGTTTCTTTATAAAATGGAATAAATGCTTTTAATCCGGCCTGATGTAACAGCACATCCCATATTTTCAGGGAATCTTTATTGGTCCCTTTTACCCAAGGCAAATAATCCCCCAGTGTTTTTTGCAGGTCCAGTTTTCCTTCATCATATAATTTCATCACTGCCATGGTAGTGGCACATATTTTTGTAACTGATGCGAGATCGTAAATAGTTTGCGGGTAAACATGTTCCTTTTTATCATAAGTGAGGTAACCAAAAGACTTGTCATAAACCACATTTCCGTTTTTTGCTATCACTACCTCACAACCGGGAAAAGCTGTTTTAGTAATCGCAGCTTTGCAGATGGAATCGATTAGCTGCAATTTATTTGTATTAAAACCTTCCGAAGATGCAGGTACTGTTGGCAGGAGGCCATTTTCTGGAAGAATCCCATCACCGGATTTCAGCTTGGCAGAAACAGTGACCGGCAGTTTTCCTTTTGCATCAAATTTCCCATTTAGCAGGTCTGCAGCAACATCCTGGGTGATGTTGTCATCTTCATAGCAGGCAATCAGTGTTTTAGCATCGTTGATATTTTTGATGATGTACGGGTTACCAAATACGAGGGTAACACATTTATCTTGATGCTGTAATTCATTCAACAGCCACAAAGCTGGTTTACTTATTCCAAAATAATTTGCCGGAAACCGGTTATAATGATGCAGGCCGATGACAATTGCATCATACCTGTTCTTTAACAACTCCAGTAGGGCAGCAGCTTTTAAACTATCGAGTGAATAATCAAAGTAATAAATATGGGCGTTATAATCTTTATACATACGGCGGGCAAACTCATTGTCGGCATTTAATCCAATACCTATAAAGGCAATTTTTTTTCCTTTGGCAGCATGTAAAGGAAAAACACCTTCGTCATTATTAAGCAACAAGGTAAGTGCATTTTCTGCAACCCTTTTCCGCATCTCTGTTACGTCTTTGTTCAGGTCTTCGGTCAATGAATCCATTTTTACCGGTTGGCGGTTGGCCAGGCCATAATTATATTTTGTCAATAAAATTTTTTTTACACGGGTATTAATCTCTTTCCATTTTATTTTTTTATCGCTGATGGCTTCTTTTATTCTCATAATAACTGTGTCTACATTTCCTGGCAGGCAAAGCATATCGTTTCCGGCAACCAACGATTGTACAGCTGATTCGCCTACCGGAAAATATTTTGCAACACCTTTCATTTCCAGCGCATCTGTAAAGCTGATACCAGGGTATTTTAATTTTTTCCTTAACAGTTTTGTCACGGTTTTATAAGAAAGAGAAGTGGCTACATTAGGGGTATTGTCAATATCCGGAACATACAGGTGGGCAATCATGACACTTCCAATGCCGGCTTCAAATAATTTTTTAAAAGGATATAATTCAGCAGTATCAAGTTGTTTACGTGTTTTATTGATAACAGGCAGATCAAGATGTGAATCAACAGAAACATCACCGTGACCCGGGAAATGTTTGGCGCATGCCAGCACGCCAAGGTCCTGCATTGCCTTCATATATTGCATGCCAAACTGAGCAACCTTGTATTTATCTTCCCCGAAAGAACGGTCATTAATCACAGGGTTATCGGGATTATTATTTATGTCTACCACAGGTGCATAATTAACGGTAATGCCTAAACGTTTGCATTGTTCACCCACAATTTTCCCATATTCATAAATAAGTTCCTGGTTTTGAACAGCGCCAAGCATCATCTGGCGGGGGAGGCCCATAACACTATCCATGCGCATGCCTATTCCGTTTTCGGCGTCAATACAGATCATTATCGGCGTTTTTGCAATGCCCTGAAAATAATTAATGTATTGTGCCTGGGTTACAGGGCCACCCTGGAAAAGGCAAATGCCCCCGATATTATATTTACGCACAGCCTCTTCAACCTCCTTGTTATAAAATGTCACTTTTCTGGTAGCCAGGTCAATTGAAGACAAACGCATAACAATCAGTTGTGCTATTTTCTGATCGTCGTTTAAAGTATTGAAAACACTATCAACCCATTTATCAGGTGGGAGATTAGTTTTGAACTGTCCGAAAGATGTTGTAGTTAAGAACAGGGCAATACTGTGGAGAAAAAATTTCTTCTTGACCATGTGTGAAAAAGGGCTTACGATTTTAAGCATTAAATTGCACCACAAATTAAGATAGAATTGCCAGACATTATTCAATTATTACCCGACAACATTGCCAACCAGATTGCAGCAGGGGAAGTGATACAAAGACCGGCAAGTGCAGTTAAAGAGCTGTTGGAAAATGCCGTGGATGCGGGCGCAACAGAAATCAAACTAATCATCAGTGATGCAGGAAAAGCATTGGTGCAGGTAATTGATAATGGCAAGGGAATGAGTGAAACAGATGCCCGAATGGCATTTGAGCGGCACGCTACTTCGAAGATCAGGGATATTGAAGACCTCTTCAGAATAAAAACTATGGGTTTCCGCGGAGAAGCCCTTGCTTCCATTGCTGCAGTAGCACAAGTGGAACTAAAAACAAAGCTTCATGACGAGGAAACAGGAACATTTATTGAAATAGAGAACAGCGTTGTAAAAAAACAGGAACCTGTTGCTACTGCTAATGGAACCAGCATTGCCATGAAAAATTTATTTTTCAATGTTCCGGCAAGAAGAAATTTTTTGAAGAGTAATGCAGCAGAAATGCGGCATATTATCGATGAATTTATCCGTGTAGCATTATCATTTCCTGAAATTTTCTTTTCTGTTGCCAGCAACGGACAAGAAATATTTCACCTGGAAAAGGGAACCCTGAAACAACGGATAGTGCAGATATTGGGAGACAACCTGAACTCAAAACTGGTATCGGTATGTGAGCATACTGATTACATGAATATCTTTGGTTTTGTCGGAAAACCGGAAACTGCGAAAAGAACCAGGGGCGACCAGTATTTTTTTGTGAATAACCGGTTTATTAAAAGTGCTTACCTCAATCATGCGGTAATGGGCGCTTATCAGCAAATGATTCCATCAGACAGTTTTCCATTATACGTCTTATTCATAGATCTCGATCCGGCACAGGTAGACATTAATGTTCATCCGACAAAACAGGAAATAAAATTTGAGGATGAAAAAATTGTGTATGCATTTGTTCAGGCTGCAGTGAAACATGCACTTGCCCAGTTTAGTATTACGCCAACGCTGGATTTTGATCTTGATCCTTCAATCCAGCAATTAGATGCCATAAATAAACCATTTACTGAGGAAAAAAAAGCGGGGGCAGTTACTTCATCGTTGTATAAAACTTTTGCTCAAAAAAATCAGGCACATTTTATTGAGCGTGATAATAAAAATGAATTGAAACATTGGCGAGAGGCTTATGCAAGCCCGCAGCCTGCAGTTGGCGGACAACAGCTGGCAAATTTCGATTATCAATCACCCGGTACCTTTTTTAAGTCATCTCCGGTGGAATTATTGGCTGATGCAGTATTCATGCAAATCCACCATTCGTATATTGTTGCGGCAACCAACCACGGTTTTATTCTCGTTAATCAGCAGTTGGCTCACGAAAGGGTTTTGTATGAAGATTATATGTCTGTTGCCCGTAACAGGAATATTGCTGCCCAGAAAAGCTTGTTTCCGGTAACATTACATTTATCATCTCAGGATGCTGCATTACTACAGGATTTGATGAATGACCTGAATGAATTGGGTTACCTGATTGAACCTTTTGGAAAAGATGCTTTTATTGTGCAAGGAACCCCTGCAGATGTGCAGCAGGGAAATGAAAAACCGGCTATTGAAAGTTTACTGGAACAGTTCAAGCATTTTAGCAGTGAGATGAAATTTTCGAAGCGTGAAAAACTGATACGCTCTTTAGCATGGCAGCACGCTGTTAAGCCAGGTACCGCATTGACAAAAAGTGAAATGCAGAAATTGGTTGAAGATCTGTTTAATTGTGCTCAGCCAAATGTTACCGCCAATGGAAAGCCCACGTACATTGAATTCAAAAAAGATTACCTGGAGCAATTATTTGACAAGTAAATTCTAAAAGGTAATCTTAATATTTTCTCCGTAACCCCGTTACAAATTTTTCAATAGCATCTCTTATTTGCGCCCCGCTACCGTTATAATTATTCACAAGCACAGAAAAAACAAGCAGGTGTTTTTTTTGTGTGATGATATAACCGCTTAGTGCCGCAACACCAGAAAGGCTGCCGGTTTTGGCAAAAATAAAACTGCTGTCTGCTTTGTAGCGGTTGCTTAAAGAACCTTGTCCTCCTGTGGGTAAAATATTTTTTATCCGGTCAATCCCGAACTGATTTTGCATTTTGTTCAGAAGCCAGACAAAATCTTGCGGGGTGAACAGGTTATACCGGCTAAGGCCGCTTCCATCTGCCCAATCTGGTTTTTGTGGTAAGTCTTTTAAATCGGTTTTTAATAGGGTGTCAATAATTTTTTTATCATTCATCGATCCTAATTTTTCATTGCTTACCATCATTAAGGTCTGTTCTGCAAAAAAATTATCACTGCGCCACATCATCGGGCGGAAGAGCGAATCAAGAGGCCGGGAATAAATCAAGTTCAGTGGTAGGTGGTAAGTGGTAAGTGGTTCATGCGTGATAAAAATGTTTTTGCCTATTGTGTCTTTCAGTAATTCCATTGCTGATGTAATTCCATTTGTTATAAACGGAACATCCTGTTCTTTAAATTTTTCATTTCCCTGGGTTATTTCGAAAATATTTTCAGAAAAATTTCTCTTTACAAAAAATTGTTTTAATGCCGTATCATTGTTAAAATTCACTTTCCAGTTTATATCCGGAGTGGAGAAGCTGCTGAAACTGCCGTCCGACATCTGTGTTTGTGCCCATTTAATGATATTTCCGTAAACGGGTAATGAGCTTCGCTCAACCATATAGTCTTCATTATAATCATCCCAGCTCCAACCTGTTCCCCATGCTTCATCTTTCCAGTTTATATCAGTGATGTAAATATTTTTTTTCTTCGATTTCAAAAAATCAACGACAGGCTGTTTTTGATAATCAGGGTGGAGTAAACTTGGATCACCGGTTGGGATTAAGAATAAGGCGGTATCATTTTCGAGATATCTGATTCCGGGTAATGAGTCTCTAAGATATGTTAACCCTGCATACAAAGAAAATAGCTTGGTGTTACTTGCAGGGGTAAAATATTTATTACTCTGATAGTTTGTTATAGTTTGATTCGTTGTTGCATCCAATACGGAAATTCCTATGTGTGCTGATTGAAGTGATGGAGTATTTAACAGGTCATCATATTCATGTTTTGATATTTTTTTTTGAACGGAACAGGAAAGCAGAAGTAAGAAGTGAAAAGAGACGAGTAAAAAGCGAGTTGGTTCCTTGCTTCTAGTTTGAGGCATTGTTTGAGAGTTGAAAATACTTCCGAAGTTACAGAGATAGGATTTAGCAGGAAACTAAATATTTAAAGCTAATCTCTTTGCTTGACGACCTTACTATAGTACTTGCATACTGGCTTCAATCCGCATATATTGCATTTGGGGTTGCGCGCCACACAAACATAACGGCCATGTAGTATAATCCAGTGGTGCGCTTTATGAATAAGTTCTTTTGGTAGAAATGAAATCAATTGTTTTTCGGTTGCCAGCGGAGTCTTTGCATTCAAAGTGAGACCTATACGTGCAGAAACACGGAACACATGTGTATCAACGGCCATATTGGGCTGCTGATCAATTACCGAAGTGATAACATTGGCGGTTTTTCTTCCAACCCCGGGCAATTGCACCAGTTCATTCACGGAGAGCGGAATTTTTCCATGGAATTTTTCCATTACCATTTTCGCCATACCGATGAGGTGCTTGGTTTTGTTATTCGGGTAAGAAATACTTCTGATTAAGGGAAAAAGTTCCTCAAAGGAAGCTTCTGAAAGGCTTTTTACATCCGGGTATTTTTCAAAGATAGCCGGTGTGGTCATATTCACACGCTTGTCTGTACATTGAGCAGATAAAATAACAGCTACCAGTAACTCATAGGGGTTGTCATAAATCAACTCGGTTTCAGCATCAGGGATGTGCTGCTGAAAATAATCGGTCACATACTGAAATCGCTCTTTTCGGGTCATAATATGGCCACGAAATTAACGCATCCGGTTTATAGTAATATTAACGTTGCTGCATAGCTTCTACTGCCGTTTCACGGGCGTAGTTCATTACATTCAAAACCACTTCCATGCGGGGGGAAACTATAAGCTTATCCAATGGTGAGGTAGATGATTGTAATACCTGCATTTTTTCACGAAGCGTCCAATCCTCGTTTAGTGCCGCTTCAATTGCGGCTGTAAGCTCTGGCGAAGATTCTTTGTGCAAATAAAGCAGAAGATCCTCCGGTGTAAAGAGTGTCATAGGCGAAACCATTTAATGTCCTAAAATTATCCAGTAACCTGAAACGTCCATATAATAAACGGCAAATGGGTAGTCTTATTGTATTTATTAAAAAAAATCCTCTTGTTCGGTAAGCATCGAGAATTAAAGGGTAAGAAAGATAGAAGTTCGGTAAATGGCTACTTTTCCCGGATAAGAAAGAGGTCTTCATTGTCCTTTTTCATCAAATATTTCTCTCTCGCATATTTTTCAATAGTAGAAGGGTTTGATTTAAGCTTTTCAAGTTCGGTTTTGATAGCTGTGATCTCATCCTGGTAGTATTTTTCGCTTTGTTGAAGCTTTTTTAGTTCTTCAGGTTGTTTAATATGGGTCGTAATCAAATCCCTTTCATCAAAAAAAAACATCCACACAACAAAACCTATAACAGTCAATAAGTATTTGTTCTTCAGCCAAGATGGGATTTTTTGAAAGAAGCCCATATTTTACAAAAATTAAAAGTTTCGGATTTGCAGTTTGCAATTTCCAGCCCTGAATTTGAAATTCGCAATCATAAACAAATTACAGAACCGGAAGCTGAACGTTGAGAATCCAAAACTGGGTTTATTTACCAAATTTAATTTTTCCTTTCGGATAAATTGCATTTTCCCCTAACATTTCTTCAATGCGGATAAGCTGGTTATACTTTGCAATCCTGTCTGTGCGGCTTGCCGATCCCGTTTTAATCTGGCCGCAATTCAGCGCTACGGCCAGGTCAGCAATGGTAGTATCCTCAGTTTCACCGCTACGATGGCTCATAATGGTGTTATAGCTGTTATGTTGTGCAAGTGTAACTGCATTGATGGTTTCGGTAATGGTACCGATTTGATTAACCTTTACCAACAAGCCATTGGCTACCCCACTGTCAATGCCTTTTTGAAGACGTTCAACGTTGGTAACAAACAAGTCATCGCCTACCAGTTGGATTTTTTGGCCTAAAGTATCAGTTAATAGTTTCCAACCCTTCCAGTCATCTTCAGCTATTCCATCCTCAATAGAAACAATCGGGAAGTTCTTCACCCAGTTTGCCCAGAAATCAACCATTTTTTCGCTGCTCAGCTTCTTGCCGTCCGATTTGTGAAAGTGATATATTTTTTTCTCACCATCGTACATTTCGCTCACTGCCGGATCCAACGCAATACATACTTGTGTGCCTGCTTTGAAACCTGCAGAAGTAATTGCCGTCATGACGGTTTCAATAGCTTCTTCATTACTTTGGATGTTTGGTGCAAAACCGCCTTCATCACCCACATTGGTTGAATATCCTTTCTTTTTAAGAACGCTTTTTAATGCATGAAAAATCTCTACCCCCCATCGTAAACCTTCACTGAATGAAGAGGCGCCAACCGGCATCACCATGAATTCCTGGAAATCGATTTTATTATCGGCATGGGCACCGCCATTCAAAATATTCATCATAGGTATCGGCAGGGTTTTCGCATTGGTTCCTCCGATATAACGAAATAATGGTAACCCCGATTCCTGAGCTGCTGCTTTTGCTGCAGCCATACTTACAGCAAGCATTGCATTTGCACCAAGTTTTGATTTATTAGCAGTGCCATCAAGCGCGATCATCAGATTGTCAAGACCTGCCTGATCAGCTACTTCCCAACCTAATATTTTTTCAGCAATGGTTTCATTTACATTTTTCACCGCTTTGAGAACACCTTTACCCTGGTAAGTTTTTTTATCGCCATCACGAAGCTCAACTGCTTCATGAACGCCGGTACTGGCTCCGCTCGGAACAGCTGCACGCCCAAGAGCACCTTCATCTGTAATAATATCTACTTCAACAGTCGGGTTACCACGGCTGTCTAAAATCTGCCTTGCATGTACTTGATCAATGTAACTCATAAGTATTTATGATTTAGAATTTATAATTGCTCAATTTAAAATCATCCTAATAGCTCAGTTGGTCTATTGAGCCATTGAATTGTTTGCCAATCAGTTTGTCAAACTCCTGAACACTTCTTCCAGGCTCTGTTCGCCACTTTGCAAAGAAACAATATTCAGGTTATGCTGCAATGACAATTGCATTAATTGTTTACGTACGGATTCAGGATTGTTGGTGTACAGTTTCCAGCTTGCAGTTTGCAGTTGGTCAGCACTATTAATGTCTTTCAAAGCTTTTATCAGTTCAGGGTTTACATTTTCTTTAAACTGAACAATAATGAGCTGGTTACTTTTATTTGCAGTTTGCAAATTGCCCAGTTTGTCATCCGCTACAATTTTACCTTTATTGATAATAATGACCCGGTCACAAATGGCTTCCACCTCCTGCAAAATATGCGAGGAGAACATCACTGTTTTGTTCCTGCCCAGGTTCCTGATCACTTCTCTTATTTCAACAATCTGATTAGGGTCTAATCCGCTGGTGGGTTCATCCAAAATCAATACTTCAGGATCATGGATCAAAGCAGCAGCTAAGCCTACACGCTGCTTGTATCCTTTCGAAAGCTGACCGATTTTCTTTTTGCTTTCCTGTGTTAACCCTACCAGATCAATGGTTTTGCTGATAACTGCCGCCCGTTGTCCGCTAACTGCATGTACATCTGCTACAAATCCAAGATATTCCTTCACATACATGTCATAATAAAGTGGGTTGGCTTCGGGAAGATAACCGATTTTCCTTTTTGTGTTCATCGGTTGTTCCTGAACGTTAATATCACAAACAAAAGCCTCCCCTTCGGTTTGCTGCAGATACCCGGTAATAATTTTCATGGTCGTTGATTTCCCAGCGCCGTTTGGCCCCAGGAAACCTACAATTTCACCTTTATTGATAGAAAAAGAAATATGATCAACTGCTTTTTGCTCTCCGTAAATCTTTGTGAGTCCCTTTACTTCAATCGACATGTTGGAAATTTGCTGGGCGAAAATAATCAATTTGTAAATGTGAAAAAGACTCATTTTCCTGTTGTATATGCAAATGCAGCACAAATTCTTTCCCTGTGGAAAGCAAACGGTTTATTTATATTGTGTAATGAAAAACAGAATTGATTTTTTATTCCGATTAAATTTTAAATTTACCCTCTCAAAATTGTTTTTGCCATATGAGTTATCCATATCAGATCAAATCTTTCGAAGAGTACAAATCAGCATATAAGAAAAGCGAAGAAAACCCTGAAGGCTTCTGGAATGATATTGCAGAAAATTTTCTGTGGAGAAAAAAATGGGAGAAAGTACTTGACTGGAATTTCATTGAACCCCATGTGCGCTGGTTCCTTGGCGGCAAGCTGAATATTACCGAAAACTGCATTGACAGGCATTTGGCAACCATGGGCGAGAAACCCGCTATTATCTGGGAACCTAATAATCCTGAAGACAGGGTTAGGATAGTAACATACAATCGCCTTCACAAGCGCGTTTGCCAGGTAGCACAAATGCTGAAAAATAATGGTGTCAAAAAAGGTGATCGTGTTTGTATTTATATGGGCATGGTGCCTGAGCTGGCTTATGCTGTTTTAGGCTGTGCAAGAATTGGTGCTATTCACAGCGTGATTTTTGGCGGCTTCAGTGCACAGAGTATTGCAGACAGGTTATATGATGCGCAAGCAGAATATATTATTACTTGTGACGGTGCTTACCGCGGCGGAAAAGATATTCCGCTTAAAAGCGTGATTGATGATGCATTAATCGGAAACAGAACGGTAAAAAAAGTAATTGTGTACACCAGGACAAGGACACCAGTTTCAATGATCAAAGGAAGGGATGTGTGGTGGGAAGATGAAATGGATTATGCAGAAACACAGGTAGAAAAAGATGGAGTAGTCTCATTCCCTGCAGAAGAAATGGATGCAGAAGATCCTTTGTTTATTTTATATACTTCGGGAAGTACGGGCAAACCTAAGGGGGTGGTGCATTCCTGCGGGGGGTATATGGTTTGGACAAACTACACTTTTGTGAACGTGTTTCAATATCAGCCAGGGGATGTTCATTTTTGTACTGCCGATGTTGGCTGGATTACCGGGCACAGTTACATTGTATATGGACCGTTGAGCGCCGGAGCCACATCATTGATGTTTGAAGGTGTGCCAACCTGGCCTGATGCGGGGAGGTTTTGGGATATTGTGGATCGCCATAAAGTAAATATTTTGTACACAGCCCCAACAGCAATAAGAAGCCTGATGGGATTTGGCCTTGAACCTTTAAAGGGCAAGAATTTATCAACATTAAAAATATTGGGAACTGTTGGGGAGCCGATCAACGAAGAAGCATGGCATTGGTATGATGAACATGTAGGGAAGAAAAAGTGCCCGATTGTAGATACCTGGTGGCAAACTGAAACGGGCGGTGTATTGATTTCAAATTTAGCAGGTATTACACCTGCAAGGCCTTCATGGGCAACATTACCAATGCCGGGTATACACCCGATCCTAGTTGATGAAAACGGAAAGGAAGTAACAGAGAAAGATGAGCATGGCCTGTATAAAGGAAATCTTTGTATCAAAAACCCATGGCCATCCATCATCCGGACTACTTACGGAGATCATGAACGTTGCCGGACAAATTATTTCGCTACCTATCCGAACTTATATTTTACAGGCGATGGGGCTTTAAAAGATGATCAAGGTAATTTCAGAATTACCGGAAGGGTAGATGATGTATTGAATGTGAGCGGCCACCGTATTGGAACAGCAGAAGTAGAAAATGCGATCAATATGCATGCAGGTGTGGTCGAAAGCGCGGTGGTGGGCTACCCGCACGATATTAAAGGACAGGGAATTTATGCTTATGTAATTTATAATGGGCATCAGATAGATGACGAACTGAACAGAAAAGATATTTTGCAAACGGTTACAAGAATAATCGGCCCGATTGCAAAACCTGATAAGATCCAGTTTGTTAAAGGGCTTCCGAAAACGAGAAGTGGAAAAATTATGCGCAGGATTTTAAGAAAAATTGCTGAAGGCGAAACACAAAACCTGGGCGATACAACCACATTGCTTGATCCTGGCGTAGTAGATGAAATTAAGAACGGAAAATTGTAAATGATATAAGGCTATAACGGTAGTATAACCGAAAATGAGAAACAGGACTGGCTATTTTTGAATAATCACTTTTGTTCCGACAGGTAACAGGTCATACAATTCATCCACATCTTCGCGTTTTAAAGAGATACACCCGTTGGTCCAGTTCTGGTAGAGATCAACTGCAACTTCATCGTGGTTCCATGTTCCATGAATCCCGATACCATTTCCAATTCTTGCATTTTTAGGAATCTGCCCTTTAGCTTTGCGATCATTGAATTTAATATAATCTGTTTTGGTGGGATAATCGAGCAGCATCATTTTATCCCATTTTGCATCCGGCCTTTTAGTAACAATATGATATTCGCCTTCAGGAGTTTTTCTGTCGCCTTCCATCATTTTATCTCCTAACGATTTGCTGCCAAATACTACAGGATAAGTAGCATACCATCCTTCCTTATCGTACACTTTAAGTTCGTAATCTGATTTTATTACAATAATATAAACATCCCCCTCATTATTTAATGATCGGTGAAAAGCATTTCTTTTTACAAGCCGTAGGTTTGTATCTCTAAAGGCAAAAAATGGAATCAAAAAAAGGGTGAAAAGAAAAATTTTTTTTGCGCCCATAACACCGGTTTTAAGCGTGTATTTGTTCAAACGTTATGCCACTTGTAAATATTTTGAGTGTGGATTTCTTTAACGTATCCTTTCATTTTCCCAAAATAATAAATGGTTTCAAAATGAAATTCGGGATTAAGACCGGTTTACAGTAAACAGGTTTAGATTGGTTTAAAAAATAATTGTCAGGAATGGAATAAAAAAGCAAAGCTGATATTGAGCTTTGCTTTTATCTATATTAGAAATTCAGAGTTACCAGGTACTGAAACGAATTCCCACAGTATAAGGAGTCTGATCAAGACCCTGTTTGAACATACTTTTTGTTGCAAAAGAGCCGTACAATCTGATAATACCTAATTGTATCTCCCCGATCCATGAAATTTTCCACGGGTTCAAATCAAAGTCATCATGAAATTTTTGTTTTCCGTTTTCTGAAGTAATTATTTTCTGGCGTGACGAGTACAGGTAGCCGGCGCTTGCTCCCACGCTGACTCCAAACCCTTCCCTTCGATGCGGGGTGAAATTAAAGTTCAGCATCAGCGGCACAGTTACATAATCAGCGGCCAGCTTATTTTTTTTGAAGTGCCTGGTGGAATCATAATTTACCTGTGTTGCAGGGTTCTCGCTAAAAAGTATCGGTGATGTGTACCTGTAATTGTTAAGTTCAATTCCTAATCCGTATTTTAAATTCACTACATGTTTAATTACATTCAACCTTTGCATGAAGAGCCATATATTTACATCCACCGATTTACCGGTGCGCAGCTTAAACCAGTCTTTGGTAGAGCCGGCTGCAAAGCCTGAAGGATAATTGGTATTATCAACATAATTGGTAAAACCAAGGTCGAGTATCAGCCAGTTGGTGCTGATATTTGAAGGCTTGTAATAATGATGATGATGGGTATGAATGACTACGCTGTCGTTATCATTGCTTCCGTTCCTGACAATCGTCATATTGCCAACGTGAATGGTATCTTCCTGGTTATTACCAGTACTTTTTTTGCGTGTGGTATCAGTCTGTGCCCGGCTTACAAGGGCAGAGCATAATAATCCTATTAATAAAAATTTCTTTTGCATAATTTCTTTTTGAATTACCATTATTTTAATGCTATTTGAAAGCTCCCGATGGCAACTGAACGCTTATTGTTGTCATCATCTTCCGATGGCTTGTTAAAAACCCGGGATACTCTCCTGAAAATTCCGCGCAGCTTGTTTTTCCTTTCAGAATCATCATTGCTGTAATTTTCATCCACTGTAGTAGTAAGTATGGCATAAGAGCTCTTAATATTTTGAGTGTTTTCCACGGTAGTATTATCAACCGATACAATTATTTTATTTGGCGCCACATCTGTTTGAAATCCGTTCCCTGCATCTATCTCCTGTGTTTCAGCCCGCTTTGCAATAGCGATATTATCATCATTTGCATTATCAGGAATATTCAGGGCAGAATCAACTATCTGTTTTTTACTATCCTGAACTTGTTTTTTCACCTTTGTTATGTACGTTGCTTCCT
>DATKNN010000009.1:0-22778 GCA_035541355.1 Puia sp. | reverse complement strand
TTCAAGAATCGTTTTCCTGCACTGGGCCTGCCTTTCAGGCATATTGAATTTTTCGAAAAAATTCAGGATAGCCGGTACTGTTAGATAAGCCGATATTTCTCTCGTTCCCTGCATTTCATTTTCTTCCAGAAATTTTGTTTTTGCAGGTATGGCCGCTTTATATCCCCAGCTGATGATCAAAGGTTCAAGCAGGTGCTGCATGTTTTTATTCACATATAAAAAAGTGCAGCCTTTTGGACTAAGTAACCATTTGTGTAAAGTGCCGGTATAAAAATCTGCTTTAATGCCCTGCAGGTTCAATGGCAGGTGCCCCGGTACATGCGCTCCGTCAACAATGGTAATCAGCCCCAGTTGTTTTGCCCGTTCACAAATTTCTTTTACCGGGAAAATCAAGGCAGTCGTGCTGGTACAGTGGCTGATAAAAATCGCTTTTGTTTTTTCATTATATCCTTTCCAGAATTCTTCGATGAATTGTTCCCTGGATAATAAGGGCAAAGAAATTTTTTGCCGTCGATAAAAGAAGCCTTTCTTTTCGGAATAGAAATCGAACGTCTTGTCCATGGCTCCGTATTCGTGATCAGTGGTTAGCACTTCATCACCGGCTTTTAACTCCAGGCTTTTTATTACCTGGTTAATAGCAGTGGTCGGGTTCTGAAGAAAGAAAAAATCTTCAGGGTCGCAGCCTATATACGGAGCAAACGTTTTTTTTGAAACAAGCAATGCTTCTTCCCTTTTTTTGGTAATAAATTGTACCGGCTCAAATTCCAAAGCCATTTGCCAGCGTTGATAATCTTCGATGATGGGTTTCGGGCATGCCCCAAATGAGCCGTGATTAAGAAAAATGACGGAAGGGTCGAGTAAAAACTGCTCTTTAATATTCCTCATTAAAATTTTCTTGGTTCTTCTGCCAAAACTAATAAACCTTCAGCTTATCAACATATTTTTTATAGGGATGGGGATTTGAAATGAGATGTTGTTAAAAGGCCAACTTAACCGGTAAAATAAATGATTAATATGAAGAAAGTGTTTGTTGTTGTTTTAACATCAGTTTTATTTTGTTCTGTCAATGCACAAGAAGGCTCAAAAAATGACAGCGCTTCTAAAGCTTGTGCTGTAAGATGGGCGAAGCCCGAATCAAAATCTATTTACACGTTCATCAATGCAGCAATAGCTTTTCCAAAGATTTAAGTTATGATGAGTTTTATAATCCCGATTAAGCTTTGGGAAAGCTCGTTTGCATTATACCAAAGTTGAAATTGAAATCACCATTTTTATTTTCAAAAAACTATTTACTTTTAGCAGAACCAAAAACTTTTTCTTATGCCTATTCGTATGGAAGATGATCCCATTGACCCGCCAGACAGTGGCGGTGGTGACCAGGGTGGAGGTGGATTTGGCGGCGGTGGGGGCCTTTTCGCACTGTTGCCCTTGCTGTTTAGTTTATTTCGCGGCCGCGGTTTATTGTTACTACTTGTAATCCTGGTTGGGGGTTATTTTTTTCTGGGCCGCGGAGGCTGTAATATCGGCTCTTTGCAGAATGCAGCGCAACAACTGGCTACAGGCGGTATACTGGATCCCCGCCAGTTTGATAAAGCAAAAGTATATGAACCCCTTTCTGAAGATAATAACAAAAACCCCCTGCCAGAATCGGCAAACCTTCAGAAATATGCACCAACAGTAGGTGATCAGGGCCACCAGGGGTCGTGTGTTGCGTGGAGCAGCGCTTACGGGGCAAGAACCATATTGGAAGCGGCACGAACCGGGCAGGATCCGAACAGTTTAAAGTTCAGTCCTTCATTTCTGTATAATCAGATAGGCCTGGAAGGTTGTGAAGGCTCTTACGTTGAAAAGGCAATGGAGTTCATGACAAAAAAGGGTGCGGTCCCTTATGATAAGTTTGCTTATAATGACCAGGATTGCTCCAAACAACCTGATCAACAATTGTTAAATGACGCGTTGCAATACCGTATGCGCGGTGCCAACAGGTTAACCGTTGGCGACAGGACTGACCAGATTGATCTTCGTGCCATCAAGGAAAACCTGGCACAAGGGGCGCCGGTGGTAATAGGCATGATGGTTGGGGGCAGCTATATGCAACCAATGATGGGGCAGGATGTGTGGACACCAACACAGGATGATTATATGATGCAGGGCTTCGGTGGTCATGCGCAATGTGTAGTAGGCTATGATGACAAAAAATATGGCGGCTCATTTTTGATTATGAATAGCTGGGGGCCGCAATGGGGCAACAACGGGTTTGCATGGGTGCGTTATGGCGATTTCAAAACTTTTGTGCGTGAAGCTTATGGCCTTGAGCCGATGGCAAAAACCGGCGCCGCAGCAAATGCACCGTTTAATTGCGAAATTGGTTTGGTGCAGGTTACCTATAATGGCAATAAAACAGTGGCTGGTGCATATATCCCCCTGCATAATGCAGGAGATAATATTTTCGAAACAAACGCACCAATGAAACCCGGTACGCGTTTCAAAATGGAAGTAAAGAATTCAAGTGAATGCTATATATATGTTTTCGGAAAAGAAACTGACGGAACAAGCTATACTTTATTTCCCTACCCTAAGAAAGATGATCCCACTACTACCAAGTATTCTCCTTTTTGTGGCATAGCAGGTTATCGCCTGTTCCCGAAAGATAAAAGTATGGTGCCGGACAGTATCGGAAAAAAAGATTTTATGGCTGTAATAGTAAGTAAGGACTCGCTTGATTGGAATTCACTCAATACACAGCTAAGTCAGCATCCCCAGCAGGATTATGCATCGAGATTAAATAATGTTCTAAGCGGCAAATTCGTTCACAATGTTCATTACACGGCCAATACACAAGGAAATATGCAGTTGAATGTGGATGGGGTAAATGACGGAGTGATTGCCTGTGTAGTGGAGATCGATAAGCCCTAATGGCCGGAGTTGAGGTAAAGGGCAATGGAATAAACGGATAGCTGGTATAAAATAAATAAGATTCTCCGGGTGGAAACTGTGATAATTGCCCGGGGGATCTTTTTTCTTTGTGAAAAAAAGTTTAAATGAAACACTGCTTTTTATTATTGAGCTTTTCTTTTTTAGCAATACACACAAATGCGCAAAAAGATTCTTTAAAAATTTATGATCCGCATGCAAATGCGGAATCTGATATTGCTGTTGCACTTAAAAAAGCAAAACAGGAACACAAACATGTGTTGTTACAGGCAGGCGGAAACTGGTGCAGCTGGTGCATTGAGTTCAATAAATTTATACATGCAAACGGTTCGATAGATTCTTTACTGAATAAATGTTTTATAACTTATCATTTGAATTTCAGCCCTGATAATGAAAATAAATCCGTTTTCGCAAAATACGGATACCCGCAGCGTTTCGGGTTCCCCGTATTTATTATATTAGATGCCAACGGGAACCGCATTCATACACAGAACTCGGAATATCTTGAACAGGGAAGAAGCTACAACAAACAGAAAGTGTATGAATTTTTATTGCAATGGACGCCTCAGGCTTTGGAACCTGCATTGTATAAGTAACGATTGGTGATTAATAATTAAAAATGCCTGCCAATACTTCATCCTTTATAAAACTCATGAAACATCCTTTACGGTCAAGGGTGTTCTTGTTCATGAAATTACCCAGTGCTTTTTTTTCGGGAGTAAGGTTAAAAGAACTAAATGAAGAAAATTGTGTTGTTACCGTGCCTTATAAATGGTTTTCCCAAAACCCATTTCATTCAACTTATTTCGCCTGCCTGGCAATGGCTGCGGAAATGAGTACCGGCATTTTAAGTTTAATGCATATTTATAAGAGGTATCCCCCGGTTTCAATGCTCGTAATAAAACTGGAAGCAAATTATTTTAAAAAAGCAACCGGCATAACAACCTTCACCTGTTCAAATGGAAATGAAATCAGGCAAACAATAGAAAATGCGATTAATAACGGTGAGGCACAAACGATTAAAGCAAAATCGGTTGGATTGAATGAAAACGGGGAACCGGTAGCTGATTTTTTCATTACCTGGTCATTTAAGAAAAAAACCGGGAATTAATTTTCGAAAACTAAAAAGGCAAAGGTGCAGTTACATTAGTAATCCCGTAACTTAGAACAATATTTCAATTAAAAACCATTGTTATGAAGATTGCTTTCCATGGCGCTGCACGAACGGTAACAGGCTCCAAGCATTTACTTACCCTTAAAAACGGAAAAAAATATTTATTAGACTGTGGCATGTTTCAGGGCCTGGGCCCGGATACAGACAGGCTTAACCGTCAATGGGGGTTTGTTCCATCGGATATTAATTACCTGATTTTATCACACGCACATATTGACCATACCGGGCTTATCCCCAAGCTTGTTAAGGATGGATTCAGAGGGAAAATTTTCTGTACACCGGCTACCAAAGAATTGAGTACTGCATTGCTCGAAGACTCTGCAGGCATACAGCAGGAAGACATCAGGTTTGTTAATAAAAGAAGAATTGCAGAAGGCCTGTCATATTTGCAACCTTTATACACGGAAGAAGATGCAAAAGCAGCTATGGATTATTTTCACACATTTGAATATGACCAATGGTTTTCAGTTGATGAAAATGTACAGGTAATGTATAAAGATGCCGGGCATATTATTGGCAGCGCTACGGTTCATTTAAAAATTAAAGAAGACGGCAAGGAAACACACCTTACTTTTAGCGGAGATGTAGGCAGGTACAGAGATGTGATATTAAACCCCCCTGCAACTTTTCCGCAAGCGGATTATATTCTTATTGAATCTACCTATGGCAACAGCCTTCATGATGCAGAAGTGAGTACGCCTGATTTGCTGCTGCCTTATATTCAGAAAACATGCGTGCAAAAAAAAGGCAAACTGATTATTCCTGCATTCAGCGTTGGCCGTACCCAGGAAATATTATTTGCATTGAACCAGCTTGAACTGGAAAACCGTCTTCCTGATCTTGATTATTTTGTGGACAGCCCGCTGAGTATTGAAGTGACTGAGATCGTAAAAAAATATCCCAATCTTTTTAATAAAAAAATTCAAAAAATTTTGCAAAGCGACTCAGATCCGTTTTCATTTAAAGGTTTGAAATATGTCAGATCAGTTGATGAGTCGAAATCGCTCAACTATCGAAATGGGCCGTTCGTAATTATTTCCGCAAGCGGTATGGCTGAAGCAGGAAGGGTAAAGCATCATATCAGCAATAATATTGAAAACAGCAAGAACACTATCTTATTAGTAGGTTACTGCGAGCCGAATTCTCTGGGAGGAAAGTTAATGGCTGGTGCCAAAGAGGTGAACATCTTTGGAATCGAACATGAAGTACATGCTGAAATTGGCAGTATACGGAGCATGAGCGCACATGGTGATTATAACGACCTTTCACAGTTTCTTGCCTGCCAGGATTCAAAAAAAGTGAAGAAATTATTTATTGTTCATGGCGAGTATGAAGTGCAGCAGGCTTTTAAGGAACGCTTGTTAAAAAAAGGGTTCATGGATATTGAAATACCGCCTTTGCACTACGAAATTGGTCTGGTATAATTTTTAAAACCAGGGATTTTTTTCATTAAAATATTATTACTTAATTTTTTACTGACTACACATATATGAAAAAGACCTTTACAGTGTTATTGTTGTTTACTGTAATTAATATCAATGCACAGGAAAAACTTATTTATCATGATGTGAAAACTGATAAAAACGGCAATATCAAACCCTGGTATAATGATGATATCGGGAAATCATTCAATCATATTGTGAATATTGTTTGGAATTTCTGGGATACTATGCGCCGTGATATGAATGGTCTGCCATATTATATGAACCACCAGGTTTGGAACGCTGCTTTTAATGACCCTCGCGGTATTGGTGGGGACCAGTTTGCTATGGCGCTTTCTTCATGGCGTTTGTATTATCCATACAGCGGTAATGAAAGGGTAAAGGCGAATATGAGTTTTATTGCAGATTACTATCTCACACATGGGCTTTCGCCGGTTAACTGTAAATGGCCTTCTCTTCCTTTTCCGTACAACTGTTTTATTTATTCAGGTCTTTATGATGGAGATATGCGTGCGGGCAAAGATGTATCACAGCCCGATAAGGCCGGTTCTTTCGCATTAGAACTGGTGCATTTATATAAGATGAGTGCAGGCTTCAACATTGGTCAGAACAGTTTTTATCTGAATGCAGCAATTAATATTGCCAACACGCTTGCTGAACACATGCAACAAGGCAATATCAATTACTCGCCACTGCCATTTAAAGTAAATGTTATGACCGGCCAAACGGCGTTGCTTCGTGACCATGACTTTACTGGTACATGGATAGATACTGCAGGATATACAACGAACTGGGCGCCGACGATGCAGCTATTCCTTGATTTAATTCAATTGAAAGCCGGAAACATTGCTGCATATCAGTCGTCATTCAACATTTTACTTAGCTGGATGAAAAATTTTCCTATGAAAGAAAACAAGTGGGGGCCATTTTTTGAAGATGTGGATTGGTGGAGTGAAACACAGATTAATGCCATGACCTTTGCCCGGTTTATTATGGAGCATCGTGAATATTTTTCTGACTGGCAGCAGGACGCAAAAAAAATAATTGACTGGGTACACAAAAATTTTTCTAACAGCAACTGGAAAAAATATGGTGTTGTAGTAACCAATGAACAATCAGTGTACCAGATGCCCGGTGAAAGCCACACATCAAGACAGGGTGCAGATGAATTGCTTTATGTAAGCCTTACCGGAGACAGCAGCATGTATGCAAATGCTGTGCGCCAACTGATATGGGCAACTTACTGCGTTGACTTCGATGGCAAAAACAGGTTTCCCGGTGATGAACCCTGGCTTACCGACGGATATGGAGATTATATGCGCCATTACCTGCGCACCATGGATGCCATACCTGCACTAACTGCACCGGGCGAGGATCATATCATATCTTCCACTTCAGTTATTCAGCACGCCGATTATGAAGGCCTGCTGAAAAAATTCTACGGGCTTAATTTTGAAAACATCGACAGCAATAAGGTAACATTATATTATCAGCCTTTCGATACAACGGGGATCGAAAAGATCAGGTTGCGCAAAAAGCCTTCTGCTGTTTTACTCAATTATCATCCGCTTGCTGAAATACAGTCCGGACAGGGTTTTCAGTGGCAACCGATGGCTGCGGGCGGATTGCTTATTGTGAGAAGGGAGCATGGGAACAGAGTGCTGTTACTGAAATAACTTTCAGAAAAGGATGATTATTTTTCTTGCAACCTGAATAGTTGATCTGTTCAGTCAGCCTAAGCAACTATAGGTGCACATTACTGTTAGTTGTAGTATTACTGTATTCCATATAGTTAATGTATTCAGTTTAAGCTCAGAAATACTATTGCCTGCGATATAGCTTAATGATGCTTTGGGCGAGGATGTTTTGGGCATTTCACTTCTTTAAGCGCTTTTGATTTTGTTTGCCTTTGCTGATGCTTTGAGGCAGCTTGCACAAAAGTTGCTGTTGATAATAAAATCAGAGCAGTTAAAATCCATTGTTTCATTGTAATTGTTTTAAAATAGCAACAACACAAATATTGCCACAAACCCCCCAAAAAAAATGTTATTATATTGTAAACACAGTGAAGATTTTTAACAAAAAACAACCGAGTGCGGTATCATCCTGGCGGCAATCTTTATTCCCCGAGGCTCATTCTTACCAAAAAATAACCTGGCTAATCCGGACTATTTAAGAGTTTCATTTTGACATAACTGACAGGTTGTATGGAACCAGAGGTTTCTTACAAACATCTGATAAAATTTATTTCATCATCCTTTTTATTTCTTTGCCAGTCTGAACATTCGCACATGCTTCCCGGTTTAATCGTGAATTCCCCGATCCTAAAAAATGTCATTTTTTATGAATTTTTTTCATTTCTGTCAGACAAATTTTCATTGGAAAACCCGTCAAAAGCCTGCTGGCATCCGGCTTGCGATTAGTTTGGAAAATTATTTTTCTAACCATTTAAACAAAATGTTATGACACTCGTAAAAAGAAACGGAAACATGAACAATTTGTTCCCCACTTTTTTTGACGACTTCTTTAACAGGGATTTGTTCAACTGGGGGAACCTTAATTTTTCAGAAACCAATACAACGATCCCTGCTGTGAACATTAAAGAAACCGGGGATGCCTACGAAGTAGAAGTTGCTGCACCTGGCATGTCAAAAAAAGATTTCAGAGTGGAATTGAATGGCAACACACTTTCTATCAGCTCGGAAAAATCTTCCAGCAATGAAGACAAAAATGAGCCTGTTTATTTTCGCCGTGAGTTCAGTTACCAATCTTTCCAGCGCACATTCGAATTGCAAAAGGATGTTGTGGATGTAGACAAGATACAGGCAAAATATGAAAACGGATTGCTTCACCTTTTAATACCGAAGAAAGAAGAAGTGAAACAAAAAGGGCCTAAGCTGATCCAGATTTCATAACACATATGGCTTGCTATTGTCAGGCTAGTGACTTAATAAAAACATTTTGAAGTATGAAAACCTCTTTATTTGATTTCATCTCAAATGTAGCTTACAGTATTAACAAATGGCTTGATGATGTATTCAGAAGAGATGATGGCGATGACAATTTCAATCACCCTTATGCAATTCTCTGACAAGAAAGCCGGTTAAAGAACCGGCTTTTTTATTTATTGAGTTTCTTTTTGAATCAGTATAAAATTATCCCAAGGTAAAATTGGCTTCTGTAAATTGAAAGTCGTCCTAATTAAGCAATAATTCAGGAATTTGTTTTTTATCATTGAATCTTTTCGGGCCGCATTTTACATGTTGCATAATCCCTCAATCTCGGTTATACATCTTCGTTAGATTATAACTTTTAATACTGAATAGTAAATCGTTCAACGTTCACTCAGTAATCTTCATACCATTTGAATTGCGATGCGATGATTTGGTGTTTTTCGTGTCGGAGGTACTTAAGATAAGCTTCCGCCGCAGGAGAAAACCGTTTGCCTTTTAACCAAACCAGGCTCCATACGGATTTCACTGGAAAGCCTTTCACAGGTATTATCTGTAACCTCCCGCTGTTTAATTCATTCTTTATTCCTATTAAAGGCATAATGGAAAAGCCTAACCCGGCAATCACGGCTTGTTTCACTGCTTCATTGGTTGCCAGTTCCATTTTCTTTTTTACAGGAAGCCGGTTGCGTTCAATAAATTTTTCCATCACATATCTTGTTCCGGAACCCTCCTCCCGGTAAATGAGGGGAAGTTCTTCAAAGATTGATTTGTCGTATATTTTTTTCCCGAATTTTCTGGAGGTGTTCCCCACCAGGAAAAGCTTGTTCTGCATCAGTTCAATTTTTTCTATCTGTATTTGTGCAGGTAATACCGATACCAGGGAAAAATCAACCTCGTTGTTTTCGAGGCTTTCGATGACTCTGGCTTTGTTCGTCACATCCATGAAGAGTTCAATGCCATTGTGCTTGTTGAGGAATGATGCAAGGAAATAGGGCATAACATATTTACCGGTGGAGACAATAGAAATTTTCAGGCTGCCTGCAAGGAAGCCTTTGTACGATAAAGTCCGGTAGTTGATATTATACGCTTCGTTCAGGATTTTCTCCGCAGCCACTGCCATCTCTTTTCCAAATGCTGTGATGTATAGTTTCCTTCCCACTATTTCCGTAAGGGGTACATCAAACTGTGCCTGGAAGTTTTTCAGTTGAATAGACACTGCAGGCTGGGTGAGATGAAGTTGTTCGGCTGCCTTGGTAATACTTTGCGTTTCCGAAATTTTCAGGAATACCTGTAATTGGTGCAATGTATAATTCATAAAAAATATTTATGATTAGCATTATAAAGTTAAATAAAATTAAATGAAAGCTTCTGCGCATTTTTGCCCCACAAAAAACATACACATGCAAAGAATCACAGTAGCCAAAGGGGATGGCATCGGACCGGAAATCATGGATGCAACCTTAAACATTCTCAAAGCCGCCGGCGCACAATTACTTGTTGATGAAATTGAAGTCGGTGAAAAAGTATATCTCGCCGGCAACAGTTCAGGTATTGCCAAAGAATCCTGGGACATTATTCGCCGCAATAAAATTTTTTTAAAGGCGCCTATTACTACGCCGCAGGGAGGTGGTTATAAAAGCCTGAACGTTACTACAAGAAAGTTTCTTGGGCTCTATGCAAATGTGCGCCCATGCCTCAGCCTTCATCCTTTCGTGCATACAAAACATCCGAACATGGACGTGGTGATTATCCGCGAGAACGAAGAAGATCTGTATGCGGGTATTGAACACCAGCAGACCGATGAAGTGGTTCAATGCCTGAAGCTGATCAGCAGGCCGGGGTGTGAAAAAATTGTCAGGTATGCATTTGAATATGCCCGTCAATACGGAAGAAAAAAAGTGACCTGTTTTACTAAGGACAATATCATGAAACAAACCGATGGGCTGTTCCATAAAATATTCGATGAGATTGCTGCAGAATATCCTGACATCATCAACGAACATTGGATTATAGATATCGGTGCAGCAAAAATGGCCGACACGCCCGAAGCATTCGATGTGATTGTGATGCCCAACTTATATGGCGACGTGCTTTCTGATGTTGCTGCGCAAATTGCAGGTTCGGTGGGGCTTGCGGGCTCTGCGAACATCGGCGAAGAGTGCGCCATGTTTGAGGCGATACATGGCTCGGCACCGAGAAGGGCGGGCCAAAATATGGCTAACCCTTCAGGGCTTTTGCAAGGAGCAATTATGATGTTGATTCATCTCGGCCAAAATGCTGTTGCAGAGAAAATACAGAATGCATGGCTGAAAACAATTGAAGAAGGTATTCACACATACGATATTTACAAAGAAGGTGTAAGCAGGCAGAAAGTGAGCACCAGCGGTTTTGCTGAAGCCGTGATTGCTAATCTCGGGAAAAGGCCTTCTCTCCTGAAAGCTGTTGATTATTCAAAAGGTTCTGTTTTAAATCTTCCCTCATACAAAAGAAAAACACCTGCAAAAAAAGAACTGGTCGGCGTTGATTTATTTGTGCATTGGAACGGGCCCGATGCAAATGAGCTCGCAGAGAGGATGAAAACAATAGAGCTTCCGCAGGCGAAACTGTCCATGATTACCAACCGTGGCATCAAAGTGTGGCCGGATGGTTTCAAAGAAACATTCTGCACTGACCACTGGCGTTGCCGCTTCAAGCCGGCCGGTATTGAAAACCTGCAAAAACAAGATATCATACAATTGTTGCAAAATGCAGCAATTAGAAATATAGATACGATCAAAACAGAAAATTTATATGCTTTCGACGGAAAGGAAGCGTATTCTTTAGGCCAGGGACAATAAAACAAAACTCATGAATATTTCAATTATCAACGGAACGTTTGAACCAAAAGACGCACTTGACATTTTATCGCAGTTCATTTCGGTGAAAATAAAATTTCACGAGCAAAAAATTCATCGCTCGCTAAATGAAGAGGATATTAAAATGCGGGAGAAACGGATAATAGAACTCCAGGACAGCCTCTTCCAAATCAGGAAACTGATACAAAATGATATGCAACCCGTTTCACTACAATGCAACCTGGAAATACTAAAATAAGTCTATGCAAAAAACAAACGGCTTTACCCTCATCAAAGGTTTTTTTTCGGCTGATGAAGCCATGACAATACTTCATTCGCTGTTCGATTACAAAATTAATTATCATAACATGGAAATATTCGGGATTACTGAGCGAATGAAATATGCAGATATCGGCAGACATACAAAACGTGTTGAAGAACTCAAATCGGAAAAAGAAAAACTTGAGCTTTTTTTAAAAGATGCACAAGAGAAAAATTTCCGGCTATCGATTGAAGGGCAAATAAAAATTGAAATGGTTGCGCATGAATGATAAGCTTCGGGAATTATTCTCCGGCCGAAGGTTAGTGATTGCCACTAAGCACCACAAAGAAAAAGTGATTCAGCCTTTGCTCGAATCCGCTTTGCATGTGCAGTGTTTTGTGCCGGAAGATTTGGATACGGATATACTTGGTACGTTCAGCGGAGAAGTAGAAAGAGTTGATGACCCTTTGACCACCGCAAAAAAGAAATGCCAATGGGCAATGGACAAATATCATTGCGACCTGGCGATTTCGAGCGAAGGGTCTTTCGGCCCGCATCCACATCTCTTTTTTGGATTGGCCGATGATGAACTTGTTGTCGTGTTAGACCGGAAAAATGATTTTGAATTTGTTGCCCGTGAGCTTTCTGTTTCTACCAATTTTAACGGCAGCCTTATTAGTAGTGAAAAAGAGCTCCGTGAATTTGCAGAATCTGTTTTATTTCCTTCGCATGGTTTAATTATCCGAAGTTCAAAAGAATTGAATAAAGATCTTATCAAAGGGATATGTGATTGGAAAAACCTCGTCAGCCATTTTTCAAACTACAAAAATAAATTTGGCAGCGCTTTCCTGGAAACCGATATGCGTGCCATGCATAACCCTACGCGGATGAAGGTGATTGAAAAAGCGGTGGTAAAACTATTGCAGGTTATTAAATCTGTCTGTCCTTCTTGCAACATGCCGGGTTTCTGGATTAAAGATGCAAAACCCGGCTTGCCTTGCAGCCTTTGCGGCTTGCCCACCAAAAGCATACTCAGTTATACTTACTGTTGCAAAAAATGCGGCTATCAAAAAGAGGAAATGTTTCCCCTGAAAAAAACAACCGAAGAGCCGACCTTCTGTGATTATTGCAATCCCTGAAGTAAGATTTTTTTGTTAGGAAACACCTGCCAGCTATCAAAATTTAAATCTGTAAAATTCTGCCAAAGATGTCCGCATCATTAAAGATGGACTAAGAGAAGGTGCATAATGTTTTACTGAATGAACCTCGGCAATGGGGCAATCACATACAACAGCGGAACCTTCGACGAACAGACCAAAGGAATGCCAATAACATTCAGCCATCACTTAATGAATTGCTTCACTACTCAAATTTTTATGCAGAAAAAAATGATTGGTATAAAATTTTCAAATCGCCTGGTGGTTGAACGGCTGAATGACCATTTCATTGACAACTGCGCTGGTTGGTTGCTGACACAAAAACCAGATTGACCTTGCCGCTTCTTCTGCCACTACCATTTTATCCCGCTGCACTTTCAAATCAATAGCATCCCAGAAAGCAGTGTCGGTGCCGCCGAGAAAAATATTGGTGATCCTGATTTCTGTACGCTTCACTTCTTCGCGTATGCATTGCATCATGCCCGTTAAACCAAATTTTGAAGCGCAATAAGCGCTGGCGCCTGCCATCGGGATTTTTCCAAGTATCCCGGGGATATTGATGATGAGCCCTTTTTTTGCTTCCTTCATTTTCGGTAAAAAATTTTTAGCAAGCAGGAACGCACCGAACAAATTGCAGTGTATCATTTTCAGGAACTCGTTTTCATCAAGTGTATCTATGGGCTTGATGATGCCTGCACCTGCGCAGTTAATCAGCATATCAATAGTGGGATAAGCCTGAAAATATTTTTGCGAAAGCTGTTTTACCTGCCCGCTATCCGAGATGTCAGCATCATGCCACGCGCCCTGCGGTAATTTTAATTCGTCAGCAAGTTGTTGCAATCTTTCTTTATTCCTGCCGCTTATAAACACATGTGCGCCTGATGATGCTAATAGCCTTGCTGTATTGCTGCCAATGCCGCCGGTTGCTCCTGTGATAAGGATATGTTTGTTCTTTAATGTTTCCATATTCATTGAATTATTTATTACTGTTGTCCAGCTTTGCAAAAAAGCTTTTGGCGATATGCAAATGCTTTTTCTTTTTCTCGTCGGGCATTTTATGATAGCTGCTAACGAGCATGGATAAGCGAAGATTTGACGAAAAAAAAGTTTCATGCTTTTGAATAAAATGCCAGAAAAGCGCATCCCATATATCCTGCCATTCCCCTTTTTTAAAATCACTCATTTTAAGGATATAGTTGCTGCCGCTGATATAAGGCTTTGTGGACATTAAACCGCCGTCGGCAAACTGGCTCATGCCATACACATTCGGCACCATCACCCAATCATAGGAATCAATGAACATTTCCATAAACCACCTGTACACTTCATCGGGATGAAATTCGCAGAGGAGCATAAAATTCCCAAGTATCATGAGCCGTTCGATATGATGGCAATATCCTGTACTTAATATTTTTTTTATTATCATGTCAACAGGCAAAATGCCCGTTGCTGCGTTCCAAAAACACGATGGGATTTTTCTGTTGAAGCCCCAGAAATTTTTTGTGCGCTCTTCTGTTCCTTTCATTTGATAAACGCCGTGTACAAATTCCCGCCAGCCGATTAACTGCCTGATAAAACCTTCAAGAGAATTGATAGGTATATTATTTTTACTGGCAAATTGAATAGCCTCGTCAATGATTTCAGCAGGGGTGATTAATCCAACGTTTATTAAAGGGCTGAGCAGGCTGTGATGTAAAAAATTTTCGTTGCTTACTATCGCATCTTCATATAACCCGAATCCTGAAAAACGTTTTTTCAGAAACTGATTGAGCCACACCCTGCTTTCTTCATGCGTGCAAGGATATTGAACAGGAGCATTCAATTCGCCGTAATGGTTGCTGAAATATTTTTCTGTGTACAGAAAGGCTTCTTTATAAAATGTATTTGCTTCGGGAAATAGAACCGTCGGGGCTGTTTTATCTTTCGGATATTTTTTCCGGTTCTCTTCATCAAAGCTCCATTTTCCGCCGGCTGGTATTCCATTGTTGTCGATTAATATTTTTCTTCTCGTGCGTTGTTGCTTATAAAAATCAGTTTGAAAATATTTTTTCTTACCTGAAAAATAATTTTCGATATCAGTGCCCGTGTTCAGGAATAATAGCGAAGAAAGTTTTTCAACTTCGATTTTACACTCGGTGCATGTTTTAGCGATTCTTTTTTCAAGCCAGTTGTCTGTTGTGTCGCGATAAATAATCCGCGAGAAGTTTTGTACCGAAAGGTTTTTTATCAGCTTCCTGATGTCCGAATTTTCATCCTCCGCTTCAATATAATTTAACTTAAAACCATTTGAAGCAAGGAAGTGTTCATAAAACTTCATGCCTGCACGATGAAATGCGATTTTCTGTTTGTGGAATTTATATTGCTTAAAAAAGAGCCACTCTTCAACAAGATAAATTTGTGCATTTTTTTGCAGTGTTGAGATATCCTCAAACAACTGATGAGGAAAAATGATATATGCAATACCCGGGTTCATCATTTGTTCAGTAGCCAGATAGTGCTGTTAAGTGTTGATGCAAACAAGACCCAGAAAAGGTAGGGCAGAAGGAGCAAGGCAGCAACCCTGTTAATGCGTGCTGCGAAAATAACGGTGAGTAAAATAAGAATAAAAAGTACCCATACTTCAAGCATGGCAAATCCGATATCATGCAGCTTGAAAAAAAGGAAAGACCATAATAAATTGAGTACGAATTGCACAATGAAAATGCGCATGGCTTTTACTTTTGCCGGGTTGGCTGATGACCAAATCAAACCAAAGGAGATGCCTATAAGGATATACAATGTTGTCCATACCGGCGCGAACAACCAGTTTGGCGGGTTCCAGGAAGGCTTGGTAAGATGGGCGTACCATGTATTGATTTCCGTTACAGTAAATAGCCCGCTTGAAAAACCAAGCAGAACAGAAACGATAATGCTGATGAGGATTTTTCGTATACGCATAAAATTATTATAGTAAAACAAATTCAAATGAAATTTGTTTGATTTTCATGTTATTTTATTGTCCAATTAATAATACGTAAAGTGATTTATTTTTTTAATCTGGTAGCAGAACAAATTCATTTGGTCAGGCATAAAAAGCTATATTTTTCTGCAGCAAAAAGGACAGATGCAAGAATGATGGCGAGCTTACAATCCTTTCAAAACTTTTACTTAAATTTCAGAAGAAACAGTGCTTGTATCAAGCTTATAGTTCAAGATTAATATCCACTAAACCATGGCACCAAAACTCGCGAGTGTAACAATTGTTGTGAAGGATTATGATGAAGCAATACATTTCTTTACACGAAAACTATCTTTCAGATTAATAGAAGATACAAAACTGACAATTGAAAAACGCTGGGTTTTGGTTTCCCCACCTGCCGATAATAGCTGTTGCATCCTGCTCGCAAAAGCAGTGAACGAAAGGCAAACTGCTTCCATTGGAAATCAAACCGGAGGTAGAGTTGCATTTTTTCTGCATACAGATAATTTCTGGAGTGACTTTGAGCAACTCAATAAAAATGAAGTGCATTTTGTACGCCAACCTGAAGAACAAGAATATGGCACAGTAGCTGTGTTCGAAGACCTTTATGGAAATCTTTGGGATTTGATTCAGCCAAAGAGTAATGAGAACAACTGATCATTTTTTTGGCAGCATTGACATTACGTGATGCTATTCAATTGAGCAAAAAGAAATAGGAATGAACATTTGAAGTTTTAACGAGCATCGATAGCTGCTTGATTTTTTCAATCCATAAAAATGGAAATATACAAAAAGATAAAAGCGGTTTCGGCCAGGACAAGAAAGGACTGGCGCAAGTGGTTAGAGAAAAATCATCAATCTGAAAAATCAGTGTGGCTGATCATTTACCATAAAACAAGTAAAACAAAAAGCGTTTATTATAATGAAGCGGTGGAAGAAGCCATTTGCTTTGGATGGATTGACAGCCTTGCCAACAAACGTGATGCAGAAAGCAGGTACCAGCTTTTTTCTCAGCGCAAACCAAAAAGCAACTGGAGCAAACTGAACAGGGAAAGAGCCTAGAAAATGATTGCTGAAAAATTGATGAGACCAACAGGGCAAGCATTGATTGATTTTGCGAAAGCAAATAATAACTGGGAAGCCCTGGTTGAAGTCCAGAATTCCGTCATTCCTGCTGATTTGCAAAAACTGTTTGATAGAAACAAAACTGCTTTCAGGAACTTTCAGGCTTTTCCGCCATCGTCAAAACGAATTATCCTTGAATGGATTTTGAATGCCAAAAAACCTGAAACAAGATTGCAAAGAATAACGCAAACTGTTGAACTTGCAGCTAAGAATATTAAAGCAAATCATTACAGGCAATAGCTCAATGAAACAAATAGCACAAGCCATACAACAGATGATAGAAATTTCCGGCAAAGAGCTGGAAGATTTCCTGGGAAAATGCAGTGAAAAGAAATTCAAACGCCATGAAATCATAAGCCGCTCCGGCATTGTCCCCGGCGAAATATTTTTCATCAACAAAGGATTAATAAGAGTGATTATAATAAGTAATGACGGTGTTGAACACTCGTTTCATTTTGCTTTGGAGAATCAATTCATTGCCGATTATTCCGCATTTATGTTGAAGCAACCATCGCTTTATACGTTGCGTGCCGAAGAGGAAACCGAAACTGTAGTAATGCCAAGAGCAGCGATTGAATGGGGTTACAGGAATTTGAAACAAGGCGATAGATTAGGCAGATTGATTGCCGAATTCTATTTTATCTACCACGATAACCGTATAAAAAATCTTTATGCAAGAACTGCTAAAGAACGCTATGACAGCATTACGGAGATTTTTCCTGACATCCACAACCGTGTGCCGCAACACATGATTGCTTCTTACTTAGGCATCAGCCCCGTGCATTTGAGCAGGTTGAAAAAAAGCAACTATAAAAAATAAATCATGACAGAACTGGAGAAATATATTCAAACCTATTTTGGTGTAACAAAAGATGATTTGCATAAAATCATTTCCTTATTCAAGCCTTTGGAATTAAAGAAAGGCGAACATTTTTTAAAAACCGGAAACTTGAGCAACCGTCTTGGTTTTGTTCAATCAGGGTTAATCAGGGAGTATGTTTCATTTAACGGCAAAGAAGTTACGAAATGGATTTCTACAAACGGATATTTTGTAGTTGACCTTGCCAGTTTTCTTTTCAGGCAGCCTGCCCGTTGGAACATTCAGGCATTGACGGAATGCGAACTGTTTGTTATTGATGGAAGCGATTACCATGCTATCAAAGAGCATGTGGCTAAATGGGAAGAACTCGAAAAACTTTTTATCGCAAAATGTTTTATTGTGCTTGAAGACAGGATACTTCAACACCTTGCCATGAGTGCGGAGGAGAGATACCAGCAACTTTTTAATTTCAATAAAGATTTATTCAACCAGGTGCCGCTACAATATCTTGCTTCCATGCTTGGCATCACACCTGAAACATTGAGCCGCCTTCGGAAAAAAGCAACCGGACAAACTTCTTGATTTTTATCAAGCGCATCAATTGATGCAGTGCTGATTTTTGTATTGCAATTTTAAAGCAATTCAAAAATGAAAAGTATCAACATCAATGCTCCTGTAAAATGCAGTAAACAGATTATCATTAATGCACCCATACAAAAAGTTTGGGCGATAATCACCAACATCAACAATTGGTCATCCTGGCAAACAGATATCAGCAAGCCAACACTGAACGGCGAATTACATGCCGGAACTACTTTTGACTGGAAGACAGGTGGCGCAAAAATCCATTCTACATTACATACTGTTGAGCCTTACAAGTATTTTGGATGGACAGGAAAAACTTTTGGTATGTCAGCCATTCATAACTGGACACTTGCTGATAACGGCAGTGGAATTACCGTAACTGTTGATGAAAGCATGGAAGGGTTTCTTGCCAGGATATTTAAAAAATCATTCCATAAAAATTTAGAAAAAGGTATGCAGCGTTGGCTTGATTTATTAAAGAAAGAATGTGAATTGATTTAACAATAAAGAAATATTACAATACGAAATTGCTATAATAAAAAAATAATAGTTATGAATAAGAAATGGAAAAAGATAAATGATTCCAGCTATGAGTTTTTAATGGGTAACAAAGTTGTTGGCACCATGGAATTAAATATCTCTCTTGCTCAATCTTCAGCCCATTCTATAATTGAAAATAAAAAACTTGAAATAAAGCGTACTGGTTTTTGGAAGCACAATATTGAAATAAGTAATGCTGAAAGTAAGGTGCTGCTAAAAGTATATCCGGAAAAATGGTATGCCAATACCTGGCAAATTGAATTTGAAAACAGGAAATTAAAACTGGCTGTCAGAAATAATCCATTCGCAGAATATGTGATTACAGAAAATAAAAAAGAAATACTGGCTTATGGATTATTTTCAGATAACGGAAAGTTGGCTATACGAATTATTTCAGGAAATCAGGATGATTTGATTCTTGATTTCTTGCTCTGGTATTTATTTGTCCCGATTGCCAATGAAAATTTCGGTAACCATTATTTATTTGCTGATCAATAAAATTATACTGAAAGAGCAGCAATCAAAATATAAACATTTGTTATCGTCTGAAAAACAGAACGGTTCTAATTTCGAATTACAATTTAAAAATGAATTCGAAAATGAAGCCTTCAGAAAAATGGAAGAGAAACTACCTGGCAAAATATGGAAAATGGGCAGTAGTTACCGGTGCATCGTCAGGAATAGGAAAAGAAATAGCACAAAATCTTGCAGCGATAGGTTTTAAACTGATTTTGCATGGGCGGAACATTAAACGATTGGAAGAAATAGCTAACGGCTTATTCTTAAAATTTAATACAGACGTGAGAATTATTTCCGCAGACCTTTCGCATGAAGATGGAATTAAAACACTTATTTCGGCAATTGATGATGAAACGGATATTGGGTTGTTTGTTGCTTCAGCAGGGTTTGGTAGTTCAGGGGCATTCATTGATTCTTCGCTGGAAAATGAAATCAGCATGCTACGTGTAAATATTGAAGCATTAACAGCGCTGACCCATTATTTTACCCGCCGGTTTGTGCGGCAGCAAAGAGGTGGGGTTATTCTCATGAGTTCAATCGTAGCATTTCAGGGAGTGCCTTATGCGGCAAATTATTCAGCAACGAAGACATACGTTCAATCATTAGCCGAAGCCTTGCACAGCGAATTAAAATCATATCATGTTGATGTTCTTGCTGCAGCGCCTGGCCCGGTTCACAGTAGCTTTGCACAATATGCAAATATGAAAATGAAACTGGCATTGGCGCCGGCACAGATTGCATTTCCGATATTAAAAGCATTGGGAAACCGCAGCACGGTTTTTCCGGGTTTGCTTACAAAGTTTTTAGTGTATCCATTACTGTTAGCTCCGCGCCGTATGAAGATTACTATCATGAAAAAAATAATGCGCAATATGGCCGCCCATCAACTTTCCTGAATTCATGGCTTCATCGGAAGAAAATCCTTTCACTGGTTTTGAATCTGAACTTCTAAAAAAAAATTTTGCAAAGGTGATAGCCTTTTTCTATTACGTTCGAAGATTTAATTGTTGTAGGATAACAAACTGATTCGTGTAAAAAAAACAAAGCCTCGTAGTTACACGAGGCTTTGTTTTGTTCCGTACCGAGCCGGAGATTTCTTACGAACATTTGATGAACTTTATTGAATGTATTTTAGATCTTGAATAATTATTTTTTTGATATCAAAATTTGCTTGGTAATTAAATGATACAAGTTTTACTGATTTTGTGATACAATGAGCTGAAGCCAACTCTCCTACATCTCCATAATTCAGATTTACACGATCGCTGAGGATATCAGAAGCGTTGCCCTGCAGAGCAGTCAACACATTCAAACAATTGTTGGCACTGATCAATAACTGGTTCAAATCCAGATTTCCATTCTCAGAAATCCGCTGCACGCCTTTTGTCCCCGACTTCTGTAGCATGGAATCTAGCAGATAGAACTCAATATTAGGATTGCCCACCAAATCTTTGAAATCAAGATCAATTACCGCCATATTATTCTTAGCAGTAAAATCCAGGTTCGCACCGTTCAGTTCATTGAGCAGTAGGCTGTCATTGATGTTCTCCTCATTATTTGAATATAAAACATGGAACACGACAGGTATTCTAATTTTCCTACCATCGTCACTGGGGTCCTTTACCTGCCCAAGTGAAACTTGTAAAATGGAAGACAGGAAAATAATGCTGATTATTTTTTTCATGTCTTTAGATTCTTAGACGCTGAAACATAAAATTATCTGAAAACTAACAGGCGAGCCTTTCCTCAATTTCTGTAAAGAATACCCACACATCGATATCCATCAGCAAAAATAATGATCATGAACTCAGCGATGTCACAATCAAGGCTTACGAAACCAAACCAATGACCGGAAGGGGTCAAATATTACCTCATCGAAATCTAACAGGAAGCTGCCCCCAAACTGAATTAATGGGAATTCATAAGTGGTTATCCCCCCGGCACTTGCCGCACCCTTTCCGTTTACTTTTAAGAAGACGTTGACGCTATCTGAAGGATAGGGGTAAATAGGTTTTCCCTCCGTGCTGATCATGCTGAATATGTATTTTTTTTCAAACGTACATTTAAAGAGTGTATCAGGTGTATTAGTGCGGTTACCCAGCGTGAGATATTTATCTTTATTGACAACTATATTTATCCCTTTTTTTAGGAGATGATCGAGATAAGGCTGGTTGATATTAACACAATGCGTATAGTAGGTGTCGTAGTCTTGATTTAAATAAACGCGGTCGTCGTAGCCAGGATCAATTGACCCAAATGCATTCGCACTATCTTTGTCATTATACAACGCGATCTTCACATAAGGATTGTTGTTTTTTTCATGGTTCTTGCTGATTTTTCGCAAAATAAGCGTGGATTCGTCGTTGCTGAAATAGCCGGTCATAGAAGAAGAAATAAACCCAAGTTCCCTTAACCGTTCAGGTAGGTATTGCTTATCCTTGTCGGTTGCAATATACAACCTAGAATATTTATAGTCTAGTGTAAGTATCAGTTGCGACAAGATATCGGTGCCCACGATTCCGCCCTCCCGGATCCCATTTGCTGTATACCCGCTGAGATCTTGTTCATAACAAACCGGCGGAGTATGAGGGCCGCTCTGTATGGCTTTTTCCCCGACGCCATCCCTAAAAAGCAATGAATATCGGTGGTCTGGAGATTGTTCGATACTGCCCCCTGGAAATCCCTTCAGGTCGACAACGGTCGTGTCGGACACAACTAACAATAAGGGACAAGATAAAAAAGCTCTTTGATTTTTTTTAGTTTCGAAATAATCTTCTTTGCCTGAGGTTTCGCAAACCTGGTGGTAGTAGTTAATACCCAAAGACTCCGCCATGTACCAAAATAAGAAGCCAGGATGATTCAGCTCGTTAGTGGTGTTCTTATGCAATTCGAGAATACAGGTACCTTTATTCATGAACAGCATGTTTGTCAGACCCGACCCATGTTGGCCGATCAGGTATTTTACCCCTTTAAAACATGCCACTTGCTCTATAAAACAATGATTTTCCGGGTAAAATATGCTGAAATCGTACTTGATTAGAATGGTACAGATTTCATCTTCATTAATGATTCTTCTTCGTCCGGCTAATTTTCTGCTTATATAGAGTCGATCGTTCTTTTGTCCCAGCATCTGATTCTCATTGCAAACATAATTCCGGTAAAAATTCCTGATCTGGTTTACGTGAGTAGTATTGTATGAGTCACAAATTGGCTTTATTTGGGGTATACAGGCATTTCTAACAAGCACATGTTTCCCATTGGGCATGTAATAAATCTTATTCAACTTAAAAGGCTCTAATGAACCCTGTATGAAATCTACCTCCCTGTAGTATTCAGGAAGTAAGAGCCTAAGATTGTTTAGTCTTCTTCGGACCATCCATAACCTGAATATGGATTCACAAATCCAATGATAATAATTAAACCAAGGGTGATGTATCGCAAGATATATTAGCCCATCGTCTAAAACTATTAAT
>DATKNN010000008.1:0-21983 GCA_035541355.1 Puia sp. | reverse complement strand
ATACAAATTGTCGAAGATATTGCCTATCCCGAAATTGAATATACAGAGAATGGTAAAACTGTAAAACGAGGTAAAGTAAAACCCGGCATGCAACCCGGAGTAACATTCTTTAGCCTGATGCGTGACCTTACTGCTACAGGTTTCTACACAACTGAAATAGGCTTTAAAGATGTTGGGTATGTTGGAAATATGCCAAACCAGTGGAATGGTGTGCCCGCTGATGTTTTAAAACAATACAACCTGGCGTATACGGAAAAAGAATTGAAAGAATGCGTAAGTTTTGATAAGGTTTAATCGTCATCACACTCCGTATTCAACCTTGAATTGTAGCCAACTAATTTTCTATCGGCCTGGTATAAAACTCTTCTTCACTCAGCACAAAACTGTTTGGCACAAAATTTAATAATGATTTGCTGACCATTTTTGCTGCTTCCTGAAGATAGGTATGGCGAATGCCCGGAGTTTTTGAAGCAAATTGCCAGCTCTGTATTTTCAGCACGGCAATTTTACTTTCCTGGATAATCTGCTTCTCTTTATGACAAAATTCTTCAGCCAGATGGTTCTGGCTATTTTCGATATTGGATTTCATAGTTGCGAACTCTTTAGGGTTTTCTTAGAATACTGTAACCGTTTTAGAACGACAATTACAGTACAAAATTGTGTTTGCATTTCCGCTATAAATCCACACAAAGGGCAGTACCGGCGAAAATGCGCATATGCTAATCTGTAACACAAGCAAGTATCATATTACCCTAAAAAAACCAAGGCAATATGAACAACCTATAGAACAATTGCTTTAATCATAATTTTACTTATTTCAATTTTTTATAAGTCTTTATACCATTTGCAAGCCTTGATTAAATGATTAAATTTGCTAAAAGCTATTACAATGCCTGTCAAGCCTCAAGAACTGGAAATGGAGGAAACGGATGTGCTCACTATTTATGAGAATCCTTATAGCCTGATAGTATGGAACGATGAGGTAAATACTTTTGAATGGGTAATTGAAACACTGGTGGAAATCTGCAAACATACCCATGAACAGGCCGAACAGTGTGCTATGATTATTCATACCCAGGGTAAATATTCAGTTAAACAAGGCTCTTACAAAGAACTCAAACCTATGTGCGATGCCATTACCGAACGTGGTATCGGTGCTACTATTGAAGTACTCTCTGAATCATAAATTCTTTTAAAACAAAAACCTGAACGCTAAAGATAGGATTCGCTTATAATTTTAGATTTGGTTTTTAATTTTGTTTTTCCCGATGCCTTTATTTGCTTTAGACAATGAACTGATCTTCCCTCCTGTTCATCTTGCAGAACCAGATGGTTTATTAGCAATGGGCGGCGATCTTTCCCCTGAACGATTACTGCTGGCTTACCGGAACGGGATATTTCCATGGTATGAAGGAGCACATATTTTATGGTGGAGCCCGCAGCCCCGGTTTGTTCTTTTCCCGGAAGAATTAAAAGTGAGCAAAAGCATGCGGCAGCTGATTAAACAGAACCGTTTTGAGTTCAGTATCAACAAAGCATTTACCGATGTGATTGATAATTGTAAAACCATTTCGCGCTACGGACAGGAGGGCACATGGATAACCGATGACGTCAAAAACGCTTACATAAAAATGCATGAACTTGGTTATGCACACAGTGCCGAAGCATGGCATAACGGCAAACTGGCAGGCGGTTTATACGGGATCAGGCTGGGGAAAGTTTTTTTTGGAGAAAGCATGTTTAGTAAAGAAAGCAATGCCAGCAAATTCGCTTTTATTAAATACGTATATTCATTAACGTTAGATGAAGTAAAAATCATCGATTGCCAGGTTTATACCGGGCACCTCGAAAGCCTCGGGGCCAGGATGATGGAAAGAAAAGATTTTATTCAATTGCTGAAGAAATACATACCTTGAATAATACCCCACCGAAATATTACCAATCTCTCTTAAATTTTTCATTTGCGGGTGCATCGAAGCCATCAAAGAAACCGGAACCTATTCCTGGTAAGTGGCAACGGCATAATGTTTAAGCGTGGTAACCTTTAAGTGATCCCCGTCTTCAACATGCACCAGCTTATATTCTCGGAATTTATTTTGATCATCCATAAAGCCAACAATACAGGAATATTTATCTTTCCCTTTTTGAATAACAGGCTTGGGTTCATATCCGAAATTCGGCAACTTCAGGGTATCTTCACCCTTTACTTCTTCAAACTGCAATTTCATCAGGTAATAATAAGTCTTTTGTGTTTCATACAGCTTTACACTGAAATACCAATTATTCAGCGGGTTGTCTGTTTTCTCCTTGTATTCAATTACCGGCTCCTTTTTAATTTCTTTTCTAAATTCAGGAATATTATTGGAGGAATTTATAATAGCCGGCCTGGCTATACTATCAGCTTGCGAAGAATCGTTTTGATGTTTTAAATGGCACGAGATAAAAAACAGGCTATAATGCAAGAGTACAATGATCATTATTCTTCCTTTCACAGAAATAATTTTAATAGTTATTATGCAATATTAAATCTTTTATCGGGCCATTTTGAAGCATGCTGATAAATAAGTCCGCGCATATAATCATTTTCAGGATACTTGGTAAGATAATTTTTCAATTCTTCCTTGTTAATAATCGTCATTCCGGCAGAAAGATAACCCATGCCATAAAATTTTCCCTGTTCAACTAAAATACAACTCTGTTCATTATGGTTCCTGCCTTCATCAATTAGCGTAAACGTAGGTAATGCTTTTTGCAAAGATTCAATTGCCGCCTTTACACGTCCATTATAAATCGCCGCACTTTCCATATGCCCGCAAGCGCCAAAGCAATTTCCTGTTTTTACACCCTCACATTCATCATTATTCACCTGCACAAAACAAAGCTTCGGGCAAAGATTAAATTCGGCAATCAGTTTGCGCAACATATTCTGCCCCTCCAGCATCAATGAAAATGTATAAACCGGTTCCAGTTGTTTTTTCTTTTTTTCAATAGCCAGCCGGAGATAGCCATTTATATCTTCAAACACATAAAGAGCATAGGTTTGCTCAAATTTTTTCAGGCTCCGGTTGTATTTCGGCCACAATCTTTTTATTTCTATACATTCAAATAAATAGGCTATCAATTCGGTACCTGATTCAAGATAAGATATTGAATAAATATTCCTGAGAAACTCCTGCTTTTGACGATTAGGTTTATTGTTTGAAAAATGACTGGTTACCCTTTTTAATAAATTCTTTGCCTTACCAACATAAATTATTTTTCCTTTCTGATCATGAAAATAGTAAACTCCCGGTAGGGTTGGCAGCTGCTCCAGTTGCTCAACGGGTAAATTCGGTGGCAGGTATTGTTCCCTGTTCCTGCCCTTTAACATTGATTCCACATGCCCATCCGCATCGCTATCTAAAATTTTTTTGAACAATAACACCGTTGCGTCAGCATCACCACCGGCACGGTGCCTGTTGGCAATATTAATATTCAGGCTTCGGCAAAGATTACCGAGGCTGTAACTTGGTAATCCGGGAAAGACCTTACGGCCTAATCGGACAGTACACAGCTTTTTACAATTGAGTGTAAAACCCAGCGCATTTAACTGATGCCTGAGAAATGAATAGTCAAAGTTTACATTGTGGGCTACAAAAACATTACCCTGCAATAAACCAAACACTTCGTAAGCAATTTCATCAAAAAAAGGAGCATCTTTTACCATCTCATCAGTAATTCCCGTAAGCACCTGAACATAGCGGGGAATGGGCATACCCGGGTTTACCAATGTTTCAAAACGCTTTACCTCACGTTCACCATCGTGCAGCACAATAGCAATTTCAGTTATTGCGTTATTAACAGCATAACCTCCGGTGGTTTCGATATCAACAATGACGTACATAAAAACTAAAGAGTTGATAAAGGTAAAAAATAATCGGTGGTTAAGGCTGATACTAAGTGTTTTTCAGATGAAAAACGAATGGTATTGTTAAAGAGCCAGGCATTGCATTCCGTCATTACCCGATTGAAAACTGAGCATTATCCGTTCCGCTATTTTTTCACCTTTAAAATCCAAACACCATGGAACAAATGAACACATCATCTGCAACCGAAAATGTTCTGATGACTGCAATTACCGCAGTTCTTTATTTTTGCGCCATCCTGATGTTTTCTTACCTTATTATGTAATGTAAACCAACATTCAAAACATTGAAAACCCTGCTTTTGCGGGGTTTTTTAGTTTTTTACGCCCTTATATGCTTCCATTTATGAACAATTTGTTTTATATTAGCGACAGTTAAGCTTACCAAAGCTAATCCCTCCCTATATCACTGAAGAAACCTTCGTTACGAATCCCGTTCCCTCTTGAAATCCAAAAAGAAAAAAGGTTTCATCACACAAATTTTTACGTTATGAAAAAGATCTTTGGAGATTTCCACATGAGCGAAACAACGGCTACCGCTTTAATTGGTATCGGTTTTCTGGCACTTGTGTTTTTCTTGTCGTACCTCTATTGGTTTGCATAAGAAACTGGTTGAACCGGCCATTTGAAAACTCGAGGTTTAGCCCCGATAGTGGCTGTTTGTACAATTAACAATATTCCCCATTCAAAAGATGGGGATTTTTATTATCAGCCAGCCCAGTCAACTTACCGGCACACCAACGTATCCTTCCGCAACATTACTTAACTTTGTTGCCCGTTAAAAATCAAATACGCAGATACTTAACATGGAACTGAGCAAAAATTATACCCCGGCTTTAGTGGAAGAAAAATGGACCAGGCTCTGGCAGGAAAAAAAATATTTTAAAAGTGTCCCCGATAGCAGAAAACCATTCACAGTAACTATTCCGCCACCGAATGTTACCGGCGTTCTCCATATGGGTCATACGCTTAATGAAACCGTTCAGGATATATTAGTAAGAAGGGCAAGAATGAGTGGCTTTAATGCTTGTTGGGTACCGGGAAGCGACCATGCATCCATTGCAACAGAAGCAAAAGTGGTAGATATGCTAAAGAAAAAAGGCATAGACAAAAACAATCTTACCCGTGAAGAATTCCTGAAATATGCTTTTGAATGGAAAGAAAAATATGGTGGCATTATTTATAGCCAGATTGAAAAATTGGGTTGCAGTGTGGATTGGGACAGGGTTACCTTCACCATGGACGACCATTATTATAAAGCAGTCATAAAAGTTTTTGTTGAGCTTTATAATAATGGATTGATTTATCGCGGGGCAAGAATGATTAACTGGGACCCCTCTGCAAAAACGGCTCTCAGCGATGAAGAAGTGGAATACAAAGAAGTAACAGGCAAGCTTTATTATGTGAAATACAAAGTGGCCGGCGGTCAGCAAACAGATGAATATATCATCATTGCTACTCAACGACCGGAAACCATTATGGGTGATACGGCAGTTTGTGTCAACCCTGCTGACGACAGGTATGCACATTTGAAAGGAATGAAAGTAATCGTTCCGCTGGTAAACCGTGAAGTACCGGTAATTTTTGATGAATATGTTGACCAAGCATTCGGCACAGGTGCGCTAAAAATAACTCCTGCGCATGATATCAACGATTACAATATCGGGCTGAAATACAATTTGCCTATTATTGACACATTGAATGAAGACGGTACATTAAGCCACGCCGCAGAAGTGTTTATTGGCCTTGACCGGTTTGAAGCCAGAAAAAAAGCAGTGGAAAAATTAAAAGCCGAAGGTTTACTGGTTAAAGAAGAAGATTATCAAACCCGCATGGGATTTTCACAAAGAACGAATGCCGTTGTCGAGCCAAGGATATCCACACAATGGTTCCTGAAAATGAAAGAGCTGGCAAAACCCGCGCTGGATGCGGTTTTGAATGGCGGTATTAAAATCCACCCGGAAGAAAGGTTTTTGAATACTTACAAATACTGGCTTGAAAATGTAAAAGACTGGTGCATCAGCCGCCAGCTTTGGTGGGGACAAAGGATACCGGCCTGGTATGATGCTAACGGAAATGTGTATGTGGCAGAGACTGAAGAAGCAGCGGGGGTACAGCTTCAGGCATCGAGCAGTTCAGGCTTACAGCTCGTCCAAGATGAAGACGTCCTGGACACCTGGTTCTCTTCCTGGTTGTGGCCAATGGAAGTGTTTAACGGCATAACCGACCCTGACCATAAAGATTTCAACTATTATTACCCTACTTCTGTTTTAGTAACCGGGCAGGATATTATCTTCTTTTGGGTATCAAGAATGATCATGGCGGGCTTTCAATTCAAACATCAAAAACCATTCAGCGATGTGTATTTCACCGGCATGGTACGCGATAAGCTGGGAAGAAAAATGAGCAAAAGCCTCGGAAATTCACCTGACCTGCTGGAGCTGATCGACAAATACGGCGCCGATGCAGTTCGTTTTGGCATTATGATTTCTTCTCCGGCAGGAAACGATTTATTATTTGATGAAGCAAGCCTGGAACAGGGAAGAAATTTCAATAATAAATTATGGAATGTTTTAAAATTGATTAAGCTTTGGGAGCAGAGGAAAACTAATGAATATAAAGATGTTGAGGAATATGATTTTGCTACAGAGTGGTTTCAAAGCAAATTAAATTACACGCGTAACGAAATCAACGTCCTCATTAATCAATTCTCATTAAGTGAAGCCTTGAAGAAAATATATTCACTAATATGGGATGATTTCTGCAGTTGGTACATTGAATGGGTCAAACCTTTAAGTGAAGATAGACCGCACTCAATAAAATTTGATAAAACAATTTATTTTTTTGAAGAATTACTTCAGCTGCTACATCCATTTATGCCCTTTATAACAGAAGAAATATATCATTTGCTAAAAGAAAGACCTATTGATGATGATTTAACTATTAAGCAATATCCCTCTCAATTAAATTATAATTCCAATATTCTGAATGAAGGGGAGCTATTAAAAAGAGCAATTACCACAATAAGAGAATTCCGAAGTAAAAATCAATTAGGAAATAAAAATCAAATTGAATTGACAATACATCCTCATAATGAGAATTATGAAGCTTACGAGAAATTCAGATACATATTGCCTAATCAAGTTAACTCTACTTGGGCTCTTAATGTTGCAATAAACAATCAGGCAAGTAAAATAATAGTGAGCAAAGACACTTTCTTTATAAAAACAGAGCAGGTCTTAAACAAAGACAATCAAAAACAAGATTTGCTCAAAGACCTCGAATATCAAAAAGGTTTCCTTCAATCAGTCATGAAAAAACTCGGTAATGAACGTTTTGTCCAGAATGCAAAACCGGAAGTGATCGCACTGGAGCAAAAGAAAAAAGCAGATGCGGAAGCTAAAATAAAAGTGCTGGAAGAAAGCCTTGCTAACCTTTAAGCCTATGCGTAAATTATCATGGCTTTTTGCTTTTTGTCTTTCATTCAATTTTATTTCCGCTCAAACCGCTGAACAGCGTTTCCTGGAACATTTAAGCGAGCACAGAACCGTTGGCACCACACATTTCATGCAGGGTATTTCAAACACTACTACCCCTTTAAGTTTTGCTGCTCCTGTGGGTTTGTTTATTGCAGGCACTATCAATCCCGACAGCATCATGCAACAAAAAAGTTTTTATTCGCTGGAAACAATTGTGGTTGCATCCGGCGCGGCCATCGTATTAAAGTATATTGTGAACAGGCCAAGGCCATCTACTCAGGATTCGTTAATCATCCCCGCCAGCGATATGGGAAGCCCTTCTTTTCCATCAGGGCATACTTCCATTGCCTTTGCGACTGCCACGTCATTAAGTCTTGCTTATCCCAAATGGTATGTGATTGTTCCCTCATACCTGTGGGCATGCACGGTCGGGTTTTCGCGCATGTACCTCGGGGTGCATTACCCAACTGATGTTTTAGCAGGGGCAATTACCGGGGCAGGCAGTGCATTTCTTTGCAGGGAAGTGAACAAATGGTTATTCAAACCAAAGGAAGGACATAAGAAATTTATCTGGTATTAGCCTACAAACCTGACAGGTTTTATTTACCTGCAGAAAATAAAACCGCTGTACCAAACCTCTCAGATTTTTTATCTGCTCAGCAAATTAATCGGTAAAATAAATTCCCACTGGTCGGGAGCACGACCTAAGAAATCATTATCGAGCAAATGGCTGTACCTAAAACCAAAGCTCACCGGCAACTGGTTCCACCATTTGGTATCAAAAAATATTTCCGTGCCGAATGACCGGTATTGTGCATTGAACTTGCTGTTATTGGAATAGAAGTCAAGTACTCTGGTATAATCGAAAAACAGGTTTGAACGAACACGAAGAAAATAAACAATATTACCAAATCCCCAGTCAGGATAAGCCAATGGAAAATGATAATTCACCCCAAGCCGGTACATTCTGTAAAAATTTTCAGCCGAATACCCGCGTGAAAACGGGAAACTGTTTGTAAACCCGATTTCATGCAGGCTGTCATGTTGCTGGAAAGCTGCACTGAGCACCACACTGTTTGTATAAGAGAGGCCTGGAAAATAAAAATACGAAGAAGCCAAAAACTGGTTTCCCTTGTAAATATTAACCGCATGGTTGTAGTCAAGTGTCAATGCCTGTGCAAAACTTGGAAATATCTGCATCCTCGCCTGCTGTACTTGATTACTGAAATTGAGATAAGCTAACGTATATACATAACCATGGGTATTAAAAGTGTCTTTATAAATCCCCTGGAAATAACGCTGATTGTATACCATTTCATCGCCTATCTGAAGACTGGTAAAATTTTTCCCCTTTGATAAATTTAATGGTACGCTCAGGCCTGCCCTTGCCTGTGCTTCGTTCCAGTATATTATTTTACCGTGGTAATAATCATTCCTGCCTAAAGTATAATCAGCTCCGGCGTCAATCCATGGAAATAACTGCCCGTAAGTAACGTCAACGCCTACCTGCTTATACCCTTCATTACGGTTGTAATCAAAATAAACATCCCCCTGCATGGTGTTTAATATGTTCTCACTTTCGAGGGAGAACATATAATCAGGGTCGGTAATATAAGGCCGCCAGCTATGAAAATTGAGGAGACTGTATGATTGCGAATAGTCAGTAACAGGTTCATGACCGGCAACAGTTTTATTAAGCAAATCGGTCATCCTGTTTTTATCAAGAGAATAAATGCGCTGGGTAGTCAAAGGAACTGCAAAATCATCTGCAGCAATTTCCCTTAACCCAACCTCATTTTTTGCTGAAGTATAAATTTTATATCCCACAGCAGTAAATACAGTCCATGTATATCTGTTTTTTGATGCCTGCAACTGGTAATTCCCGGTCGCCATATTTTTATCAGGTAATATTATTTTGTAAAGATGATTTTTGGCGGCAGCAAAAAGTTCATCCTGTCCGTTGTGAGAAGCCCCGAAATAAATCATATCATCTTTCACAGAAGGGAAGCCAATCACATCCATACTAAAAGGAGTAAGGAATTCAGTTGAGCCATCATTGATGTTCACCAATGCAAGTGACATTTCTCCATTTCTATTCCTGACGGCAACAGCCAGCTGATGGTTATCATAAAATTTCGGTTGAGAGTAATACAAGCCGTCATGATTGGGGATTTGCTTTTCAATTTCACCTGTTTCTGCATTCAGGATTTTTAATGAAGAAGAGCCGTCGACAGCTTGTTCTACTACGACAATATCTTTCCCATCTTCCGAGACATCCGGTGAAAAATATTTTGAATGCGAAGTAATGCTTCTCTCCTTGCCGGTAATTACATCAAGCTCTTTGATTACGCTGTAATCTCTCCATGCCCAACGCAAATCCGGTTCATAAGCTGCATAAACAATTTTATCGTTCTTATAAGAAAAATAATTATCGATGGAAATTGATTTCGTACTGATTGTCCTTTCTTCGTTTGTTGAAATATTGCGAACTACAAATGCTGTCGGATGTTTGTAAGTTGTTCTTGCGAAGACTATGTTATCATCATCAACAAACTGAGGGAATTCTTCATCAGCCGAGAAATGCTTTTGCTCACGGGCATAGACAACCGAAGAGTTATCCGCTGTTTTTTCTTTTAAACCGTCCGAAAAATAATTGAATGCATCTGCCCTGAATTGGTTAAAAGAAATACCGGAATACTTTTTAACCGCTCTTTGCATCGGGTAAAACAGCCCTTTGAAAGCAGCGGCATCATGCGACACTTTTCTCCAGAAATCATCCCCGTATTTCTCCCGGCCATAAGCTACCAGCATATAGCCAAGCGGGTAATGGTCAGGAGTGTAATCACGCAATGAGCCGTTCCGCAATTTCATATAACTGTAATTTTTACCTGACGCCCAAAGTGACCTGTACCCATTAAAAAAATAGGGTAATCTTCCCCTGCCCTGTTGGCTCACCAGCGTTTCCTGATAAACAGCATCGCCTTCAAAAAACCAGTTAGGGACAGATAAAGCATTGGCGAGCGCCAACCCTCCTTCGCCAAACACATAAAAAAATGCCTTGGATAACCCCACTTTAAAATTGTTGTATTGTTCTACATGCCTGTATTCATGAATAGCCAGTTGTTGCTGCCAGGGCAGGCTGCCCAATTCAAAGCTATTCTGATCAGCTGTTAATTGAAATTCACTACGGAACGGCGCCAGACCTACATAAGCATTGGAAATAGTGGTCTGATTTTGAAAAACGATATTGATTTTTCTTTGCTTGTTGCCAATAGTGTTTAGTGTAGATTGGCTCAATGCCCGCACAATAGAAGACACCTGCTGCGCCTGTGCTTCAAGTCCTGCCGGAAAAATGACCCTTGCCGTATCGTTATTGATTTGTTTCCATTTCAATGAAGGCGGGTTACCACCAAATTGTTGTGCTTTAAGATGAAAGGCTGATACAAAACAGCTCAATAAAAGCAAGCAACAGCGAAAACGCATAATGGTGATATTAAAAACTGAAATTAAACGATAAGAAGCAAATTAAAAATTATACGACCTTCAAATGAGAGAAGTTGCTTTATAATAAATTCCCCGGCAGATTAGCTCATTATAAGTTAGGTCTCACCGTTATAAGAAAACCGGATGAATCAACTATGATATGAAAGATTATATATTATAGTATCTTTTTGAAGAAAGTTACTGATAAAAAATTTAACAAAAGGATCAGCTTTTTTCCCGGCTATTCCGTAACCAATCCTGCTCCGATATATTCGCTATTCAGCCGGGCAATGTAAGTAATAGGTATTTCTTTTGGGCAAGCTGCTTCGCATGCTCCGGTTGATGTACAAGCTCCAAAACCTTCCTTATCCATTTGCGCAATCATTGACAAAACCCTTGCCTTTCTTTCAGGTGCGCCCTGAGGCAACAAAGCGAGGTGTGAAACTTTTGCTGATACGAACAATAATGCAGAACTGTTTTTGCAGGCAGCCACACAAGCGCCACAGCCAATGCAAGCAGCCGCTGCAAAAGATGCATCTGCTTTATCTTTTTCGATGGGAATGGCGTTCGCATCAACAGCATTACCGGTATTCACTGAAATATAACCTCCGGCCTGTATAATACGGTCGAAGGCGCTGCGGTCAACTATTAAATCTTTCACCACCGGGAATGCCTGTGCACGCCATGGTTCAACAATAATAGTATCCCCATCTTTGAACGCACGCATGTGCAACTGGCATGTGGTGGTACCTTCCCATGGACCGTGAGGCTTACCGTTAATAAACATGGAGCACATTCCGCAGATCCCTTCGCGGCAATCATGATCGAAAGCAATAGGGTCGCTACCTTCCCGGATAAGTCGTTCATTCAACACATCAAACATTTCCAAAAAAGACATTTCAGAAGAAATATCATTTACCTGGTAAGTTTCAAAGCCCCCTTTATCGTTCTTACTTTTTTGCCGCCACACTTTCAGTGTGAGATTCATCGTGTAGTGTTCCATAATTTCTGTAGAATGCCCAAAACTACAAAAACATCGTTAATAAAAAATAAATTGTGCAACAGTTATCAGCCAGTAGCAAGCAGCCGGCAAAGTATTATAGAGATTATATTCTATCATGCATTTTCGAGGCTAATAATTACATATATTTTAAGACTCTCATAATTTAGTTACAGATTTTTTTCACTTATCCCGCTTGCTGAATTGATAATTTTAAGCATAAGCTTTTTATAAATTTGCTTTACCGTTTAATCAATTTTTGCAGGTAGCTTTCTTTATTCGAATCTATTTTTATTATATATACCCCTGACGCTATATTCGACAGTGAAATCAAAACGCTGGAAGATGTGGCAGAGTTAACAATATGCTTCACAGGTTTTCCAACAACATCATATAATGTTATTTCCTTTATCGGCTGTTGCCCTTGCATAATTGTGACCATTGCATAAGTTGGATTGGGGAAAACAACAGGTGCTTTGCTGGCGCCAAATCTTACAACTATAATTATCGAATAATTTGGCTTGCCATCCATATCTACTTGCTTCAGCCTATAGTAATTTATTCCGTCAACAGGTTTATTATCCTGAGCAGAATAATTCTGAATGATGGTGCTGTTGCCTGCGCCTTCAACAGTTGCAATCTGCTTAAAATCTGTACCATTGGCGCTGCTTTCCACTTCAAAATGATCATTGCCGGATTCAGACGCTGTTGACCACCTCAAAAGCACATATTGGTTATCTATATTTTGGCCCATAAAGCTCAATAGCTGTACAGGCAAAGGAGAACTTGCGTTTTCTGCAAAATTATCTATGGTTGCTGTGGATAAAACAGAATTATTATTACTTGTAACTGCAAAACCAGCATAAGGATTTGCGGCAGTGCCGAAACCAAGATCTACAGTGGTGCCGAATTTAGTCCAAATAATTCCATCTGTAGATACATATGCTGTATATGTTGTGCCGATTTTTCTTATTTTAAGCCAGTATGGAGCAGAAATACCCGATTGCACAGCATTGACAACTGTTGAGCCATTAGTGGTGCTTCTATACTGAAATATTATCCCATTGCTACTAGTCACTGCTATAAATGCGTTTCTTGATCCTACCGAAAGATCTTCACGTATCATAATGCCTGCCTTGTTCGATGAGCTCGTTGCATCTTGAGTAGCTATCCTGGCACTGACTTCATCATCTGCCGTCAAAAAGTGGTTCACATATTGAAATGCGTCTGTAGTCCCCCCGATATCCGCACCTGAGCCTTGTACAGTGTACGTGCCCGTATATTCGCCGCCTACATTGCATGATGATCCTGCTACTCCAACAACACCAATGTCTTCATGCGACCACCGTGTGGGCAGGTTGCAAGTTACAGAACATGCAGATGTAGTAAAAGATCCATTTGATGCAACGCTTTGTCCAGCAGGACAAGTTGCAATTATTTGAAATAAATAATCCGTTGCACATGTCAGTGCTTGCAATGAAATGGAATTAGTAGCACTTGAGAGCGTGTTATAAGTGGATGCATTTGCGGTCTTGTATAATATTGAATAGCCTGTAGCTGTAGGCACAGCATCCCAACTTATGGTAACTCCTTCTTCGCTGATGTTAGAAGTGGCTACATTCGTCGGGGTGTTGCAAGTGTTAGAAATTGTGCCATATACCTGAAATTCGTAAATAGAGTAAGGACCCGAGCTATTATTTCTTAAGGTTGCTTGAATCCGGATATACCGATAACCTGTCAATTGCAGATTAATGGTATTGTCTTTTGAAGTGTTACCTGTTATTGTTTGGTTGGTAACCCAACTGGTTCCATCATTAGAAACCTGGATGCTGTAGTTTTTTCCAAAATTAGTTGCGTCCCAATGTATGACTGCAGCACAAATATCATATTTCACGCCAAGGTCTATAGTTAAATTTTGATTGTCGGAATTGCTACTGCTCCAATAAGTATTCATATTTCCGTCGACCGCATTTGAAGCCGGCTGGCCATTTGCAGTTGAAGATGCAGTTGCCGTTTTATTAAGAGCTATATTAGTCCCGTTTATGCATGAATTATTTTGATTTAATCCATATACCAATAATTTATTTGAAAAAGTTGCCAGATAAACTTTCCCATTGGCAATAGTAGGGCACGAAAATTTCGCAAAGTTCCCAACAGTGTCGTTTGAATTGATGGAAGAATTCCATAATTCCTTAGTAATGTCATTTGCATCTAAAGCACGCAAGATACCCGGGCAAGTAGCTTGATTCGCATTGCAATTAACTGAGTGGGAAGTCCACAAGATGGCCGATGAAGCAGTTGAGCCGTTGGATGAAACAGATAAAAAACCTCCTGTATAACCAATAGGTCCCTGAAAAGTACCATTGACAACTGTGCCAAGCAGGTTTGAAACTATCGGGTAAGCTTTCAATACCGAGCTCTCTGATAAAATATAAACATATTTATTGGTTGGTCCTTCATAGTATGCAATGCTTGTATGCAAAGGCAGGTTTTGACCGACAAGCGTTTGCTGAATTACATTATTTGGTCCGCCTGCTGTAAATCCTCCCATATTATTTCTGTCCAGTAAATAAAGATTTCCATCCTTGCAACCTGCCAATGCCAGATTGGTGTTAGGCAAAAGCAGCACGTTCGTCACTCCAAAATCAAGATCTTGGGTATTAAGGGTTTTATAATTGTAAGGCGTAAAAGAACTTGTTACCGTCAAGGCAGTTTTTGAAGCATTTGGAGTCAGTTTCATGGTACTTTCACCTACATTGTTGGCATCAGTGATGTTGCCTGTTCCATTGCCTGAAGCTACATAAATATTCCCTTGATCATCTGCTGAAGGTGCTGCACCACACATCCAAATCCCGCCTTCTCCGTCATTTGGGCTGGTATTAAAAATTATTTTTTGTTGCAATGAAGCAGCATCATATCCAAATATCCATCCATGATAAGGATATGCATCACAATGGGAAGAATAAGTAATATAAACAAGGCCATTCAAAAGCAATAACCCCGGACGCTGGTTTTGACTGGCAGGATCAAAAGATAATTGCCCTCCAGAGCTGCCATCGCCGGTACCTGATATAGTTGCTGAAATCATAACCGGACTGCCTGTTTTTTCTGCACCGGTTCTTATATCCAAAGCATGGAGATATTGTTGCCACACAGTCGGTGTTGCTTCATTGCTCACGCTCCTTGCCACAACATACAGTGTATTGGTTGACGTGTCAATAACCGGCGTTCCGATTATTCCAACTTTTCCGATAATATCTTTGTAAGAACTACCGCAAGCATAGGTTTTAACAGAAATGTCATTATTTGTCGGTGGCCTCATGCCACTTTGCGTGAGGTTCACCTGCCAATAGGGAGCAGTCACAGAAGAATCTTCAGCATCAAAAGCGTATATACTATTATTGGTAGTAGCTACAATGACTATATTATGGGCCCCTCCGGCAATCGATAAATTAGATACAATCAGAGGTTGTGCAAAAATCTGGTCATCAACCGGGCGTGAATATAATTTTCCAAATGTGTTTGGATTTACATTTGTTGTATTCAGAATTGTCTCATTAGGATTCCAACCCGTTCTATTCAGGTCGTTATGTTGTGTTAGCACATTTACCTGGGCCGGTAAATGCTGAATGCAAAAAGAAAAAACAAAAATGAAAATAATAACTGTTTTTTTAGCGAAAATACCCTCGAAGCCAAAATAGAATTGAAATAAACGACGATAACGTTTCATAAAGGAAATAATAAAACCAGATTAAAATAAAATGACTAATAGTTGATTTTACATGGAATACCTTGCGCTAAGCAAGTCGGAAGCAAGTATCGGGAGGATATCGCATTAAATATTAAAGTAAATTTATAAAAGTTATCTGATATTCAAAATAGGAATACAAAAAAACTTCACAGTTACTATATTAAGCCTGTAGAATACAATAATGAAAACTCTTTTTATCTTCAACTTATTTTCAAATAACTGTTTGTGGGTGTCCAAATTTTACAAAATCCTTAAAAATTTGATTCCAGCAAGGGAAATGGGATTAAATAATTTTATACTCAAATATCATCATTCTGCTTCCCGGAATTTAACAACCTGGGTTTTAACCCTCAATTAATAATAAATAATGAGAAAAATAATTTTACTTGCACATATTTCTCTAGACAGTTTCGTTGCCTGGCCAAATGGGCAACTGGATGGCTTTGACCCCTCTGAAGAAAACCTGCAGTTCGTATGCAGCCTGACAAAAAATGCTGATGCAGCGCTATTCGGGCGTGTTTCTTATGCACTGCTGAACGATTACTGGCCAACCGCAGCTTTCCTACCTGATGCTACAGCAGGCATGATTGCATTCTCAAACTGGTATAACAATGCTCAAAAAATGGTGATCTCGAAAACACTTGCCGATACTGGTACTGATAAAATTACCATTATCAACAACGATGTTATCAAAGGAATTACCAAAATCAAGCAGCAAACAGGCAAAGACATTTTAATTTTCGGGAGCCCTTCCGTTTCGCAAATGTTAATACAGGCCGGATTAATAGATAACTATTGGATATTCATTAACCCCGTTATTTTTGGTAAGGGAATATCCTTGTTTAATGGAACTATAAACAATATAAAACTTAAACTGGAATCAACCCGGCAATTTTCAAATGGCGAGTTTGGCCTCTATTACAAACATATAAAAGGTAATTAAGAAGAAAAGGCACTTTAAGTGATTTTATATAATTCAAAAAGCAATCTCAGTTCTTCTAACAAAACAAAAAAAATGTCAGGTGTTTACAAACTAGATAAAACTTTTGAAAAAGCTGATTTTGACAACAACTTATTCCTTAAAGGGGAATACGAAAATTGCATATTCAATAACTGCAATTTTTATCGTACTGATTTTTCTGAAACAATATTTATAGACTGCCATTTTACCAACTGCAACCTGAGCATTACTAATCTCGCTAAAACAGTTCTTCGTGATGCTGCTTTCAGCTACTGCAAAATGCTGGGCTTAATGTTTGATGCCTGCAACCAGTTTGGCCTTTCCCTAAGTTTCGATAATTGTATATTGGATCATTGTTCGTTTTATGAAACAAAAATCAGGAAGACCGTATTTAAAAACGTTCGGCTGTATGAAACAGATTTTACCAGGTGCGATCTCAGCGGATCAGTTTTCGATCATTGCGATCTTACTGATGCCAAATTTGAAAACAGTATCCTGGAGAAAGCAGACTTCAGCACTTCATACAATTATTCCATTGATCCCGAGATAAACAAGATCAAAAAAGCAAAATTTGCTTTCCCCGGCATAACCGGGCTTTTAGCCAAATATGACATTGAAATTGATCATACCATCAGCTAGTGTTTATTCAAAAGATGATCTGAAATTGGCTGTGGAAAAATTTCAATATTGCATTTGAAACGGCATTGGCTTTTTTTGACGGGGATTTCGTATTTTGGATATTCATAAAACAGCTTTTTATCAAAGCATTCATCATCATACTTGTTGCCATAATGGTATTTGGGGGTCTTATTCTTGCAAAAATTTATATGGATAAAGATCAAAAGCAAAAAACGCCTATTGCATTCAGTGGGAAAAATGCAGACACTTCACTATTGCTTGCAAAAATCAAATCCGATTCCTTATACCAGGTGGAAAAAGTAATGTTCAGAGATAGCGCTGTGCTCATTGCAGTCAATAACCCTGATAAATCCGGCACGGAGATTTATTTTGATAAAAAATATAAACTGAATGGGTATGATAATATTAATATGGTTTATATTTTTCAATATGACTCTTTAAAGCCGTTGCAGTCCGTATCCCTTGAAGAGGCAATCATGGCAAAAGGCAAAAAAATGGGCAGGTTCCAGGAGCAGTGGGAAAACAGGTTTATTGATACAACCGACGGTTCATGCAGGCCCCTCAAAAAGTTCATTCAGCTATCAATAAAAAACCCGCTGAGTTTTAAAAACGAATTGACCACCTATCAACCGGAGAGCATTTACAAAATGCATGTACTTTGCAAATATATTTACACGGACAGTTCTGGAGCAAAGATCATTAATAATATCAGCGCACTAGTCGACACTTCCGGTAATGTAAGCGCAGTCGAAAAAATTCAGTAATCATATTATAGTCCCAAAACCAATCCTACACTATTTCCGGAAAATTGAAGCCCGTTCAAAATTTTGTACATCTTCTTTCCTTTGCTAATATTTATAAGCGACATAGTTACATCAAAAATCAGCAGTCCGCCACCCTGCATCACCAGGCTTTTTCCATAGCCTTTATACAAGTCGTGTTTTGAATCGTTGTTTGCTTTCTGGATACAATATGCGCCAGCTGTAATATATGCCAGGTCAAGCCCGGCATTAAATAAATATATTTTTTCACTGGCAGATTGTTGCCGCACGGTTTCTGCCAACGAAAGTCTCATGCCGCGATTTTTCATCCCAAAATATGATGGCGCAGCAATTAAAAAATTTGTTGCGCCCCAAATAAGATTCATCTGGTGAAAATATTTCTCCTCGCCGCCGGTTGAAACAACACCAACAGTTCCTGTAATGATATTAACAGTACCCCATGAGCCTAATACCATCATTGCCGTTTCTGTTGTTCTGATTCTTTCTGCATTAAAGTGATCAAACACATTTTGACAGAAGACAGATTTAAAAATGAGTAACGCACAACAAAAAAATACAGTTTGCTTCATGTATTAAATTTCAAGAATGTTTCCCTGAATCAGAAAATTTATTAATACGATCTGCATTATAGCAATGCTTTTACGGACCTTCTAATCCACAATCTTATTCTTGCTTACCTTTAATCATATTTCAATTTACCAAAACTAAGTACATACATGAAAAATTATTTATTCACCCTTGTTCTGTTTATATTGTTTCGCGTTGGCTTTTCACAAGGCAGCCTTGCACCACTTACTGTACAAAAAATTATGCGCGACCCGAAATGGATCGGGACATCACCCTCAAATCCTTATTGGAGCAGTGACTCAAAATATTTACTGTTTAACTGGAACCCTGAAAAAACAATCAGCGATTCGGTATATTATATTTCAAAAGAAAACATCACTCCGCAAAAAGCAAGCTTTAGTTTTCTACAGGACATCATCTCAGTGCATAGCATTGCTTATAACAATACAAGAACAGCTTTTACCTTCAGTAAAAACGGGGATATTTTTATTACCGATAGAAAAACAGGAAAACAAAAAAGAATTACTCAAACCCAGGATGCTGAAACAAACCCGGCTTTCGCTTTCAACGATACTAAAATTGTTTATGAGAAAAATCAGAACCTTTATGCCTGGGATATTGCCACCGGACTTACCACACAATTAACGGATTTTAAAAAAGGCGCTGATCTAAAAAAAGAAAAAAAAGATTCATTGGATGCACAGGAAAAATGGCTGGAAAAAGATGCACTACAAAATTCCGAAGTGCTCGCCTGGAGAAAAGGGAAAAAGGATATTGCTGATTCCATTGACAAACGGCATGAAATGCCTGATCCGGTAAAATCAATATATATCGGCGACGCACAATTGAACAATATAATGATCAGCCCTGATGGAAGATTTATTACCTACCGGCTTTTGAAATTCCCGAAAAACGTAAAGCATAGTATTGTTCCTGATTATGTGACAGAAAGTGGTTTTACTGAAGATATTCCCGGCAGAACAAAAGTAGGCGCATCACAAACCACCAGTGAATTTTTTGTTTTCGATACACAGAAAGATTCTCTAATAGAAATAAAAACGAACCAAATTCCGGGAATCAATGACGCACCTGACTATGTAAAATATTATCCTTCCAAAGACAGCTCTGCAAAAAAAATATTGTCGCGTAATGTTAATATCAACGGGCCTATCTGGAGCCCTCATGGAACTTATGCAGTTGTTGATATTCACTCGTATGATAACAAAGACCGTTGGCTGATGCTGCTTGATGCGGTAACGGGCAAGCTGAAATTATTAAATCGCCAGCGAGATGAGGCATGGGTGGGCGGACCAGGCATCGGTTATCTTTTCGGAGGTGGCAGCAGTGCAGCTACGGGATGGATAAACGAAACCACATTCTGGTATCAAAGCGAAGAAACAGGATATTCTCATTTGTACACTGTAGATGTAAGTACCGGTGAAAAAAAAATGCTGACCAATGGCAAATATGAAGTGCAACAGGCCCAGCTTTCGAATGATAAAAAATATTTTTATATCGTTACCAATGAAGTACACCCCGGTGAAGAACAATATTACCGGTTACCGGTTGTAGGCGGACAAGCAGAAAGAATAACGACCATGACCGGCGCAAACCTGGTAACCGTTTCTCCTGATGAAAAACAAATTGCCGTTTTGTATTCTTACAGCAATAAGCCATGGGAACTGTATGTGCAGGAAAACAAACCCGGTGGAAAAATTACGCAAATAACCAATCTTGCCATGAGTGCAGAATTCAAATCGTACAAATGGAGAGACCCTGAGCTGATTACTTTCACTGCAAGGGATGGCATGCAGGTATACGCAAGATTGTACAGGCCCACAGTTGAAAATGCGGCAAAGCCCGGAGTGATTTTCGTTCACGGTGCCGGGTACCTGCAAAATGCCCACAAATGGTGGAGTTCCTATTTCCGTGAATATATGTTCAATAATTTACTTGCCGATAATGGATACACCGTAATGGATGTGGACTACCGCGGAAGTGCAGGCTATGGCCGCGACTGGCGCACAGCCATTTACCGGCACATGGGTGGCAAGGACCTTGATGACCAGGTGGATGCAGCAAAATATATGGCTGAAAAATTAGGAGTTAATCCCAGGCATATCGGCATGTATGGAGGATCTTACGGAGGGTTTATGACATTGATGGCCATGTTTAACCAACCTGATGTTTTTGCATCTGGCGCAGCTATTAGAAGTGTTACTGACTGGTCGCATTATAACCATGGCTATACATCAGATATTTTGAACGAACCTTTTAATGACAGCATCGCTTATAAACAAAGTTCTCCTATTTATTTTGCAGAAGGCCTTAAGGGACACCTGCTGATGTTACACGGAATGATTGACCAGAACGTACATTTTCAGGATATTGTACGGCTAACCCAACGATTGATTGAGCTAGGAAAAGAAAACTGGGAACTCGCTGTGTACCCTATGGAAGATCATGGCTTTGTTGAACCAAGCAGCTGGACGGATGAATATAAACGCATCTTCAGGTTATTTGAATCAACACTTAAATAAAATCTTAACTATTGTTAAAGGGTTGCAATTGAACATAAGCAGGCTATGAACTCATTTTATTAATATCTACCTTTAAACTGTAATTCATTTTTTAAGTCACACTTTTAAAAGAAGGCTATGAAAAAAATTACTTTTATAATAACGGTATTATTGCTTTTTGCTGGAGGTGCGGAAGCACAACGCGGAAGAAGCGGTGGATTTAGCAGGGGCGGTGGCGGTTCATTCAGAAGTGGTGGGCTTAGCAGAGGTGGCGGTAGTTCATTCAGCAGGAGCGGAAGCTTTTCGAGAGCAAACATTGGTGTTCTAAGTGGTAGCCGTGGATCATATCGAGGAGGATACCGGGGCAATTACTCCGGCTATCGTGGGTCCTATGGTTACCGGGGAGGCAATTATTATCATGGCGGCGGTTATTACCGTGGCGGACGTTATTATAGCAACTACTACGGCTATTGGGGTTGGCCATATTTCAGCTTGGGATATTACCCTTATTACTATTACGGATATCCTTATTCTCCGTACTATTCGTATCCTTATTACGATTACAGTTCCTCTTATTATTATGATGACCCCCCCGTTCAGGACAACGCAGTACCGAATGAAAGTACAGCTCCCCCAATGGATGAATCATACAATGCAAATAATGATGGCGGATATTATAATAACGATACCATCTATTCACAAAAACCGCCAACTCCGGGACCTGTTAGCGACGCACAAGGCAGAACCTGGATCAAACCTCACTGGAAACATACCGATGAAGGTTGGATATGGATAGAAGGCTACTGGAAAAAACAACAATAAAGGATCAGGTAGTTAATAGTTACAAAATCAAAGCGTTCCTGGTTTTCAGGAACGCTTTGATTTTGTAAAGCACATA
>DATKNN010000007.1:0-39176 GCA_035541355.1 Puia sp. | reverse complement strand
CATGGATGCCCGATTCCTGATACAGATGGTGATGGTGTTAATGACGAAGAAGATAAGTGTCCAACCATTCCCGGTGTAAAAGAAAACAATGGCTGCCCTGAGATTAAGAAAGAAATAAAGGAGAAAGTAAATTATGTTGCGCACAATATCCTGTTCAATACAGCCAGCGATAAACTGACAGCTGATTCGTATATCGGTTTGAATGAACTGGCAGCTATATTAAGTAAACATGATGAATTAAAACTTACAATTGAGGGGTATACAGATTCTGTAGGCACAGCAGAACATAATCTTTTGCTTTCGCAGAAAAGAGCGGATGCCGTCAAAAATTACCTTGTATCAAAAGGCATTGTTGAAAGCAGGATAATTGCAACGGGTCATGGTAAAGAGCAGCCTGTAGCCGATAACGGCACCGAAAAAGGAAGGTACGCCAACAGAAGAGTAGAACTCAAACTTTCTTCTGAAAAATAAGAGCAGTTTTGTGTGTTGAAGTTTTAACATTAATATAAGCCATCTGTGTAAAAAAGCAGCAGATGGTTTGCTTTTATGCATTATTTTTAGAGTTAAATCTTTAAAGGATTAATCAAACAAATCCTTTCAGTCGTTATCATTATATAAAACTAAAAAGAATGATTTTTTTAAAACGGTTGTTGTGCCTGATAATTACAGCGCCCATATTTCTTAGTTTTCAAAACAGTTTTTCGCAGGGAACTTCAGTAAAAACAGATCTTCCAAAAGGCTGGCACCTGATGGATAAAGAGCAAGACGGCGTAGAAGGGATCAGTCTTGACAAATGTTATCAGTTTATCAGGGAAAAAAAACTGAAAAGTAAACAAATAACTGTTGCAGTGATTGATTCGGGTATTGACACTTTACATGAAGATTTAAAAGGGGTGCTATGGACAAACCCAAAAGAAATTCCCGGAAATGGTATTGATGACGACCATAATGGGTATGTGGACGACATCCATGGCTGGAATTTTATCGGAGGCAAAGATGGTTCCGATGTAAATGATGATTCTGGCGAGGAAACGCGGGTATATTACAAATACAAAGACAGGTTTGAAGCAAAAGATTTTGATCCGAAAACATTGGCAGGTAACGATGCCGATAATTATCAGATGTGGCTCCAGGCAAAAAAATCAGTGATGGGTGATAACTCCCAGGAAAACGCTGCTGATTTAATGATATTAAAACGCTTCTTAACTTCTGCCGTCAGGAGTGACAGTGTTCTGCAAAAAGCGATGAACAAACCTGAATACACTGGCAACGACCTCGATAGTTTTGAAACAAATGATGCAGAAGCCAAAAGGGCAAAAGCAATTCTATTGTACATGTTCAAAGCCGATAAGATTATGGATATGACCAATAAAGAATTTATTAGTGATTTTTCAGAGCTGGTTGACCGTGATGAAAAGAAAGCTGAAGCAAAAGAAAAAGCGCCTAAAGATTACAGGCAGGAAATAGTAAAAGATAACGAAGATGATATTAACGACAGGTATTACGGCAATAATGATATTATGGCTGGCGACCCGATGCATGGCACACACGTTTCTGGAATCATTGCTGCTGAAAGGGATAATGGTAAGGGAATGAATGGCGTTGCCGATAACGTGAGGATTATGATGATCCGCGCAGTGCCTAATGGCGATGAGCATGATAAAGACATATCACTTGCCATCCGTTATGCGGTTGATAATGGGGCCAAAGTAATCAACATGAGTTTCGGCAAACATCTTTCTCCACACAAAGATTGGGTTGACGATGCTGTTAAATATGCTCAAAGCAAAGGCGTATTATTGATAGAAGCCGCCGGAAACGACAATGCTGATCTCGATAGCACTTCAAACTTCCCTAATCCTGTTTTTAAAGACAAGTCGGGAACAGCATCGAATTGGATTACTGTTGGGGCAAGTAGCGACCCACTCGCAGAACCAGGTTTTAAAAGCTACACAGCATCATTTTCAAACTATGGGAAGCATGAAGTGGACGTGTTCGCCCCCGGAACAAAAATTTATTCAACATTACCTGGCGGTAACAGGTATGGTAACCTTCAGGGAACCAGTATGGCTGCACCGGTTGTTACCGGCGTAGCCGCATTGATTATGGAATATTATCCCTTGCTTACTCCGCAACAGGTAAAATATTGCATTGTAAAATCAGCAATGACCCCTCCTGAAAAAGTAAAAAAACCAGGAACAGACGACACCGTGGTGAACCTGTCTGACATAAGTATTTCCGGTGGAATTATTAATGCTTATGACGCATTTAAACTTGCGGACAAGGTCAATTCTGAAATAAAAGAAAAAGAACTTCCTAAATCAACCTTAAAGAATAAAAAGGATTAATCTAAGCCATATATTAAATTTTAAAAGCTCTGCCATCGCGGAGCTTTTATTTTTTACATTTACAAAAAAACTTATGGCAACGAAAAAAGATGCAATTGCAGCAGATTTTTACCAGAAATACATCAATGCTGCAAAAGAAAAAGAGGTAATGAAAGCAATTGAAAAAAACGCTACAGACTTCAGCAAACTGCTAAAGAAAATCCCTCTGAAAAAAATAAATTATGCATATGCCGAAGGAAAATGGACTTTAAAAGAATTAGTACAGCATATTGTAGATGCGGAACGTGTTTTTGCATACAGGGCATTGCGGATTTCAAGAAAAGACCCCACTCCCCTCGCCTCGTTCGATGAAAAAAAATGGGCAGATAATTCCCGGGCATCAGAACGTAAATGGAATGACCTGCTGAAAGAATTTAAGGCAGTAAGAAAATCGACAGAGATATTGTTCGGTTCATTTAATGAAGACCAATTGCTCGCAAAAGGAACAGCCAGCAACCACGAAATAAATGTTCTTGCTTTAGGCTATATCATACCGGGGCATGTTGAGCATCACATCCACATTATCAAAGAAAGATATTTACCAAAAACCAAAAAATCAAAATAGATCACTGGTCCTATTTATTTTGGACTGATATTCATGGTTAACCTGCAAAAGTTAAAAAGAAAGATTAACCGCTTCTGGCATACACTCGGTCCAGGCCTTGTTACCGGTGCAAGCGATGATGATCCATCTGCTATTACAACATATTCCCAAGCTGGCGCTAACTTTGGTCCGGCCACTTTATGGACCGCTATCATTGCCTATCCTCTGCTTGCATCAATACAGGAAATGTGCGCACGCATAGGGATTGTAAATAAAAAAACATTGCCGGGAATTGTAAAGAATTATTATCCACGGTGGCTTTTGTATATGCTTCTCATCATAAGTTGCCCTGCCTTCTTATTAAATATTGGTGCAGATATTGCCGGCATGGGCGCTGTAGCCAATCTTGTTTACCCGTCTATCCCTCCTTTTATTTTTTCTATATTTTTTGCAGCATTACTTATTACGCTTCTCGTAGTAATGCCGTATAGGAAAATCGAACAGGTAATGAAACTGGTTTGCCTCAGCTTACTAATTTATACTATCGTTCCTTTTTGGGCTACACAAGACTGGAAACTTATTTTGAAAAATACTTTTTTCCCTACAATTATTATTGACAAAAGTTTCCTTCTTGTTTTAACAGGCTTAATCGGTTCCATCCTTTCTCCTTACGTTTTTTTCTGGCAGACATCTATGGAAGTGGAAGACATGGAAATAATGAACAAAAAGATCGTTCATTCAAAATATATTTTTCTGCGGATGCGTGCGGATATTTTATTTGGAAGTTTTTTTGCCGTGCTGATCATGTATTTTATCATGCTTGCTGCAGGCACTGTGCTCCATCAGCAACACATAAAAGAAATCAACACAGTTCAGGATGCAGCAGTTGCATTGAAACCATTGGCAGGCAATTTTACTTATCTGTTATTTTCGATCGGAATAATCGGTACCGGCTTTCTGATCATACCCGTATTATCAGCAACGGTATCATATATTCTTGCCGAAATTTTTGATTGGGAAAAAGGGCTGAATAAAAACTTTTCAGAAGCAAAACATTTTTATTCCGTCATTATTATGGCAACAGTCATCGGGCTTTTATTGAATATCCTGGACCTAAGCCCGGTGAAAATGCTTCTTTACACTACCGAATTGTACGGCATCACCGCGCCCATACTTATCGGGATCATTTTGCATATCTGCAATAACAAAAAAATAATGGGAAAACAGGCCAATGGCAGGCTGGCGAATTTTTTAGGATTAACAACACTGTTGCTCACTTTAGTGGTTGTGCTCAGCTTTTTCATATTCTGATATATTTTCTTCAACAAGCTGTTTGGAAGCATCAACGAATAACCACAATAATGCACCAACAAATAATGCAGCGCTGATAATATACAATGAAACATTAAAACCATGCGAAAAATCTGCTGCTTTGCCAAACACGATAACAATTAAAAAAGCAGCAAGCTGGCCGCAAAAATTCATAATGCCTGAAACACTTGCCGCCCTGCTGCCGGCAACATCCACACAAACTGAAAACGCCGGTATGCCATGCAATGCCTGAAAGATTATACCGATAATCATCAGTATAATGATGGTTGTGTGGTTGGCAATAAAAGTTTGCAACAGGATAGAAATGCCCAAAACGCCTAAAACGGTAAGGCCAAATAAACTTCTTCCTTTCTTCAAACCTATTCTTTTCACTAACCAGTCTCCGAGATAGCCACTGAACAAACAGGCTAAAAAACCGATAGCAAATACTGATGAAAAAGTAAAGCGCATTTCATTCTCAGAAAAATGTTTCCCATCCTGGAGATACAAGGGCATCCAGGCAATAAAAAAATAATTTGACCATTGCGAAGCAGAAAACGCAATGACCAGCGCTAATAAACTCCTGTTTTTTAAAATTTTTCTCCAGTGAATATTTTGCCGGTGAAACTGGAAACGCCTGTTTGTTTCTATCAGTATTTTTTCCTGTTCTGAAATCCGCTTCATCTCTGAAGGGTTATTTCTGAACCAAAGCACACAAACAATAACCCACAACACGCCAATAACAGCATTCACAAAAAAACCGGAACGCCATCCATATGCCTGCGCAATAGGTACCATTATTACCGGCCCAATGGCTGAGCCAATATATTGACCTGCAATGGCAATCGACAAACCTTTTGATGTTTCCTGCATGGGGAACCAGCGCGATACCGCAGCAGCGGTATTGGGCACTGCACCTGCTTCTCCTGAGCCAAACAGAAACCGTATAATAAGCAGGGAAAGAAATCCGGTAGCCATCCCCGTTAGTGCCGTGAACAGCGACCACCATAACACAATACGTATAAAAATTGCCCGCTGACCAATACGGTCGCCCCAGATACCGGAAGGGATTTCAAACAACGCATATGACAAAGAAAAAGCGCCAAGTACCATTCCGAATTGCGTATTACTGAGATGAAAATCCGATTTAATCCTCACTCCCACTAACGAAATGCTTATCCTGTCGAGATACGTAATGATCATCAACAGGCATAAAAAAATAACTACACGGTACCGATATGGAAAGCTGGCCCTGCTATTCATTCATTGTTAAAGATATTCGAAAATTTTATCAGGGCTGTCAGCATTTCCTCTCTGTTCAGCATCCGTCCGGGTTTTCGCTGCAAGTCCTCGTCGCTCGCAAATCGCTCCTGTGGGCCTTATGCTCAATCCCGCAGCCCATATGCAGAAAAAATACTGTTATCCGCAGTATATATTCATATCTTAATAAGTTTTTCGGGAACAATAATTCATGGGCCAACTGAGTGAGTTTATTAAATAATTCAGTAGCTTACTATAAAAATGCCCGTTATGAAAAGAAAAAATATTTTGCTTTTACTTTTTGTCAGTTTTTTTTTATTTCTTGAAGGTAAGGTTGCCGCGCAAAACACCAATACCTCTTCATCGATTTTACGGCATATTGTTATGATCAGTTTCAAGAAAGATATTCCTTCAGACAGTGTGCGTGCACTGGATGATATTTATGCAAACTTGTCAAAAGGCCCGATGGTGAAAGATTTCGAGTCAGGTGTTAATATTTCCACACGTGATACAGGTATAATAAAGCATGTGTACGTAACTACTTTCACTTCCAAAGAAGACCTGGACAGCTATAAGAAAATGCCCATGTATCCTAAACTGTTCAAAATTTCATTGGCCATTGCCAGCGAGGTTACTGTTGCCGATTACTGGGTCAAAAAATAAATGTTCATGCTGGTTCATTAACGTATTGCCCAGCCAAGACCATCAGGAACTCCGCCTACATCAAGATGGCCGGTAACTTCTAAAGTTCTAAGATCAATAATAGCAATATTGTTATCTGCAGAACATGCCACAAACACACGCGAGCCGTCAGTATCCATCAATATACCCGCTGCACCATGCCCTATGCTTAGTTGTTTTAATTGTTTACGAGAAGCCGCATCATAAATAAACAGTTGCCCATCGCGCAGACTTGAAATAAACACGAGTTTTCCGTCGGGTGTAAATTTCAAACGATTTGCGCCAAAAGCTTTTGCATCAATTTGTGTGGCTAATTTTTTTGAAACAAGATCAATTATGGAGATTACGCCGTTATCACTTGATGCGGTCCATAATTCGCGGCCATCAGGCGACACATCAAATCCTTCTGAACCTCTTGCTGTCGGGATAACAGTCTGTATCCAATCTTCATGAGGGCCGAATCCCGGAGGCGGCGGACCGGCCGGCGGCTGTTGAGGGTTTGATGTATTTTGATTTCCCGCCGGTGCAACCATTCTTACAGGCGGCTGTATTAATGTATCGACGAGTATGCTGACTGTGCCTGATGAAACATTTGTTGTATAAATTTTTTTACCATCCCCACTTACATAGATCATATGAGTTCTGTCTTGCCCGGTTCCCATGCTCCAGTCAATCTTCCCGGTTGTCGGATCGTAACGGCCAACTGACTTTGAACCTTCTGCAGTGAACCAGGCTTTTCCATTAGCAAATGTGAGGCCGTGAGGGCCAAACAAAGGTTTTGTATCAACATTTACCAATGGTTTTTGCGCAATGAGATCAATTACATTCAGTTCATGCAGACTTCCGCCTCCGTAAATGGTAACATAAGCAGTTTTCCCATCTGATGACGCAATAACTTCATGAGGGTCCTGACCTACGGGTATACGTGCAATAATTTTTAAAGTTCTCGGATCAACAATCGCCAGTGTGTGATTGGTTTTTGAAAGCGCCAGTAATGATTTATCCGGAGTGGGCTGGGCACTGCAGGCTGTTGTTGCAAAAACAAATGTAATTGCAAGCAACCCAACCCACAGCAATCCGTTCATGTGATTCTTCATTTTTTTTAAGAGGAAATATTTTCTCATAAAATCTTTTTTTATGTATAAACTTATGTTATCTGCGATTTCATTATACTGAAAAGAGGCAAACAGGCAAAATTCTGCTACGAAATTAAATTTTTTACGCCTAACCAGGTATTGGAAATAAAGCGGAACTTGATTATCATCGGCACATCCCCCAGTAAATTATTCCCTTCATACATGTCCATTAATGGTCTTTTCATCAGCTGTTTTCAGAATTCAGTATTAATTTTCACTTGAAAACTCCGGATGAATCACATGAATCCTTTTTCTTGCCGGAGACTGGTTATCCTGTTGCGTCATCTAGTCAAAACTGATTTTTTGTTAATCAGTAAATGAACATACTGATAAGATAAATATGCGGTATTATCCCCATCACCAGATGATGTGCGCAATGTTTATTACTATAACAGTTCCGGCAAGGTGGAACAAGGTTGAATACTATTTAACCAGCGGAGTTATTGAAACACACAATTATCATATAAAGCCTTAACTCGGGAAAAATAAACGCTACAAGAAAAGCCATAACTACAGGTAGTAAAGTGCTGCAATCGGAATTCAATATAGACGCAAATAACAATTATTCAGAAATGAAATATTACAATTTCACGACTGGTGTGTTAACTCAAACTAACAATTATCATGTGCATGACCGGGAAAAGCCCGATTTCATTATTACCTGCCGCATTATCTTCAGGGTATATTTCTTCCAATAATCCGCCATCTATACGTAGCCAATAATCTCAACACTTCAGGGTTGAGTTATACTATTACCTACACTTACCAATATAACGAGGATGGCTAACCGGTAAAATCAATTAATAATACGCCTTCCCATACTGATAGCAATCTGGTTTTTTATAAAAAAATCAATCTGCTTATTTCTGAAATCAAATATATGATGCATCAATATTAAGCAGGATAAGGTAATAACAAATTAACATGTTTTGTTTGAATGTAACTTATATGCCATCACTTCAAAATACTGCCATATCATATTCCTTTTTGTAACTGCAATTTGTTTTCTGATTAATACTGTTGATTATATACCATTCAAAATGCTTGTAATAACTTAGCCTCTATAAATAAGTAACTACAATGAAAAAAGATGATATCTCCCTTGCCCAATGGGCGCTTGTTGAAGAGATCCGCGCCGGCAAATGGAAAACACTCGACTTTCCAAGGGTTGCCAGGGAAGATTTTGGGCTGAACGGGATTGAATTTGTAAACACTTTATTTGAAGTGCCTACTGTAGAATACCTCAATACATTAAAAAGAAATGCAGCTGATTATGGCATCCAAATGATTTTGATTATGGTGGATGATGAAGGCGATGGTTGTGCTATTGAAAAGCAAGATCGCAAACAATTTGCGATCAATCATCGGAAATGGATAGATATTGCCCATTATCTGGGTTGCCATGCAATACGCACCAATTGCCGCGGATCTGAAAACTGCTTGAAAACAGATGCATTAAAATGGGCAGCAGAATCCTATCATCTTCTATTGGATTACGCTTCAGGTTCCGGCATTCATATTCTGATAGAAAATCACGGCGGGGTATCCGATAATGCTGATTTTATGGTTGAGCTGATCGAAGAAGTAAATCACCCTTTATTCGGTACTTATCCTGACTGGCGGGAACCTTCAGATAACTTCAACAACTATGTTTACTTACAAAAAACACTCGCGTTTGCAAAAGGGATGTCATATCGTAATCAACCTTCCGAGAAACAGACGGCTGAAATGATATCCTTATGCAGAGAAAGCGGTTATCATGGATGGTATGGTATTGAATCGAGTGGCAGAAAAGCAATAGAAGAAGGCAAGCAATTGCTCCAAAAATACCTGTTTAACGAAATATAAAATGGAAACCGTTATTTAACAATGAAAGCAAAAATGCTTTTTATACTACCCAATGAGAACAGTAGGGCAACCCAGTACGATTGACCCACCATGCGCAGTATTATCTCCCATTCGTACTGCGGGCTTGCCGCCGATAAGAACTGTAGTAGATCCCATGACGATGGAGTCAGGGGGGCCAACGCAAACGCATAAATCGCCAACTACAGAAGCAGGTGTGCCTCCGATCAATACAGTGGGGCAACCTGGTCCTGTAATAGGTCCGCCAACGTGTGGTATAGGCGGCAAACCCGGGGTTACCATCGGGCAAACATGCATATCTCCTATTCTTGCTGCGGGTTGTCCCATATCTATAATTTATGATAGAAATACCTGTTACTCAAAATTGCTACAATAAAAATAGATGATTTTATGTTCAACATGAAATATTCAGCTAATTTTCTGCAGGCATTCAGCCCCTAAGTTGGATGAGTCGTTCAAAAAAATTAATTTTAAATATCTTTTGACCTCTTACTATCTTAAACTTAAAGAATGGCTTTTGAAGAATTAGCCCAGAAATATTTTTTGCGCGACCGCGTTCGCAACAGGATGCTGAAACATGCCGCCGAACTTTGGGGTTTCTCCGAATCCGAAATGGACGATTTTGATCCGCTCGTGAATCTGCTTATTGAAGCCTGTGCGGTTGAATTTGAAAAGACTGCAGATGAAATCGGCAAAGCTCAAAACAGGATGCTTGAACGGCTGGCGGAATTATTATATCCCGGAACTGTTGCCGTTCGCCCTGCTTACGGAATGATACAAGCCAGGTCATCAGAACCTGTATCAGTTTTGCATACCGACGTGCAATTCGTATACAGGCCTTCCGGCAACGACAAAAAACGTGATGAACAAAATACAGAATTGTTTTTTTCTCCTTCCCATGCTATGAAACTGGTAGACGGAGCTATCAGATACATTTCTTCTTCACGTGAATTATTTGAAATCGGAGATGGCAATCAAAGATTTTCCATTGCTTCTTCTTCAAAAAAATCAGTGGATTATGAGCATACGGTCTGGCTGGGTATCGAACTGCATGAAGACGTAGAAAAACTGCAGAATATTTCATTCTTTTTTAACTGGCCAAACCAGCGCGAAAGCAGGAACTGGTTTTCTTACCTTCCCTATACACATTGGTTCCTTAATGGCCGCAGCCTGCAACATATTCCGGGATTGGTGACAATTAATCAAAAACAAACGGCCGCAGTAAAACTTGCCGCTCAGTTTGACGCCATGCAAAACATAGAACAGGAAGTATATGACATTTTCAATCCCCAATATATTACCGTTACCAACGCTGAAACTCTGGAACAACTTAAGGTAAAACGGCAGGCATATCCTGAAACCTTTGAACTGTTTTTCGATAAAAAAGAGCTCAAAGAATTACGCGAACCGGTTTTATGGATGGAAGTGAAGTTCCCAACCGCAGTTCCTGAAGAAGCACTGGATTCCATTTTCTGCTGCATTAATGCAGTTCCTGTTTTGAACAGGAAATTGAATAAGATTACTTACAAACTTGGACAGAGCCTGAATATCGTTCCGATGGAAACTGACGGTACTTTTTTATCCATCAGGGAAATTACTAACAGTTATGGACAACCGATTAAGCTTATTCCTTTTGCGAACCCAGAAAACATGGGTCCCGAAACGTATACTTTGAGGTACGGAATAAACAGGTTCGACCAGCGCAATTCCAACGATACGCTTACCAGCCTTGCCGAACTTATCAAAGAAGAAAGTTCTTATTTCGCATCACTCGGGGAAGATTTCCTTATACAGAATATCCGCGAATTGAACCAGGTGCTGGCAAGAATTGAAGAAAAAATAAAACTGCAGAATAAAACTCAGTCACCATACCCTTACCTGATGATCAAACCCCAACGAGAAGGTGCTAATGTAATGATTGAATTCTGGAGTTGTAAAGGAGAAATAAGCAACAAAATTCCGGTGGGCTCCAAGCTGGCACCCTACCGGAACAGTAATGTAAAATCGAATTCAATTTTTTTAATTAGTTCCACTTATGGCGGAAAAAATAAATTCAGTGATTCCGAAAAAATTGATCATTATAAAACCTCTTTATTAACTCATGACAGGATAGTGACCCTGCAAGACCTGAAAACATTTGTGCAGACCGAGCTTGGAAAAAGTGCCAGGAATATTGATTATAAAAAAGCGTTTATAAAAAGCAGTGCTCAAACGGAAGGCTTTGTTCAAACAATGGTTATCACAATTTATCCTGAACCAGGAAGCCTCACTGAAGAAGAGTGGGAACAGCGCCTGTTACAACTCAAATTGAAAATAGAAAAGCAATCAGCCAATAATATTCCTTTTCAGATAAAACTCGTATAAAATATAACTGAAGAAATGTCTTCACTGGAAAAAATAAATGAATTACTGAACCGGATGCAGTTGGATATAAGGCTTGAAATTATTCTCGCCGAATTGATATCTGACAACATAAGCATGGAAGACGTTACCGTTGTTAATAACAGTTTGTTCTCAAGGAGCTATCACAGGGATATCGAAAAAACCGAACATGTTGAACTAAGCAATTCAAGGAAAAAGAAGTTACGCTTTGTTGTAAACAGGGATGGGATTTATGATAAGCTTCCGGAAGATCTCTTCCATCAGCCTTCGGACACCCAAAAAACGTTCGACAAAGAAAAGATCATTAAAGAAATAAAATTCCAAAACGAACTTGAAAAATCAGCTAGGCAGTTTTTCAACCCCTTTGAACAGGAATTTTACAGGTTGCGCGTAAAACTTGAAACTGAAGAGCGGAAGTTTTTGTTCGAAACTAACGGCGACCTGCATACGGATTTGATTGATTCCCTCTGGGATTTCCCGGATTTTTTTACCGAACTCCAAAAAAGCAAGCTGGGTTTATTAATGCCGGTGCTTCATAAACTGGTCGGAGATACAAAGCTGACCGGTTTTGTGATTAGTGCAGTTAGCGGCGACGAAGTCGAAATAATTCCATCTGCCCCTCAAAAATACAGTATCAAAAATGCACCTGTTCTGGGAAGTAGCGTGCTGGGCAGCGATACCATTCTGGATGGAGCGGTTTTTTCAACAACACAATCATTCAAAATCAAAATCTTTCTGCAGAAGCTGGATAATCTTATTGATTATATGCCGGGCGGGCAAAAAATGAAAATTCACGAATTTCTTTGTAATTTGTTTGTGCCATTGGAAAATAATATCGAATTCGAACTGGACTTTTCAAAAACTTCACTTTCATTTGTTGTTGAAAATGAAATATCTTACTTTGGTAGACTAAATTACACTACTGTCATTTAAATTATTACAGCATGCTTGGAGACCTGAACTATTTACCTGTGAACTGGATTGACGGAATGAAAATTTCAAAGCTTCATTTCGATCAGACGGGACAATATCTCCAGGAACAATTAAGAGATGTTTCCGCACAACACTTAACAGCCTATAACTTTGGTTTACTGGCTGCTGAAGGTTCATTTGAAATAAATGTATTTTGCGATTTTAGCCAGCAGATAAATATTGAGCTCAACGCCTGCAAAGCCGTAACAGCAAACGGTTGCAGGATTCAACTGCTTTCAAATGATCCGATAAAACTGAATACGAATTTTAAAGAGGTTGCCAAAAAATTCAATCTTCAGACTTCTCAATCACAGTCGCTTTTCATTGTGCTAACGGTTAATGTTTTCGAAAGAATACCTGTGGGCGAACCACTGATGAATGAAAATCCTCCCCGTCATCCTTTCACTAAAGCTGATGTTAAACTTGATCTTGTGCCTGCCGAACAGGTTAATCTCGGGCAATTGCAAACAAGCCTGGTTTTAGGAAAAATCGTTTACCAGAACGGTGATCTCATTTATCAGAAAGATTATATCCCGCCATGCAGTTCCATCGCATCATTGCCAGCCTTAGAGCAATGGCACAGAAATTTCCGTCAACAGCTTGAAAACTGGGAACAATATTGTACAAGAATTATTCAAAAAATAAATTCAAAAACACAACAGCAGCAAGCTACCACCCTTTCTGCAAGTATCCTTAAGCTCAGCGAAAACATGCTGAAATATTTATCCTCGCAAAAATTATACAACCAATGGATCATCAGTCAGGCTGCACCTGTTCACTTGTTTGTATTTCTGCTGAGCAATATCCAATATATAAATACACTCCTGGTTTGTTACACCGAAAAAGAAAGGGAAGAAATGCTCAACTACTTTGCGGAATGGACAGATGTACAAGCCGGAAGTATTGAACTGGCCACCACAAAATCACTGCAACTGCAGTATAACCATTTTGACATACAGCTTGTTTTCACTGAAATCGGGCAGATATATCAATTATATATCCAGATATTCCAGAAACTGTCCTTGCTTGATTTTATCGGAAAAAAGAAAGGCCAGAATATTTTTGTAATCGAGCAGGAAGTAAAAGAAACCAAACCGCAAAATCCACCTCAGGAAAAACCAAATACCCGTTGGAGCCCCTTATCCTGATAATATGGGAAACACTTACCAAAGCAAATTTATAAAGAAGAAAAAATCACATTATGGATGCAGTAAACAAAAGTGCAAGAAGCGCTGCTATTGGAAAATTCATCGGAGTATATGCCCTGTCACTATTAGCAGTGGTTGTTATTTCTTATTTCTTATTTAATGTACCTGCAGGCATTTTTAAAAATAAGATTGAATTGTACAAAACCACTGAAGAAGAACAAGCCAAACTGATGGCAAAAATTGACGGGGCTACATCAAGCCTGAATAGTCTTGTTCAAACTGATAAAAATTACCTGAGTTCTACAAACGATATTGAAAAAGGAAATCTTCAAACACAGTTGAATCAATACCAGAAAGACATCAGTAATGTAATTTCAGAAGTACAGAGCGACAGTGCAGGATTTATTTCCCCCATCTCCAAAAAGAATTCTTTTAACTACATTAATGCATTCACCACAATACTATCTTACAGGAACACGATCAGTCAACTGCAAAGCTCATTGCTGGCTAAAGGAGGCGATGCCAATGAACTCATAAAAGCGCAAACTGCATTGCAGGCATGCAACACCCAGCTTGAAATTGCAAAGCTTGCTGCAGCTGCAAGTGCAAAACCTGCTTCGCCACCTTCTGGCGGTGGTGGCGGAGGAGCTATGACAAATAATGCAAAAGAAGCACAACTTCAGGCACAACTGCAAAAAGCACAGGACGATCTGGAAGCCTGTAAAAAAGACAAGCAAGCTCTTCAGTCATCGGCGTCTTCAGGTAAAAACAGTAATATAACCGAAGCACAAAAAGCGACCGTACTTTTTGAAACAGGACAGTCATTATACGACAAAGCCCAAAACACCAAAAACCTTATTGAGAAAAGAGGCATATTGTCATCGGCAAAAGATGTTTTTGAAAAGTCGAGCCCGAATTATCCTGACGGAGATAAAGTAAATAAAATACTCAAAAAAATTGACAACGAATTAAAGAAGTTGTCGAATATGGGTTAATCATTCTATTCAAAAATAAATTTTATGGCTTTTAATGAAGAGTCCAGAAGAGCTATTTCAATAGCCCAATCTTTAGCCAAAGAATTCAGTAATGAAACTTTTGGCCCCGGTCACCTGATGCTTGCATTGCTTCATAATGAAGTCGGGCTTGCTTCATGGCTGGCCGCAATACAAAAAGATATCAACTTCATGCGGGAATGGGCTGAAATACGAATAGAAACTTATCCTAAAACTGCGAAAGTTGCCGCTACGGCTTCTGCCGATGCAAAAGCCGCTGCAGCCATTGAACTGGCTGATTTAATTGCGATGCAACTCAACCACGATTATACAGACCCCATCAGCATATTTGCCGCATTGCTTAAACCTGGCGCTGCTTTTACGCATGACCAGTTGAAGACATTCCCTTCTACACAAAAGGAAATCATGGATGCTGCAATCAGTGAAGATACTATTCAGCAGTCTATAAAACCGGATCAGAAAAACACCACAACAAAAAACAATAATGAAACTGCGGCAGCCAAAGCAAATGCGCTGTACAAATACTGTGTTGATAAAACCTCGCTTGCTGAGGAAGGCAGGCTGGACCCGATAATTGGCCGTGATAAAGAGTTGCGGATGATGATTGAAGTATTGGGCAGGAGAACGAAACCTAATGTAATCATTGTAGGTGAACCAGGCGTCGGTAAAACAGCACTTATTGAAGGGTTTGCTCAGGCCATAATACAAGGTAAAGTACCCAAGATGCTGGAAAATGCAAGGCTGCTTGAACTGGATACCGGTGCTTTGGTGGCTGGCGCTTCGTATAAAGGCGAAGTGGAAGACAGGATAAAAAACATTATCAAAGAAATCAAACAATTTGAAAAAGCAATCCTGTTTATAGATGAAATTCATTTATTACTCGACAGCAAAGGGTCTATCGGAACAGGGGTAGTAAATCTTTTAAAACCGGAGCTGGCCAGGGGCGAATTGACTTTACTTGGCGCTACGACCAATGAGGAATATAGAAAATATATTGAATCAGATGAAGCATTCAGCAGACGCTTTGAAGTAATAAAGGTAGAAGAACCGGATATCGAAACGGCAATTAATATGCTCAAAAATGTAGTGCCATTATATGAAAAGCACCATGACCTGAAAGTAGAAACTGATGCCCTGCGAGATGCCGTCGTGTTGGCAAAAAGATATTCAAAAGACAGGAGGCTCCCCGATTCCGCAGTCGACCTTATTGACAGAACAATGGCCGCCATTAAAATGATGGGCGATACTTCAATAAGAGAGCTGGAAGATGTTGAAAAAAAGTTGTTATCCATTACCGGGAGCGATGACAGAGAAGATATCCTCGATAAGCTGAAGTGGTGCTATAAAGAATTAAGAGATAAGATCAGCCCTATTCTTTTCAATAAACTGGATGAAAGCGGAGAAATGGAGAACCTTGATCTTGAAGTGGCTTCTGTACTATCCGATCAAATGAAATCTTCCGTTTCCCGTTTGAAGAATTTTGCAGATGAGAAAAGAGAATCGGTTACCAAAACTGATGTGGCTGCCATAATATCTTATAAAACCGGTATACCGCTCGGAAAAATTCAAAGTAAAGAAAGAGAAAAGTTATTATCGGTTGAAGATGTGCTCAAAAAAAGAGTAATCGGGCAAGACCATGCTATCAAAGCTGTTTCCGAAGCTATTTTAGAATCAAGGTCTGGTCTAATTAAAGCCGGTCAACCGATAGGGTCATTCTTTTTATTAGGGCCCACCGGGACGGGAAAAACGGAGTTGGCTAAATCGCTTGCTGATTTTCTTTTTAATGATGAATCCTTTCTTATCAGGTTCGATATGTCTGAATTCAAAGAAGAACATTCGGCGGCGCTTCTCTATGGGGCCCCTCCGGGATATGTGGGTTATGAAGAAGGGGGCATGCTGGTAAACAAAATCAGAGAAAAGCCTTATTCAGTTGTCTTGTTCGATGAAATCGAAAAAGCGCACCCCTCTGTATTTGATATTTTCCTGCAAATTTTAGACGAGGGGAAATTACATGACCGATTGGGTAAGGAAGGAGATTTTTCAAATGCAATTGTGCTTTTCACATCCAATATCGGAAGCGATTTTATAGTAGAAAGATTTGGTAAAGGAGAAATCCCCTCTTCAACAGATATGATGGAAATTATGGCCAGGTATTTCAGGCCTGAATTTCTGGCGAGGCTTACTGAAATTGTGCCCTTCGCTCCCATTTCTGAAGAGAATGCGGTTCGAATTTTCGATATTCATTTAAAAAGCCTGACAGACCCTTTGTCAAAGCAAGGCATTTCTCTATCCATAACACCGGACGCAAAACGCAATCTTACTTTATCCGGTTTCACGCCAAAATATGGCGCGAGGCAAATTAAAGGCGTAATCCGGAATCAGCTCAGACGGCCAATTTCCAGAAAAATTATCTCAGGCGATGTAATAAAAGGCTCGGCTATAAATCTTAGCCTGAAAAATGAGAATGAAATTGACTGGGATTTTAAAAAGGCATAACCCAAAAAGGGGATGAACAAAAATTGCGGAAACAACATTTTAATATGTTGTTCTGTTTACCTTTGTCAGGTTACAGGATATCATTTGCAATTGTCTTGCTAAGTGGTTTGTTTTCCTAAGATGAAAACCAATTTCTTAATCCTGAATAAACAAGACATCTTGCATGTTGCTTCTGAGAGAATGGTTTTACCCCAACGGTTCAGTTCGTTATTATAACCAACGGTTTGTTTTCATTTTAAATGCAGTTCACCCATTTTAAATGTTGTTTGCCCATTTGGACTTGGGTTGACCTGGTAAAAGATTTAAGTTTGGAACAACAAAAATGAAACCGATATAAAATGATTTTGGAATACAATATTAATCGTGTTGCAGATTTTAAAGGCGATTTAAATTAATTAAATTTTATAATTAAAATTGGTTGTGTAGAAACAAAATTGTAATTTTTCTTTTTGAATTTGTAGGTGAATATTATTGATTCGAATCCATGTTGAAAGTAACAAACAGTGTGAGTTGATGATATTAATGTTTTAAAATGAGTCTGTCTTCAAGAAATTTTTGGATTGGAGTTGTTGTGAAAACCGGAGGTACGTTGTTTTTAGCTGGCACGGAGTCGCTGACCGGTTACATAGTTAGGTCAGATCAAATAGCAGATCCTTCATCATACTATGGTTGTACAGCATTTGGCATCAGATTAGGGCCGGGATTAGGAGGATCAGTAGGTATATCATTATTAGGAGTATTTAATGCACAGTTCTATACTCAGGTACATAAAGTTGATTTGGGTGGTCCGAGTCTTACAGTTTCAGCTGTTGAAAAAATTGGAAGGATACCTATAAAAAAAGAGGAATATGAAATCCTGGAGGCGTTTGCTAAAGGCGTTAAAGTAGCAGAAAATAAAAATAAATTAAACTATATAACCAATTTAGCAAATAACATTATGGGTAGCTTTGATGCTTATGACGGCCACCCTGCAGGCATTATTGTTGATGTGCCTTATGCTGGCTGGGGTATTGAACTATCAGCAGTCTGGAATATTCATTATGAACTGAAACTTGATGTATTAAGCTAGGAACAAAAATTATTTTTTAAATTAGATATTTCTTTAAGCAATATTCTTAAACAATAATACTTACTTTCTAAATTTTGATTTATGTTCAATTATGACATCGGTGGTCAGGAAAGAAAAAATGAAGTCAGTGAAGGAATTGCAGATATACCACAAAATCGCACTTTACTGATCGAAAAGCTCACAGACGACCCACCACTTTCCCCACAGATCATTCCCGACCTGAAAAATGTAAGTGATGTATTTGCTTTTTTTAAACCTGCCAAGGAGGTAGAGTTTGAAACAGAAGATGGTTCTTCCAAATCAGAAGAACTGCATTTTGAAAGCCTCGCCGATTTCGGAAAACAAGGTATTACCAAACAAAGTGCATATCTCAATGAATTAAACCAGCAATGCGACGACCTACAGAAGTTTGTGAAGCAGTTAAAATCGAATAAAATTCTCAAAACATTGCTGGAAAACAAAGATGCAAAAGCGGCATATATGTCGTGCATCAAAGCACTAATTAACGAAATGGAACAACCTGCATAATATTATTTTCAAAACATCATTCTTATGGCTAACGAAGAAAAACAAGTTCAGGGTGCACAATCTGCGGAAAAAGAACAGCTGCGGGAATTATCGCTTGACCAGGGCTTGTCTGCTTTAACTAAATACGGAGGCTTTGGTATTATCGAAACTACTATCGACGGGGCGCAGAATTTAAACCCCGATAAAAAAGCAAGAAAGAAAATTTTCCTTTCTGAAGATTCTAAAAAAGATGAACGGGCTGCCTTAAAGAAAAGGTTTGAGCTGATCCTCGACCTCCTGTCTTCTTCCGATTCTGTTGTATCCCTTATTGAAAATGCCCAGGCCAAATCTGATAAGGCCCAGAGCTTGCTGAATAAAAACCTGAAGAGTGCTTTAGAAGCCACACGGGAGTTGGAACGTTCTTACCGCTCGGTAAATAATTTTTATAAGAATACTGACCAGGATAAAGCAAAGAATGTGTATGTTATGAATGCCTCGATGGAACAATTGTCCGATCTGGATAATACTGTTTTCATTGATGCTGTTTCTGAAGAATTGCAACAAAATTACGACCGCCTCGATCTTCGTGACAACTATTCCATATTGGCCATTCCGGGCTATCTTGGATCGAAAAAAGTAGTTGATAAGTGGGCAAGGATTGCTTACAAAAATAAAGTGATGCTTGTTACCGATTTCGAACACCTTGACGGGCCGGATGATGTGGTTGATTTGTTTGAATCTGCAGATCTCACCGGAGGAGATGCTTATTTATCGAATGTAATGATGACCTGCAACTGGTTAGTAGGCCGCGGCAAAAGCCAGGAAGTTGGCGAAGAAGATGATCTTTTCATTCCACCATCCACCGCACTTGCCGGTAAAGTGTACAGTACGTTAATGTCTCAAGTTGCAGCAGGAAGAAAACATGGCGCCCTGAATGAAATAGATGGCGTCCGCTTCCAGCTTAAGAAAAGCGAAATCGCCCAACTGGAAAAAATAGGCTTGGTACCTATGGTAAATGAATATGGTAAAGTAATGCCGTTTTCTGCAAAAACTTTGTTCAATGGCGATAATATTGGCCTGCAAACATATTCTGTTGTACGTGTTTTCGATTATGTTACCAAAGTGTTGATTGATTTCCTGAACCGGAGGGCATTTGAAAATTTCAACGTAAATACCAGGATGGATATTCAAAAGCAGATTGTAAAATTTTTAGATAATATTACCGGTCCGGGCAAGTTGATTGAAAAGTTCAAGATTTTGAGATTTGAACAGGACCCTAAACAAAAAGACCGAATTTTCCTGGACATTCATATGACGCCATATTTCCCTGCTAAAAACTTCCTGATTAAGCTGGATGGACAAAAAGGTGATGATCCCGATTCTGCAGAATGGCAGGCTGAATATGCGCAAGGCCAATAATTCCTTATGATGTGCGCTCAGTAATTCTGGATCTAATATTTAATCAGGAGATTGATTAATATTAGAAATGGGTATTCTGTTTATTAAACTTTTTACCATGGGGTACAATACCGGGCTGATTATAGGAAAAATAACTGATAGTTATGGCAATCCCTTGTCAGATAAATCTGTTGCATTGAATCATGTAGGGCAGATATGGAGACCGGTACCTACATATAGTAACCGTGGACTTTTTCATACAAACAGCAACGGAATATTCGGATTAACTTTTGGATGGTCAGGAACAGATATAGCAAAAGTGATAGAAGACCAGGTCGGAGATACAGGGGTTCCTTATCAGTTAAATATTTTTCAGGATAGTGCTGATAGTACATTTGGTTTAGTAACAAGAGTTTTGGGGGAATCAGCAAGAGCAGATAGTGAGCATGTTTATAATGAAGCCGCCTATCTGATCCAGTGTGTTGACATGGGGGCCGTTTTTAATGGCGCAGGCCCGCCTCCTCCATTTGATTCAGTACTTACTGTTGCAGGAATCTGGACTGAAATAAGGGCTATTCCATTCGGAGGTTATTTACAGGCAGGTGGCCTGATGAAACCGAGCCCGGAAATGTATGCATTGTTGAGTTTTATCAGCATCAGCATCTGATATCAGCTTGGCATAGTTTCAATTTTAACGTTTGACGATTTAAATAAGCTTTCGTCGTTAGTTTTTTTGTATGGCTATTTGATTGTTTATTTTACGAATTGAGTTTTTCGGTTGAATAAAATTTATTGGTTTAACTTTTAATTATTCAGCAAATGCCAACAGTTCTTGTTCACGACACGCGCCTTGAAGGGCCGACCCCCACCGCAATGGCCGATTATAGCTTTGATGTAGATGCGCAATTTCCTATTGCCGGCCTGATACAGACCATTAGCGGAACGGCTGCTTCCAGTATATCGCGTCTGATGATCATGTGCCATGGTTATGAGTCAACTGATACCGGAAGTGCATGTATTCCGATGTCCTTAGGATTCGGACTTCAATTATGCAGGGAAGATCTCACTTTGGCAAATGTAAGCGTAATGAACGGCTTGTACAATTGTGCTGCAGATATCATACTTTATGCCTGCGGCCCTGCCAATACTGCTCCTTTTGCCAACGGTACTTATGGAGATGGAAGAAGATTTTGCAGTGAAATGGCTGCTTATACTAACGCCAATGTATATGCGAGCGATGTGACCCAATCGTATAACAACCTGAGATATGACCCAACACGGTTAGTCTGTGAAGTTATCCCGATTGATTTCGGACAATGGGAAGGTAATGTATACAGGTTTTCTCCTGATGGCAGTGTTACAAGGGTTCAGTAAAATATTTTTTTAATTTATATTAAATAAAATATGTCCTTTAAAGCAGAATTGACAGTCGACAACAAAACTTACAGTGTTAGGAGGTTCCATGTTATCACTGCAAGAAATATGGACGCCAAAGGAAGGCCATCCGGCAAGCCTGAATGGGGTATATTTTTATTGATGGATGCAGTGGATGATACTACTATAACCAGCTGGATGATTGATCCTACAAAACAAATGGATGGCAAGTTGACAATTTATAAAATTGATCAGGATGCGAAATTGAAAGAAATAAAATTTGAAAAGAGTTATTGTACTGCTATGATTGATACATTTATGTTCGATCGCTCCTATTCGACATGCGAAATCCACATTCACGGAAAAGATTTATACAAATAAACAGCAAAGGTTTATACCAAATTGACAAATGAAATAATTAGTAAAATTAATATTGATGTCTTTCAAGGCTATTTTGGATGTAGGGGGAAAAACATTTGATTTATTGTACTGCAGTTCTGAAGTCTTCCAAAAAACGGATAGCTCGGGACGGCCTGTATCCGGTGTTCATGCCGGATACATATGGTTTGTTATTGAAGGCACTGACGATGATACATTCTCATCGTGGGCAAGTGATCCTACAAAAAAACAAGATGGGACTGTGACTTTTTATCGAATTGACCAGGATTCCACATTTAAAAAAATAGAATTTAAAGGAGCATATCTGAATATCCTGATAGAAAGCTTTATCGTTGACGAAGATATTTCTGACCCGATGCGCTGGGGGTATCTTGTCTCAGATCTGAAACTTCTTGAAGAGATATACGAGCTGATAAAGGATATTCAGGTTCATTCAAACACCAGCTACGCAATTTTTTTCAGGCTTTCAGCTGAAAAAGTAAAAATTGACGGAGTGGATCATGATAATAAATGGTAAGAAAAACGATCACTAATAAAAAATAAATGGCCCAGCAGGTAAAGGCAAATATTGAATTGGAGAACGGTAAAAAATTGACGCAATATCAGACCCTTGATATTAAACAAAACCTTTTTGGACATCACCGTTTCGAAATTGCAGTGCCTATTGAAATGCTTGAAGATAAAGATGAAACTTTTTTTAACAAATCGCATAAAGATGTTTGCGGCAAACAGATAACGGTTTCCTTCGAACCGGTACTGAAGAAAGGTTCTTATGATTTCCAGTTTAAAGGGATCATTACGGAAATACTGTTATCGAATCTTTCAGATATGTCGAATGTTTTTATTCTGAAAGGTTATAGCCCTACTATTCTATTGGAGGATTGTACAATAAGAAAAACCTTTTTGGAAAAGGATATACAGCAAATATTTGATTCTGTTTTAAGCGCCTATCCCGGAAATATTATCAAAAAGAATTTATCACCGAGGCATAAAAGCAACTTAAAATATTGTGTGCAGTACGATGAAACCAATTTTGATTTCCTGAGCCGGATTGCTGCCGAATATGGAGAGTGGTTTTTTTATAATGGCAAGGAAATTATTTTAGGTGAGTCTTCTTCAGGCAAAGAAATAGATTTTATGATTGATGGGATACAATCTTTTGATATGGCCATCTCGCTAATACCTGCCAAATTTAAAATGAGCGGCTATGATTACACGAAAGATCAGTTTTATAAAGGGCAATCATCATCACAACAGGTTGAAGGGCTGAGCCAGTTTGGAAAATTTGCGCTGGATGAATCAGAAAATCTTTTTGGCCAGGAAGCATTGTTCATTGCCGGCAAACCGGTATATAATCAAAATGAGCTGGATGAACTAATCAAATTCAGAAGGTCGACCATTGCCAGTAATATGATTGTTTTTCATGGCCGTGGCGAAACCCCCGACATCTCAGTAGGAAGTGTGGTGAATGTTAGCGGAACAAGGCCTGAAAAAGGCGGCAGGAGCAAAAAAGAAAGTTTTGGTAAATATCGTATTACTGAACTGGTACATACTGTTGATGGAAGCGGCAATTATTCAAACTCATTTAAAGCAGTTCCGGAAACAGCTAAGTTTCCTCCTGTTAACCCTTATGTACAACATCCGGTCGGTCAACCGGAACTTGCGAAAGTAATTGACAATAACGATCCTGATAAAATGAGTAGGGTAAAAGTTCAGTTTAACTGGCCGGGTGACGATAAAGAATCAGACTGGATCCGTGTGGGTAGCTTTTATAGTGGTGGCGACGACAGGAAAGGAATGCAGTTCATTCCTGAAAAAGAAGCGCAGGTGGTTGTAGGCTATGAACTGAATAAACCTGAACATCCGTTTATCATTACGAGTCTTTATCCCAAGAAAGACGGGATGCGTGCTTTCAAAGGAAATAATGATGAAAAACTGATTTATACAAAGGCAGGAAATATTATTGAGTTAATTGATAAAAAAAATGAAAACAAGATCCGCATTACCAATGTAAACAAAGACGACACCAGTATAATTCTTGAATTTAAGGATAACGGCCAGATTACTATCCAGACAAAAGGAAAAGTAAATATTTCAGCAGATGATACCATGGAAATTTCTGCCAAACAGAAAATTTCACTGAAATCGCAAAGCATCGAAATAAAAGCGGATAATGACCTGAGCTGTGAAGGACAGCAATCAACGAGTGTAAAAGGGTCGCAGATCAGCATTGAAGCCGATTCCACTGCTGAATTAAAAGCTAACGCCAGCGCAAAAGTAAGCAGCGCCAATACAGAAGTCAGCGGTGATGCCATGACCACCATAAAAGGGGCAATAGTAAAAATAAACTGATCTATAAATCTAAAATGATATTATGCCGTCATTTTCAGCCACACTTAGTTTATCAAGCACCAAAGCGGGTAATATTGGAGATTTTGATGTATTAAGATGTGTTATCAATACTGGAAGGCCATATGACACAACGGGCTTGCCTAGCGGAAAAACACGAACACCTACATTAGAACTGGATATTGTGATTTCCGAAAATGAAGTAGTTATAGCCAGTGTGTTTGACATGAATGACCTGGTAAAAGGAACTATTGAATTTAAAAAAATTGATGAGGACGCAAAATTCAGGACAATCAAATTTGACAAATCTTGGATTGTTGAATATAATGAAGTATTTCAGCCCGGGGCTTCCAGTAGTATGGTCCTTACCATATTGATCAGTACAGGCTACATAGAAGTGGACGGAGTCAGTACCAGTGCAATCTGGACCAATCAGGTAGGTTAAATTTTCATTAATCATATATTTTATAACACCTAAAAATTCAATTTATGGCATCTTTTGCAGCAACTTTCAAATTAGACGGTAACGAGTACGACGTTATTAGTTGTGTTTATTCTTTTGGACAGGCTACAGACGAAAAAGGCCGTCCTGCCTCCGATGTACAAGGGGGGAATATTTCCCTTCAGATCTCAGTTCCGGAAGACTCATCAGTTTTAGGCTGGATGATCGATCCGTATGCAAAAAAAAGCGGCAGCATTGTTTTCAAAAAAATTGACCAGGATTCTACTTTGAAAGAGGTAAAATTTGAAGACGGCTATTGTGTAGGCTACTCCGAAAGCTTTAATGCAAATTCTTCTTCGGCAATGACAATGACATTAAATATTTCCGCAAGAAAGATAACCGTTGGAGACGCAACACATGAAAAGAAGTGGTAGTAAAATCAGTGATGCAGTTGTTATCGCAAAAGGTTACCTGGTTTTTCCAATGCTTGCGAAATAATAAATAATTACATATGGCTTTTGAAGGAGATATACTTCAAAGTTGCCCGGCTGATCTGGACTTCGCCAATACAGAAGCAGTGGTTGTTAGTGGTGCTTCGTGGAATCCTTGCGGGCACATGATTTTATGCACAGGAACCAACAGTGCCAATTCCTGGTACTTTCATGTTGCGGGACAAGGATGGAAAGAATTAGGAGGCGTGAGGGCAATTCCTAAATTTATGCGGGAAGATGGATTTCGCCGTTATCTGGCTGAAAATAGCAAGCATGAAATCAGAAGACTCGATGCTAAATTAAAAAACCCTGCTGCTGCATATCAGAAACTCATGGAGCTGATGACAGGTAATTGGTGGTGGGGTGTTTTGATTCACAATTGCGCATCATTTGTTGAGGAAATTATTAAAGCAGGCGGTGGTGATTTATCAGTGAAATTAAACTGTCCCGACCAGGAATTCGTTCAATCGTTGTCCAATCAAATTGACGAAATGGTGAAACAAGAAGCAAAATTTCAAAGAGAAAACATCGGTCCCAAGTGGTAATTTCAAGTATACTTTAAATAACAAATTGCATTCCTGCAAATCAACTGATGTCTACCTTGTTGCACATATATGACAGCACCGACAGTGGTATAGTAGGCACTGTTAATTCCAGGAATTATCCCGGAACAAGAATAGTATGTGAAGTCGATTCAGCCAATTCGAGCCAGTTGTATAAAATTTTAGATAACCTGGCAAGTTCTTCTACGAGGGCAGATGCAATTTTATTTGAGACACACGGAAGCCCGGGTAACATTTTCTTTGGTGGTGTTGCCTATAATGCTGCATATTTTTCTACCCTAATGTCAAGAAACTATGACAGCATATTGATGAATTCCCCAGCACCAAAAATTTACTTCAACGGCTGTAATGTTGCAGAAAATGATGTGGGTTGGGAATTTCTCATCACAACGGGGAAATTGTTCCTGCCTAAAACAAAGTCAGGACAATCTATCGGACATACCTCATTGGGTTTTGAGATTCCTTTGTATTCATTTTTTACAGGGCATGTTGTTCATCTCTTTGGGGATACCAGAACTGTTTTCTTCGATAGTGGAGCCGTTACAGAAAAATTTGAACAATCAGATTTATAGACTTAGCTCTTCAAAAAAGGCAATTCGCTTTTGACGGTCGTTAAAAGTGTAGCAATGCTTTGCTTCCTGATAAAAATACAAAAAAGAAAAACCCGTTTTTAATACACAAAAAAATTAAAGTTTATGTTTAATAATTCAGGATGGAGCTATGACACTTCCTCAGGTGTAGGATTAACAATTGGAGAATTAGCCGAAGTAACCGTGCAGCATGCACGTATCTATGTAAAGGCGCCTACGGGGGAAACTAGAAAAATAATTGCTCAAGGAGTTGGCGGTGGTGTCGGGGCTTCCGTGCTCCCGGCAAGTGTAACCGGATCAACTACCGATTTCGTATCTGCAGGTTCAAGTATTTTTAGTTTGTATAATGAAACGATCACCATTGCAGACTTGTCTGATATGTTATTGATTTACTCTGGTAACCTGACTTGGCTTGACGGTGTAGCCACCGGCTCTTTTATCATTTTTATGCACAGTTCAATCTGGCAGTTTGCGTATGCTGCAATCCCGTTAGTAGGCCCTTCCATTGCCGCATCCAAAGTAATTAAAGCAGTTTGCTTTGTTGGCTCCGCGGAGCTGTCTACACCTAATGCAGGCGTAGATGCTACCGGTACATTCTACTCTGTGCTTAGTGCCGATGTTATTTAGATTTTACCCTCCAGGGTATTCATCAGAATAAAGCCAAAAATAAATTTTATGCCGAAGATATATTGTGATTATACACTTCTGGAAAGTAATCACCCTAATTTTAATGATATAAAAAGCAAAGGCATTGGTGGTAATGTAGGCAAGTTTCTGAAAACCCCTCAGGAAACCTGCTGTATCCAACTAAGCTATGCGTTGAATAATTCGTTATTAAGCATTTCTGCAGATTATGAATACCCCGATGTAAGACTGGCAACAGGTAAGGTAAGGGCAATTAAAGACGACCAGGGATATAATTACATTTACAGTACGTTTGATATGAAAGTGTACCTGGATAATAAATATTTTCCCTGTGAAAATTATCGCGGTAATTCGCGGGCAGACCTGGTAAAAAATATTAAGGGGAGAACAGGTATCATCGGGTTTGGCGGAAGACATATCGATTTATGGAACGGAAGCAAATACCAATGGGAGGATTTGTATCTTAATTTATGGAGTATCGACGAAAATCATGCCGGAGATATGACTGCTTTAAACGGTATTTATTTTTGGGAGATCAATTCGTTTTTAGATTTCCTGAGCAGTGAATATGGCGACGGATCAAATTAATTCCATAAACCCAAGTATTAGCTTATGCCAAATTTTTATATTGCAGACGTTGCCCAGGTTCCGACTGATAAACAAACAGCAATTACAGGAACATTGAATACCCTGTTTACCCAAATAGCGGCCGGGGCAATCAACATCAGCTGGATAACCAATGCTTCAGGAATCATTATTACTGATACAGACCTGCTCGTATACGTGGTAAGCTCTTACTCCGATTCATTAGTAATACATTTTCCGACAAATCCCACTATCGATCCCAGCTTAAACGGGCTAACCGTATTTCAAACAACCACAAGTAATGGAAGGGTTGTTTCGAAAAAATCAGCTTCTGAAGTGTATTACGACAAAAGCCCAAATGATGTAGTGCTTCTGGCCAAATTGATTTTTCATGAATCAATGCATAATAAACTGGTTATGGGAAATGAGATGCATGACCAAAGTGGCGGATTGGCACAGGAAACCATTACCGCTAACACACAGCTTTCGTCTGCTGATATACAAAGATGGAGAAACAACTGGAACAACAGAGTAAATCAATGGCCAGAAGGTTTTGGGTTTATACCGGCCCCGGGTGATCCATTAGCTGGTATTTTATAGACCACTGCATCGTTCAGCCAACAAAAAATTTTTATACTGATTGATCCGCTTATGATCGAAAAATTTCTTTAGAACCTGAAAACAATTCCCAGGTTAACACCAATGTAATTAATGTTTTGAGTTATCGACGGGCGATTAGATGAAATATCCTGGCCCCCGGTGGAATTTAGTGTACTTACAGCCGAATAACTTCCATATCTTTTATAGGTGTAATCATAATTATTAACGGTTGTATATGATGAAAAGGTAGGGCCATAGCTGGTATTCAAGTATTGTTGTTTGGAATTGACCGGAGATGCCGGCAGTATATAACCAACCATCTCGCCAAATCCCCTCAACCTGCTGGTGATATTAAACTGTACCCCTACTGAAGTTTGAATACCTGCATTCACTTTAAAATAATAATTTTCTTTGCCATTGGTGATGCTAACAGCACCACTGCCTTCAGAATACGAGCTGTCAAAGTTTGTAAATTTTACTTTTGTACTTATTGCTAAAATTAATCCAACTCTTGTATAGATATAATATCCGGGCTTGGAGAGCGCTTTAAAGGTAATATTCGGTATTATGTTGGTTACAGAGTAATTAATGGTTTGTCGAAAAAGAGAGTACGTATAAGCATCCTTTGAAGAGGTGGAAGATCGCAATTTTCCCCTTAATAATTCGGCATCAATTCCGATATTTAAAAAATCATTGGCAACAAAACCTATTCCGGCACCATAATGCAACCCAGCCCCTGCTCCTGATTTCCCTGCACTGAAATTCTCATAGTTAGATGTTGTGGAATTTCCCTTGTATGATCCGGGAGTAAGGATTCCATACCCGCCATAAATTTTAATAAAAAACCGATCTGTTGCAGGAGATTGGGCATAACATATCGATAACTGGAAACCAAGAATGAGAATAAATGCCAGAACAGATTTGCATTGCATAAAAAGTTTTTAGAAATATTCAAAGAAATATTTCTAACAAATCTGAACTGAGAAATCCGGAATGATGAAAATAACCGACGGATATATGCTTTAAATCGTCGGAAACAAAAGCTGAAAAATAAAGCAGCGCATTAAATACCTATTTCTGGGCTAATGGTGAAATATAAATACTATCCCTGAAAGCAAACGGCTCATTGGTTTTTTTAATAATGCCTTTTAACTCTATGTGCAGGCATCGCCTTACACGTAAATTTTGCCTCTCCAAAAGTTCGTTTTGCTCTTCCATAGACGCCTTTACTTCCTGAAGCAAGAGCCTTTTTTCAAATTGAGTAATGGCTTGTCGCAAAGAATCGCAAAGGTTCTCCCTCCACCGTAAATTAAGTTGAATATTAAATTCTTCATCCCACAGGCTACAGCCAAAATCATCAGAGTATGCAGATTCGCCTCGATAAGTCGAAATAATCAGATGTAGATTTTGTGCAATAGAATGCTTCAACGGGCAACTGGGAAGCTTTTTCTTCTGTATAACCTGATCTAACCTGAGCGGTAGCCTGTAAAATGAAGATTGCATGTTTAGAACTTATAAGCGACCCCTAAGTTCAACCCTATATAATTTATGTTATTTGTAATTTTAGGAGTATTGTAAGGTGATGAACCGGTATAATCACCTGATTTCACATAATTATAGGTAACAGACCCTGAACCATTAGACGGGGAAGGGCCGGTATACTGGTAATTATAATTATAGGTGTAAGAACTGGGAGAAGACGGTAAATAATATCCTACTAATTCAGCAAAGCCTTTCAGGTTGCCTGATATATTAAACTGCACCCCAATGGCAGCTGAAGTTCCGAAAGAAAGCTTGGTAGTATACTTGCCAGACTGAACATATGTATATACCGTATTTGGAGTAGTAGACGTATTGTTTGACGAATCATTATAGGTTGTAGTAATGTTCGTGCTTACCGCCAGCACAATACCTATTCTTGTATAAATATAATAAGCCGGCTTTGATATGGCTTTAAATGTAACATTTGGAATAATACTGGTTACATTATGCGAAATCTTGTTGTTTGAAATTGAATAATAATCAGAAGCCTGGTATAAACTTGTTGTCTTGATATCTTTACCTTTCAGGTATTCTGCGTCAATACCAACGTTTAAAAATTCATTTAAAATAATACCAATACCTCCTCCAAAGTGAAGCCCGCCACCAAGTCCGTTCGAAGGGGTGCTGAAGCTGGAAGTTGAGCTGGAACTGTTATATGAAGCACCTCCGTTATATGAACCAGGCGTAAGTAAACCATAACCGCCATAGACCTTCACATAAAATCCGGGGCTGCTTTGTTGTTGGGCAAAAGTTCCGTTTGCAAATAAAATATTCAATAACAAAATTGAAAGAATAATTTTGGTCTTTCCCATAAATGATTTTTGTGTGGTTAATAAATTAATTTCGGGTTAACAGAAGCAAGAAAACAAGGATAAGTTTAAGATATAAAAACATTTTATACTATTTAGCTAAGGTAATATATAACTACTTTAGTTACAACTTTTTTTATAAATTAGGGCTCTTTTTGAAAACCCAAATGTACAATGGCTGAGAATTTTATAGAAAAGAAATACGGAAAAAAAGCTTTCTTCTACTTACTAGTCACCATAATATTGTTAAGTAGCATTGGTTTGCTGTCATTCGGCAATAATGATTCCATTGACAGTTTTTATTACATTGCTCAGGTTTTATGCCTCACCATCGGCATTCTGCATGTCGTTTTTATCTATAAATTTTTACCCGTTCAGAAAAACGAATTTGCAAAAGGGCTTATCATCACATTACTCCTATTGTTATGTAGCAGCATCATAGTGGCAATTATTTATTATTTCCGCAAAAGCTATTTTTCATTTCTCACTTACCTTCTGGTTTTCGCCATACCTTATTTATGTTATCAGGTTTATCTTTTCCTGATAGATATACCGGCATCCAGATATAAACTATGGTATTATCCTGTTAATGAAGATATGCCTGATTTGGATATGATAGACCTATCACAGATTGAAGTAGTGCAGTTTGTGTTCAATAAAAAACCGCAGGACACTGTTAAAACGAGCTTCACTTCTAAAGCGCCCTTGAATATGACATTGGGTCAGTTGTTTTTCATTTTTATCAATGATTATAATGAAAAAAATTCTCAGAACACCATAGCCTGGATGAGTGAACAGAAAACCCCGTTCGGATGGGCTTTTTACAGGAAAGGAAAATGGTTTTCCAAAAATTTTTATTTTGATCCTGAACTTAGTTTCCGCGATAACCGGATTCAGCCGAACGAAATCATTCATGCTGTAAGAATTGAATAAATAAATCAAACAATACAATTTCCCTTGATGAAAATACAATTTTGTACTACGTTTTCGCCCCGTTGTTCTAACTGAATCATTAAAAAAAAATCTGCTGATTTATTTTCCTTTCATTTATTTTAGTGCACTAAAATGAAATATCATGATGGAGCAAACCATGCGGTGGTTCGGGCCATACGATCCGGTTACATTATGGCATATCAGGCAGGCAGGATGTACCGGTGTTGTAACAGCATTACATCATGTACCTGTTGGTGATATATGGACTATGGAAGAAATCAATAAAAGAAAAAATGAGGTGGAATCTGCAGGGTTAACATGGACTGTTATTGAAAGCCTTCCTGTTCATGAGGATATCAAAAAGCAAACCGGTAATTACAAAAAGTATATAGAGCATTACAAACAAAGCCTTCGTCATGTTGCAGCATGCGGACTGAAGGTGATTACTTATAATTTCATGCCGATCCTTGACTGGATGCGAACCGATATCTCTTACGAAATGCCGGATAGAAGCCAAGCTCTGCGATTCGAAAAATCGGCTTTTATCGCATTTGACATTTTTTTACTGAAAAGACCGGGCGCTCAAAAAGATTATACTGAAGAAGAAATTAAAAAAGCGGAGGAACGGCTGTCTGTAATGACAGAAAAAGAAAAAGAAACACTATACAGCAATGCATTACTGGGTTTGCCGGGAAGCGAAGAAAAATTTACTGAAGAACAGATACTCTCTGCTCTTAAAACTTATGAACATATTAATGCAAAAAAACTGAAAGAACATCTTTTTTATTTTTTGCAACAGGTCGTTCCTGTTGCCGAAGAACTCGGGTTAAAACTGGCTATCCATCCGGATGATCCGCCATTTCCCGTTCTTGGCTTACCTAGAATTGTAAGTACAGAACAGGACGCACAGGATCTTTTAAATGCCATGCCCTCGCCTGCCAACGGACTTTGTTTTTGTACAGGCTCATACGGTGTTCGTCCAGATAATGATTTAACAGGCATGGTTAAACGATTAGGCGATCACATTCATTTCATTCACTTACGGAGCACGAAAAGAGATGAGAAGGGAAATTTTTATGAAGCAGATCATCTTACTGGCGATGTTGACATGTATGGAGTAGTAAAAGAAATTGTTTTGCTCATGAAAAGAAAAGGGCAGTCTATTCCAATGCGACCCGATCACGGCCACCAGATGCTTAGCGACCTGGACAAAAAAGGGCATCCCGGATATAGTGCTATTGGAAGGTTACGCGGACTTGCTGAATTAAGAGGGCTGGAGTTGGGAATAAGCAAAGCTTTGTTGGAAGAAAAATAATATGCCCTTCATATTATTTGGTGTCATCAGGAAGTTCTACATAAAAAACAGAACCTTTACCCTCTTCACTTTCAAACCATAATTTTCCGTGGTGTTCCTCAACAATTTTTTTCGAGATTGACAATCCTAACCCATGTGATTTTTCACCTTCGGTACCACTCCTGATTTTATCCTGAGAAAGTTCAAATATTTGTTTTTTGAGATTTTCAGGGATCCCAATACCGTGATCTTCGACAGATATACATACCCCATTTCCAATTTTCTCTACCCTGATAATTATGGACGATTTATTATAACTGAATTTAATGGCATTGTTAATGAGGTTACTGATCACGCGCCAGATTTTTTGCCTGTTGGCATTAATCTCCGCAGGCATCCCGTAATATTTCAATTTCTGCTTTTTTTCATCTGCCTTGGCCTGTAATAACTGCACACAATTTTCAATCAGTTTGTTTATATCAATAGGTTCCTTTGTTTTTTTTAACATCTGTTTTCTTTCTTCCAGCAACTCCTTTATCAAAGCCATTGAATTATTACAGGAAGCCTGAATAACACTGAACATTTCCCGCTGAGACTCCAGTTGCTCATTTTTCATTAAAGCATGCATGATATTCTGGATAGCGCTTATCGGGTTTCTCAAATCATGTGCAACTACGCGCATAATATTGGCATTTTCTGCATGGCTTTGCTCAAGTGAGGCATAGGAACGCTCCAGCTCTACATTTTTTTGCATTACTTGATGGTTAAGCTTTTTTTCTCTCCGAAGGTTGTACCATACAAAAATCGCAACTGTTGCTGCCATCAACAATATAAGTATGCTTACTACCAGGTACAGGTTCTTAAGCTTGCTTTCCTTTACCAACAGGTCGTTAGTATATTTTAATTCCAGGTTTTCAAATACTTTACCAACATCCTCAGAAGCAAATTTTTTGTTTCTTGCATTTACTGAGTCTTTTATTGCATCATATTTTAACTGGTAAGCAAAAGCTGAATCAATCTGCATGTGGTTACTGAAATATTTAATCTTCAAATCCATCCAGGTCAACAATACACTTTCATGAGGTAATGAATCAAGGGAACGTTTAAGCCCGGCCATGGTTTTTTGCAGCAGTTTATTATTGCCATTGGCGAAATACAGATTGGCAAGCCTGCCTTGTATGATCTGTGAATAAGGCTGATCCATCGATTCCGAACCAATAATACTTTTTTTGAACAGTTCTTCAGCTTCTGCATATCTGCCTTTCTTAAAGAGTACCTGGCCCTGGTCGCCATAAATAACCGATTTGGCATAAATAGTATTGCTATGCTTTTCAGGGAATTTATTTTCATTGGCCTCAATTATGTTGATCGCTTCCGTTTCGTAGTGCAAAGCACTGTCCAATAATCCTGCTTCAAGATAACTGAGCGCCGCATTATTCAAACTGGCTTCAAGATCCATTAAATGCCTGTAATCATCTTTGATACATTCTTTTTTCAGGTCATCATATTGTTTCAGGAAATATGGCGCTGCCAGCAAATATTTCTCCTGCTCGAACATCAACAAAGCAATATTTGCATCGTACTTGGCGAGCTTACATTTGTTCTTGACATAATTCAGTACAATATTCTGAGCTTGCTTATAATCACGGAGTGCTTCTTCAAATCTTTTCATATGCCGGAAACAATCCCCTTTCGCTGATAACGCCCAAGAATACCTCTCGGCATTTGTTTCATTATTGATCCTGTCCCCAACAAGCAATAACATGCTGTCAGCATATGCAGATGCACCAATGTAATCAAGCCTGACGAAGGATAGCTGATCGCATTTTATACTATCATATGAAAAAATATCAGCTTCTGTAGGATTGGGGAACGACCGGAAAGCAGAATCAAGCAAAGCAAGTGCTTCCGTTTTTTTACTGAACGGGGCTGTATCGACTATACTAAAAAAAGGGTCGAAATATTGGGAATGCCTCACATCTTTGTTGTTGTAAGAACAGCCGGGCACAAACAAAAAAAGAGAGCAAAACCATATGCCTGCTGCCAAGTAGAAAACTGCCTTAGTTTTGTTAGCATGCAAAAGCATATACATTTTAAAAAAATCTTTAGAATAATGTAAGATAAATATTTTGCTGAAACGAAACGCTAATCTTGTTTTTGTTGTAATAACTAAAATCAGCCAAAAACATACAGGCCAACTATCAGGATTATTGAACAACCTGATCAAATAACCGCGAAGCCATTACCGCAGATGTAAAATCAATGCAATTGTTTAATTTCTGATAAAGTATGCATTCAATAAGTTTTAACTTAATATCTCCACTAAACTGAATTTATCCCGAATAATCTTTCAGGAGAGGTATCCGGCAATTTAAATAGCAGATGTATTATTTTTGTTTAACTTAGTGGCATATTTAATCGTAAAAGCTGCAACAAAGTTGGTAAAATTTTTTAAATCAGTTCGTACAAATATTTGCTGATCTCAAGCAGTTTTAAATATCTGTATCCATTCTCTTCATATTTTATATTATAATGGCGATTAAAGAATTTTTTCAGGTATTGAATTATTAAAGTATGCTTTGGTTTGATTAAGTGAATTGTATTTTAACCTCTTTATAAACCTGTCCTGTGAGGTAAAATATTAACTGAATGAAAATTATTATTGCTGACGATCATTTAATAGTAAGGTTCGGATTAAAACAGGTTTTACTGATTTCATTTCCTTCTGCAGAAATTGATGAAGCGGAAGATGCAGAAACGCTTTTGAAAAAAGTAGTAAAAGGCGGATACGATGTTGTTATAACCGATTTAACCATGCCCGGAAGATCGGGAATGGATGCGCTGCAGCAAATAAAATTACATTTTCCCAAGTTACCGGTTCTTGTGCTTAGTGCGCAACCGGAGGAGCAATATGCCGTGAGGGTACTTAAAGCAGGCGCATCAGGCTATTTGAACAAAGATTGCCCACCCGAGGAACTTACTAAAGCAGTAAATACGGTGATGCTGGGAAGAAAATATATTACACCTTCAATAGCAGATCAATTGCTGTCATCACTGGATAGGGATACTGAAAAACCTGCACATGAATATCTTTCCACAAGAGAATTTGAAGTTCTTAAATTAATTGGTTCAGGCAAGTCTGTTTCTGAAATTGCAGAACAGATGTCGCTTAGCGTAACAACAGTAAGCACCTACCGTTCCAGGATATTGGAAAAGATGAATATCTCCTCCAACGCACAAATCACTATCTATTGCATTGAAAATAAGCTAATATAAGCTTTATTTTTTTCGGAAAAGCAGGTTCATTCCAACAGAAAACAATTGTAGTAATATTTCTACAGGGGATTTGTCAGCAGTTCTATTATTTTTTGCCATACGTCAAAATATCTTTGCTGTAATTAGTGACGATGGGAAAAAATAAAAATATCAACCTGGTAGTAGAGGATTCAGCATTTATCTTTAACCGATTACTTTACCTTCTTACCGGGTCGTACAATATATTGGAAATAAAAATAGCGCGAAATTTTACTGAAGTATCAGGGATTTTAGAAAAAAACCAGCCGGATATTATTTTACTTGACATCAGTTCTATTGACACCAACGAATTGTCGCTATTGTCTATATTGAAAGATCTGTATCCAAAAGTTTCAATAACCATACTGTCTGGGAATTTTAATAAATATTATCTGAACCAATTTAAAAAAATCGGGGCAGGGTTTTATATAGAAGATATTTCAGACGTTGACAGGGCGGCAGAATCATTGATGATAAAAAAAAAGACTTTTAATGCTTATGTAGTATGATCGCCACAGAGTGTATTTAAAAATTCAGACAAGTTATATGCAGAAGGTTCTATTTTTTCAAAGAGCAAGCTTCAGTTACTTTGCACCAGATAATTCAATAAAAAGAAAAGACAGGCAGTAATTATCAGAGAGGAATATCCCGGCTCGTTCTTTGAAAACCCGAAGCGAATATAAATACAAATTGCAAGAGATGTGCGAACCTTATCCTATAGCACACGGCAAGGCCATCGGTAACACGATGGCTCTTGCTTTTTAAGAATACATCCCTCCTCTTTTGTGTACTATACACCTTTGTGTATGACATACCATATGTCGTATGCAGAAATTTGTAGTACGTTTTCGACAACGGAGTTAAGGAAAAATGTACCGGAAATATGTGAAAGCTCCTATTTTTCCGCAATTGATTTGACAGTTCCTTTGTATCATGAAATCAGAAACAATGAAAAATCAACAAGCATAGATCATCAACACAAAATTGTTACCTGATAATGTTCTTTGAAAAACCAAATGCAGGGCACTACAAAACCAATAGTTGCTGATGATTACAGGTGCGGCTTTCAAAACTGGTCTGTTATATTTACAAAACCGGTAACCGGGATTAGTTTAGAAGGATTAAAGATTGTTTACTCCATATTCCTGCCTGTATGCCTTTTCGCCATTTCACAAAAAATTTTATCGGAGTAGATTATATACTGAATTAATGCAACAGAAACGTGGGTGGGACAATACCGGAACCATTGGCTAATCTTAATAAAATTAGTCCATCTTAAAATCCGATTCCGATGATAAGCTGTATAATGTCCGTACCGTTATTTATTATCCGTATCCTATTGAACCCGCCCGCGTTTCTGTGCTTCAATTGATTCAATCAAGAGATTTAAAGTTTACCCTCCGTTTACCAAGTCCTATAAAAAACCCTGTATTTCTATGCGGGGTTTTTATATAACATCCTTTCCTCCCTTCAGGTAGTTCTTCACTCCATTTCGATTATTCGCACTGATGTTTCGACAAATTATTTGTTAACAGCGATGAAAAAAATCGTTTGTATGATGTTACGCTGCCTGTAACATACAGGTTAATGTGATAACTAATTTTAAACAAACGGAACATGATAATGGCCTGAAAATTCTGTCCGCCTAAAGAACAGATTATTGCAGCATAAAAACCGTTTTGCACAAATAATATTTATCATTACTCACGTTTCTCATTTCATTATCCCCAAATCGCAATGCCTGGCAATAATTATTAAGGATATTTCAGTTTCATTTCCACTCTCCTGTTCAAAGCCCGATGCGCCGCCGTTCTGTTATCCGTAACAGGCCTGGTGAGCCCAAAACCTGCAGCAGTCAGCCGTTTTGGATCAATATGCCCTTTATCAATTAGATATTGCATTACTGTGTTAGCGCGGTTTGCACTTAATACCCGGTTCATCTCCTTGCCACCAATACTGTCGGTGTGGCCTTCAATATCTATGTAAAGGTTTTTATGCTCCTGCAAAATTTTTATTACATCATCCAGCGGTTGAAATGAAACATGCAATAACTTATAGCTTCCCGTTTCGAAATAAATATTTTTGGCATCGTAGGCAATCTTCTTTACAATTTTTTCTTGCATCAGCGGGCAACCGTGGTTATCCTTTGATCCCGGTGTATGCGGACAAAGATCAACATCATCAGGCACGCTGTCCCCGTCGCTATCAGGTATCGGGCAACCATTGTATTTCGGAACTCCGGCCACATTTCGGCAGCTGTCGTGCTCATCATCCACTCCATCATTATCAGTATCCGGAACAGGACAACCCTCATATTTTGCAAAACCCGGCGTGTTCGGGCATTTGTCTTTATTATCTGCAATGCCATCTCCATCGCTGTCAGGGCAACCATTATATTGTTTCGCCCCCGGAATATCCGGGCAGGCATCAAGGCTGTCAGGCACGCCGTCGCCATCATGGTCAGTTATTACAGGAGTTGCTTTAACAGGCAATGGGGGTGGTAGTAAAGGCTGCTCCTTCTTTTTTTGTTTTTTCTTTTTTAATAAGTTGCCGATCACACCTATGCTGTAATAAAAATGGTTATTGGTAAATGCGGTTAGGCCTAACCGGTATTGAGCGCTGAGCAGCACAAATGCTTCATTCGTGATTTTCACTTGCAGGCCCAGGCCGATCGGTGCGATCAGCCCATAATAATTTTCATATTTTGAAAAACCGATTCCGGTTTGCAGGTACGGATTGAGCAGGTGATTATCGCTGAGCAATTTTGAAACCAGGGATGCTTCCACTTCCAGCAATAAACTATTTTTGCCAAGCACGCGCCCGTCGTGCAATAGATAATCCGGAAAAGAAGCGGAAACAGATCCTGAAAAATCAAAGTGATTGGATATACCTTGCTGATAGCTGAGCGCAAGGCCGGCACTTGATTGCCTGAAGAACTGGCTATTTTTTATAGCATCTGATAAAGAGTAACTCCTGATATAATCAGCCGCATTAAAATCGTTGATGATGATATGGATGCCGAGCGCTGTTTTTTTTATATAATTTGATTGCTGTGCAGTACAAGTTGACTGCAACAAAAGATATCCAACAAAGAAC
>DATKNN010000006.1:0-64587 GCA_035541355.1 Puia sp. | reverse complement strand
AGCATTTCCCTGAAATCTTTATAAAATTTTGCTTTGGGAAAACGTTTCCTGGATTCTGCAGCGCGATTATCATCCACATCACAAAGGGCAACAATATTGGCCTTAGGGCTGGTAGAAAATTGCCTCAAATCATCACCTCCTTTTCCACCTGCACCAATACCTGCAATATTCAGTTTATCGCTGGGCGCAATAAAGCCGCGGCCTAATACATGCCTGGGCACAATCATGATGCCTCCAAGAGACATGGAAGCATTTTTTACAAATTTTCTCCGTGAAATTTCATTTTTTTTGAGTGGCATAGCTGATCTTTTTTTATTGATGAATTTTTACATGCACTTTTTCGGAAAACCAGATTATCAGTACCCCTTTTCGGTTTATATCAAAGTATAAAATTGAATTAGCGTAGATGCGTACCTTACACTCATATCTGCACAGGCTTAATTCCAATTTTTTCACACCAACCCAAAAAGGTTTTGTGCACAGCATCCAGCACTTCCTTCTGCTTCATGGTTAACGGTTCTTTATTTGAACGGCTTATTACTTCAATAGGCAAGCCTCTTTTATGGAGAAAATATTTAGCACTTAATGGATAATTCTGTCCAATCAAGTCCTCGGTCTTTGTGAGTTGTTCCTGCATATATTTCACATCCTCCTGCCTGCCGGGGTTCGTGGAGTTATTGCACATCCAACCTATTATTTCCGGGTAGAAATTGCCGCAGATCGGCGACATGCCTTTTGCACCGGCTTGCAATGAATACATGGTATTGGCGATGCAAGCATCATAAAATTCAAGCCTGGTGTTTTTTGCCAGTTCTATTTTTACTTTCACTTTATCAAAGTCAATAGTAGTATCCTTATGATATACCATTCTGCCGCTTTTTAAAAGAAAAGAAAAAACTTCCGGCGTTAATACGCGTTTGTATGGCGAGGGGCATTCATACGTGCCAAGCGGAATGTTATCAGTCAGTTTAAAGAATGCATCATAATTTTTCATCAGCACATCATCACTTTCATTCTCTTTCGCAAAATGACTGGTTATAGTGATGACGCCATTTACACCGGTGTCATAAATTTTCTTTGTAAATGCAGCTTTTTCATTCAGCGTATCGCCGAACGAACCTGTTGAAACTACTGACATGTTTTTACCGGCGTGCTTTACCACATGCTTTGTCAGTGCCAGTCTTTCATCGGGCGAAAGAGCATACATTTCGCTGCTGGCACAGTTTGCAAAAAAACCTTTTGCACCAGCTGCCTCATATAATTTTATCAACTTCGTGAGTGTATCAAAATCGATCTGCCCGTTTTGCTTATACGGCGTGATCATTACCGGCACATATTTTTTATCACTCGCAAAACCATTGAATACTGGTTCAAAAAACATTTTTTGACCTGCAGATAATATTTTTGCAGCAACGGTGCCGGGTAAGGCAATACCTAAAACTCCTGCTGCCATCGCTCCGACAAAACCTCTTCTTGATGTTTTATTGTTTATTTGCATATAAGTTTAATTACTGCTAAGCCTTTTCCAAAGTGTTGAACTTTGGAAAAGTTCATTCCGCTTTCGCTGTTTGAATTTTAATCACAATTTTTTTCACGATATCATATCCATCAACTTTGATCGTAGGCCGGTGTGCGTTGTTTGGAAAAAACAAAAAGAAATTTCCTTGTTCAGCAACATAATATTTTCCTTCGGCTGTATAATTAATTACATCCGGCGTGTAAGGTTTTATGATGGTTGCTTTGGAAGTATCTGCAATCCCGATCAGTTCTTTTCCTTTGATAATATATTGCAAATCGATATAATTTTTATGCGATTCCCATTTCACTTCGTCTTTATTATGTGATGGCGCTTCAGAAATACTGGCATACACCTGCTCTCCTATAATAGTATATTTGCCCGGGCTCATCGTATCCAGGTTATTATCCCGAAGAAATGCAAATGCGGCATCCCATAATTTCGGGTTACGATGATAAGCAACATAGAAAGAATCCTTATTTACTGACTGATGCAGATTTAATACCAAACCATTGGCCCACTCCTTTTTCTTTACCCAATTACTGATCTCTTTTACTGAAGGATGCTGCTGGGCATTTGCATGAATAACCAGCATCATGACGAAGCATGAAATGGAAAAGAGTTTTGATTTTAATTGAAGACTCATTTTTCGTTAGCTGTTAGCAGATAGCCCTATAATTCTTTTATTTTTTAATTAATCAATTTCGGATCGACCTCGACATATTTTATCGCTTCGCCATTTTTTTTCAAAGAATAAGAATAAGTGATGTGCAGCAATCCATCTTTAGTTTGTATCAGGCATGGATAAGAAAATCTGCCTTTATTTTTTTCTTCATTTTCCAATGTTCTTTTCCATTTCCATGTTTTTCCTTCATCATCTGATATATAAAGGCTGATGCGGTATCTTCCGTCATCTTCATCATTGCCAACATACGCCCACCTGCCATCATTCATCACGATTAATTCCACACTGGCTTCATTGGGAATATCTGTTTTTTGCGCAGCAGACCATGTTTCGCCATTATCGACAGATTCGCTGTATTGCACACGTGAGGGCTCATCACCATTATCACGCATGAAGGCAAAAATGTTTCCGTTCTTTTTTTGTACCAATGCAGGCTGCACATTTCCTCTTCCAACAATGGGCAAACTTGCATGCCATGTATCACCATCATTATCAGAAATTGCTACCAACGAAAAATTAAACCCATCAGAATACAGCGGCAATAATATTCTTCCGTTATTCAACTTCAATGGTTTTATTCTTGTCATCCAACCTGTACTTCTTTTAGCAAAATCCTTACTGGCCTCAACCACCATATCATCATATTTCGGGGCATAAGAACCGGACCCGCTATGGTTTGGAGTGAGCTGCTTGAACTTTACCGCAGTTTCAATCGCGAAACTATCTTTCGGAGAAAGCAAAATATTATCCTGCCAGTTCCAGACGGGCGCTCCATCATTTTCATAATTGACTGAAGTACGATAACGCAATAGCGAGCATTCCCATCTGTGCGCCTGAACAGCGATCCACACTAGAAATAGTTTATTGTGATTATTCAAAAAAAGAACTGGGTTACAATCCGGAAGCCCATAAGTATCAGCCATCAAAAAAGGTTGAGACCAGAGTTTTGACCCCTGTTTCAAACGGGCACCCATGATCTTTACATCATCAGCAGTTCTCTCACCACTGCCCTGGAACCAGGCTGCCAGGAAATCGCCATTGGGTAAACTGACAATGCTACTGCCATGTACGTGCTGCGGCTGTTCAGGAAAAATGAATGTTTCAAAAACTTTGGGCGCTTTATCTACTGCCTGCGGTAAAACATGGCTGCAGAAAAAAGTACAAAAACAAAAAAATACTATTTTAATTTTAGTCATGATTGCAAGCAGCTAGTATTGACAGAATAATATGATTTCAAAAATATTGATTATTTGCGGTTTTTTGCAAATTTTTATTATAAATTGCAGGTATTTAAGTGCATTTTTGTCAATATTAATAAAAATAACGCAAAAATCGGCATATTTTGCTCTTTTATAGGCTAACGCTTATAAACCAGCCTGAATTTTGAACATGTTGATCAGGAAGAGTTTTATACTGTGATGCAAGGATTAAAACCATAAATCTGCAAGTCAATACAATAATTTTGCACCTATCATCAAAATAGCAAGTTTATTAAACCACTTAATTATGGTTGCTGAAGAAAAAAAGTTTGTGCCGGTAATGATTACACCTTTTAACCTTAAAGCAAAGGTTGATAAAGATACATTAACTACGCTGATTGATTTTTATCTCGCTGCAGGTGTTAAAGGTTTTTTTGCAAACTGTCTGAGCAGCGAAATGTTCAGCATCAGTGAAGACGAACGTTTAGAAATCACACGTCATATTGTTGACTATGTAAATGGCCGGGTTCCAATTGTTGCTACTGCTTCATTTGGTTTAACTATTGAAGACAAAGCTGAGTTTACTAAAAAAATTTATTACACCGGTATTGATGCGGCAATTATGGTTACAGGGCATTTTGCAAATGTTGAAGACAATGACGAAGTGTTGCTCGGAAATTTTGAAAAAATGTTTAATCTTACCGGCAATATTCCATTGGGCATGTACGAATGCCCTGCACCTTACAAAAGAATACTTCCTGCACATGTTTTCAAACAAATTGTTTCTTCAGGCAGAATGATTTATCATAAAGACACTTCAATTACACATGAATCCGTGAAAGCAAAACTTGATGTGTTAAAAAATCTCAACAATACTACCTTCGAATTTTATGATGCACATTCCCCAAATGCAATGTATTCATTGCAAATGGGCGCTAAAGGCATGTCATCCATTTCAGGAAATTTTTATCCTGAAATATTGGTGTGGATGTGCAACAACGCTACTAATCCCGACAAACAGGAAGATGTGCAATGGCTGCAGTCGGAGATCACGAGGGTTGACCCGCTCATACACCAGGCTTACCCAATGAGCGCAAAATATTTTTTACAGAAAAGAGGGTTACCTGTTCGGACGATCAGCAGAACATTTGCACTCGAACTTACCCCTGATCAGAAAAAAACTTTAGATCAGATATATTCAGATTTTCTCGGATGGTGCGACAGGCTTGGAATAAAACGGGCAATATGATCCGTGTTTGCTTAAAACGATTGCAACTTCATTGACATGAAACATCTTCCCGTTACGGATCTTACAATTATTGCCATTTACATGCTCGGCATGATCCTCACCGGGCTTTGGTTCTCGAGAAAAAATAAAAACGCCGATCAATTCACGAAAGCATCAGGCAGTATTCCGCAATGGGCTGTCGGCATTTCGATCTATGCCACTTTTTTAAGCAGCAATACTTTTTTGGGTGTTCCCGGAAAAGCTTTCGGCAGCAACTGGAACTCTTTTGTTTTTAGTTTATCTATGCCATTCTCTGCATGGATTGCTGCAAAATATTTCGTTCCTTTCTACCGAAACAGTGGTGAAGTTTCCGCATATACCCACCTTGAACATCGCTTTGGCCCATGGGCACGCACTTATGCAGTTGTTTGTTTTTTGCTTACGCAGCTTGCAAGAATGGGTTCCGTGTTTTTTGGCATTGCATTAAGCCTGCAGGCCATGACCGGTTATTCCATGCAATCGATTATGGTTGTAATGGGCATTATCATTATCATATATACTGTACTTGGCGGTATGGAAGCTGTGATATGGACCGAAGTTGCTCAAGGCATCATCAAAACATTCGGTGCAGCTATTATTCTTTATTTCATCATCAGTAAAATGCCGGGTGGCGCAGAAAAAATCATTGAAATCGGAAAAGCAGACCACAAATTCAGCCTTGGCAGCTTCGGTTTTGATTTTACTTCATCAACATTCTGGGTAATATTTTTTTATGGGGTTTTTATTAACCTCAACAATTTTGGAATGGACCAGAATTATGTGCAGCGGTATCAATCCACTACTTCTGCAGACGAAGCAAAAAAATCGCTTTGGCTTTGTGTGAAATTATATCTACCCATATCGTTATTATTTTTCATCATCGGCAGTTCATTATACGCATGGTACCACGTACATCCTGAAATGTTGGATGCCGTGAGGTTAAGGGCCGCAGCTGAACGCTTGCCGGCAGGTGTTTCGGCAAATGAAATCGCTTCATTGGCTAAAACTTTAGAGCCTCATGATTACGGAGATAAAGTATTACCTGATTTTATGGTGAATGTTTTACCTGCCGGTATTGTCGGCATCATTATTTCCGCAATACTCTCAGCTGCCATGAGCACCATCAGTTCGGGTATGAATGCAAGCGCTACCGTATTCACTTTTGATATTTACAAACGATATATTAAAAAAGATACCAGCAATCAGCAAACCTTCAGGCTATTGCTCATTTCAACTTTTGTCATTGGCGTGCTCTCCATCATCAGCGGTATTGCAATGATCGGAGTGAAGAGTATACTCGATATATGGTGGCAATTATCAGGAATTTTTGCAGCAGGTATGCTCGGCCTTTTTTTATTAGGCTTCGTCAGCAAACAGGCAAAAAGCGCCGAAGCATTACTGGCCGTAATCATCGGGGTGCTGGTGATTGCCTGGATGACATTGTCTTCATTAATACCTAACAGGTATGCATACCTGAAAAACACCCTGCATAGCAATATGGTTATTGTAATTGGCACGCTGACAATTTTTTTATCGGGGATATTTTTTTCTGCCTTGAAGAAAAAAGCATGAAGTTTCCCAAAGTTTAAAACTTTGGGAAACTTCATGCTGGTTATTGCTGGAGCCCCATCTTATGGCCCTTCAATGCATAAAATAAAATACAGAAATAACAAGGCAACACAATTATATAAGCATAGTGCGGGGTGATGAATTTGAAATCAGCTAGCCAGCCATACAACAAGGGCAATATAGCTCCGCCACCAACTGCGACAATTAAAAATGAAGAACCGATTTTGGTAAACTTGCCCAGTTTATTAATGGCAAGGGGCCAGATAGAAGGCCATATCATGGAATTAGCAAGGCCAAGCAAAGCAACAAATGCAACAGACACATACCCTTTTGTCAGTAACGCAACCGATGCGAAAATTAATCCCATAACAGCAGAAATCCTCAACACCTGAACCTGCGAAAGATACCTTGGAATTAAAATGATACCAATCACATACCCGGCAAGCATCAAGCTTAATGTACAACTCGTAAAAAATTTTGCAGAAGAAATTGGTATGCCCTGGGAAGCCCCATAATTAATAATGGTATCGCCGGCTATCACTTCAACTCCTACATACAGAAATAAAGTAAGCACACCCAACAATAAATGTGGAAATTGAAAAATGCTGGTCTTATTCGTATTGATAGAAGCAGCCTCCTCATCTTCCGCCTCAGCATTCATTTCCGGAAGCCCCGATAAAAGAACAAGTAAAGCCAGCATCATCAACACTACAACCATAATAGAGTAAGGAAATATAACACGATGTGCAAGGCTATTCAAAGTTTCTGTTTTTTCAGCTTCATTCATCTTTAAAAGGCTGTCTTTAATACCGTCAGCATCTTTTAAGATAACCGCACCTAATATTAATGGAGCCACGGCACCTGCTACTCCATTGCAAATACCCATAATGCTTATACGTTTGGCTGCAGTCTCAAGTGGTCCCAGAATAGTAATATACGGATTGGACGCAGTTTGTAAAAGGGCCAGTCCGGTTCCTTGCACAAAAAGGCCTGTTAAAAATAAAGGGTATGATTTGGTTTGCGCAGCAGGAAGAAACAACAAAGCTCCTGCTGCCATAATAAACAACCCCAATGACATTCCTTTTTTATAACCCGTAACCTTAAGCACAGATGCTGCAGGTATTGCCATTACCATATAAGAAATATAAAAGGAAAAAGCAACAAAATAAGATGCAAGATTATTTAACTGGCACGCTATACGCAGGTATGGTATTAAAACAGAACCGAGCCAGGTGACAAATCCAAAAACAAAAAATAAAATGCCAATGATGAAAATAGGTTTGTTTGATCGCATGAAAATGCAGTTGAGAATGATTTTTATTTTAAATGATCAATTGCATTTTTTACACTGCCATGCTTGAATAACAAAGTTTTTGCTTCCTCGTAGGAGGCAATGTTAGCTTTTCCCATGAGCATTTTTACGGCACGATCCGTTATTTTATTATTAATCAGCTTTACGTTCACCATTTGATTATCTTCCACTCTTCCAAGCTGAATCATTACTGTAGTGCTGATGATGTCGAAAATCATTTTTTGTGCTGTACCACATTTCATTCTTGTGCTACCCGTAATAAATTCCGGGCCTGTAATCACTTCAACCGGATAGTCCGATTGTTCAGCAATGGGCGAACCCGGGTTACTGACGATGCAACCTGTATTAATATTATTTTTTTTACATTCTTCCAATCCCCCAAGAACAAAAGGCGTGGTGCCACTTGCTGAAATACCGATCACAATATCATTTGTATTAATATTTTTATCAACGAGCCTCTCCCAACCTTCCCGGTAATTATCTTCCATTTCTTCCCTTGCTTCCACCAAATGTTCTACTCCTCCTGCAAGAATCGCATTCACTATTCCTTTTTGAATACCAAAAGTAGTAGGCAATTCAATAACATCAAGCACGGAAAGCCTGCCTCCGCTACCCGCGCCGAGATAAAACATCCTACCTCCTTTTTTCAATTTGGCAACAACTGCATCAATCAATGTATTGAGTTGCGGAAGACATGCTTCAATGGCTTGTGCCACCATTGCATTTTCTTTATTTATCAAAGAGGTTATTTCTTCAATGCTCTTTTTTTCCAGGTGTCTGTGAGCGGACGACTGCTCAGTAATTTTTACCATAAAATTAAATTAGCATTAAGTTTTGCGTTTTTTTTCTGGATTTTTTTGTAAAAATATGTAAATTCATGCAAAATTCCTTAATTTCATTTTTAATAACAACCAAAACCTGCATGTTGAAGGAGGAAAGGCATAAAATTATTTTAAGGGAAATCAATCTTCATAATAAAGTATTGTCGACTGATTTAAGAGATCAACTGACTGTTTCAGAGGATACTATAAGAAGAGACCTAAATGAGCTTGCCGACCTTGGTTTGATTTTGAAAGTTCATGGCGGTGCTATGAGTAAAACTTTTCATTATCCTTTTAACGGACAAAACCAGGTTTATGCTTTGCAGGCAAAGCAGGTTATTGCGGATAAAACAATCAACTTGCTAAAATCCGATATGCTGATCCTGATGGAAGGCGGAACTACCATTATGGAAATTGCCAAACGCATACCAGAAGATTTGAGTGCCACAATTTTTACCGTAAGCCCCCATACTGCACTTGCCCTTGCAGAACATGAAAATATTCAGGTGATCACTATTGGTGGCAAACTTTCCAAAAATTACAATATCCATACAGGTGCAAGTGTAATCAATGAACTGAATAATATAAAAATCGATCTGTGTATTATAGGAACGAATGGCATTTCTCTGAATGAAGGGCTGACAGACTCTGATTGGGAAGTTGTTCATGTTATTAAAGCCATGATCAGTAATTCAAAGAAAACCGCCGTGGTGAGTATTGCAGAAAAATTCAATTCTGTACAGAAAATTAAAATCTGCGACTTGTCGGTAATTGATTATATCATTACCGAGTTGCATCCAGAAAATCCGGTGTTGTCAGCGTATGGAGGAAGAGAAAAACCATATTTGTTATAGAGGTAAAACATAAAGTTTGTTTGCTATATAGAAAGGGATTTTATCCATTTACTAACTGATAATTTAAATAAAATGAATCAAAAACTGCTAGTGAGCCCTTTGCTTAAATGGGTAATGCTATTTTTTAGTTTCACGCTTTTAGTTTGCGTGTCTGCCAATGGCCAGGACAAAAGTCCCGCCAACATTGTAAAAGGCAAAATTACCGATGCTAATGGTACTCCTTTAGCCGGAGCGAATGTTTTGGAAAAAGGAACCAAGACAGGAGCGATTACAGATTTGGATGGAAATTTCAGTATCCATGTTTCCAAGCCAGATGCAGTTCTGGTGGTTTCATATGTAGGATACAGCAATTTTGAAATTTCATTAAACGGAAGATCGAACGTAACAGCTGCGTTACAGTCTGCCAACAGTTCTACACTGCAAGGCGTTGTTGTTACTGCCTTAGGTATAACCAGAAGTAAACGCTCTCTTGGTTATGATGTTGGGCAAATAGGCGGTGATGATATGAATAAGGTCGCCCAGACCAACCCACTGAATGGAATGGCGGGAAGGGTTTCAGGAATGACTGTAAGTTCTACGGGAGCTTCCCCGACGGCAACGGTTAGTGTCGTAATCCGTGGCATCAGGTCACTAAATAATGATAACCAACCGTTATTTGTAGTAGATGGTGTTCCTTTAAAAAACAGCTTGAATAACGTTGGAGTCAACAATGGTAATGGAAACCTTGTGGATTATGGAAATACTATTTCTGATATTAATCCAAACGATATCGAAAGCATTTCTGTTCTTAAAGGCCCAAGTGCTGCAGCACTATACGGTTCACGTGCAGGTAACGGGGTTATATTAATCACAACAAAATCCGGTAAAAAATCAAAAGGGTTAGGCATTACTTTCAGTTCAACCGATGAGTTTGCTACTCCTTACCATTATTTCCCAACCAACCAGGACTATACGGTAGGAACTGACCCCTATACCACTCCAAACGGCTTTAACAGTTGGAACGGAGTATTGGTTGATCTTGCAGGAACTGATACTTATCGTTTTGGGACACCATTAAACAAAGGCCTTAGCGCCATTCAATGGAATAGCCCGATGGATGCCAACGGTAATTATGTAGCATTGCCAATGGTAGGCCACAATAACCTTAAAAATTTTGTACAAACTGGTCTAACTACCGTAAATACGCTTTCAATAGAAAACTCTACTGAAAAAGACAATTATCGTTTTTCTTATTCAAATACAGTAAACAGAGGTATTATTCCCACAACAGGGTTAGTAAAGCATAACCTTGGACTTAATATCGAACATAAAATCAGCAACGGCTTCAAATTATTTTCTTCTATCAATTACGCCAGATCCAATTCTGACAATGTAGCTTCAGGTGATTCGCATGGTGTTTTAGCTGATGTTGCCTATTTGTCTCCAAGTGTGGATGTAAGGCAAATGAAAAATTATTGGATCACCCCCAGCCTGCAACAAAGAAAAGCATTGCCACCGGTTGGAGTTGATGAAAGCCCCGGGGCACTTGACCCCTATGATAATGGAGATGATAATCCATGGTTTGTCCTCCACGAAGTAAAAAATTCTTTCCTGCGCAACCATATTTTTGGAAATATCAAAGCCAGTTTCACTTTCAGCCCGCACTTGTCAGCATTTGTACGGTACTCACAGGACCTGGCTTATGAAAACCGCGAAACTAAAATTTCAAAGAGTTTCAATACTGAATTGAAAGGATACTATGGTATAACAAACCTGTATAATACAGAAAGCAATACCGACTTTCTCGCTACATATCACAACAACTTTCTTCAGGATTTTGATATCTCTGCTTCTGTTGGTGGAAACATTCAATATGTTTATGGATCCAGCAACCAGGCTTATTCAGCTTCAGGTGCCGGAATAGTTGCGCCGGGGTTTTTCAATTTATCCAACATTGCGCAGGCCAATATACGTTACAACAATTCATGGTATCAAAAAGCAATTTACAGTTTGTATGCAACCGCTTCGTTAGGATTCCGGGATTTAGCATATCTTGACCTTACCGGAAGAAACGACTGGTCAAGTACTCTTCCGCTAAACAACAATTCTTACTTCTATCCATCCGCATCATTAAGTTTATTACTGAACAAAATTTTCAACTTCGGAGATAAAGTAAGCCTGGTTAAATTACGTGGCGGATGGGCCAGTGTAGGTAAGGACACTGATCCTTATAATTTATATGGTTTACTGGGTATGGGCAGTTTTGGAGGAACTACGACGGAGTCTCTTTCCGGTACTTTGAAAAACCCTAACCTGAAACCCGAACAGGCAGTTTCTTCAGAAATTGGAGCAGAACTGGCATTCTTTAAAAACAGGTTGCGTTTTGAAGGAACTATTTATCGTTCTGATAATAAAAATCAGATACTCAGTACAAGCATTGCAGGTTCTTCCGGATATACAAGCAGCCAGTTCAATGCGGGTTTGATACGTAGCCAGGGTATTGAATTACAGGTGGGCGGAACCATCATTTCCAACAACAAGCTTACCTGGGATCTGAGCGTAAACTACACCAAGAACAACGCTTATGTGATGTCTCTTGCACCGGGTGTTCCTTATTACATGTTCTGGTCTGCCGGGGCCAGTGGTTCATGGACTTATGCCAAAGGCCAGGCCATACCCAACTTCTTTGATGCAAAAGGCAATCAGATTTACAGTGATGGAAAAATCGGTCAACTTTGGGATAATGCTCTCGCCACTGTTACCGATAAGTCATCTCCATATTATGGGTATCCGTTGTTAGACGATGGCGGTATTTTACAAAAAGCTAACGGTGGAGATTTCCAACATAAAATAATTGCAGGAAATTTTAACCCGAAACTGCTCATGGGTTTTCAAACCACATTGACTTATAAAATATTTACTTTATCAGCCAATGTAGACATGCGGCTTGGAGGCATTTTCTACTCCAACACTTATCGCTATATGGAATCGGATGCAGCAATACGCAGACAGGAAAATGTGGGTATTCCAATTCCCGATGCATACAAAAACAATATTCCGGCTTATTTGAAATCAAATCCAGATAAATTCATCAAGATTACCGGCTTCCAGCAATTCCATCTCGTTGGCGGACCTAATACCGAATCCGGAGGTTTCCCTTACAACACTAACGGTTCAGTAATATTCAATGACGGTGCATTTTATCCCGGTGTTTACAGCGATGGTAACGGAGGTTATATAGAAAACCTGGGCGATCCGAATTTAACTAAATACGATAATTATGAAGATGCCGTAACAAATGGCCCTTGGCAATTCGGACGTATGGATATGTTTGATGCTTCATATATTAAGTTAAGGGACCTCAGCATTTCAGCACAACTACCAAAAAAACTGGCGGAAGCACTGAAAGTACAAGGATTATCATTGGGCGTATATACCCGAAATATAATTATTTGGACAAAGGCAAAAGCAGGTGTTGATCCCGAACTGGCGTTCCAATATCAAAGTGGAGCGCAAGGCAACGGCTCTCAATTCAGACAAGGTATCGAATACTATAATATTACTCCATGGACAATTCCGATAGGCGTAAAATTAAATGTTCGTTTTTAATACCATTCTGTTAAACTCAAAAAATAATACAATGAAGCGTACGAATAAATTAATAATACTAATATTTACTTTAACTGCGATTGGAGCAGGAATAAGTTCCTGTAAAAAATTCTCTGTTCTGAACAGTGATCCTAATCATATAACTCCCGCTGATGCATCCCCGGATTATCTTATGGCGGGTGTGTTAACCAGCTCTGCTATGAGTTACGGCAATTTAAGTTCAGGTTTGTTATCAGGAGCGATGCAGCAAACTTACCAGGATGCTTTTGGATCATCTTTCAGCGATTATCAATGGGATGCCACTGACTGGACAGGCAATTATGCAGTTTTAAATAACAACAAACTACTATATCAAAAAGCGCAAACTTATGGATGGGATTTTCACCAGGGGGTAGCGTTGGTGATGAGAGCATTTAACTTTGGAATTATTGCGGACCTTTGGGGCGATGCTCCTGACTCAATTGCTTTAAACGGAGATCAGGGAGGAGTATCTAACCAATATCCGGTTTTCGATACGCAGGAACAAATTTATACCCGGGTAATTGCCGATCTGAAAACTGCGATCACGCATTTAAATGGCACAATGGATCAGCATAGTGAGATCACCAGCATTACTCAATCATCAGATGTTTATTATGGCGGAGATCCTACCAAATGGAAAAAATTCGCCTATTCATTACTGCTCAGATACTATATGCGCCTCTCTTCCAAATGGAATGTTCAATCACAGGTGGAAGCCATTGCAGATAGTGTTTTCCAGAGTAATGATGACGATTGTCTTATGCCTTTTCCTGGTGCGGATCAGGGAACTTCTTACCAATTCTGTAGCCTGTTTAACGGTGCTTCCGGCTTTCATAGAAATAAACTTTGCGGAACGCTTACCATGAAAATGAAGGCACTGAAAGATCCGAGGATCGTAATCATGGGGCAGCCGGTGGTAACCCCTTCAGTTGTTGACGGATCAAAATTTGCCCCCGGCGATGCAACTACGCTCACAACAATTATTAGCGGCATAAGATATATTAACCCTGCTGCTGCTGCCGCAGCAAACTATAAACAATTCGACCCGGCTACATATTCACAGGACAGGCCTTATGGCGCTATTCAGTCATCAATCAAAAATCTTTACGACACCTCTTCCGTATACGTTGGTATTCCAATCAGCTATACTAACTATACAGACTTTTTGTACAACATCAACGGCGTAGGTACTCAATCCACTTCTTTAAGCAATTATGTATCTTACCTGCGTGAGGACATATACGATAATCCAAGTGGCCCGTTACTGGCTCAAAGATTGGCCTCATATAGTGAAGTTTGTTTTGATCTTGCGGAAGCTGCTTTTAAAGGATGGAATGTAGGCAGCACTGCACAGGATTGGTATAACAATGGAATCGAAGCATCTTTCGATGCATGGCAGGTGTTCAGTTCTTACCAGTCTGATGTAAACAACTATTATGGCTGTGTTAAAGACCTCGCTTCCTATATGGCACAACCTGCAGTAGCTTTTAATGGAACATTACAGCAGATTATTGAACAAAAATGGATCGCTTCCTGGCAGGCGTGTTATGAATCTTATATGGACTGGAGAAGGACTGGTTATCCTGCAATAAATATCGGCTGGGCTTCCTATCGTGGCGCTATTCCTGTAAGGTTTCAATATGGTAATCAGGAATTACAGGCAAACCCCAGTAACGCACAAACAGCTATTAACAGATTGAAAACGACAAATTTTGTTGGACCGGAAAGCACCAACAGCCCGTGGTCGAAATTCTGGTTAATCGATGGTACAGGCCAGCCATGGTAATTGATGACGAGTGTAGAAACATTGTAATGATTCGAAAAAAAATTCTGCTATTTCTGTTGGTAGTGGCAGGTACCGGTTCTCAAGCCCAGGTTAATAATAGTTTTAACCTGATGCCGGTTCCTGCCCACTTAACCAGCAACGCGAATAAAATTTATGTTGACCAACGGTTTCGTGTATGCGTAAAGGGTAACCCTGATAAACGCATCTACGCCGAAGCAAGCAGGTTCCTCAGGCGTTTGAGCAATCAAACCGGTATCTTTCTCGACAAACAGGGTTTCGTAACCCCGCAAGACAGTATTAATCATTCTGCGGCATTAATCATTCATGTTCAACGTCCCGGCAAACTTCAATTGGGTGAGGATGAAAGCTATTCTATTCAATCCAACGTTCAGCAAATATCTGTAAATGCAACCAACGATATCGGCGCCATTCGTGCATTGGAAACTTTATTACAATTAGTAAGTGCCGATGCAACTGGTTATTATTTCCCCGGCGTAGAAATTGATGACCAGCCAAGATTTGCATGGCGTGGATTATTGCTTGATGTGGCTTTACATTTTATGCCTGTTGATGTAATCAAAAGAACACTTGACGGCATGGCTGAAGTAAAAATGAACGTATTACATCTTCATCTTTGCAACGATCAGGGCTTCAGGGTTGAATCAAAACTTTTTCCAAGGTTGCAACAAGTTGCTTCAGATGGGATTTATTATACACAACAAGACATCCGTGATATTATTAAATATGCAGATCAACGTGGCATCAGGATTGTTCCTGAGTTTGTTGTTCCCGCACATACTACTGCGATACTCACTGCATATCCTGAATTTGCAAGCGTAAAAAGAAATTACAAGCTTCAACGCTATTTTGGTGTGTTTGATCCCGTAATGGACCCAACCAACGAAAAATTATATCCTTTTCTTGAAAAGCTTTTTTCAGAAATGTCTTCACTTTTCCCTGATGAATATTTTCATATCGGCGGAGATGAGAACACAGGAAAAGACTGGGAAAACACGCCACATATCAAATCTTTCATGCAAGCCAGGGGCATGAAAAAATATATGGACCTGCAAACCTATTTCAACAAAAAAATACTACCCATCGTTCAGGGCCTTGGGAAAAAAATGATTGGTTGGGATGAGATATTACAACCAGGTATTCCCCTTGGAGTAACCATACAATCATGGCGCGGCAATGAAAGTTTTTACAGCTCGGTAAGAAAAGGCCATAAAGCCATCCTTTCTTACGGCTACTATATCGATCTCATTCAGCCTGCCTCTTATCATTACCTGAACGACCCGATTCCGGACAGTGTAAAATTAACTGATGCCGAAAAGAAAAACATCCTCGGTGGTGAAGCCACCATGTGGAGTGAACTGGTTACTACAATTACAGTTGATTCAAGGATATGGCCACGTACCGCTGCCATTGCAGAAAGATTATGGTCGCCACAAACTGTAAACAATGTTGATGACATGTACCGCAGGTTAGATATTGCCAGCCTTCATTTAGAAGCGCTTGGGTTGCAGCATTTACTTTACCAGCAGATGCTGATGCGCCAACTTTGCAACGGACAGGATATAGGCCCGCTTGAAATATTAACCAACCTGATTGAGCCTTTGAAAATTTATGAACGAAATGAAGGGGATACGATGTACACGGTTTTTTCTCCTTTCACCAAGCTTGCAGATATTGCTTCGCCCGATCCTCCTGAACCAAGAATTTTCAATAAAGAAATTGATGAATTCATCAACCATCCATCAGCCCATCTCGAAAAAGAAATATCAGACAAATTAAACCGCTGGAAAGAAAATGATTTGCCATTCAAAAAATTACTTGCCACTGCACCGGTACTGCTGGAAGCTGCCCCTCTTTCCGAAAACCTTTCAAAACTATCGGAAGCAGCATTGGAAGCCGTTTCTTTTTTGAAAGATGAAAAGAAGGCAGATACAAACTGGCTTTCAGAAAAAAATGAGGTTATTAAAAAAGCCAGGCAGCAAAGCGGAAGGTGTGAGTTGCAGATAGTAGATGCCATTCAAAAACTAATAGAAAAAGCCGCAGGGAAATAATATCGGTTTGATAATATTTCAACTTTACAAAAAGCATTTCTGTTTTTTCAATTGAATGAAAAAAAAATTGTATGAAGAGAATTTTTCCCTTTTTGATGACAGCTTTTATTGCAATTGATGTTTTCGGTCAAAAACAAAATGCATTGTTCGTAAAAAATAATACTTATAACTCACAGCTGGAATTTTTACAGGAATATCATGAAGCCTATCCCCTCGGAAGTTCACTCGGAGAGAATAATATCCGCAGTATAAGCATCGATAAAAACAATACGGTTTATATTGCAAGTGCTTCCGGTGTATACAAAAAAAATGATAACGAATCATCATGGAAAAGTTTACCTTTCAATGAAACAGATAACGGGCCTGCTTATGCCGTGATTGTTGATGAAAAAAACAATATCTGGATCGCTAACTGGAAAGGGGTGTTTCAGTTCAGGGAAAATTCAATTACAAAAATGGCAGGTACCGAAGGCCCCATCTCGGTTCTCTGCACTTCGCAGGAAGGCTTATATGCATTAGGCCCCGCAGGCATTTGGCTGTATGACGGCAACAACTTCAGCAAAAAAAATTACCCCGTTGCAAAATCTGTTCGCGGTGCAATTTCTGATAATCATGAAGGCTTGTGGATAGCTACTGATGTGGGGCTTTATCATGCAACCAAAAACGGGACCACACATTTTTTTAAAACAGACATGCTGATCAGTGCCGGTTTAAAAGCTGCCGCTGTTCATAATGACGGAAGCATTTGGGTTGCCGGGCTCGGCGGCATATCTGTTATCAAAAACAACAAAAGAAAAAAATTTATTACCACGAAAGATGGTTGTCCCTCAAATTATATTAACTGCATAAAAAAATCTTCCGATGGCGCCATGTGGGTAGGCACAAATGTTGGCGTGGTAAGATTTTACCCCGATGGCAAACGCTCGCTCAGGTTTAGCAGGCGTTGGTTACTGGATGACCATGTGAATGATATAGCATTTGATCAAAATAATAATGCATGGATAGCTACGGAAAATGGTGTCAGCGCCATTAAAAGAAGACCAATGAGCTTGTCTTCCAAGCAGGACTATTTTTATGCTGTATTGATGAGAAGACATATTCGTGAACCATGGATTGCCGGGCAATGCCGCTTACTTGCTCCGGGTGACACTGCAAGATGGCAGCCTGAAGATGATGATAATGATGGTGAATATACCGGCAACTATCTTGCGATGGAATCTTTTCGCTATGCAGTTACACATGATGAAGATGCAAGGCAAAAAGCAAAAAAAGCATTTCATTTTCTGAAATTGCTACAGGACATTACTAACGGTGACGGATACTTTGCAAGAAGTATTGTGCCTGTGGAATGGACAGACAGGGTGCACGACAACAACAGGGTTTATAGTGAGCGAGAGATTGCCGAAGAATTGGTAGTTGACCCAAGATACAAACCTCTAGAAACCCGCTGGCATAAATCCGCCGATGGAAAATGGTTATGGAAAGGTGATGCCAGCAGCGACGAATGGTGCGGCCACATGATGGGATATTATTTTTATTATGAAATGGCAGCGGATAAAGAAGAAAAAAAAATAATCCGTGAACATGTAGCTTCATTGGTTGATCATTTAATTGCACATGATTTTACGATGGTAGATGTGGACGGTAAACATACACACTGGTCGGTTTGGTCGCCAACATTATTAAACAACGATCCAGAATGGGCACAGGACAGATATCAGAATTCAATGGAGTTGCTCGCCTTTTTAAAGTTTGCCTATTACCTCACTAACAACGAAAAATACCAGCAACACTACTTAAGGCTGATAAATAAAGAGCATTATCTCGAAAACATGTCTCACATCCCGGAACAAAACCCGGCGTGGTTTATTTATTTCGATGTAACACTACAGGCATACCTCTACCCTATTCTTTTACATTGTGAAAAAAATCCGAAACTACTGGCATTTTATCAACAACATATGGATAAATGGATGGAAAAAAGAAAGGACGATCACAATCCCCTAATCAACTTTTTGTATTGCTATGCCAGGAATAAAAAAACCGGGCTGCAACAATCTGCAGATTTCCTGGTAAACACCCCGCTTGATTTAGTAGACTGGAATATTGATCATACAAAAAGAGAAGACGTAAAAATTGTTCATACGCCTGTGCTGAACGAGTGGCAGGTAAATGAGCTGCCTGATGCAAGCATACGTGCCACCGTCCGTTGGGACAACAATCCCTGGCGGGCCATCAGCGGATCACCGGAAACTGAAAAGGAGCCTGTTTTCTGGCTTTATCCCTATTGGCTTGGCCGGTACCTTAAAATGATTCTATAAAACCGTAAAGAAAAATATATTACCAACGATGTACCAACTCAACCGATTTTTTTACTTAGTACCCCTTTTTTTAAACCTATTAGCATTTCAGACAGTTCTTGCTCAAAAAAAAACCGCACAGCCTGTTTTTAAAGACACCGGTTTTCTACAGGCATACAGTATCAAATATATTATTCCGGGCAACGACAATACGGTGTTGAACAAAGTATGTTGCGACAGAAATGGTATAGTGCAGGTATATTCATCAAAAGGGATATTAAAAGTATCAGGTGGACAGTTTTTATATCCTGGAGAATTGTTGAACGATGTTTCTTACCCGGCAATGACCGATAAAAAAATTTCCGCTATCAACTTGTATCAGCGCCAATTTGTGTATGCCGATGATAAAGCGGTACTAAGCAACGCATGGGCAGGAACATTATACGACAAACATAGTTTGCCGGAAATAACATCATTCTGTGGCGGCAACGATTTTGCTTTCCTGGTCACCAACGGCTTATCAATTCAATATATACAAGATTCAAAGATTTTATGGGAAGGGGCGGCCCCAGACAGGCTAACTGATATATTGTTTGATGTAAAAAGAAATCTTTTCTGGTTGCTGAGTGAAAATAATATTTCTGTTTTCGACCCTGCACAACAATCAATTCATCAGAAACTAAAAAGTGAAGGGCTTACTTGTTTTGCATTGGTAAACGATAACGATTTATTCATCGGTACACACAAAGGTTTCTTCAAATTCAATATTAATTCAGGCAAACAATCCGAACTATTCAATAAGCTTCCCTGCAATGAGCTTACGGTTATAAAACAGGTAGGCGGCCATTTATGGTTCGGTTCAAATAACGGATCGTTCATGTTGCAGGATGATGGCAGATATAAATACTATGCATCGAAAAGATGGATACCTTCCAATAAAGTAATTGACATCGCCGAAGGCGAAGACCAGGCCGTACTGATACTGACAGATAAAGGTCTTGGAGCAATCCATTTTTCTGCAACAACGCTTCTTGATAAAGCGATGTTTTATGAAAAGCAGGTCAGGGCAAGACATATCAGGCTTGGGTTCAATGCTACCATTGCAGGGCTGAAAAACGGCAATGTGGATACAGGTTCCCTCGAAGATTCTGACAACGATGGGCTTTGGACATCAATGTATCTCGGCGCTGAAGTGTTTCGTTACGCAGCAACCCATTCGCCCCAGGCATTGGAAAACTGCAAAGAATCATTAGAGGCAATGGAAAGGCTTTATACCATCAACTCCTTAAAAGGTTTCCCTTCAAGATCATTTGAAAGAAGGGGCTATGAAATTTCGGATGTGCATCACCGTAAGCGTAAAACAAACCCTACCTTGACGCAGGAATACCCCGGCAATGCAGGATTAAATGATACCACCGGGCCCTGGAAAAATGCAGCAGACCCCGAATGGGACTGGAAATCCACTACCAGCAGCGATGAAGCCATCGGCCACATGTTTGTATTCGGCGCTATAGCAGAGCTGATTGATATCCCTGAAATAAAAAATAAAGCCATCAGGTTGATGGATGCACTGATGCAGCATATTGTTGATCATGAAATGTATCTTGTTGACTGGAACAATGAACCTACTAAATGGGGAAGATGGAACCCAGAATATGTAAATGCAAGGCCGAAAATGGTCGGTGACAGAAAGATCACTTCATCCAACATTATCTCCATGTTGCAAACGGCATGGCATTTTACAGGCAAAAAAATATATAAAGACAAAGCATTCGAGCTGATGAATAAATTCGGCTATTTGGAAAACCTGATGCGGCCGATGAAAGAAATCAACTACGCACCTGAAGAGGCAGATGAATTAAGCAAAGACCTCTCGGACGGATGGAACCACTCCGATGATGAAATGTACTTCCTGGGATATTGGGGGTTATACCGCTATGCTTTAAATGATACTTTGAAAACAAAATTCAAAAAAGCCATACTTGACCACTGGGAAATTGAAAGACCTGAAAAAGAAGGTGCCTGGGATATTTTTACAGCAATAACAGGAGTCAAAGATTTTGATCTGAATGAAGCCGTATGGTACTTGCAAAAATATCCGTTGGATATGGTTAACTGGAAAGTGCACAACAGCGAAAGACAGGATATTGAATTCATCCCAAAAAATTTCCGCAGGCAAACGATTAAAGAAGTATTACCACCGGATGAATTACCCATTGAAAGGCACAATTCAAACCGGTTTGGACTGGACGGGGGTGATGATAACGGCAGCGCCGAATACAGTGCCGGAGATATCTGGCTGCTTCCTTACTGGATGGCACGCTACCTTAAAGTAATAACGTCCCCTGTTGTGCATGAAAAAAATCAGGCCGGCAAAAAAAAAATCATCGCCAGTAGCGCGGCAACCGGGTATGTTGATAAAGGATATGAACAACACTTCAGCATCAAATACAAATTCACCGATAGTAATGTTGCCCCTTTAAAGATGGCAGCTGATCATAACGGTAATATTAAAATACTCACTACACGGGGAATATATGCCGCTTCAGGAGGAGCTTTGCTGGAGCCGGGGGAACTTATAAAGGATTACAGTTACTTGCCTGTAAGTGACAAAAACATTGTAAACATTTCCGGGTATCAAAATGAATTTGTCTACCTCGATGACAAAGCAGTGTTCAGCAATGCATGGGCGGGAAGTTTGTACAACAGTCACCATCTTCCTTCAGCTAAAATATTTTGTGGCGGAAATGATTTTGCTTTCCTGGTATCGGATGGAAAACATATTTCATTACAGCAGCATAATCAAACATTATGGGAAACAGATATGAGCACTTCGGTTACGGATATCCGTTTCGGTAAAGATATTTTTTGGTTATTGACTGAAAAAGGAATCTACTCCTTTGCTCCTGCTTCAAAAAAAATTGAACCTGCTTTTTGCGGCGAAGGTTTCACTTGTTTCAATGTATCGGGCAACAATATTTATATCGGTACACATGATGGCTATATTGAATTACGGGCCCCTTTTATAAATAAGAAAATCAGAAGAAATAACCAACTGCCTTGCAATGACATCACATCTGTTGAAAACATTGATGGCCATCTTTGGTTTGGATCAACTCATGGCGCATTCATGCAAAAAAATGACGGAAAATTTGATTATTACGCTTCAGAAAGGTGGCTGCCCGGGAACAAGGTAATTGCAATCACCAAAAGCGCCAACAGCATACTTATCTTAACTGATAAAGGCCTTGGAAAAATCTATACAAAAAAAATGAGCCTTGCAGAAAAAGCTGATTATTATGAAAAGATAACGAGGCAAAGACATATACGCTATGGTTTTTATTGCGATTATACCACTCTAAAAAACAGCCAAGTTGCCAATACGGAAATGAGGCCGCATGACAGTGACAACCTGTGGACGTCCATGTATCTCTGTGCGGAATTGTTTCGCTACCTCACCACACACGATCAGGAAGCAAGGCAGAACTGCATAGAATCACTTGATGCGATGGAGCGTTTGTTTACACTCAGTGGAATTAAAGGTTTGTTTGGAAGGTGCATTGAACGAAGAGGAACAATACAGTTCAAACCAGAAGTCAGGGAAGAAAATAAATATTACTGGTACCCGGGCTATGACAGTGTACCCAGCAGCTGGAAGCATAGCACCGACAGCGAATGGGACTGGCGCGGTTCTGCAAGCAGCGACCAGGCGGTCGGGCAATATTTTGCCTGGATATTGGTGGCACAATACATGGATGATAATACCATCAAACAAAAAGCCATCAGGCTTATTGATGAACTCACCGGCTATATTGTCGATCATAATATGCAGTTGATAGATGTTGATGGAAAGCCGACTTTGTGGGGAAGATGGAACCCAGAATATGTGAACCGTTTTCCGGATATGGTGGGAGATAAAAAATTATATTCTTCAAATATCATTGCATTTTTACAGGCTGCCTGGCATTTTACCCACAAAGAAAAATATCGCGATAAAGCCCTGCAGCTATTGTATACAGATCATTATTTGAAAAACCTCAGCAGGCCTATCGCTCAGATAGGCCCGGCCCCTGCCGCTGCAGATGCATGGAGCAGGATCATGTCCGAAAGCTGGAACAGTTCGGATGATGAAATGTATTTTCTTGCTTATTGGGGGCTTTATCCCTATGCATTAAACAATGAATTGAAAAAAAAATATGCAGCGGCTATTAAAGACCACTGGAACAGGATACGACCGGAAAGAGAATGGCTTTGGAATATTTCTTATGCAGCCATAACCGGCCACATTGATTTCGACATGAAGGAAACAATCTGGTCGCTGAAAAGAATGCCGCTTGACCTCATTAACTGGTCCATGAATAACAGCCGCCGAAAAGATATTGTGCAGGTAAAAGAAAATTTCTTCGGACAAACCACTACGGAAGTTCTGCCTCCGGATGAAAGGCCGGAAAACAAACATAACCGTGACCTGTTCAAATTAGACGATAACGGTAATGGATATGCGGAGTTAGGCGGGGGCGACGTCTTTCTGTTACCTTACTGGATGGGCAGATATTTTGGCCTGATCAGCCGGCCTGTAGCGGAACTAAATAAAACAAAATCACCGGTTTTCGAATCCTTGCAATAATTATTATTATGACCAATACGATCAAACGACTTATTTCATTAGATGCCCTCAGGGGGTTCACCATTGCCGCAATGATTGTGGTCAACTATCCCGGAAGTGAAAAATATGTCTTCTTTACATTAAGGCATACTGTTTGGAACGGGCTATCTTTCACCGACCAGGTTGCACCATACTTTCTTTACTTTGTCGGGGCATCTATTGTATTCGCCTATTCGAGAAGGGTGGCCGAGGGAGCGCCTAAAAATCAGTTGTACAGAAAAATATTTTTCCGCTCATTAAAGATATTTGCCGTTGGCATGTTCCTTAACCTCATGCCCGCATTCGATTTTCACAACATACGGTGGACGGGGACATTGCACCGTATTGCGATCGTATTTTTCATCTGTGCAATAATTTACCTAAATACAAACTGGAAACAACAGGCATGGATAGCCGCAATTTTACTGGTAGCCTACTGGCTTGCCCTCACCTGCATTCCTACACCCGGTGTTGGAAAAGTGATGCTGGATCCGGGCGTAAATATTGTGGCGTGGCTTGACAGCAAATATCTTCCCGGCCGCATGTGGCGCGGTACCTGGGATCCTGAAAGTATATTAACGAATATTACTTCTGTTGTGAGTTGCCTTACCGGCATGCTTGCAGGAAGATTAATGCTGAGTGATAAAAGCCCGAATGAAAAAGTAAACTACCTGATGACTGCCGGAACATTTGCTGCCATTGCCGGATATTTCTGGGGGCTGGCTTTTCCTGTTAATGAAAATTTATGGACAAGTTCTTTTGTGCTGGTTACGTCAGGATTCGCTTCATTATTGTTCGGTGCATTTTATTTTCTTGTGGACATCAAAGGAAAGACATGGGGAACAAAACCGGGAATCATCTTTGGGGCCAATGCAATCGCGATTTATTTCCTGGCAGATGTTTGGGCATTATTATTTTATGAAGCAAAATTCAGTGGCTCATCCCTAAATGAAAAATTTGTGGATGTGTGGACGAACGCAGGCGCCGACCCAAGATTAGCAAGCCTTATCTATGCTTTGTTTTTCGTTTGCATCAATTTCATTCCAGCGTGGATATTATACAAAAAGAAAATATTTATTAAACTATAATGCTGAAAATATTTTTATGAAAAAGAATTTGATACTGTTATTATGTTCGTTTTTTGCATTACATGGCTATTCTCAAAATGGAAAACTACCTGCTGCAAAACATAAATTTATTGTAATAGCGCATCGTGGCGATCATGTAGAAGCGCCGGAAAATACTATTGCTGCTTATGAAAATGCCATTAAGCATGAAGTGGATTTTGTGGAAATTGATCTACGGACCACAAAAGACAGTGTGCTGGTGATTATGCACGATGCTACGGTTGACCGGATGACAAATGGCAAAGGAAAAGTAAGCGATCTTACTTTTGCTGAGATTCATAAGTTAATTATCACGGATAAAAAAACTGCTAAAACCTATTCTGTCCCCACGTTTGAAGAAGTATTGAAAACATGCAGGAATAAAATACATATCTATCTCGACTTTAAAGATGCCAGCGTTCAGCAGGCATACAATATGATCAAAAAGTATGGCATGCAACTCCAGGTTATAGTGTATATTAATGAACCTTTTCAATACACTGAATGGAGAAAAGTAGCACCAGCCATGCCATTAATGGTTAGCCTTACTGATGATATCAAATCAGAAACTGCATTGAAAACTTTCCTGGCAAAAAATCCAGTAGAATTATTGGATGGGGATTATACCGATTATAATGAAGCTACATTGAGCGCCGCGAAGCAGTTAGGCATATCCGTTTGGCCGGATATACAAAGTGCAGAAGAAGATAAAAACTGGGATAAAGCCATTCAGTTTGGATTTACAGAAGGCCTGCAAACAGACCATCCGCAGGCATTGATTGCATATCTGAGGAAAAAAGGATTGAGATAAATTATAACTGTTGCAGTTGCAACGCCATGATGTAATCCTGCGATTGTCCGGGTTCCAGGATAGTTAATCCCATTCCATTATTAAAACTATCCGGGGCGCTGCTCAGGTTTTCGATAGCAATACTATTCCTGTGTGGAGGGGTATAAATCTGCAGGTAAGGATAATTCTTTATAGCAAAAAAAGATAATTGCAAACCATTTGCCGGCTTGCTTAGTTTGCAAATAGCTTCATTGTTTTTATTTTCCAACGCAAAGCAATTGTCTAAAAAAGTATCTCCAATTTTTTCAGGAGTAAGAAATTTTTTATTCGCAATCAGTTTACCGGAAGGAATCAATTCTTCATTGAACTCAAGCATTTGCGGAGCACTGAAAGATATTTCCCATTCATTAACTTTTCCCCCTAAAGTAAAATAAGGATGCCATCCGTCAGCCATCGGAATTTTATTGAGAGAATTGTTTTGAACCTTTGTTTTGATATTCAATAAACCATTTTCCTGTAATGCATATGTAACAATGCAATCGTAATGATAAGGATAAGCAGCATCATCAGCATGATATTGATATTGCATCGTTACTGATGCAAATGAATCTGTTGTTTTTTCTTCAGTAACCTGAAATGCTTTATCAGCCAGCAATCCATGAATAGCTGAGCCATCCGGAAATTTATTTTGAAACTCAAATTCTTTGTTATCCCATTTGTATTTGCCTTTGTTGATCCTGCAAACAAAGGGAGAAAGTTTTGGTCCCTTATGTGAAACTCGAAGATTTTTTTTCACATCGTCAAGACTTTCATAATGATCAATAATATTGAAAGGCCCGGAAGAAAGCGGCAGAGAAAATGCATGCAACAAAGCTCCGTATGAAGGAAGTAAAACCGCTTCCGTTCTTTGCTGCTTATCTGTCAATACCATAAGTGAAAGATCGTTTTCGACCCGGTGTTCTATTGCAAATTTCATAATGATTCATTAAACATGGCAATACGAAAATATATCAGGTAAAAGTATGTATTTATTATCTCTTATTCCCCGTTTACATTTCAGATTTTATTTCAGAAAAGTAAATTTCTTTCCTCTCAAAATGCATAAAGGCACCTATAATCTTTATCTTAGCGTCCTGTCTAAAAAATTTTTAATGATGAAGATCAAGTATTTTTATTTTCTAACGTTCATGCTTACCTGTTTTGCTTCCTATGGACAGCAGACCATTGTTGTTTCCGGGAAAATTACCGGGAAAAATTCAAGGCCCATCGGCAATGCAACCATTTCTTTATTGAATACCAATATTGCAACTATCACTGACAGCACCGGCAACTACTTAATCAAAAACCTACATGCAGGGGAGTATACCATTACTATTTCTGCAATCGGGTATGCCACATTGAATGACACTTTACTGGTTTCCCCGCCTGCAAACCGTAATGCAGATTTTCAGCTTGCCGACGAAGCTCTGCAACTGGGGGCAGTGATTGTTTCTGCAGAAAAGAAAGAAGACAACCTGCAGAACACTCCGTCAAGTATTTCAGCCCTGACTTCAAAAAACATTGACGAACTCAGATTATGGAACAATAAGGACCTTACGGCGGTTATTCCGAATTTATATGCCGGCAATCCAGGAGATGGCAGAAATGTGATCTCCATACGTGGCATGACGTCATCATCGTACGACCCGGCCGTAACTACTTATGTAGATGGCGTAAATCAATTCACGCTGGATACGTATATCCCGCAGCTTTTTGATGTTGAAAGAATAGAAGTGCTGAGGGGCCCGCAGGGAACTTTGTACGGCAGAAATGCGATGGGTGGTGTCATCAATATTATCACCAAACAACCAACAAACAAAACAAGCGGCTACTTGGAAATCAATGAAGGAAACTATGGCGAACAACGATATGTTGCCGGATTCAAAACACCAATAATAAAAAATAAACTTTTCTTTGGCGCTTCGTTGCTATATGAAGGACTGAACGGTTATTATACTAACCAATACAATAATTCAAAATTCGACAAACAACATAGTATCGGCGGCAACTACTATCTGAAGTATCTTGTCAATCCTAACTGGGCGGTTACCCTCAATATAAAACATATTGCCAACAGAAATTACGGATCATTTCCTTTGGCAGGCAGCGCCAGCGATGCTTTTGCTCATCCATTCGTGCTGGATCAAAACGCTGTTGCAAAGCTGGTGGATAATATTTTCAACAGTTCCTTGTCATTAAATTATTCCGGTACACATTTTAATTTCAGTTCGCAAACATCGTATCAATCCAACTACCGGTATTATGCAACGCCTATTGATGGAGATTTTTCTCCGCTGGATGCTGTTACAATAATTAACAATTATGGCCATAAATGGAATGATGTAAAAGTTATTACACAGGAATTTAAATTCACATCACCTGCTGCATCTGTATCGCCATTCAAATGGACAGCAGGTACTTATTTCTTTTACCAGAACACACCCAATAAACAAGCAACGCATTTTGGAAAAGATGCAGCATTAATCGGTTCGCCCGATTCCAATTATTCAATTATTAACACCACCAAATCAAAATCACTAGGCGTAGCTTTATATGCACAGGCCTCCTACTCTGCAAATAAAATGATCGATATCATTGCCGGTATTCGTTACGATTATCAGTATTCAAAAGAAGAAGTGCTTGGAGAATACCAGCCTGATTCTTTATCAACGCCCATATTCCAGACACAGCCTGATACCTCGGGCCATGCATCCTATAACGCTTTTTCTCCCATGGCGGGTTTTGTTCTTCATGCAACAAAGAATACAAACCTTTTCGCAACCTATACCCGGGGTTACCGGACAGGGGGATTAACACAGCTCAGCACTGATCCCACACAACCTCCATTATTTGCATACAATCCTGAATACAGTAACAATTTTGAAATTGGCATCAAGAATATATTATTCAATAACAGGTTAAGGGCAAATATCTCCTTTTTCTATAACAATATTACTGATGTGCAGGTGCCAACATTAATATTACCTTCAGCTATTACTGTTACAAAGAATGCAGGCAGTTTAACCAGTAAAGGATTTGACGCAGAGATCACAGCTAATATCGTAAAAGGTCTGGAAGCTTCTTACAACTTTGGTTATACCAACGCAAAATATACGCAACTGAATCTTTCCGAGTACGGAAATACTGTTGACCTGAAAGGAAATAAACAAATTTTTACTCCTGATGTCACTTCCATGCTTTCTGTTCAGTACAGTTTTCCATTGAACAAACCGCAATCTGTAAAAATAGTTTTGCGTGGCGAATGGCTCTATATGGGAAAAGAATATTTTGACCTGGCGAATACCATCAGCCAATCTTCCTATCATTTATTTAATTTAAGGGTAGGTGTTACCGTTAAAAATTACGGATTGTATTTCTGGGGAAGAAACCTGACTGATGTAAAATATATTTCTTACGCTTATGATTTCGGCGCTGTTCATTTAGGTAATCCCCAAACCTATGGGGTAACACTGAAAGCCTCATTCTAGCCGTTTTCAAAAAAAAGAAGGCCACTTGCAATGAAAGTGGCCTTCTTTTTTGTTTATGCGTATCTATTTATCCGTAAGTTTCAGGAATGCTATTCCGATTTCATTCTTCTCTTTATCATCTTTGGGTTTGCTTACTATATATACATTATGAAAACGCCCGTCAGTAACCGGCTGGAAATTATGGTAACTGATATTTACCAATGCTTTCAGCTTGGTATCTGCAGGTGGTGCAGGCAATTCTGCTGTGCCCAGCAATTTACCATCAGGAGCATCAAGATGCAGTTCAAATACATATCCTGATAATGGAGCTTTCTCATAGCCAATCATCATAGATGCATTTACTACGCCGGTAAGATCGATATGATCAATACTAAACCATCCTTCTGCTTTAGGTGCCACCATGAAGCGGATTCCATTGTTGTTGTCATCATCATAGCCCTTCATGTTTTTCACACTATTAAAGTTTACATTGCTGCTTTGCAACACAATAGTATTATTGCCGGTTAATGGTTTGATGCCATCACCGCCTTTATCAGTATAGCTTGCAGAAATGATCAATGCTGATTTATCATTCCATGGTTTTCCCAATGTTGATTTTAATGAACCCGATGAAGCAAGTGTTGGTTTAATGTTTGTTTTTTGTCCGAGCGTTAATATCCATTGCACGAGTGTGTTTACATCTTCATCAGAAATATTGGGATGTGCTGCCATGGCTGTTTCGCCCCACACGCCGCTGCCGCCTTTTCTTATTTTATTGATAAGATATTCTACCGAACCGGGTTTACCTGCATACTTTTTAGCAACGAGTGTATAAGCAGGTCCGATAGATTTTTCATCTATCTTATGGCATGTTTTGCAATCTAAACTCATCATCAGGTTCTGACCTGCAGCAATAGCTGTCGCTTCTTTATTTCCGTTGGAAATAGCAGCTTTATCAGGTGTTTCAATATAATCAGCAGATACATACAATCCATCCATCTTGCGTGCAGATGCCGTATCATCAGCATCGGTAACATGCACTTTATATTTTACTTCTTTATCAGGAAAATAAAATGATTGATTGCCATCGATAGTTATATCTACCGTAGGTTTTTGATTGCCGGCATATACATGCAGCACATCACTTTTTACAACAGCGCCTTCAGCATCTTTTACTTCTACATAAATTGCATAATCACCAGGTTTTTTATAAGTAAAGCTGGCTTCGGGTGTAGTAGTTTCTACCGGCGTGCCATCACCAAAGTTCCATGAATATTTCAATGCTTCTTTTTCAGGATCTCTCGCTTCTACTTTTGCTTTTATGGTAAATGGTAAATCGCCGGTTTCTTTATCAATAGTGATAGATGACACTTTCGGAGGGCGGTTGCCACCATTGTAATCAACTCTTGCCAATCCTGCATCAGCATTTTTCTGGAACCATCCTGTTCCATATTCAAGGAAGTATAACCTACCGTCGGGGCCTACTTCCACATCAATAGGCGAATTGAATTTTGTATTTGGCATAAATGGTTCCATACGGTCATAATCACCATTAGGCAACATCGTTACCGGTTTTATAAAACCGCGTATCCATTCATAAAAGAAAAATTTTCCATCATAATAAGAAGGATATCTTGTTTCTTTCGGATACAGATCACTGTAATAAACAGGTCCGGCCATAGCGCAACGCCCGCCACCGCCAACAGAAGGAAAGTCGGGCGAATTCGCATACGGATACCAAATGAATGCCGGTTGCGCCGGTGGAAGTTCTCTTAATCCGGTATTGTTTCTTGAATAATTAATAGGATGTGCCGGATCAAATGCTTCAGCTGATTTACCTGTTGCATAATCATAATGACGATACGGATAATTATTGCCTATAAAATATGGCCATCCAAAATAACCAGCTTTGCGTGCCTGGTTTACTTCATCATATCCGCGGGGGCCACGGGTTTCCATACTGTCTTCATTGGCATCAGGCCCCACTTCGCCCCAGTATAAAAATCCGTTTTTCTGATCTACCGCAATACGATAAGGATTGCGGTCGCCCATTACATAAATTTCAGGGCGTGTTTTATCTGTTCCTTTCGGAAATAAATTACCATCAGGAATTTCATACGTACCATCATCTTTTACTTTGATGCGAAGAATTTTTCCACGCAGATCATTTGTGTTTCCGGAAGAGCGGCCTTCATCATATTGCAAATGACCGGGACGATCATCAAGTGGCGCATAACCATTACTTACGTAAGGTTGATTCGGTTCATTGAATGGAGTTGTATTATCTCCGGTAGAAACAAACAATGATTTATCAGGTCCGAATGCAATGGAACCTCCGGTGTGGCAGCATATTTCACGCTGCTCATAAAATTGTAAAATTATTTTTTCCGATTTGGGATCAATGGTATCGTTTTCAAAAGTAAATCTTGAAAGACGATTCACTGAAGTATCATACGGGCTATAATAAACATACACCCAATGATTCTTTGCAAAATCAGGATCAGCCTTAATTCCAAGCAAACCTTCTTCAGAATTGGCTTTGGCAGTTTTCGTTTTATAATATACATCAAGGAAACCAACCTGCTTTACCTGTTTCGTATCATTTTTATATACCAATATTTCACCACGGCGTTGTGAAACCAATACATCGAGGTTTGGTAATATGGTTAATTCTGTTGGTTCAAAGAAAACGCCCTGTACTAATTGTGTTTTGGTAAAACGATCTTCATCAGGCGCATACTCGCTGTGAGCTTTTGCATAATCCAGTTCTTTATTTTCACCAATGGCATATTTAATACCACCCAATAAATGTTTCAGGTAAAGAGGCTCTGCATAAGATTCTTCTGTATGACCAAGTTCGGTATAAAAAACGCGGCCGCCATCAAACTCATGATACCATGACATCGGATGCACATCACCATTCTTGCCGCCTTCATAAGATTTTTCATCGATAGTAATTAATACATGTATATCGTTGCTGATTTTTTTGAAATTATACCATTCATCTTTTCTTGTCCATGTATCAGGCAGGCTATCAGTAGCAGGATGATTTTTATCTTTTATAATAAGTTTAGCCATTTGTTGTTGCGGATGGCTGAGAAAATAAGCGCCGATCATTCTGCCATACCAGCCCCAGTCATACTCCGCATCAGACGCAGCATGAATGCCTACAAAACCGCCACCAGCCTGAATGTAACGCTCCAGCGCTGTTTCCTGGTTACCTTCCAGTATGTTTCCGGTAGTACTCAAAAAAACCAATGCTGAATATTTTTTCAAAGTATCTTCCTGGAACATCGATGCATCTGTGGTAGTATCCACATCAAAACCATTGGATGCACCAAGGTCTTGTATGGCTTTCATACCAACCGGAATGGATGAATGATGAAAGCCCGCTGTTTTGGCGAAAACAAGTATGCGTGGTTTGCCGCCGCGATGTTGCGAGCAGGAAATGATAAACACAAAAAAGCAAAAAATGACAGAAGCACTAAAGAACAATTTTTTCGTCATGGCATGTAGCAGTTTGAGTTATTTTGATGGAGTTAAAATAAGTTGTCAATATCCAACAATTAGCAGTTTCCGCAAAATAAAACAGGCAATAGTTTTGCAGAATTAACAACAAATTTCAGAGAGAAAAAATAAAGTCTGATTAATCACAGGTTACGGAAAAATAACCCTGGTATTTATTAAAAATTTTATTAAAGAATACCGGTAGTTGTTCAAATAAAACAGTAAACTTATTTCACCTCATTAGCTGCCGGGGGGCAGTCTGCAACCAGTTTCAGGGCCTGATCAATATAAATTTCTCCTGTCATTTCTCCCAAACTGGTATTACTGACGTATTCGTATCGCTTGAAACTCATAAAATCTACTTTGGTCAGCATATATCCAAAAGCATCATTGGTAAGTCCGAAAAGAAAAGGTTGCCTGGTGTGCATGTGCCGTTTTACATAATAACCAATATTCGGAAGGGCTTCCCCGGGAATAGTAAGCACCTGTGCGGTACCAATATTCAAAAGATTAAGCCTGGTTGAAACAGAATCCCCTGCAATTACAGGCATTTTCAAAGGACTGTTTTCAAGTATGAATTTCATTTTCGGATTTTCAACAGGAAAATGAATAATACGGGACCTGCAAAACAAAACCGGGTTGTTTTGCAAGGGCGCATCTGCAATAATCCTGAGTGCTTCATCAGCCAATAAATTTCCGATACGGATACATTCATCCCAATCGTTAGCTTCTTTTCCATTATCCAGGCGGTTATCTGCTGTTACCATTCCGCCCTGGGCACTGTTTATGAACAAGGCTATTCCACCCACCTTCGATTCTATGCGGGAATATAAAGGGCCGCAAAGATCGGGGCTCGTTATGCCACGGTCAGGACCAATAACTTCAGGATGTATGGCATAATTCACCAACGTAACAATGGGCTTCCCCTTCCTGTTACCGGTTGTAGCGATGGCCTGGATTATTCCGCAACGCGGGTCGTATAATTTATCGGCGTAATAATTATAAGAAATTTTTCCTTTTGCTTCGCCTATTGCTGTTTTCAGGGCCGCAGGTTCAAGATTTTTAATTGCTTCATTAACCGCATCGGCAATCTGTACAGCGCACCAATCAAGATATTTCAGATCAGCGCCTGTTTTACCATTCTCGTCAGGAAAAGCATAAGCATCAGGTGCACTGTGCGTATGCGTAGCTCCTATTAAAATATTTTCAGGTGCAACCTCTTTAATAAGCGCCCTTGAACGATCTCCCAAAACGGATGTCCATCCAAGATTATCAACACCAACAATAGCAACACGGGTATTACCTCTTTCCAGCACAAAAGCACGTGCATACAGTTCCCCCTTTTTTTCCCTCGAAGCTTTCGGTATTCCAATGCCGCCAGAAACGGGCAATAAAGGGTTCGGAGTAATAATCCTGACAGCAGCACCGGCTTTTAAATTCTGACTAAGGGCGGAATGCCCGGTCATCATGAATGATAAAAGAATTAAACAGAAGAAAACATAAATTGTATTTCTCATGCAAGCAGTTTTATAGATGAATTCATTTTATAACGATCTATGAAAGATTTATTAAGTACAGTTTCTCAATTTAAAGGAAAATCCATCACATTTTAATGTTATTCCCATTATATATTTTCCGCCCAGCGATCATGCCTTTCAAAACTCGTTAATCAAATTAAAAAACATTACTTTGATTTATGATTAATTCCGAAAAGGAAAATCTTTTTTGACTTTCAAAGCAATGCTATATGAAAAAAATAATCACAGCATGGTTTCTTGGTCTATCTGCATTATTTTTTATAAAGGTTTCAGCGCAGGAATTGAATGACTGGGAGAACCCTCAAAAGGTTTCCCTGAACACGATATCGCCTCATGCTTTTTTTATTCCATACCCGGATGAGAAAAGTGCCCTTAAAAAAGACAGTTCCGCATTTATACAAGCACTTGATGGGATATGGAAATTTCATCTTTCAAAAAACCCGGCGCAAAGGCCAATTGATTTTTACAATAATTCATTTGATGTAAGCAAATGGAATGACATTAAAGTCCCTTCTAACTGGCAGGCTGAGGGATATGATAAATTTATTTTTACCGACGTGGAATATCCCATCCCGCCCAATCCGCCATACACTCCAAAAGATGACAATCCTGTTGGGTCATACAAAAAAGAATTTACCATTTCCGATGCGTGGAAGGGAAAGAATATTTTCATTCATTTCGGAGCAGTGAATTCATTTTTTTACCTGTGGATTAACCAGCATTATGTCGGGTTCAGCAAAGACAGTAAGACACCCGCAGAATTCGACATCACCAAATTTCTGCAGAAAGGAGAAAATACAGTGTCAGTGCAGGTCTTTCGCTTCAGTGATGGCACTTACCTGGAAGGGCAGGACATGTGGAAAATAAGCGGTATTGAAAGAAGCGTGTATTTGCTGGCAAGACCGCAAATTTCGATTTATGATTTTTTTGCAGATGCAACGCTGGATTCGAACTATCAAAATGGTTTATTCGATATCCGCATTGCTCTAAACAAACCCCAGCCGGAAAAAAAGAATGAATATATAGAAGTGAAATTAATGGACGATAAAAAAGAAATTATTTACTCTTCTGAACAATCAATGAATGAAACAGGCAAACAGTTTTTTCATTTTTCAGCTATAATAAAAAATGCAAAGCAATGGAATGCCGAGCATCCTTATTTATATACGCTGATCATAAACCACAGGAGGAAAAAAACAAAAGAGGTTGAAAATATTTCACAGGAAATTGGTTTCAGGAAAATAGAAGTTAAACACGGCTTATTATTGGTGAATGGCGTGGCTATCAAAATTAAAGGAGTGAACCGCCATGAGCATGATATGTATAATGCAAAAGTCATTACCAAAGAAAGCATGGAAAATGATATCCGCATTATGAAAGAATATAACATGAATGCCATGCGGTGCAGCCATTATCCCAACCGTGAAGAATGGTATGAGTTGTGCAATCGTTATGGATTATATGTAATTGATGAAGTGAACCTGGAATGTGATGGGATGAGTTTAACACCGATTTATACGCTCTCAGATAAGCCAGAATGGAAAGCAGCTTATCTTGACCGCACTCAAAGAATGTTTGAGCGGGATAAAAATTTCAGTTGTATTATTATATGGTCTTTAGGTAATGAAAGCCGCTGGGGTGGTAATTTAGTGGCGACACACGATTATCTGAAAAGCAAAGACAGTTCACGTCCTGTGCAATATGAAGAAGCGAGAGATAACCCCTACACTGATATTATCGCGCCGATGTACAAACCGCTTGATGTGATGCAGAACTATGTGAAAGAATGGCATGACCGCCCGTTAATCCAGGTTGAATATGCACATATGATGGGAAACAGCGGCGGGAATTTTAAAGACGACTGGGAGATGATCTATAAATATCCTCAGTTACAGGGCGGGTTTATCTGGGACTTCTGCGACCAGACCTTTAAGAAGAAAGACAAATACGGAAGATGGATTTGGGCTTATGGGCGTGACATGGGATCCGTTGGCAATACCAGCGATACCAGTTTTTGTGCCGATGGTTTGTTTCATGCAGACAGGACGCCGCACCCGCAGGCATTTGAAGTAAAAAAAATATATCAGAACATTTCGTTCGAAGCATTGCCTTTGCAACAAAATTCATTTCAGATTATTAATCATTTTGATTTTACCAATCTGAATCAATATGATTTTGATTGGTACATTAAGGCCAACGGCAAGTTTGTTCAAAAAGGGAAATTGGCAGACATGGATGTGATTCCTAATGGATCAAAAAATATTTCTATTGGTTTACCGGTTATCAACATTCAGCCCAACACAGAATATTTTCTTACCATTGAAGCCAAAACAAAATATGCAACAAACATTCTTCCTGCCGGTTATATAATTGCATGGGAGCAATTCGAATTGCCATGGCATACAGTTGCTCAACCGTCCGCTAAGGAAAATATGGCTTCAATACAAACAAGGGAAAACCAGGAAAAAATCAATATCAGTAATGCATCTTTTTCTATCAGCTTTAATAAAAAAACCGGCTGGCTTGAATCTTACATCATTCAAAATAAAGAGCTAGTCAAAAGCCCATTGGTTCCTTATTTCTGGAGAGCAGCCACAGACAATGATATCGGCAACAGTTTACAGTTGCGCTCCGCTATCTGGCAACACGCGACGGATAATATCAGGCTCGAAAATTTTAATGTGAGTAAACGAAATGACAGTATAACCGAAATACAAACGGAACATTATTTACCGGTAGTAGATGCAAAATATTGTATACAATATCAAATTGACGCATCCGGAATGGTTCATGTTCATTCCCGGATGGAAGCTGGCAAAAAAGACCTGCCTGAGCTTCCGCGTTTTGGCATGTGCATACTTATTCAACCGGATTATGAAGACATCACCTGGCTGGGCCGGGGGCCATTTGATAATTATTGGGACAGGAATGCGGCAGCGGCAATAGATGTTTACCGGATGAAAGCAGACAGCCTGTTCTTTCCATATGCAAGGGCACAGGAAAGTGGTTACAGGACCGACGTGCGATGGGTTGCCTTGCAAAACAAAAACCACAATGGCATTATGGCAATCGGTTCCCCGCTCATCAGTACAGGTATTGTACATTTCGATATGCATAAACTGGACTTCAACCGCGACAGTACCGGCAATAATCACGGCGGCTCCATTATGAACGATGATTTCATCTGGTGGAATATCGATTACAGGCAAATGGGCGTTGGCGGTGACAATAGCTGGGGAGCTAAAACCCATTCTGAATATACTTTGCCATACAGGGATTATGAATATAGTTTTATCTTGAAACCCTTTTCGGGCAACCTGCCTGATCAATTCAATCAACCGGGGGAAACCCGGGAGGCAATTCAATCAAAAAATTAAAAATGTTATTTACAGTAAGTGATATTGAGTCATTAGTGAAGCAATATTATTCAATTGATGTAAAAGCAACTGCATTATCCGGCGAATATGAATTTAATTTTAAACTTACCACTGCCGAAGGCAAAAAATATATCCTGAAGTTAGCTGGCAATGAACATAGTTATGATTTTTTTGATGCACAGGTAAAAATATTACAGCATCTTTCCATATCAGCAGTTGCAGATAAATTTTACAAATACATCCCGACTAAAGATGGAGAATACCTTGCTTCTATTGAAGTCAATAATAACAGTTACTTCATGCGGTTACTTACTTTTCTGGAAGGCGAGTTCTGGATTGACCTCATTGATAAACCTGACAGCCTTCATACAGACCTGGGGAGGTTTTTAGGAAGTATGGATAAAGCCCTGGAAAATTTTTCTCATCCTGCCATGCACAGGTATTATTTATGGGATATCAGTCATGCCGCAGACGCCAACAGAAAACTATCATGCATCAAAAACCATGAACGAAGAAGGATTGCAGGATATTTTCTGCTCCAGTTTGAAACTGAAGCGCTGCCTTTGATCAGTTCATTTCGCCACGCTTATGCGCACCACGATGCTAACGACACGAACATTCTCGTAAAACAACACCATATTTCGGGATTGATCGATTTCAGTGATATGGTGTACACCGCACTCATCAACAATGTAGCCGTGGCCTGCACTTATGCCATGATGAAACATCCAGACCCTTTGCATGCGGCAACGCTTGTTGTTAAAGGTTATCATCAATCTTACCCATTGAAAACTGAGGAAGCGGATGTGTTATATTATTTAATTGCGGCAAGGCTTTGCATCAGTGTTACGCAATCCGCATTCAATGCATCCATTGCCACCAATAATGAACACCATTTTATTTCTGAAAAACCGGCATGGGAATTATTGACGAAGCTTATTACTGTCAATCCTGTTAAAGCGCAAAACGAATTCAGGAAAGCATGTGGCTTTGCAGAAATAATAACCAACGAAGGTTATGAAAAACTGTTGCAGGAAAGAACTAATCATATCGGAAAAAACCTGAGCGTCAGTTATAAAAAACATATCAAGATAATCCGCGGGGCATTACAATATCTGTATGATGACAAAGGCAACACATTTGTTGACTGTGTTAATAACCCCAGCCATGTCGGGCATTGCCATCCGGTAGTGGTGAAACGTATGCAAAAGCAATTAGCTACATTAAATACAAATACCAGGTATTTACATGACAACATGGTTGAATATGCGAAAAGATTAACTTCAAAATTGCCTGTACCTTTATCAGTTTGTTATTTCACCAATAGCGGCAGCGAAGCCAACGACCTTGCCGTGCGAATGAGCCGCCATTTCACCAAACAAAAAGACATTATTGTGCTTGACCATGCATATCATGGAACATCTACTGTCGACATGGAGATGAGTCCTTATAAATTTGATGGCAAAGGAGGTTTTGGTAAAATGCCCTGGGTACATAAAACGCTTAGCCCGGATCTCTATCGCGGGCCTTACAAATATGATGACAAGCATGCAGGGAGAAAATATGCGCAGCATATTCAGCATATTATCGAAAACCTTCAAAAAGAAAACAAACATCCGGCATTATTTATATGCGAAACATTATTAGGTGTCGGAGGACAGATCCCGTTGCCACCCGGATATTTAAAAGAAGCCTATAGTTATGTAAGATCAGCCGGAGGCGTTTGCATAGCAGATGAAGTGCAGGTTGGTTTCGGTCGTGTGGGCGATGCTTTCTGGGGATTTGAACTGCAGGATGTTGTTCCCGATATTGTAGTGATGGGAAAACCTATAGGTAACGGCCATCCATTAGCAGCAGTAGTGGTTACCAAAGAGATTGCCGAAGCCTTTAATAATGGCATGGAATATTTCAACACGTTTGGCGGCAACCCCGTGTCAATGGCAACGGGATTAGCGGTGCTGGACGTAATTGAACAGGAAGAAATGCAGCAATATGCTAAAGAAACCGGCGAATATTTAATGAACGGATTCAAAAAGCTGATGAATACATATCCGATCATCGGAGATGTAAGAGGGCACGGGCTTTTTATTGGAGTTGAACTGGTAAAAAACCGTTCAACACTCGAGCCCGCAGTGCCGGAAATAGATATCATCGTGGAAAAGGTTCGTGAAAAAGGATATTTATTAAGTACTGACGGCCCCCATCATAATGTATTAAAAATTAAGCCGCCCCTCACCTTCAATAAGCATAATGCAGATGAATTATTGAATGTTGTGGAAGAAGCATTAAAAGAATTAAAATAATTGCATCTAAAAAAATACCACAAGGATGAGCAGCTTAATAAAGCTACTCTGCCAACATCACCCTAGAATATTCTTTATCTTTTAAATTTATTTTTTAATGCGCTCACAGCATCTTCCAGCTTTAAACCAGATAAATCTTTTTCTTTTTTAGTGGCTTTCATACCGACAGGCTTTTCTATGGTTTGCTTTATCGACAAAGCCATTCTTTTACGGACAATATCTACCTCTATCACTTTCACCTTTACTTTATCGTTCAACTTCAGTACTTCTGCAGGGTCTGAAATATACCTGTCGGCAATTTCACTCACATGTACAAGCCCGTCTTGTTTCACGCCGATGTCTACAAATGCGCCAAACCTGGTGAGGTTGGTTACAATTCCGGGAAGCACCATTCCGGGATGTATATCTTCCACAGAATATACCGGGGCAAACTCGAATTGCTCCAGTTCACTTCTCGGATCAAGGCCAGGCTTTTTTAACTCGGCCAGGATATCTTTGATCGTCAACTCCCCGATCTGCTCTGTAACATATTTTTTTGTTGACACTTTCTTTAACACTTCTTCATTACCAATCAGCGATTTCAAATCCGTCCCGATATCTTCTGCAATATTTTCTACCAGGCTATATGCTTCCGGGTGCACAGCACTGCTATCTAAAGGGTTCTCGCCATCGGTAATGCGTAAAAAGCCGGCACATTGTTCGAATGCTTTCTCCCCTAATCTCGGCACTTTCAATAACTGGCGCCGGTTAATAAATTTACCGATCTCATTTCGATAGCTCACAATATTATCAGCCAATGAAGCACCAATACCACTTACATAGGCCAGTAAATGTTTCGACGCAGTATTCAGGTTAACCCCTACCTGGTTCACGCAGCTCACCACGGTCTGATCAAGCCGCTGTTTTAACCTGGCCTGATTGACATCATGTTGATACTGCCCAACTCCAATGCTTTTAGGTTCAATTTTCACAAGTTCAGCCAGTGGATCCATAAGTCTCCTGCCGATGCTTACCGAGCCGCGAACAGTAACATCATAATCTGGAAATTCCTCCCTGGCCGTTTCACTTGCAGAATAAACAGAAGCCCCATCTTCATTGACCATATAAACCGGTTTATCTAATTTTATTTGCTTAATAAACAGCTCCGTTTCCCTTCCTGCCGTGCCATCACCAATGGCAAACGCTTCAATCCGGAATTTTTCAACGAGCTTACGTATTGTATTTTCACTCTCAGCTTTTTTATGCGCTTCGTGCACGTAGATGAGATCGTTATGCAGCAAGCCTCCTTTTTCATCCAGGCACACCACCTTGCAGCCGGTACGATAGCCCGGGTCAATGGCAAGCACTCGCTTACTGCCGAGTGGAGCACTGAGCAAAAGCTGTTTCAGGTTTTCTGCAAATACATTAATTGCTTCTTCATCGGCCTTTGTCTTTAGCGCCATCCTGAATTCTGCTTCAAGGCTGGGCTGCAGCAATCGCTTGTATGCATCCTTTATTGCTTTTTTTACATTTTCTACAGATGCATTCAATGAAGACTTTATATACAAACTTTCTATTGCATCCAGGGCTTCTTCTTCCGCAGGAAAAATATCCATCCGCAGTATGCCCTCAACAAAACCACGCAACACGGCAAGAATGCGATGAGAAGGTATTTTTCTGATATGTTCCCTAAAGTCAAAATAATCTTTGAATTTAATCCCTTCAGTTTCTTTTCCGGCAATTACTTTGCTGTGCAGCTCAGCGCTATCCTCAAAAATTTTTCTCATCCTGGTGCGTACAACGCTGTCTTCATTAATCATCTCGGCTATAATGTCCCTTGCTCCCTGTAACGCAGCATCTGCATCCTTTATATTTTCCGTTATATATTTAACAGCAATTGCCTGCAGGTCATTTTCTTCCTGTTTCAATATCAGCGCTGCGAGCGGTTCTAACCCCTGCTCCCGGGCTGCCTGGGCTTTTGTTTTGCGTTTAGGTTTATAAGGCAGGTAAATGTCTTCCAATTGCGCAATTGTTGTTGCAGCGAACAATTTTGAATGCAGGTCTTCCGTCATTTTATCTTGCTCCGTAATCGTTTTTCTTATAAACTCCCTGCGTTCCATAAATGCCTTAAGCAATATTGATTCTTCCTGTATTTTACCGATCTGCACCTCATCAAGCCCGCCTGTTTTATCTTTTCTGTATCGCGCAATGAATGGGATAGTAGCTCCTTCCCCAAGCATATCCAGCACAGCTTCAACTTGAGAATTCCTGACGTTTAATTTTGAGGCAACTGTATTCGCAATTTCAGTCATGTACAAATTTTAAAATTACACTTTTACAAACGGGAGGCGAATTTAGGAGTGTTGATGAAAACAAAAAATTTTGAAAAGAAAATTTGAATAACTATTTTTTCAACTTTTGAAATTGACAAGTATCCGCGAATGAAAAAAAATGTGCAGTAATAAGCCAGGATTGGAAAACGCTCCACTCTGTTATGGCTAAATGTACGTTAAAAAACAATTTCTCATTTCAGAAAATTCTTGCTAATATGTAATACTTTGAAGCAATTTTATGTTTGGAAAATCATACTTTATTTTTTTTATCTTATTCAGCCACTTCACCTGCTATTCAGTTGCGCAAATAAGGAAAATTCCTGCAGCTATTGATTCAAAAAATTTTGATCCGTCAACTTTACTGTGGTACCAATCCCCCGCCTCTAAATGGGAAGAAGCACTTCCGATAGGCAATGGCAGATTAGGCGCTATGGTATTTGGCAAATACGGGGAAGAACGGATACAGGTGAATGAAGATACCTACTGGTCAGGCGGGCCATATTCTACTGTGGTAAAAGGCGGATATAAAGCATTGCCCGAAATTCAAAATGATATTTTTAATGGAAAACCTATCGAGGCGCATAAGTTATTTGGTAGAACTATGATGGGCTACCCTGTGGAACAGCAGAAGTACCAATCGCTGGCAAATATCATTTTGTCGCTCCCGGATGAAAAAGAAATAAAAGGCTATAAACGCTGGCTGGATTTAGAAACAGGCATCATTGGCGTACAGTATATTAATAACGGTATCACCTATACGAGAGAGATTTTTTCATCCTGTCCCGACCAGGTTATTGTAATCAGGTTAACATCGGACAAACCCAAGAGCATTTCATTTACTGCGGAGCTGAGGGGCGTAAGAAATGAAGAAATGTCAAATTATGCTACCGATTATTTTCACATGGATAGTGCTGGCAAAGATTGTGTGCAGCTGACAGGGAAATCAGCTGACTATTTAGGTGTTGAAGGAAAAATAAGATTTGAATCGATATTAAAAGCCGTAGCAGAAGGCGGAAGTGTTGAAGTGATGGGTTCTGATTTAAGTGTTCAAAATGCCGATGCAGTAACTCTTTACCTGGTAGCTGCTAACAATTTTGTAAACTATAAAGATGTAAGCGGCGACTATGAAAAAAAAGTGTCTGTTTATTTGTCTGACATCTCAGGCAAATCGTATCAGCAAATCAAAGATGCTGCAGTGCAGGATTATAAAAGGCTTTTTGACCGGGTATCGCTTCATCTCCCCTCATCCCCATCTTCTTTTTTCCCGACAGATAAACGTCTCGAAAATATTTCAAGGCAACCAGACCCGCAACTCGCTGCATTATGCTATCAATTCGGAAGATATGTTTTGATATCATCATCCAGACCGGGTACGCAGCCAGCCAACCTGCAGGGAATCTGGAACGAAAGCATGAACCCGCCATGGGATTCAAAATATACCACCAATATTAATACAGAAATGAATTACTGGCCTGTTGAATCAGGCAATTTATCCGAGCTTGCTCAGCCATTAATAAAAATGGTGGGTGAACTTACCGACCAGGGCAGCCAAGTTGCCAAAGAACATTATGGTGCAAGAGGATGGGTATTTCATCAAAACACTGATATCTGGAGAGTAGCGGCTCCCATGGATGGGCCCACCTGGGGCACGTTTACCACCGGCGGTGCATGGTTGGTGAACCAGCTCTGGGAACATTATTTATTTACACAGGATAAAAATTATCTGAAAGAAATTTATCCCTTAATAAAGGGCTCGGTAGATTTCTTCAGAGATTTCTTAGTTCCCTATCCTGATAATGATAAACACTGGCTGATCACCTGCCCCTCTACTTCTCCGGAAAATCCGCCGGATGGGCCGGGCTACAAATATTTTTTCGATGAAGTAACCTCTATGTATTACTTTACCACCATCTGTGCAGGGTCCTCTATTGATATGCAGATACTCCACGACTTGTTTGGATATTATGTGAATGCGGCAAAAATTCTTGGTGTGGATCAAACCTATGCAGATACTATATCAGTTATACAGGCAAAATTAGTACCCCCACAAATCGGAAAGGATGGAAGTTTGCAGGAATGGACTCAGGACTATAAACAAATGGAACAGCAACACCGTCACCTTTCACCTTTGTATGGGCTTTATCCGGGTAATGTGATTTCTGTTAAAAAAACTCCTGAATTAATCATGCCCGTGAAAAAAGTTTTGGAAGAACGTGGCGATGAAGGGGCGGGCTGGTCAAGGGCCTGGAAAATGAACCTCTGGGCACGTTTGTATGATGGCAACCGGGCTTTGAAAATATTTAAAGGTTATCTTAAAGATCAATGCCTGCCGCAATTGTTCGCAAAATGTTACACCGCCATGCAGGTCGATGCCACCTTAGGAGTGACAGCGGGAATTACAGAAATGCTGATACAATCGCATGAAGGGGTTATTGATTTATTGCCTGCACTTCCTGATGAGTGGATGGATGGCAATTTTAATGGAGTTGGTGCAAGAGGCGCTTTTCAATTGAATTTTGAATGGGCCAACCATAAAGTTACAAAGGCAACTGTCCTATCCAGAGAGGGTGGGTGGTGCAGGATCAATCCTAAAATATCGGTGACCGTAATGCGCAATAATAAAAAACTAAAAATAAAACAAGGCAAAGACGGGGCGATTGAATTTATGACAGAGAAAGGAGTAAGTTACGCACTTGTTCCGGCAAAAAAATTATTATACTAACGTTGACCTCTATCCGTACGTTTAGCTTTGAACAGAAGAACATTCCCCTGTATTGAATAAATATAGATTATGTAAAATTTCTGAAAAGGATACCGCATGTGTTAATCAATATATTTTTAAAATCATTATTGTACCTTCAGCAAAATAACCCGCATCATTTGTGATATACCAGCTCCAGCAGTCTGATTTTTTCATTTTCGAATGGCGCTTTATGGCAATTTGAGACCGCTTTTACAGCAACCAGACTGTCAGGACCAATGCCAATAATTAAATAACAGGCATTTTCGGGTAAAACAAAAAAGGCAACCGTATGGTGATTGCCTTCTTGAAACTAAGGTCGGGATGACTGGATTCGAACCAGCGGCCCCCACGTCCCGAACGTGATGCGCTACCGGGCTGCGCTACATCCCGAAAAGATTATCAAAAGTGGAATGGCAAAAATAAAAAAACATTACTATTAAATAAAACTGTTTCATTCCTTTATTTCATGCTTAAAACATCATTACTCCTGCTTAAGTATTGATAAGTCAAATATATTTTTCGATTAAGCCTATTTTAATTAATTTGAATTATCACTTTAAGTTACCAAACTGGCTCACCGTCTATGAGAAAATGCAAATATTGTTTTTTTATATTGCCCTTCTTTTTACATCCCGGCAGCTTCGCCCAATCACCTGTTTTGGATAACGATTCAACCTGCGCAGGGCTGAATAATACGATAGGCCTGTATTATTCCGCTATTCAATCGAATGCACACCTGTATAACGGCAGGCAGTATTCCGGCTACAATGCAAACTACATCGGCCACCCGTATTTTGATACCGCAGTATTGCAAAAAGGTTCAATTTATTATGACGGCACATTGTATAATAACATCCTACTTCAATATGATATAAATAAAAATGAAGTAATTACGGAAAAATATGGCCAAGAGCTCAGGCTGTCTCTTAGCAATGAAAAAATTGACTCTTTCCGGATTTTAAATAACGAATTTTTGAAAATAATTCCTGACAGCAATGCGGGGAATATTATGGAAGCTGGTTTTTATCAAAGGCTATATCATGGAAAAACAGAGGTGCTGGTAAAAAGAAAAAAAATTATCCGTGATGACCCTGTAACAAATGGCGAACTCAAATCACGTTATATTCCTGTAAATAATTATTATGTGAGGAAAAACGGCGCATATATTAAAGTCGATAATAAAAAATCTTTATTAAAAGTGTTTCAAGATAAAAACAAAGAACTTGCCAGGTACCTTAAATCAAAAAAACTGAAATACAAGAAAGACCCTGAACTTACTATTGAAAAAGCCGCAGCATATTATGATCTGTTAACCAGTTGAAATGAAATTTTACAAACTCTACTACATACTGCTGATTTCAGGTTTTCATCTGCAGATGACTAACACTACATACGCTCAGAGTCAGAAATCAATTACCCTTCATTTCGAAAACAGGCTTTTTCAGGAATTCGTTCAGGCAGTCGAAGCACAGGCTGATTTTCATTTTTATTATAACCCTTCCCAACTTGACAGCTTTCGTATAACCATTAATATCCTCAATAAATCCTTAAAAGAAATACTGGATAGCATTTTCCGGGATACGGATTTCCATTATGCTGTTGATGACGACAATAATGTATTTGTATTAAAGCAATTCAGGATAGAAACGGATTTGGCGAAAGAGTTTTTTACTCATAAAACAAATCAGCAGGATTCTTTGAATGGAGCAGAAGCAGAACTAAATAATTTTTTTGATGAAAAAAATGAAAAGATAAAATCTTCACTGGAAAACAAATTATATGAAATAGGTATCAAAACAAATGCTGTTAGCCATGGCAACAGTACTATTGCCGGTTATGTTCGTGATGCCAAAACAGGCGAACCGATTACAGGCGCTGCTGTGTACATTGACAATCCCCCGGTTGGCGTGGTTACCGACCAGTTCGGATATTATTCTTTCAGCCTGCCTAAAGGCAAACATCTGCTCAAGATAACAAGTATCGGTATGCGGGAAACGAAACGCCAAATCATGCTTTATTCAGACGGAAAGCTAAACATTGAGTTGCAGGAATATGTACCTACACTAAAAGCAGTAATGGTAACCTCGGAAAAACTCTCGAATATTAAAGGCATTCAAATGGGAGTTGACAGGCTGAATATTAAACTGATCAAACAAATTCCGGTAGTTTTCGGTGAAGCTGATGTACTGAGAACAGTAGTTACCCTGCCGGGCGTTACTTCTGTTGGTGAAGCAAGCACCGGCTTTAATGTAAGGGGCGGATCTGCAGACCAGAATCTTATTCTTTTCAATGGCGCTACCATTTACAACCCATCTCACCTGTTTGGCTTTTTTTCAGCTTTTAATCCTGATGTTGTCAAAGATGTTGAATTATATAAAAGCAATATACCTGAAAAATTTGGCGGCCGCCTGTCATCAGTACTTGATATTACTTCTAAAGATGGAAACAAAAAGAAGTTTTCAGGATCAGGCGGTATAAGCCCGCTTACCGCCAGACTTGTTTTAGAAGGCCCGGTTGACAGCGGAAAAACTTCTTTTATTATCGGAGGAAGGTCTACTTATTCAGACTGGTTGTTGCATGTCGTGCCAAACAGTGAATATCAAAACAGCAGCGCTTCTTTTTATGATCTTAACTTAAACCTCAATCATGAGTTTGATAAAAAAAACAGCTTGTATATAACCGGCTACATGAGCAGCGATAAGTTCAGGTTAAACAGCGACACCACATATAAATACAGTAATAAAAATGCAAATATTCTCTGGAAACATATTTTCAGCAATAAAATGTATGGCACCCTGATGTTCGGTTACGACCGTTATGAATATTCCGTATCCGGTAATGCAAATCCGGTTAATGCTTACAAACTTTCATTTGATGTGAACCAATATAATTTCAGGGCTGATTTAAATTATAATCTGAACACTGCAAATGCAGTCGATTTTGGGATCAGCAGCATATTTTACAAATTACATCCCGGGTCTTATCTTCCGGAAGGAAGCCAGTCTCTTGTTGTGCCAAATGTTCTGCAGCCTGAACAGGCGCTTGAAAATGCACTGTACCTGGGTGATAAAATTACTCTCAGCCCCAGGTTCTCCATAAGCGCCGGCATCAGGTACTCTCTATATTATTATCTCGGTGCGAGGGATATTTATACTTATGGACCGGGATTGCCACGGGAAGAAATGAACTTGCTGGATACGGTTTCTTATGCAAGCGGAAAAATAATTAACAATTACCAAGGCCCTGAATACCGCTTGTCTGCACGTTTTGCCATTACCGAAAACGCATCGGTTAAAGCCAGTTATAATACTTTAAGACAATACATTCATGTTATTTCAAATACCGCATCTATTTCGCCAACCGATATCTGGAAACTGAGCGATCCGAATATTTTGCCACAAACCGGTGACCAGTTTTCATTGGGTTTTTATCACAACTTTAAATCAAATATTATCGAGACATCCATTGAAGTATATTATAAACGCATGCACAATTATCTTGATTATAAAAGCGGCGCCCAGCTCATCATGAATCCGCATATTGAAACGGATGTAACGACTACCAGGGGCAAAGCTTACGGAGCAGAGCTGCTCATAAAAAAATTAACAGGAAAACTAAACGGCTGGATAAGTTATACTTATTCGCGAACCTTGTTGCAGCAAGATGATCCGCTGGAAGTACAAAAAATAAATGGCGGGCAATATTACCCTGCCAATTTTGACCGGCCGCATAATGTGAACTTCATCGGAAATTACAAATTCTCACATCGCTTCAGTGTTTCGCTGAATATGGTGTATACAACAGGAAGGCCGCTTACATTACCCATAGCCTTGTATGATATTCCAGGCTCGCAAAGGGTATTTTATTCCGAAAGAAATCAGTTTCGTTTTCCCGATTATTTTAGAACTGATTTATCGATGAATATTGAAGGAAACCATAAAATAAAAAAGTTTAAGCATAGTTCGTGGACTATAGGTTTTTACAACCTCACTGCAAGAAAAAATCCGTATTCGATTTATTTCGTAGAAGAAAATGGAGAGATAAAAGGATACAAACTTTCAATATTCGGTACTGTTATTCCTTCCATTACCTATAATTTCAAATTTTGAAAAATGAAAACTTCAACCTACTTCTACGTCATATTTGCACTCACCATTCTAACCGGTTGTAAACAGGCATATACCCCACCTTCCGGGGCTGTAACTACCAACTATCTTGTCGTATTTGGGTTTTTGAACTCGGGGGCCGATTCAACAATAGTAACACTAAAACATACCTATAGTTTAGCTGCAGCATCGGCAGCCGAAGCTGAAAACAACGCACAGGTGTCGGTAGAAAACGATGCAGGCGCTGTTACCAAACTGAGTGAATATGGAAATGGCAGATATGGATTAACAGGCCTATCACTTGATAATAACAGGAATTACAGGGTCAGGATAATAACCAGTGGCGGAAAAACATATTTGTCTGCTTTTACGGCAGTAAAAATTGCTCCGCCCATTGATAGTCTTGAATGGAACAAGAGCGACACCGGAGTATCAATATTTGTTAATACCCATGATCCGCAGAATAATACAAGATATTATATGTGGGATTACATAGAAACCTGGGAATTCCATTCTTTCTATCAAAGTTATGTACATCTTGATTCCGCTGCCGACACGATTATTGTTTACCAGGATTTAATTCCGGTTCCTCACGTGTGCTGGCAATCGGATTATTCTTCAAATATTCTTATTGCTTCTTCAGCAAAACTCAGTTCGGATATAATCAGTAAACAGGCCATCGCAATTATTCCGGTAAATTCCGAAAAAATTGCGGCAAGGTATAGTATTCTTGTAAGGCAATATGCCTTGACCAAGGACGCATTCAATTACTGGCAGGCACTCCAAAAAAGCACTGAACAAACAGGCACCCTTTTCGACCAGTTGCCATCCAGTATTACTGGTAATGTTCAGTGTATAACCAACCCTGGTGAAACTGTACTTGGATATGTGAGCGCGGGATCCATTACTACCAAAAGAATTTTTATTGATAGCACCCAGGTACAGCCATGGGAATATTATCAGCCTTGCGGCACAAAATATCATGTAAGGGACAGTCTTACTTACTATCTCCACAACAGTCAAATACCGATCGGGATTGTGTATGGCAAAGTGGACACTATTAAACTGACATTAAGAGATACCATATTCAGGAATATAGACGGCTATATTTTCACGGATAGTTATTGCGCTGATTGTACTGTAAAACATGGTGATACACTAAAGCCTTCATACTGGTGAATCTGATATACGCAATGAGAAGAATACACACATATCAGAACATTACGGTTGCTATAGCTACACTGGCATTGATGCACTGCAGGCAATATTATAACCCACCTGCAAATGCCACAGGCAAATCGTACCTGGTTATTTACGGCTCAGTAAATACCGGAGCTGACTCTACCATTATAACGCTTACACGTACACGTAATTTAACCGGCAGCAAACCTGTTCCCGAACCCAATGCACATCTTACAGTCGAAAACGATGCCGGTGCAACAATACATCTTAAGGAACTTGGAAACGGAAGATATGGCGATAACAACCTTAATCTCGATCAAAGTAAAAATTACAGGCTCAGAATCATGACTGCCGAAGGGAAAACATATCTATCCGCTTTTGTACCGGTAAAAATTTCTCCTCCTATCGATTCCATTACCTGGCAAAAAAGCGATACCGGGGTTTCATTGTTTGTTAGTTCACATGATCCACTTAACAAAACCATTTATTACAGATGGAATTTTGTTGAAACCTGGGAATTCCATACTGCATGGGAATCATTCGCGCACTATAACCCCGTTGATTCCACCATTTTTTTCTCCGGAGTGGGTGTACCCCATATTTGCTGGCCGACTGCCGGTTCAAATGATATTTTAATCGGATCTTCCGCAAAGCTGTCATCTGATATTATTTATCAGCAGCCAATAGGCATTATTCCCTTAAACTCAGAAAAACTATCTTTTAAATATAGTGTGCTGGTAAATCAATATGCACTTACCAAAGAAGAATTCAGCTATTGGGATGAATTGAAAAGAAATACAGAAACCACAGGTAGCCTGTTTGATCAGCTTCCCGCTGAGATTACCGGTAATGTAACCTGTGTAACCAACCCTGATGAACCCGTTATTGGATATGTAGGCGCCGGGTCAGTTTCTTCTAAAAGAATTTTTATTGACAGCAGCGAGGTTCAGCCCTGGCAATTTTATGAGGATTGTAAAGCACTTGATACACCATATGACAAAAACATTACAGCGAAATTAATACTCATCGATCATTATTTACCTATTAAAGAAATAAGCCCCGGCACTTCCGGGAGCAGGATATTTTACGCTTACGATTATTGTGTCGACTGCACTGCACGTAACGGAGCAACTAATACAAAACCTTCTTTCTGGCCTTAAAAAAATTAAATGAAAAACAGAGTAATAATAGCAAATATTTTCATCGTACTGATAAAAGAACCATTTATCGTATTGTTGTTTTTGCTGCTATGGATATCAGAATGCAAATCACAAACAGAGGGTTTAAACAATATCGTATCCGACTTTAATTTGTACAATCAAACTCATGTGCAGGAAAAAATATATGCACATACCAACAAGGCATTTTATGTAGCCGGTGAAATTTTATGGTTCAAACTCTATCTGGTAGATGCTACTCTAAATAAGCCTATCGACCTGAGCAAAGTGGCATATGTTGAAATCATCAATAAAAATAAAAAGCCGGTTTCTCAGGCCAAAATTGCGATGAAGAACGGCTTCGGAAATGGTTCTTTTTTTTTACCGCTTTCATTAAACTCGGGGAATTATAAACTGAGGGCATATACAAACTGGATGAAAAATTTCAGCCCCAACCTTTATTTTGAAAAAGACATTACTATTGTAAATGCACTAAAAAAACCTGATTATTCTGGTTTTCCGGACAGTACAAAATTTGATATCCGTTTTTTTCCTGAAGGAGGCAACCTGGTAAGCGGTATAGAAAGTAAAGTGGCGTTCAGGGTTATTGACCACTCCGGGAAAGGTGTTGATTGCATCGGTTCCATCATAGATCAGAATAATAATAGTATCGTGAGTTTTCAAACAGAACAATTCGGTATCGGACAATTTCTTTTTAAACCTGTCCGGGGGAATACTTATAAAGCCATTATGAGGCCGGGAAAAAACAACGCCATACTCACCGAGCTTCCGGTAATTTACAATAACGGTTATACATTACAGTTAGAAGACGTTGACAGCGCTCATATAAGGATCAATGTAAGGACTGATATTACATCCGAGAACCAGGTGGTGTACCTGCTTGTACATACCGCACAAAAAATAAAAGATGCCGAGGTTTTAGTTCTCACAAATGGATACGCAAGTACATTAATCGATAAAAAAAACCTCGGCGACGGAGTTTCTCATTTTATACTTTTCAATGTATTGAAGCAACCTTTATGCGAGCGCTTGTTTTTTAAGAGGCCTGATTCCCGTACAGAAATTGAAGTAAACGCCAATGAAGAAGAATATAAAAGAAGGAAAAAAGTGTACGTCAACATATTTGCAAAAGACGAGAAAAATCATCCTGTTACCGCCAACCTTTCACTATCGGTTTTCAGGGAAGATGCACTTCAGTCCGAAAGCAAAGAAAATATAAGCACTTACTTATTGCTGACGTCTGAATTAAGTGGCACAGTAGAATCACCTGAGTATTATTTAAAAAATGATGATCGGGGAACTAACCACGCTATAGACAACCTGATGCTGACACAGGGCTGGAGGCGGTTTAAATGGGACGATGTTACAGAAAAAAGAAAGGGAGCATTTGAATTTCTTCCTGAATATGAAGGGCACATCATAACCGGAAAAGTTACAGAAAAAAAAACAGGGCTTCCTGCAGAAAATGTAAACTCTTTTTTCAGTGTTCCTGGAGAACAGTACCAGTTATGCGGAGCCGTGAGCGACAAAAGCGGCAAAATTACTTTTGATATAAAACACTTTTACGGTGCACATGAGGTAGTGGTTGAAGCAGGAAAAAGTCCAGACAGTAATTACCGGGTTGATATATATAGCCCTTTCTCAGAAAAATTTTCCGGTTCTCGTTTCCCTGATTTTACTCTTTCCGAAGCCCTTAAACAGTCTCTTAAAATAAATAGCCTCAGTTCACAAGTACAAAATAATTTCTATACCGAGGCCCTGCGAAAATTCATGTTACCTCCCGGAACGCAGGACAGCACCGCATTTTTTGGTCAACCCGACCGTAAATATTTTCTCGATGACTACACCCGGTTTTCTACGATGGAGGAAGTAATGAGAGAAATCGTAACCGAGATACTGGTGAAAAAACACCAGGGAGCATTTCATATTAACGTAAAAGAAAAAACATTCCCGGATTTTTTTAATGACGACCCATTAATATTGTTAGATGGAGTTCCGGTTAATATTAACAAGATATTTTCGCTGGATCCCCTGCAGGTAAAAAAGATAGAAGTTGTACATGATGAATATTTTTTAGGCCCGATAGACGCGGAAGGCATCATCAGTTACAACACTTACAAAGGAGACCTGGGAGGTTTTCAACTTGACCCGAATTCAGTAATATTAGAATATGATGGATTGCAATTGCAAAGAGAATTTTATTCGCCTCGGTACAATCTGCGCGAAGAAACAGAGAGCAGGATGCCTGATTTTCGTAGTGTATTATTTTGGTCCCCGGATATAATTACTGATAAAGACGGAAAATATCAACTCAGTTTTTATACCTCCGATCTGACAGGGAAATTTATTATAGTTACAGAAGGCCTTTCCCAGGATGGAAGAACCGGAAGTCAGTTAACAAGATTTGAAGTAACCAGATAGGAATTTTTTTATCCAAAATATTCAATTCCCAGACCTGGGTTGCCGGAAAGTTTTATTATTCCAAAATCATATTCGATTCCGCGTGCCACATCTTCTTCCAACAATAAAGGTCCGTCCATATCCACAAAATCAATCAAAGGAAGCATATTGGCAATGGCTGCACTGCCCACCGTACTCTCGTTCATGCAGCCAATCATTATTTTTAAATTTAACTTTTTAGCCTGTTCAATCATTCGCAAAGCCGGTGTTATACCGCTGCATTTCGTGAGCTTGATATTAATACCATGAAAATAGCCTGCACATTTCTCTATGTCGCTTTCAAACACGCATGATTCATCAGCAATCAAAGGCAAAGCAGATTGCCCGGACAATAATTTCATTCCATCCCAATCATCTTTGGCAAGAGGCTGCTCTATGAGCTCAACGCCTGCCTCCTGAAGGACCGGCATCATTTTCAACACCGCTTCAGCTTCCCAGGCCGCATTGGCATCTACCCGAAACATAGCATCAGTATGTTTTCTTAAAGCCTGTAATATTTCAACATCCTTATCGGTACCTAATTTTATTTTGTATAAGGGCCAGGGTTTCTCCTGTATTTTCGCCACCATTTTTTCAATGGAATCAATGCCGATGGTATAATCGGTCATTGGTCCTTTGTTAATATCCAGCCCCCATAATTCATAAATAGGTTTTCGATTTATCTTTCCAAAAAGATCCCAGGCTGCCATATCGAGCGCACAAACCAAGAACGGGTTTTGAGGTAACAGGTGATGCAGGTAATGCCAGTACCTCTCGGGAGTTGTAAACGCAAATTTTTCGATCATCCTTTTTTTATGCTCAATGTCTTCAATCATCTTTTCTACAGTAATATTATAATAGGTAATGGCAGGCGCCTCTCCGTAGCCTTTTAAACCCAGATGTTCCAGTTCCACAATTAATGTAGGCTGATGGGTTTTGCTACCTTTTGATATTGTAAAAGGGTGCCTGAATTTCAAGTTATGCTGCCAGTAACGAACTTTCATTGAACAAATTTATATCAAGCAGCTGATCTGATAACAGACAAAAGGCTATGATATGTAATGAGGAATATTTTATCTAACGAAAAAAGACCTGGCCTGTTTCCAGCATATGGTCAAACCTTCCAGCCGTTAGCTTAACTGAATTAAAATCAGCTTCCAGTAAACCTGAAATTCTTCCCTGGTAACCAAATGCTGCCGTATCAAGCGATGCCTGGTTAAAATATATTGCCCCTGAACCTTGTTGGCTTTGAAAATTTGTCTGGTTGATAAAATAACTAGTAACTCCGTCTATTGGTATCCGTTTACCCTGAAAATTATGGAAGTCTTTAAAACTGAAATTTGGGGGAACAGAAATTAGCAATTGAATTTCCCCGAAAGCGCTGTCATCAGCAAAATAGCCCTGCCAGCTTATAATAAGCATGTCCGTTAGACTATCATAATACTCTTTCCTTACACTTACCTCAAATGATGACCCACCCCACCCCCCAATTTTTCTGTCAAAAGTCCTCCATGGCCTTCCATTGATTAAACAGGAAAACACATTATTGCCTTTATTCGAAAAAATGGCAACGCCGGAAGCAGTTGTATCCGGATAGTACCTGGTTTCATTTTTTGAACAACTATGAAAAAAAATTAATGCTGCGGAAAATATAAACAGGTTTTCGGGAAATGCAGTTTTCATTCTATTTTTTTGAGATCATAAATGAATAACCGATATTAAAAGAAAGAGGTGCCATTAAGTTGTAAGAAGAAGGGTAACGCAAATTTTCCCAGGGAGGAGTAGAAAAATTCAGATCGGCAAAAAACCTGCTTTTTTTGAATTGCCACATATACTCCAAACCTGCGCTTACAAAAATTCCGTCTGCGTTTTGTGATTGATCCGGATTCAATACAGTATAATCGTTCTTGTCGTATTCATATTTCACTGATATTTTTTGAAACATCAACCCTGTATAAAGTTTAACAACCAAACAAGCGCCTGTATCTTTCCCGACAATCCTGAAACGGTTACCAAAAGCCACAGAAAAAAAAGAAATACTGATATTTTTTTGGGCAGGTGCATAAAGAGGAAGTGAAGTGTTTAATGTAAAAGCAGAATCAACGGCATTCCATGAACCTGGAAAATTTTTTTGCAACTGTAATAACAACTCATATTTCCTCATTTTAAACACTGCCTGAACCCCGGAATTAAAAAAACTGCTTTTATAATTGTTCATATCTTTCTGATACCCGGCAAATGGTTCTACATAAAATTGGCTGAGAGAAATAAAGGGAGCTAGTATTGCAATCATAATGATAAGGAAAAATGATTTATTCATATTTAATGAAGATTTGCAAACAACAAAAAATGCTGCTTTCGTTTGCGAAAAACATTAAAATGAATGGAGAAAAGAAAATACCTGTATTTTCAGTAAGGCAATTAGCTAAGCCCTTCCCGATTCTTCCACATAGCTCCTCAACTCTTCATTGAAGTCTTTTTGTTTCACCAGGTCTTCGAGGGCAATATGCATTCGATAGCGCCAATAATGTTTGGGGTCTGCGGGTATGTTGATACGTTCATCGTGGGGGTTCTCCCGCCGAATGGTTTCGCTCATACCAAGCAAATCCTGTAACTGAAAAATGCTCCACATGGCCGGTGAAAACAAATGCTGTATTACTACCGCTTTATTGATCCATGGCTCACAGAAATATGGCGCATCACCCCATTGGCCAAGTTCCGAATTATAAAAACGTTGTGTTTTTGAACGGTCTTCTTCCCACCAGCCGCGAATAGTGCTCATATCATGAGTAGATGGAGTTACCACAGAGAGGTAACCGGCGTCTGCAGGATGAAAGAACTCCTTTTGGGTATCCCCTTTGGGCATGCGTTGAATTTCAAGGCTAAGGATACCGAGACGTTTCATTACATCAGGCACGCATGTAGGCACCATGCCCAGGTCTTCTCCGCAAACAAGCATGTTGGTAGCCGCTTTCAGCGCAGGTAATTTTTTCATTGCTTCATCACGCCAGAAATTATCCTGCTTCCTGAAATAATAATCAATATATAAATCCTGCAACCGGGTTTTATCCCACTCCATATACCGGAATGAAGGAGTACGGTCCATTTGAATACGGAAATGAAACTGTTTGCCATTCGACCCCTCAAGTTCGAACAATATCACATTAGAAATCAGGTTGAATAAACCATATTTTATTTTCTGGTTGAAATCATTTTGTTCCAATTGTGCAAAATGATTTTCCACTTCCCGCTGTGTTTCAAACCCTTTTTTTAACTGATATAACCCATCTTTGCCCTGTTGCAGGTATTGAGATTTAACATACTCAAAATCGCCATGGAAAAACTCCCAAAGCACTGCGTCATTAATGTACGGCTTTGTGTATCGATGATAATTAAACGGAATATTTCTCTCGCTGAATTCATTTACATGCACAGGCACAGCAGGAACAAAATGGCCCATCACTCCTTCTACCGCACTCATGGGAATACTCCAGATACGAAAGAAGCCGAGAATATGATCAATACGAAATGCGTCAAAATAATTTGACATCTGTTCAAACCTTTTTTTCCACCAGTCGAAACCATCTTTTGCCATTTCTTCCCAATTATAAGTTGGAAAGCCCCAGTTCTGGCCTTTAATGGCAAAATCGTCTGGTGGAGCGCCGGCCTGAAAATCCATGTGATACAATTTGGGATTCACCCATGCATCACAACTATTACGGTAAATACCGATGGGAATATCGCCTTTCAAGATAATGCCGTTCTTGTGCGCATAATCTGTAGCTTCCGACAATTGCAAATGCAGATGATATTGGATGAAATAATATACGGCAATAGAATCATAATGTTTTGCTTTGGGCGAAACATATTTGTTGATGGAATTTTTGTTATATTCTCTATACAATTGCCAGGTCGAAAAATCAGAAGTTCCATTTCTCTCACGCAAATAAGAAAACGCGGCATAAGGTATCAGCCAGTGCTTATTCTGCTCAAAGAATTTTTTATAATCCTCATCTTTAAAAAAATCTTCCTTCTGCACCATATACAGTTCCTGGAGTGCAGATAATTTAAATTTCAGCACCTGTTCATAGTCCACGTCAGGCAGTTCGTTAAGTTGCTTTTGTTTTTTGGAAAGCGGTTTGATTATACCCGCATATTGTTTACCTGCTACTTTTTCCAGGTTTATATAAATAGGATGAAGTGCGAAAGCTGAAATAGCAGCATAAGGATAAGAATCCAAAAAAGTATGTGTTGCCGTAGTATCATTTACAGGCAAAATCTGAATTAGTTTCAGCCCCGCTTTTTTTGCCCAATCCACCAGCAAACAAACATCTGTAAATTCACCTATGCCAAAGGAACTTTTACTTCTTAAACTAAATACGGGAATTGCTACTCCTGCCCCATGCCATGTATTGTTTGGGAGTTGCGCAAAACCATCATGAACAATTGTTAATTTCCTTTTGTCCGCGTCGCCATACAGCATCCTGTTTTCACCATCCTCAAACCGGATAAATTTTTTTTCCTTAATATTAATGACTCCATATTTATAACTGAGCGGGAAAGATTCTTTTGGAAGATTTAATTTGCAGGTCCACCAATTGTTTTCAAGCGACATCATCACCGGTGTTTCTGTACCCCAGTTCTTTAGCGCTTTACCATTTCCGATGATACAAAGCGCTTCTTCCTTTTTCAGCAAAGGGGCTTTTACCCTGAAGATATGTGTAAAAGTATGCCCGTGTTTTGTTTTGAATGCAGATTTATGATGTTTTAAAAGCGTAGACTGGAAAGGTGAGGAAAAAAAAGCATTCTCAAATTCACCGGCATGATTCCAGGTATCGAACACCTGAATTTCATCTGCGTAATGTTTAGACAAATCAATAACCCTGTCATTACCCCATTCTGCTATTTTTGTATTGTCCTGCTGCGCAAAAATATAACTGTAACGTATAATATCTTTGTGCTGTTCATCAATGTCAATTGCACCATGCCAGAATTCATTGCTTACATATTGAAGAGGTAATGCCTTCGACACATCATTATTACCAAGTGCACCCACATTTCCTGTCACCAAAATCGATTCGCCTAGTTTGGTATGAAAGCGTAAATAAAACTGAATCTTCATCTCGGGTATTTATGTTTTGGTCTATGTGGGCAATAAGCAGCGGCTAATATAATGCGTTCTTTTTACATATTTCGGCAATTTTTTGCAAAAAACTTGTACTGTACTACTCAAATCCGGCCAATTCACAAAGCAAACAGGATTGTGTACCTAAGGAACATGTTCAGGCTTATGGCGGCATTTACCGGGTGCGGGAGTAAACAAGATATTAAACCAGCCCTGGTAACATATAGAATTTATCAAAGATTATTCCCCTACATAGTATTCCTGAATACACCAAACGGCATTTTGCTGATTGGTTCTTTCAGCTTATTTTCGTAAAAATTTTTGAAAAATGGAAGAAACCAAAAAATCAACCGGCTTGTATTGGATACTTTTTATTTTATCAGTAGCGGCATTTTTTTTACTGTACAGAGTAATCGGCGGTGTTTGCATTCTTACATTGCCATTTGTATGTACCTGGTTTGCGAAAGCACTTGACATTATGTAATTTTATACCATTTTAATATGAATATGGGCCACCTTTGCAGGTGGCTTTTCTGTTTCTGGAAAATAAAAACAACACCAAACAGCGAAACATCACAATAGAAAACATTATGGAAAAGCCGGAATCAGTATATCGGAAAAAAATTATTGATTATTCATCGCAACTGGAACGCACGACTGTAAAAGTCAAACAGGTTGCTATGTTAAGACTTGGTTGTTTTGCCGCTCTGATTTTCAGCATTTATTATTGTGCCACGGGCTTTGTATACTCACTTCTTATGCTGACAATAACTCTGGGATTTATTTTCATTTTCCTGGTAAAATCTTTTTTTAGATTAAAAGACAAAAAAAACCTGATTGAAAAACTGCTTTTTGTTAATAAAAATGAGCTGGACATAATCACGGACAAAACCAATCAATTTAATAACGGCCATGAATACCTCGCAAGTGAGGGTTATTTTGATGATCTGGATATTTTCGGGAAAAACTCGCTCTATCATCTTCTGAACAGAACCACAACCAGTCATGGCGCCGCTGCGCTGGCCAGTCTATTAAAGACACCCATACTTTCTGAAAAAAACATTTTGGAACAACAACAGGCCATCGGCATTTTTTCGGAAATTATTGATATCAGGCAGCTCATAACAGCTTATGGCTTATTAAAACAAGAAAAAGAAGGTAACCTATTTAATGTTCTTGAATGGATGAAGGTTCCGGTTAAATTGAAAACAAATAAAATGCTTCAAATTATCAGGTGGGCGTTGCCATTATTCAATATATCGGCTATTTTCTTTTACCTGCAAACAGGTAATTATTCGGTTTTGGCAGTCGGGATAATCGCTAGTTGGGCAATAATAAGCTTATTTGCAAAATATATCAACTGCCAGCATGCCATGATCAGCCAAAAGCAAAAAATATTAAACCAATACGCAGATATATTGAAAATCTTCGGAAATATAAATCCACGGGAATCCGTATTACTAACGGTATTACACAACACTTCATTAAACGCCCATAGATCGATCAGACAGCTTTCACAATTAACCTCCTGGTTTGATCAACGTTTGAATATGATAGTAAATGTTTTGCTGAACAGTATTTTTATGTATGACATCCAGTGCATGATTACACTTGAAAAATGGAAGGAAGAAAATAAAAATCGTTTGAAAAGTTATATTGATTGCGTTGGCCAGATAGAAAGCCTGAACTCATTATCCTGTTTTGCCTATAATAATCAGCGTTATGTATATCCCAATATCAGCAGAGGTGGATTTATTATCGAAACGAAACAAATCGCCCACCCTTTGATCCGCGAAAGTGAAAGAATTGCCAATGATTTCTCTATAGGGAAAGAAAATAAACTGCATCTATTAACTGGGTCAAATATGTCGGGGAAAACCACTTTTCTAAGAACGATTGGGATTAACCTGCTGCTGGCACAATGCGGTTCGCCTGTTTGCGCAGAAACATTTTGTTTCACGCCAATGAATATTTTAACATCAATAAGAGTAAGCGATTCACTGCAAGAACATACTTCATATTTTATGGCGGAGCTGAAGAGGCTCAAACAAATTATTTCACAGTTAGAAACGAGGCAGCCCGCATTGGTGTTGATAGATGAAATATTAAGAGGTACCAATTCGGAAGATAAGACACATGGTTCAGAAGAATTTGTAAAAAGGCTTCTTCATTTTAATTGCCTGTCAATATTTGCCACACACGATCTTGCATTAAGCAGGCTGGAAGCTGAATTTCCAGGAACTGTAAGCAACTATTGCTTTGAAAGTATTATTCAAAACAGCGAACTTTTTTTTGATTATAAATTACAAAAAGGAGTTGCAAAAAATAAGAACGCTTCTTTTTTAATGAAAAAAATGGAAATTATTTAGCGTGAGCTGATAATTAGAGACACTATAACCACTATCGCTAGTTCGATCGCATTATAATTAAGCAACTACAGTTTTAATTTACAAACATGTCATTTCAATATCTGAAAGTAATACATAAAGCTGCAAAATAAAAAAGACCTCAACGGAGGTCTTAATAAAAGAGGTATAGCTATTGTAGGTTATTTAGATAAACGGAATATAGTTTCTTTTCTGCGCAAATGACTTTGTAGCAGATTTTTTGTTTCTTTCAATTTTCCATAGGTCTACCACTTTGATAGATGACTTTCCTGTTTTGTCCAAGTCAACATCAGTAGCTATTGTTTCTTTTACTTCTGCAACTAATTGTTGCAATGATTCGTTGTCCATCTGCTTGAGAGAGGACATAAAATTGCCTTTCATAATATATCTCCTTTTTTAAAAACTTATAAACTAAATAATAGTGAGCGGATGTTTAGGGTAGGCACTTGAAGAATCGTTGAAAAGAAAGTGTCTAGTTTAAAAAACCCAACTGAAGTACTGTACTTTCGCTCAATTCGGATGCAAATGTACAACAGAATTTTGTACTATGCAAGTGTTTACATCAATAAAATGTTAATTGACCTTATAACAATCATGAGTAATTGATTTTTAATGTTATCTATGAATTCTTTTTTAATGTTTTACAAAACTTCTGATTACTGAAAAGTCTGTTCCGATTGTTTTGACGTAATAAATGCCCTGCGCCAACCCAGATACACCCAAACTGATTTTATTGTAACCTACGCTACAGGAGTTTGATAATGACATAATATGCTGACCATATGAATTATAAATCAACACGTCGGCTTTTAAAGCATTTTTTGCATACAGAACTACAGTAAGATTATCATTAACAGGATTAGGTCTCAGTGAAACAAACTGAACACTTCCGTTTATATTTCTTGTCAGAGCAACCATTTGAGAATAATAAGAAGTGCCGTCTTTTTTGATAATGCGAAGGCGATAATAAACCGTTCCGTCAATGACCCTGTTATCAGTAAAACTCAGGTTCAATTCATTGTTATTTTTAATTACAGCAACGGTATTATATAAAAGCCGGTCAGTTGAACTCTCAATTTCGTAATTGTCTACATCATTAACATTATTCATTTGCCAATTTAAGACAGAGCCGTTTGCCATCAGGATGCCGCTAAAAAGCCTAAGTTCCGGCAAAGGCAATTGAACGCAAATTTGTGCCATGCCTTGTTGCAACACATAATTCGGTTGTGCAATACCGTTAGAGCCTGCTGTTGCATTATTTGATTGACCTGCACATCCGAATGTATTTTGAGGGCTGATAACTCCATTTGCACCGCCCGAAACTGAAGCTGAAATTGATGCCGGGAAAGATGAGCCAGCAACCCATATTACTCCACCAGCCCCACCGCCACCTGGCCCCATGCATGAGTTAGCAAAAGGATAACTCGAATTGCCTCCAATGGCCCCATTTGCATAAATATTAAGTGATCCATTAATTGACGCGTTAATCAAAACGGTTCCGCCTGCACCGCCGCCACCCGCACCATCACCGCTTGCCTGGTAAGGATCCGTCAGTGCAGCATTGTAAGGTCGCCCTCCATTTGCCGAAATTGAAGTTCCACTTGCTGTAATTACGTTAGCTGATAACAACACTATTCCACCACCATTACCCCCTGGTAACCCCACGGCATTATTTTCATGACCACTTCCCCCACCACCACCAAGAAATATTCGATTACTGGCAACCGAATAGCCATAAGATGACAAACTGAGCCCCCCAACCCCGACGCTTGTATTTGGGCAATTAGCATTGCTTTGCCCGCCTAATCCCCCGGTTCCATAATTTCCGCCGCCACCACCACCTGTATTCTCGCTGTCTCCACCACCTCCTCCATTAGCGAGTTTCCCACGGCCTGTTTCTTCATTAACAATATAATCAGTAATCCCCTCTCCTTTTTCACCACCATTTTGATATTTTGTACCAGCAATTGAGAAATAATATGCAGTTACGTTTTGTAAAATTGAACAATCGTAAGTAGGTGCTGCATAATTAAACAAAGCACCGCCAGCAAAACCTTGCCCGCTTACATCAATTCCGCTGTTCAGGTAGATGGTATCTGTTGCCTCAATCGCTACAATGCCGCCAGTTCCGCTTGAAGTATTCCATGCACTGGCTTTGATGGTATCACTAACCGTAACTGATTTGTATGAAGGAACTGTTACCAGTTGCACCGATGCCCCCGCTGTGTATGAGTTTAGCATTTGATATTGCAAAAGCACATCGTTGCCACTTACACTACAAATAGTATTTATTTCATAATTACCTGCATTATTAATAGCAGTTATATTTCCGTAGGAAGAGCTGTTAGCGCTATTTATAGCGGCCCCTTTCATTTGTATCAGCAAAACACGTGTGTTTGCCGTTAAGCCTGTGGCGTCGCTTACAGTTACCGTATTGGTTGCACTGTTAACTGCTGTAACCTGATAATAAGAATTTACTACCCCGGAAATAGATTGGGCATATGTATTGGTAATGCCAATACAAAAAAATATAAATAAGCAGGGCTTCAAAGACTTAGCAGGTTTCATGAGATAACGCTGGTATAACGAAAACTTATACCATCTGTTATATAATATTACCAAAAAATCGCATGAAATGCAATAACTACGCGGTTTTACGATATTTCAGAAAATTCAAATAGTTTTTATAATTGATTTTAGGCTTGCCTGCTACAGGAAAATTATACCAATAAATCCAGACTGATAATCGCTGACCGGAACGAAGCTGAGTAATGCTTTTTCTTCGAACAAACTCCGAAGATTGTTCATTGGATTTTGAATAACCTTCATAAAAATCTAAAACTTTAAAAACCTTTTTGGGATTATTTATGAGAAAGACATCCCCTATAATTTCGTTTCTGCCGGATTTTTTTATAGCACCGGGGTAAGTTCCGACATCATACAAAACAGCTTTCACTTTTGCCGTTCCGATATATTCAATATCTTCAGCCACTTTTTTTTTCAAATCAAGCCTGTATCCTTTCCTTAATGTTCCATAAGCGAATAAATATTCTTTATTCATTCCGGAAATTTATTTATAGCTACGTTGACTAGGGTGAGCAACCTCAAAAGTTAATTGTTCTTTGTGTAGTTCAGCAGCTGCATCTCCTTTATATTCCCATGCAGCTACAAAAGAAAAATTAGTATCGTCGCGCTTTGCTTCTCCATCTTCTGTTTGCATCTCCTCACGAAAATGCCCCCCACAGCTTTCCCGACGCATCAATGCATCCATACACATCAATTCGCCCAGTTCAATAAAATCAGCAACCCGATTAGCCTTGTCCAGTTCCGGGTTCATTTCTTCTATTCCACCCGGC
>DATKNN010000005.1:0-51599 GCA_035541355.1 Puia sp. | reverse complement strand
TACCCTTTTTTTTGCGAATTGCTGGGAACAAAACCAATCTGCACCATATCAGAAGAATTTCTCGGGCAAATGTGCAGTATTCCTGTTACTACCGACAACCCACTGGAATTAAAAGAAGCTTTATACAATAAGTACAAAATTGAGATTCCTGTAATGCAACGAGGCAATGCTATTTACCTGCGCATTTCTTACCAGGTATACAACAGCCTGGATGATCTTGAATATTTAAAAGAAGTGATAACAAAAACAGGTATCATACCAAAAGCTGTTGAAAGTGTATAAACATTTCCGCTGATCATTAATCAAATTGTATTTTCAGCGTCAGTATTTCTCTCTCAAATATTTTTTACAAAACAACAAACAATCAAATTACCTCTACCTGGTTTCTTAGTAAATCTTCAAACAAATCCCTTCGTCTTATCAAATGTGCCTTACCTTCTTTTACCAAAACTTCAGCTGGGCGCAGACGAGAATTGAAGTTGGATGACATTTCGAATCCATAGGCGCCGGCATTATAAAACACAAGATAATCCCCTTCCCTCACTTCATTAATTTCCCTGTCCCACGCAAAAGTATCCGTTTCACAAATGTTTCCTACAACAGAATATTTTTTAACTGGCCCTGCGGGGTTACTGATATTTTCAATATGATGATACGCATCATAAAACATAGGCCTGATGAGATGATTGAAACCACTGTCGACGCTCACAAAAGTAGCTGCCGTCGTTTCTTTAATCACATTCACGTTCGTAACAAAGTAACCGCACTCACTCACTAAAAATTTCCCCGGCTCGAACCAAACCTGTAACGGTTTCTCGCCGGGATTGGGGTGATTAGCAAATGCCTCGTTTACTTTTTGTGCCAGCAGGTGGATATCCGTTTCCGCATCGCCCTTGCTGTAAGGAACTTTGAAGCCGCCGCCAAGGTCAATAAACTTTAAGTCTTTAAAATAAGGAACAATATCAAATAACACTTCAATGCCTTTCACAAAAACATCGGCATCTTTTATTTCGCTACCGGTGTGGATATGCAGGTCATGCACGAGTAAATTATATTTATGAACTACATCGAGTATCCGATCTATCTGCGTAACCGGAATACCAAATTTGCTTTTATCATGGCCGGTAGAAATTTTCAGGTTACCACCAGCCATAATATTAGGCCTTAAACGGATACCCACCGGGTAGCTATGCCCGAATTTTTTTCCGAATTTTTCAAGATTGGAAATACTGTCAATATTAATGATGATGCCGAGTTGTTGCGCTTCTTCAATTTCACTAAATGCAATACCGTTTGAAGTATAAAGAACTTGTTCGGGAGAAAAACCGGCATGCAATGCCAGCCTCGCCTCGAAAATGGAACTGCAATCCACGTTTGCCCCAAGCGATTTGATATACTTCAGAATATTAATGTTCGTAAGCGCTTTACAGGCATAAAAAAATATTGTATTTGTTTTAGCAAATGCTGATTGCAGTTTTTCATACTGCTCCTTTATTTTTTCAGCATGATACACATACAAAGGCGTACCGAATTGTTTGGCCAGTTCAATTAAATATGGTTGGGAAAGCTGTTGAGACATAGTGTGCGAAGATAATCCAGGTAACTGAGATGTGAAGCCGCGGGGACTTAGAAGTTTGGAGTTATGAATCCGGAGAAAAGACATAGAGCATAAATCAGGATTATAGAAAGGCTTTTCTCACATTTCACCTTAGGATCATGATGGGAAAATTACTCGCTTTCCTTTTCCGAATCGTCCTGGTCGTCATTATTCTCGATCAGTTCACCGCTTTCGCTGACAATAAACGAGGCTTCTTCTGATATTTCTGCAGAAACCGCCAGTTCAGGAGTATGATTGATAAGGGTTGGTTCAACAAGGTTTTCCGAGAACACCTCTTTCAGTTTCGGCAATTCATCGGCTGAATTAATACCAAAATAATCCATAAACAATTTGGAAGTTGCGTACACCAACGGCTTGCCTGCCATTTCTTCATTGCGGCCGGTAATAACGATCAGTTCCTTTTCAAGCAGTTTCTGAATGGAATAATCACAGTTCACTCCGCGGATGGATTCTATCTCGCTTTTGGTAATCGGTTGTTTATAGGCAATAATCGCTAATGTTTCAAGCGCTGCAGTAGATAGTCTTTTTAAAAATTTTTCGCCATTTAACTGGGCTACCGTTTTGTGATAATCTTTCTTGGTAAGAAACTGCCAGCCGCCCCCACTTTGCTTTACTTCAAAGGGATAAAATTCCGAGTTATATTTTTCCACAATGCCATCAATGGCCGTTTGTATCTGCTCAAGAGTAAGTTTGTCTTCCATAAAGCCAAAAGCATTATTCGTCAGCTCGGTAATGTCCAATGCTGTTAAAGGTTTATCGCTTGCAAAAATCAGCGCTTCAATATGTGGAATAATATTAGAGATTTCCATACCCCTTTATCCCCCTGAAGGGGAAATTTTAGTTCCCGAACCAAAATGAAGTTGCGGGATATTTTGATTGGTTGAATAATGATTCAAAAGTACAAGTGTGCGACGCAACAATTTTTAACAGAATTACTGTCGCCGGTTACTGAGTTATTCAACTATAAATAAAGAACTTTTAAAAACAATAATCAAAGAGACTGAAACAACCGGTTCCTTTCGCAGGAACAGGAGCTTTAGCCCTGCAATGCAGCCGCTCCGCTTACGATTTCATTCAACTCGGTGGTAATAGCAGCCTGGCGTGCACGGTTATAGGAAATGCGCAAGTTTCGCAAAATTTCGTTGGCATTTTCGCTGGCCTTATCCATCGCGGTCATGCGTGCGCCATGTTCAGAAGCATTAGCGTCCAGTACTGCTTTATATAATTGTGTGTTCAGGATTTTCGGCATCAGTTCGCCGATAAGTTGTTCTTTGGTGGGTTCGAAAATAAAATCGCTTTTGGCTGCACCTTCTTTCTTTTGCATTTTTACAATCGGTAAAAATCTTTCCACTTTGAAAACCTGGGTAGCTGCGTTTTTAAATTCACTATACACAATTTCTACTGCATCAAAGTCCTTATTTTCAAAAGCTTTCACTGCCGCTTTTGCGCAAGCCTGCACATGCTCGAAATCGAGATGCAGAAAAATATCTTTGTAAGTTTCACTTACTTTATAATTGTTCTTGACGAAATGTTCGAAACCTTTTTTGCCGATACTCCAAATCTGGACATTTCCTTTTGCAAACTGGGCGGCATATTTTTCCCGAATGGTTTGCTTGGCCAGTTTTATGATGTTTGAATTATAAGCGCCACATAAACCCCTGTCGCTGGTAATTACAATCAGCAACACTTTTTCAACCAGCCTTTCAATTGCAAGTTTACCACTTGCATCGCCTTCAGCATTACTTACAATATTACTCAGCACTTCCTGTAATTTCTTTGCGTAAGGGCGCATTTGCACAATAGAATCCTGGGCCCGGCGGAGTTTTGCAGCACTCACCATCTTCATTGCCTTTGTAATCTGTTGGCTGCTTTGCACTGATTTGATGCGGTTGCGAACTTCTTTTAGTTGTCCTGCCATAAAGCTCTTTTCAATTAGTCGGCAAAGGTAACAGAAACACAATAAAATTCCATTATTGTGCAGAAAATATCGTTGACTTAATAACGTTAAAGCTTTATATCCAAAATATTAGCCACTTTTGTATTCTGAACCCTTCTTATGGCAAAATCAATAAAAAGAGAACCCGTTATTCTGATAACCAATGATGACGGTATTACTGCCCCAGGAATAAAAGCACTGATCGATTCGGTAAAAGGATTAGGCAAAATCGTAGTAGTAGCGCCGGATAAGCCCCAATCGGGCATGGGCCATGCTATTACCATCGGAAACCCTTTGAGGTTGCACCCGGTTCATATTTTTGAAGGAATCGAAGCCTGGCAATGTTCCGGCACTCCGGTAGATTGCGTGAAACTTGCTGTTGATAAAATATTACACCGCAAACCTGATTTGTGTTTAAGCGGCATTAACCACGGGGCCAACCATTCTATTAATGTAATATATTCCGGCACCATGTCGGCGGCAGTGGAAGCAGCTATCGAAAGTATTCCTTCTGTCGGGTTTTCCTCATTAGATTATGATCATGAGGCAGACCTCAGCATCCCCAAAAAATATGCCCGTACTATTGTAACAAATCTTTTAAAAAACCCGCTCAATAAACACCTCATATTAAATGTAAATTTCCCTGCCGTGTCCGGATCAAAAATAAAAGGCATGAAAATCTGCCGCCAGGCCTATGCCAAATATGAAGAAGATTTTGTGGAACGTATTGACCCCAATGGCAGAAAATATTATTGGCTGACCGGTAAGTTCGTGAATTTTGATGAAGGAAAAGATACTGATGTATGGGCGCTTGAAAATAATTATGTAAGTGTAGTACCTGTACAATTTGATCTTACCAATTACGTTCTTAAAAACCAAATTGAGGAAACCTGGAAATTGAAATAATTTCAAACTAACCCGAAAATTGCAGAATGTTTAAAAAAGACAGTTTCAAGCTTGGAATACTGCTTGGTTTTATTGCCCCGATTTTTAGTCTGGTGATTTATTACTTTGTAAAATTCCGCTTCTTTTCAGTAAAGGATTTTCTCACTTTTATTGCCAGCAACACCAACCAGATTACTGCTATATCCGTCCCATGCCTGGTATTAAATATTGCGTTGTTTACTTATTATATCAACACTCGCCTGGATAAAACCGCCAAAGGCATTTTTGCCGTAACATTACTTTATGCTATTGCTGCACTGGTATTAAAATTTGCCTTGTAGAATTCCTGAAAGGCGACCTGATTATGAATCACCATAATTTTTTTTAAAAACTATTTTCGATTACCTATTCCAATTCTTCGCAATAAAATTGATGCATTTTAAGCAGGTCTGTTATTTTTATAACAATATTTTCTTCGCTGTCAATTCGTAAAATTTTATCGCAGTCTTCAAGGTCGAAATTCCATTTTGACCGTGGTAATAAATTATTTAAAAGCGGACTTAGTTGCCTGATATGTTTTTTGTTCCTGACAGAAGTTTTAAACACAAAAACCATTTTAAACACATTTTCTCAATTACAATTGTTACTGTTGTTTTGATAAAGTTGCCAGCAGGTTTTCCAGGTTGCTTAGAGACATGGTCATTCCTTGCCTGAAGCCATCCATTATCCTTTCCATGCGTTCAAGAGATTCATTATAAATAGTAATGCTCACTTTTGTTATTCCGTTTTGTTCGCTGAAAGTATGGTCCCATTCAGAACCCGGCAATTCCGGAGTTTCATCTTTATCTGCAAAAGCATTATACATCTTGAAATTCGTTTTCGGTGTAATGGATGTATATTCCTGAATCGCCCAACGCTCTTGGCCGTCGGGGCTGATCATTGCATAAAATCTTTTGCCACCCACTTTGAAATCCTGATATTTCGTTTTGGCTGTAAATGGTTTAGGTGCAATCCATTGATCAATCAGTTCGGCTTTGGTAAAAGCATCCCACAGCAGCGGAAGTTCCGCATCAAATTCCCTGTTTATGAAAACTGTTTTTATTGATTTGTCAACAGTAAAATCGAATAGCAAATTGTTTGTCATTTTTTTTGTTTTTTCATGTTTGATAATACTTTGTCTAACTGATTAAAGCGGTTTTCCCAAATCTTGCGATATCGTTCTAACCATTTATCTATTTCTTTCATTTTATTAATTTCAAGAGAGTAATAAATTTCTCTACCCTGATATTCCTGCTTTACAAGCTCGCATTCCGCCAAGATGCGTAAATGTTTTGACACAGCTTGCCGCGTTGTGTTGAAGTTTTCGGCAATGGCGTTCGGCGTCATTGCCTGCAATGCAATCAAAGCGATGATAGCCCGTCTTGTCGGATCTGCAATTGCCTGAAAAATGTCCCTTCTCATTTTGCCTGTATTTTTATTATGAAACTAACCGGTTGCAAATATATGCAACTTTTTGGTTTCGCAAATTTTTAAGGCGATTTTTCCGAAAATCGCTGCCAGTTTCTGTGAATTGCTTTTCGGCTGAGTCCGCTGCGCAATTAAACCGGGCAGACTGGGCTTACCGAGTGGTGGAATTTTATTGATGCCAACCGCTGAAAAATTAGCCAGCTATAAGAAGCGTTGATTCACTTTGCCTTTGGTAATGTAATGGTACAGCCAATCTGTAATCACCATTGTCCATCCTTGCTGACATGCTTCATAACATTCTTTTTCCGGAACAAGCCCTTCGTGTGTGAAGTGGAGAACAGTTTTACCGTTTTTAACACTTATTTCGAAAATCATTTTTGTATTTGTCCACTCTTGCTTGTCTTTTTTAAGCCAGTATAGGGTGCCTTCTGTAACTTGCCACACCACTTTTTTTTCAGGAATAATTTCAATCAGTTTTTGTTTTGAATAATGAGCGCCCTGGTGATGAACAATAAATTCATCATTGAGTTTTGTAGTTCTGCCACTAAGGTCTTTGCCTCCCCACCATTTTGAAACATCATCTGTAATGATTTTAAAAACTTCCCGCGGTGATTTTTCAATTTCAATTGTTGCATCAAAACTTTCGAGATAGTTGTATAGCAAATCCTTAATGCAGTAATCACAAATTTCTTTTAGTTTTTCCTGTTCCTTTTCAAGAACAACCCCATCATAAGTAAATTGAATCAGCGTGCAATTGCCTTTGGGCATTAATTCAAAAATCATTTTTGTACCCGTCCAGTCAAAGTTGTCGGTATTGCGTTTACTTTCCGTTGTAACCCATGCAAATTTTTTAGCAGGAACAAGTACCATCACTTTGTTTTTTGAATAGTGCCCTTCCCCGGTTTTTAAAATGAATTCAGAACCCGGCTTAAGTTTTTCGCCAACAAAATCTTCCACCCACCATTTGGAAAGGTCGACGATGCGATTAAAAGCATAAGCTGAAGGTTTTGTAACTTCAATGGCTACAGTATATTTTGTTAGTATCATTGTGATTAAAAATTTTTCAGAGGCACTTTACTGGTTTGAATTGCTTTTCATCAATCATTGTTCAATAAGTCCGGGCTTAGTGAGATATCCCCAAACTACTTTTAGGAACTGTTTGAAAAAAAATATTTATTTTATTTTTTTTCGCCACCATTGGTGTTGCATGTTGCTTTTGTGCTTGGCTCACCAACGGCAAATAAGTATAATTTCAGTTGTTGGTGAAGCTAACATCCATGCCTATGTACAACACCAACAACAACGGAAAATAAACTTAAACCACAAAGCAGCTTGTGTGGGTAGTTAGTTAAACTTAGGAAGCGGAGGGGAAGGGATATGAACTATCCCGAAACAATATTCTGAATCAATTATTTAAGTAACTCAAAAATTCAACTCAACGAATTGTTCAATGACTATTTTATCCTTGTAAGAACTTGTAAGACATAATAAAGGTAGTTTTTATTTCAAAGCTTAAAAAAAGAAAATTTGGTTTCTCCGCAAGTGGAGCTGAGGAGCACTCAATCGAAAAACTTGCAAAATTTCTAAAACTTTTAAAAGTGATAAACGAACAAAAAAAAGACCTACTCATTTTGTGCAACAATTTCATATTTACATTTTATTTTCTCAGTAATTAACCCAAGTGATTCGCAAGATATCAGTTTCCCGTTTTTCTTATGCCAGTTATATTTCATTAATATTAATTTGCAATTGAATGGAAATTAAAGAAGCTGAAATAATATTTCAAGGTGCAGCCTTAAAATTGTCGCAGGACAAATTGCATTTTCATACTATTCAATTTTTAATAAAAAAAAAGAATTCAAAGTATAATTTCAATCCGTATGGTTCCGGTGTCCTCGTCGAAATTGAAGATCAGTATTTAATTTTTACTGCCTCACATGTAGTCGAAACAGCTGACAGTGACCCATTGTTTATTTTAACGAGAATAGGAGTAACACAAGTTATTGGGTCATCCAGTAATACAAATTTTAAGAATGACAAGAATACAGATTTAGCTTACATCATATTAGACAAAATGTTAGGATTATTACTTACCGAAACTTATCAATTTCTACCTCTGACAAAAATCTCCCATTCACATGTCCATAAGGAGACAGCTAATTATATGGTTTGCGGGTATCCTGACAAAAACTTATGGATCAAAGAAGGAGATATTATTACAGGTTCTTCTCACTTTCTTTTGAGCATGGCAAATGAAAAAACATACGAATACTATCATTTTGATAAACAAAAAAATTATGTACTAAACTTTGCGGGAAAAGGTGTAGATATAGTAACCGGAAAGCGCAGCGAGAAGATAAGCGATCCCTATGGAATGAGCGGCTCCGGTCTTTGGTATTTACAAGTCAGGCCTGAACCTGGCAAAATGGTTTTGGACTATTTCTTAATCGGCATTATGATGTTGTTTAAGAAATCAAGATATCATGTTCTGGTAGGAAACAAAATTGAACTTATAATGGCCGACTTACAAGCAAATGGAATATTTGATTTTGACTGGAAAGTCCTTTCGAAATAAACTACAAAAACAAAAAAATCCAAAAGCTGAAGTCTAATCCAACGCTGCCATGTCAGGCACTTAGTAGATTGATTTCAATATTTCGCAATAAAAGAATGTTTTCTGATCCTTGGGAAATGAAATAAATAAAAATTCCGAGCCATTTGGCAAGTGCTTATAATTCTCTATATTTTTTCTAAAATAATGATACAGGTTTTCAAGGTCAATGGTCTTTCTAACTTTAAAGATCATTAATCGTAACTCCGCATTAGCGAGTAACAATTTTTGGAAATCGTATTTGATTCCGCTGAAAGGCACCTTCAATTTTTCTCCGCGTAGCACAGGATTCCATTCACACTCCATTACCAGCGGAACAGTAGTAGTCGTGTACGGTTCATCCCCATCCAAATACCAGTGCATATCATACAGCCATTCTGCATTTTTAAAAGGTCCACCATTTTCCTGCCTCAAATTTTCAGATATTCCGTTAGCATAAACTTGATATTTTGGCTTGCCTTTCATTTTTCGTTTGCCTAAAAGGGAAAGCCTGTCTTTAATCAACCTTGTCTGCCGGGGCCTTATTTTATCTCCTTCAAAGCCGTAAAAATTTTCAATTAAATTCCCCATCTCCTCAACGATAATTCTCGAGAGAAGTGAGGATAACTTCGTCCTTTTATTTTTGTCAGAAAATGCAATCCAGTTGTCCATAAGATTTTCCAAAATTAAAACTGGTGTTTAGCCCTGATACTCTCGATGGTAGACTTCAAGTCAAAATGAAAAGATGAAATATCTGTTGCATCATAAAATATAGATCGTATATGTGCACGATCGAAAAATAATTTTTTCTCGGTTTTATTTTGAACCATAACTATTTCTTTCCCCAAAGCAGAAGCATACCCTAATTCATAAAATGCGTTTTTATTCGGTTCTGTGGTGTCTGCAATAATAAATTCACTGTCCTTAATCAGATGATAAATGGTTTCAACGATAATATCATTGTTGTAAAAATCATCTGCCCTGTATATTTCGATACTAAATTCCTTTTTTAGAAAGGGTTTAATGTTGTTAAAATAAAAGTTATCCAAATCATGATTATGAAATGGCATGATCATAAAAACCTGATTCGCCTTAATAATCTTAAAAGTATCCACTCTTTTCAATGTAAACAGAATCGGGTTTGGATGGCCGGGGCTAAGTTCGTATAATTGATAGAGATTAATGCGATCAAATGTGAAATACACTTTTTTCCGGTCATAAAAATCAATCAGGTAAGAATAACGAACTCGTACATCATTCAGCAATTCAAATTGTTTATCCCGTCTCGCTATATTTCCTTGAATAAAAACGCTATCAATACGATTTGTTAATATAAAAAAATCTTCCGTATTTGTAAATTCAGCAAATGGCTTACCGGTTTTTCTTACTATTTCAATTTCGCTTTCGGTAATATACCAACAAGGAGACATCCCATTTGGTGTGGCTTCTTGAATCATAAAATATTTTTTGTAAAGTTTTGGCTTAGTTTTTTTATTATTCTCTGATCCTGAAACGTGGTGATACCGTGAGCATGGTTGTCTATAAAATATTTTCTAACTTGATCTTTGTGGATATTTGTCACTAACTTATTTACAGTCGGATATTTTTTTTCATTTGGCAACGTGGTTGTCGCAATCAAGAAATCATAATTATTTAGCTCCGTTTTAGCATTGGGGTCAACAGGATTTATCCAAGGGAAATTTAATTGGCCATTTTGAAGTATGCTTGGTCTCTCTGAACCCAACTTAAACGTTTTATGATTGAACAAGCCATAGTCCTGATCATGCTGAATTTGTTGCTGCCACCAATCGCTCATCTGTTTTTTATTGTCCAAAGCAATTTTGCCGTTATTAAAAAGCAATCCTAAAACGCTCCAAGGAATATTTTCCCGGCTTTTAATAAACTTACGATCCATACCCTCAGCGTATGATAGTTCCTGAGACTCTGTTAATAACTCAGCAAAGTTTTTTACAGGATTTTGCCGAAATGGAACCAGATAAGCAGAACCTAATCTGATGCGACAAGAATTTGAAAAGGTCATTGTGTATACTTCACCGCCCGATAATCGTCCATATCTTATAGGCACGTTCACCTTAATTTTTTGAGATTCGTCCAAGAATTGCTTTCTCCAATCGTTTCGTATCGTGTTGTTTTGCCTTCCCAAGTTGTTTTGCCAAAGCAATGAGCCAATGATAAGCACACCGCCTGTTACATTTAATTCTTTTTCGAGCATAATAAATTGTTAGATTAGTTCAATCAAGTTGATTTCCCATGTCCACTCAAATTATTTCATCCCTAATCCTAAAAGCAATGGACGATCCTCGTTCGATAAGCACATCAAGCATAATCATATAATAGTCCAATTGTTCCTTGTTCGTTCGGATGTGTTCTATATGATCGTCGTATAACTGTTGAACAAATGGTTCAAAGTAATTACCAGCATGCAAAAAAATATCAGTGTACGCTTTTCTGTCCGGAAGGCTCTTCATTAGCCAAGTCAAACAAACAGGTTGATATATAGAACCTATACCAGCTAGCAACTTAAAAACCGCTTCAATTAAATTTTCATCTGCTGCGAAAGAAGAAACTATTAATTCATGAATTGGTCTGCCAGGTGAATGATCGGGCAGGTTATAAGCTCTGTAAGGGTTTGACAACGGTGCAAAAAGTAATATATGCACAAAACCAAACTTCCCCGATACTTGTAATACAAAAGATAGTAAGGTATTTAAGTGGGTCCAGAGATTAGGTGGGTATTTACTGTCATGGCCCAGAAAAATGAACACTTTGAGTGTATCAAGTACAAACCCTGGTTGTTTTTTTGCGGCTGAAAGTAAAGTCAATAATATTATCTCAGCATTTTCATCGGCATTATTGAAAAGGAGATTGGCAATAATATTTTTAAACGTTTCATTAAAATCAAAATTTTTATACTCCGATAAATCTTTTATACTTCCAATCTCCAGGATCAGTCTCTGAAAATAATCTTTGTATTCGGTAAGTATTAAATTATCGGGCAATAACTCCAAGCTATACAAAATCCATCTTCTATGATCTTTTAAAAACGTTACACTCGGCAGATCGACGACCAGTCCATTAATTAGCTCGTCCAGAATTTTATTTGCTTCCGTTAAAAGATCTTCATTTTCGAACGAATATCGCAATTGATATAATCGTTGATTGAGGTTACCTTGCTTCGCCATTTTCAACAGAATCTGAAAACAATTTTCAGCGAAAGTCTTGTCAATATCCCATAAAAAGGTTTTGATACCCTTTATTAAATCTTTTTTTTCATCATCCGGAAGCAGGACAAGGAATTCTAAGATTATTCTCTTAATGACTTTCTGGGAAACAAAATCTTTCAACTCCGGTCTTAAAAGGATAGGCAGAATACTAAAATCAGCCTTATAAAAAATATCTTCAGCACTATGAAAATATCCTGATTTGATTTGATTGGCAGTAGTTTCCAGATCAACTGTTATATCGTTGATAAGTGTTTCATAAATATCCCTGTCAAGTTTATCAAAAAAATCTCTTAGCCCGATAGCAGCAATACTTTTATCGATCTTACCAAAAGGTTGCGCTTGTCTAAAGGCATCAGTTTTAATTGTTTCAAATTTCTCTTTCCATTGTTCAAATGTTACCTGCTCGTCATGTTCATTTTTAAATGCTTTGCTGGCCCACATCACGATAGATATATAAGTCACATATTGATTACTATCTTCCTGTCCTTCATCTACAAATTCCTGTAAATCGTCAGGAAGTGGCAGTGGTGTAAAAGTTATTTGATGAAGTTCCTCGTCAATATGGGGGGTTGTTTTTCTGATATCCATTCTGGTCAATGCAAGTTTCCAGGAAGGATCAGCATCATGAATTGTTTTTACATGCTCATCGATAATAGTGTTAATCTGATCAGGAAAATAAAATTGAAGTTTTGTAACTAAATTTTCCAAATTAGATTTTCTGTGCTTTAATTTATTTGATAAATAACGTTCGTGTGTAAAATAATACTCGTTTCCGATTTCAGTATGATGACTAGAGATCATCTCATTACTGTATCTCCCTAAATCCCAAAGGAACAGTTTCCTAGATGCAAAAAGGGCAAGAATTTTATCCTTAAAAGCAAGTGGATAAGACATAGCCACGGAACTAAGGACAGCAGTAAGCATTACACTATGGCTTTTTGTAAGAATTTCATTAAATAATTCCGGGGATAGGTTCTCGATATTTTCTAAGAGATGGGTTTCATATGCCATCAAAGCAGATTGGATCAAACAAGGGCTTACACCAAACCCCCGGTATGCTGTCCATAAATTTTCATCTCCGAATTGATGAACCTTTGTTTCATCGTCTAATTGCAAATGAATTGAGGCGGTGCGTCCTTCTTGAAAATAATCTGATTTTTTGTAAAAATTAACCGCCCTGTTAGAGATCTCAATAAGAAAATTCGTCGCTAAGCACTCATGGTAGCGAAATAAATAACGAAAGGGAGTTTGAAAAGAACTAGAGCTAAAATATTTATACGGATAACTTTTCAGGCCGAAGCTAGCTTCTAAATACTCACTCTCATGTCGGTGTAACTGTTGATCGGAGAACCATTCCATTTTTGCAAGATCAATAATTATTTCAGGGAATAACTTGTAGAGGTTTACACATTTGACCGTATCCACCAATACCATTTTAAAAAGATCGCGATAAAAAAAAATAGGAAAAGCCCCATCCTCTTTTTCATGCATTTTGTTATCAATAGCTTCTAAAAAAATATTTTTCACATCCTCTTTTACTGCAGGAGCGACGCTGAATAAAATTTCCAAAATTTGTCGCTTCGGAGCGAAGCGATAACCTCCTTTATTTTCTGTAAGTAAACTGAAGCAATGTTTGGCAACAATCTTTGCTTCATCTGGCAACAGATCATCTGTTTCATATTGGAATGTCCAATGCAATAGAAGATCGACAAGCACAATGTCAAACCACTTTTTTAGGTCCGAATAATTTTCATCCATTATTCTTAACAAGGCTGACCAGCCCTGGCCGGTAGTTTTGATTTTTCTTTCAGGATTTTCCCCTTCATACTCCATGACATATGCCATCTTAAGCAACCGAAAGGCCTTAAAAAAAAGCTGTAAATTATTGCTAGTCAAAATTGTCTTGGTTCTATTAAGTAGGCTGTAGGGATCATCTGCACCTAACATACCTATTATAATTTCATCGACGATAGAGTCGTTCGTAATATGGTGCGGTAAAATATCAGCGAGAAATAAATTTGCTTCATTGGCCTGCAATGCGATGAGCTCTTGTATCCATAACCTGATAGCTCGTCTGAATACCGGATTATTGTCAATTGAAGTTAAAAAACCCAATGAATTTATCTTATTTTGAAAAAGCTCGTGTAAATACTTTACCACGACAATATCTTCAAAAATATCATGAGCAGGAGCATAACAATCGATTGTAGGATGTTTTATTAACAGTCCATCCAATTCCAATTCAGCAATAATATCCAAATCCACCTGCATGTCAGGTTTCACATATGGTACTTTTTCGATTGCCCGCTTGATCGTAATAGATGAAAATGCATTTACCCTTTTTCTACTTTGACCAAGCTTATTTGATCCACTTTTTTCTATAATGAATTTCCACATCGCATTCCTAAAATCAGTTTCGCTTAATTCATTTTCGATATTTAAAGAATCTACAATCTGGCTGGCCATATTCAAATAAAAAGGAATGCATACTAACTTCTTTAATTTTGGGTTCTCTATAATATTTTTCAGTTTCTTTTTCTCCGAAGAAATAATTGCAAGCTCAGTTGCTGTGAGTGGCGAAAGTGGTATAATTCCAATATCTTGTTTGGAAATTCTATATTTTGAGCGTAACGTTTCTATTGCATATTCTCTACAAGTAGCTATGATTTTTACATTGGTAACATCTTTTATTTTTCCCAAAAATTCCAGAAAAGCTTCTTTGTGTGAACTTTCATACAACTTTTCAAAACTATCGATATAAACAACAAGTTTCGGGAAAAGTAGCCATTGCGAAATAATAGTTTCAAAATCTACAAGGACGCCCACATCAGACAACGAATGAGCTAATGATGAGCGATCAAATAAATCCGCTTTAAAAGCTAAATATGCACTGTCCGACAAATACGAGCTTTCGAAATAGTCTTTGGCGACTGCTGATTTGCCGATTCCTCCAATGCCGCTAATTATAATAAATCGCTTTTCTGCTAGTAACTCACTAATTTGTAAAAATACTTTACTCTTGTCCAAATGCAGGCCATCAATATCATTGTGGATTGCATATTTTACGAGGCTAATACTTTTTTTAAATAACTCTTTTATTTCAGCATTTAATTTGGGAGATTTTGTCAGATCAAAATGCTCTTTAATGCTAAGCTCGACATTTTGCTTAGTAATCGTTGCGCCATTTTGATTACATCTTTGTACATACCCTATTATGTCTAAAAGGACAAGTTCAGCATCTAAACCGGTTTTAAGAAAAGGCTTAAAATACCATTTGAGTATTTCTTTGTCTTTACTTCCTGTTTCTAAATAATCATAGGTCTTGATAAATATGGATGAGAGAAAAGCCCACACTAATTCCTTGTTAGCGGATTGGGTATTGACTTTTCTGATGGCCTCTATAAAATAATTGAGTTTGTTTAGTTTCTTTTTATTATTTTTTATTTTATTATCAAAATCTTGCCAATCTTTGCTACTTCTTGCCCATTCCAGCACCAATAAGCCATCCTCTGCATCCACTTTGTTTAAGATATCTGTTGTAACGATAAATTTGGTATGCTCTTTATCAAATCCATCTTGGTTAAAATCCTTCCAAAGACTATCGATCAGTTCATCAAATGTCTCATTTCTGTTTATTTCAAGACCTTTTTTTGATTGAACATAGAATGTCACATTTCTTTCATTTCCTCTGAAATGCACAATCAGATCGTCAGTATTGGCGATATGTTTTGCTTGAAATTTCAATTCTATGACTTCCATTTCATTCTCAAATGGAAATGGTGTTTCCAAAAGCAATGATAGAAGAAATGAGGACTGAACAAAATGTTCCAGCTTAAAACCTATGCCGCTTGTAGAAACCGGGTTAAACGTGGGCTCCATATTTTTATTTGTTCATTTCAGAATGGATTGCTTATGTAAGCTCCTTTAAAATACGGTCCTTACCAAAGTTTTCCTAAATGAAAAAACATGCAGTCTTAATTTATGTTTTTCCTTATATATTCTGCAAACAAGAACGCATCGTTTTACCTATTCTTCTTTCCTATTGGCATTGCCTATTATTCTAAGTAAATAGACAATCCATCGTTATTGATTTTTGCACCAGCCTTTTTGCATACTCATTATCCTTGACATTAAACGTTGTAATGAAAGTTAAATAGAGCGACTTTTTTGTTTTTGTTTTTTCTTTGAAAATATCCCTTTTCTTTTCAAGATCAGATGCATAATCTTTATCAATGACAAATTCAGATTCTGAAAATTTCATTTCAAATAAATTTATCACAAAATCCTGTCGGTCAAAGAGCATATCAATCTGTGCACCCTTACCTGTTTTTGGCTGACAGCGCCAAGTTGCATCCTCTGTGTTTAATCCGGAAATCCCAAGCTCTTTTTTGATCTCTGGGATATGCTTTAGGCACGCTCTTTCGAATGCAATCCCACTCCAGCTTCTCCATGAGGGAGTTGATGAAAGATTTAACCAGCCACCAGTGCCTAAGAATTGCTTTCGCTCCATGAATTTAAAGTAGAAGTGGGTAAATTCATCAGAGAGTTTATAAATGATATCTCGTAATTTTTTATCATAGGGCAGCCATGCTGTGACAAATCCTGATTCTATCAGTTCTTCCAGCAAAGCCGTTACAGTCCCGCCAGATGAAAGACCTGCTTTTTCAATTATCTCATGTCTGGTAAGCCCTGATTTGTTGCTTGATAATGTTTTTACAATTGCCAGATGCCGTGTCGCATCATCGAATAACGAACTGTAGAGGTTTTTGAATTCACTTTCCAATAGTCCATCTTTGGTAAAACAAATCCTATCGATGGCTTGTGCCGCGCTTTCGCCTTTGCGTACTTCTTTCAGGTAATGAGGGATTCCTCCCATGACCATGTAAAGCTGAAGAATTGTGTACCGATCCATATTAACATTCCTTGCGTGCAAAAATTCTTCTGTATCTTTTAAATTAAAAGGAAGTAGCCTTATTTTTCGTGTAACGCGGTTATGTAGTCCGCCTTTATTGTTCACTATGTTTTGAATCATCCATGAAGCCGCCGAACCACAAATGACAACTACCAGATTATCTTGTTTGTTTCCCCAGCTATTCCACCAATGGTCAAAAGCCGGCAGGAAACCTGACTTATGTGTACTCAACCATGGGAATTCATCTAAGAATACTACAGTTCGCTGAACAGCTAATTTTGAGGTAAGAAAGTTAGAAAGCTGATCGAACGCATCAGCCCAGTTATCGGGTATTCGGTACAGTTTAGGATTGCCAGCAGCTGCACCAAGGGACCTATTAAAGCTGGCTAACTGACCGGCAAGTTTGGCATCTCGTGTCCCCACAAATTCGAATATCAAGTTTTTGTGCAGGTATTGGCGTATTAAAAATGTTTTGCCGACGCGCCGCCTTCCAAATAGCGCGATTAGTTCTGGCTCTCCTGAATCCATTGCCTCTTGCAACAATTTTTTTTCGGAGTCTCTTCCTATGAGCTTTTCCATCTTCGATTTTTTGCTGGCCGGAACTTTAACCAAGATGATGAGTTCTGGCTGTGAATAATTTTATTATTGACAGCCAAAAATAAACAAAAAAATCGTGTTCTGGCTGCAGATAAACCAAGTATTGCCAGCCAGAACTCACAACAAGAGATGCCAGTTTTTGAAAATATTTCAGAGCTAATATCCTGTTCCTGGTGTGTTCATCAATACTTCAATTTCATTTTCAATTATTTCAGCAACAGATTTTTTGATCCCCTGATACTTCTCCGTGATCGTTTCTGTTGTTACGATTCGCGAAACAATTCCATTTTTAAAATTTTCCTTTTTATTCTGTTTAGGCGCCCCAGCTTCATTTAAAATTTCACAATGAAAAGTTTTCAACTTTATCTTCTGTTCGGGGTCATCTGCGACCATTCCAACAAATTCTCCTGACGATAATGCAGCTATTTTCGATGGAGGAATTGCCAAATCCATCTGACTGGATTTGCTGATTGATGTATCATTGCGGTTTACAGAAATGCTTTCTTTCACCTGCGTTATTTTGCCAAACCGCTCTGATAAAAATTTTGCGGTCTCACCTGTTACCTGTCCGGAAATAATATTGCCCGCAATATTCATGATCACTGATGCAAGCTCGCTTCCGTAATCTTTTCGCAACTGACTAAAATCCTGCATGCCCAAACAGGTTGCAACTTTGTTCGAACGTGCAGTTGCGATCAGTGCATCGATGCCATTAAAATAAATTGTAGGGAACTCATCAAATATCAAACTACATTTCACTTTATCTTTTTGATTGATCAATCTTACTATTCGTGTAATATATAATGAGAGTACTGCTCCCAGCACTTGTTGTTTCTGAGGATTGCTCGCCAAACATAGTATCTGCGGCTTTTCAGGATTATTAATATCCAACGAGATTTCATTCGCAGATAGCACCCAGTAAATAAGTGGCGAGGACAATCTCGCCATGGCAATTTTTGCGCTTGCTACCTGTCCTTCGAGCTGTTCCATCGCATCGTTCTGGTACGCCGAAATAAATGGATTGATCAACACTTCAATCTCCGGCTCTGTGCGAAGCACCGGAAAGAGCTTTTCATAGTCGACCTGCATCAGTTCAATCAGGTGCGGCAGTGTACAATATTTTCCTGCTTCATATTTTTTTAAAAACCAAATCACGGCTGTCACAAAATTGATCGGCGACTCCACAAAAAAATCGCCTTGTTGGGTTTCCCATTCACGGTTTAACCCAAGCAAGATAGAACGGGCAGATTCGATAGCATCAGTGATGTCATGCATTGTTGCAGGGTCAATGGGATTGCAGCGCACGCTCCGGGAAGGATCATCAAAATTGATGACATTAAATTGTGGGAGTACTTTATAAGTTTTTGGATTTGCGATCAAAGCATCGTATGCTACTTGTGTGAGATCCGGGTATTTAAAATCATAAACCAGCATGCAAAACCCTTTTTCAATATGCTGCCTGATCAGGTGGCGTATCACAAAATAAGATTTACCCGAACCTGGCGAACCGACAACTATTACTCCACGAAACGGGTTGATGATATTTATCCAACTGTTTCGGTATCTACCTTTAAACTGATAGCGTGCTGGCAGATTAATGGAATATTCGTTTTGCAATAACCTTTCCTCTTGTGGAAACGATTCATTGAGTTCATTGAAAATATCTGCACCAAGCTTGATCTTTATTAAACGGGATAAAAATGCACCGCCTGTAAGGATCAACAAATAACCGGTGCTCGTTGTGATGATATAAATTACTGCAAGCGTTCGTTCGTTATAATGCATTTGCAAAACAAACTTGCTATAAAAATAAAGAAGGGTGCCCGCGCCTATGCAAGCAAAAATCATCATCTTGTTTATTTTTTCATTTTTCCTGCCCTTTGCTCCCACTAATGAAACTACCAGCAATCCCAGAGCAATCAGTTTCGCATTGTTCCTATGGAACAATCCCGTATTTGCGATATTCAGTAAAAACCGATCGCTGATTGTTGACGTTAGTTTCCAATCCGCAAAAGCATCGTAGCAGAAATAATAAAAATGCAAAAGCAAAACCATTATGCTGCAAAGCCTTGTAAAATCCAGTATCTTCTGCAGCCCCACTTCATTTTCACCGGTACTGTTTGACATAGTTTCATTTTCTTTAAGGTCATAAACCCAGTGACCTTTTTTTCTTTTTCTTTTTTTGCAATAGTTGGAAAGGTACCCGCGCCTCGTTGCGCTCCGGTTTTAACAGCAGTTGCAACAAATCGTCTTTCGGAAACGATTTATGCTTTGGATTATCCTCGCTTTTTTCTTGCCTTTCTTCTTTCTGTTGTTTGATATTATTTGAACCATGCTGCCCAGCTGAAATTTTCTCATCCTGAACATGCCCGTTGTATTTCGAGGCAATACCCAACCGCTCTTTAATCCCGCCGATGCTATAGGCTTTGCCGATATCGCTTCCGCTAAAGACCGATTTCGTGCGGTAGTCGATAAAAGTGATACCGTAGACCTGGCCGTTTCCATTTTGACGCAACACGACTTGTACTTTTTCTTTTTTTAATTGCTCTATAAATGCTTCAAGGCTCCTTACTTTTTTTGACAAGCACCAATCAATCGCAGTTCTAAGCTTTTGTTTATCCGGCTGCCTTTTGATCTGGTTTTCTTCAAATTTTTTTTCGAGATATGTAAGAGTAGGCTTGCTATAAATCGAACTTGCTTTGATCGGCACACCTGCTTTTTTTCCCTGCGCATCAAGAATCGTATATCTTAATCCGTTGTGCCTTTGTATCCTGCCCCCTTCAATGCCCTTATCCGCCATCACATTATATTGTTTGAGTATGGCATTTAATTCCGCAAGTGAGGTATATTTATATTTATCGATCACTGCATCCAGCACATTAGTGATAGCGCGCTTGGTTTCAGATTTACCATATTGCGCGCGTTGAGCAGTTACGTTTTCTATATCCTCTTCATGCGATTTATTTTTAGAAGAAGCCTTCATCAATCCAAAATCACGCTCGATTTCTTTCCGGGCTGTTTCAGACTGGTTCCTCCCGATATTATATGTATTGATGCGTTTGCCACCAGCTTCAATATTTGTCGTCACAATGTGTATATGCGGATGCCCAGCATCATGATGCTCATAAGCCAGGTAAGGCTGGTCGCCAAACCCAATTTTTTCCATGTAACTTTTTGCAATCGAAATTAATTTTTCTCTGTCTAACCTTTCAGAAGGGTAAAAATTCAAAGAGATATGCAGTGTGTTGCTTTTTTTTGCCCGTTCGTTCAAGACAATCAGGTTTTCAAACCGGTTTAGTTTCTGATAGAAATTCAGCTTGCCCAGATCCTTTAAATAATTACCTGCGTAAATGCATTCCGCTTTACGTTGCTTAACCTTTTGTTCATTATAATTCAGCGCCCTTTTGATGCTGTGCGGGCTGGTTATTTTTGCGACCATTGTTCATAGAGTTGGTTCATGCGGTTGTTGATCTCTTCCGTTTTTTTCATAAAGGCTTCCCGTACCGGATCGTTTAAAATCAACCATGCGCGCACTTCAGGGATTTCATCAAGTGTATGCAGGCGTTTTACCGTTTGGTTAAAATTATTGCCGATTGCACCCAATTCATTTTTTAGTTTAACCATCTCCGTTAGTAGCTCATCGGCAGACTGGTTGCGGTATTTAATAATAACGGGTTTCTGAAGCAACATCTTTCGCGCATACTCACTCAACTTGCGGCAGGTCGTTTTTTTGAAGTACCCATGTATTATGTCATATTCGTGGGGCTTTACCCGAAAACTAATCCAGTTTCTGCCCTTGCTTTTTTGTTCTTCCATCATCGTTTTCATGTTCACTCTGCTGACAAAATTTCAATTTATGTGTCCTAGGCCCCGCAGCCGAGTTCCGAGGCGACCAGCGGGCAAGATGCAATTGTGCAACAATTGAACATCTTGCCCGTTGCAGATCTGGCAATGTAAACCCTTTAAATTCTCCAGAAATTTTCGTTAGTGGATATCAGAACAAAATTAAAAGCACCAAAACATGTCAACAACACATGATCAGATTCTAATCATGTATAATATAAGATTTAGTGAATGACTTATTGCTGATGAGAGAACCATACATTAAAAATAAAATGGTATACCGTTTTTTCTTTTGCTGAGAATTTATGCTTTGATACATAATAAAACATATCCGTACCTTGAAATTGAATTTCTTTCCATGAGCCTTCGACATAATTCATCGAAGCGTCTTCAACAAGTTCTTTATAGGAAGATATTATTTCATCTTGCTTGTGATTGATCATGAAAACATATCCTGCGTTTTCAAAATCTGTAAGATGACTGCATATTTGCGAGGCAATATTTTTCTTGTCATAATTCCACCACCCTTTAAACTCCACAATTTTTTCATGCATCCCCGGATGCGTAATTTTTAAATCAATATACCGTTTACCTTTTTCTTCTTCAGCCGACACTATTGCTTCAGGATATCTTGCCTGGAAGAAGTTTTTGAACCAATTCCTGAAAGTTGCTTCTTTTTCAGCTTTGTCTTCCCTGACATTAACGATACAGGCTTCATTAATATCATTTTTTTGCAGCCTCCAGATTCCATCAATTAAATCCTTTACAAAGTCGATGTTTTTTTCCATGACTTGCAGAATTGGCCATATTTCATTCAAGAACTTCTTTTCGCCTTTCAGCCATTGCTTGAGCATTTTTATATATTCCCTGCGATCTTTCCAATCCGTTCTATCTAACGCTTGTATTTCTACACGACGGTTTGCGAGCATCATTTCGATTTTCAAGGCATCCACATCTTTCATCATTTTGCTTTCAAACAGGAACCGTGTATTGATTGTCTTAATAATGGTTAATGTAACCGAGTTTAGAAATTGAACCAGTTCCTTTTTTGTCGTAACCTGAAAGGCGGTCAATCCACTGTACATGTTCGTGTCCCCTTTGCCTTTAAGTATAGGGATATGCTTTTCGAAATAAGGTTTCAGATGTCTTAGGAAACTTATCTCAAAGGGAAATATTTTGAACCACTCGTGATACTTATCCAGCAGTAAATTAATATCTGTTTGTTCCAAGTCTGGCTTGCGCTTATCGAAGTTGGTTAGGAATTCCAGTAATTTTTGCTTTTTGTCGAAAGAGATGTGTTTATCCTGTTCGATATAACCAGCTAGATTTGCCACATATAATTCTATGCCTACCGGAGGCCCGAAACCATCAGGCAACTGTCCATAGCTTCTCATGGAGTAATCCAGATAATCCGTGATCTCCTTATACCATTCCGGCTTATCAATGGAAGCCTTAACACAGTGCCAGGAATAAGCCAAGGTGGTTACCAATTTCATGGGGAAATATGCATAATTTTCTTTTTTAAACCATTTTGCTTGATTCAATCGCTTATGTGGCTCGCAACAGTTAGGCAACTTCTCATAACGTGCTGTGCCCATTTGAAAGAGTTCAGTATGGAATGCACAACAGTTCGGAAAATCTTTTGGAAGTTCATGACCGTTGACGGGTTGGGTATCATAATGCTTAATCTCAAAAGCCTTCGTGGATATTTGTCCAATCTGAGCTTTGCCTGAAGAAATATCCTGAAACGCCTTGACAAATTCTTCTGGGTTGATCACATTTATAGCTCCTATCATAATGTAGATCTTTAATATATTAAAATTACCGATTTTTTTAACGACCAATTTTAGTTGAGGGAATGGTCTTCTTCCGAAAATATTTTAGTCTTCTACTACTGAATCATTGCCTATTTTTCCAAACCCAAGCTGCCACGCCCTAAAGCGTGGCAGCTTAAATACCATTAAAAAGCCCGCCCATTCGGGCAGGCCCTTACATGTTGCAGATTGCTAAAAGAGATATTCAAATATATCATAACACGCCTTCCTCAGCAAAAGAATAATAGCAAAACCCTTCATTAATGATAAGATGATCGAGCAATTTTATATCCAGAAATTTTGCCCCTTCATTTATTTTGACAGTCAGTTCTGTGTCTGCCCTGCTCGGTTTTAAATTAGAACTGGGGTGATTATGCGCTATGATAATATAGACGGCAGACAGCTTTAATGCAGTCATAAATACGAGGCGGGGGTCTGCAACCGTGCCGGTGATACCGCCCGTTGAAAGATGGTAAATCCCAAGCACGCGGTTTGACCTGTTCAGGAACATCGCGTAAAACTCTTCTACCAGTTCAATCGAGTTTTTGTTCCAGTACTTTTTAAAAAGCCTGTGCGCGTCTTCTGCGCTTGTTATCACCGGCCTTTTTGATGCTTTGATTTTCGATTTGTAGATGAGTTCCACTTCGGAAACTTCCATCAGCGTTACCAATCCTTTTTCCTGTTTCATTGTCTTAATCATTTTTCGTTTGAATAAATCCTATTTCAAAAAACCTTGTTGCCGTATATTGTTCAACCAAAGATTTGCAAAGCCACAATGCCCATCCTGCCACGCTTTTTTGCATCCGATAACCCTGTTATCTTTTATTAAGATGCTTTCTTCATAAATTCCAAGGCCATCCAGTTGGTACATCTGCGGGTAAATAAAAATATGTTCGATGTCTTTGGTTTGTGTCCGCTGGTCAATGACTAAAAAGCACATTTGCGGGTCGCTCATAAGATCGCCGTTCTGCTCATAATAATGTGCGAGGCTGTACAATTTTGCCGCACCAAAATCAGTCATAATATTTTCGGCAATCCTTTCTATCACTAAAGGCATATAGCCTTCAGCACTTAATTTAAGGTATTCTTCGTTGTTCATTTTATCAATGAGCCTGCAAAAGATTTTTGTTGCCTGTTCGTTAATTTTCTTCATAAAAAATATGCGCCCCTTGTTCTCCGGCTGCGCCCCCGGTCTGATGGTTCATTTAATCTTCTAATGTTCTTACATATTCTTTCCTGCCGACTTTCTCGCTGCCGTACTTGTGGCGTATCTCGTCGAGGGTTTTTCTGCCGCCGCGGGTTTTAAATTCCTCGCTCCGGAAATACCAAGCCAACTTTTTAGGAGCAAAAAAGAAATGGGCTTCTTTGAGCTCCTTCCTGACGGCATAAGTGTTTCCGGTGACCCAAATCCAATGGCCGACCAGTTCGATCGTGATTTCCTGCAGGTGGATAATTTTCTCTATAGCCTGTCTGTATTGTTCGGAAAGTTTTATTTCGCTATCCAGTTCATCATCCGACAAGCCGGAAGATTTTCCGATGTGTGCGCAGGCAAATGCATATTCTTTGTTGATGGCCTGCATGGTCGAAGTGTTGCCGCCAAGATCGGGGTGGTTCTCTTTTGCGAGTTTTTTATATAGCGATTTGATTTCGTCTAAGGTGCTGCATCCGTTAAAATAAATCATAAGAGGGCCGCCCTTTGTTTATCCCTTCGGGCGGCGAAAGGCTTTAAGGTTTTAAAAAGGCAGGTCGTCCGCCGGCGCTGTAATATTCTCCGCTGGCACAACCGAATTTCCCCGGTTATGCTTTCCCGTTGCATGGTAAGTATTTCGGTTCTCTCCGGTTTCTCCTTCCTTACTTGCTGTCCTGCCATGCAGTTTGATGCTGCTCACATGAAAATTCAGGCTGGCTTTTGCCTCTCCATCCAAGCCTGTGTATGCATTCACGCTGATGCGCCCGCACACCTCTGCCAGTGTGCCTTTGGTCAAATACTCCGCAATGCCTTCGCTGATCCAATAAGAACAGTTTACATAGGTCACCACTTTTTTTACCTGTTCCGTTCCTTTTTGTTTGTAGCTGTCATTGATGGCAATTGAAAAGTTTACCACTTTTCTTTCGTCTTTCAGCGTGCTTACTTTTGCATCGCCGACAACCCTTCCGATTAAAATTTCCATAACTGTTGATTTTTGCCCCTATCCCCTGCAGGGGAACAGAGCTGTTAAAAAATGAATGATTAATAGTTGAACAGCGTGAGGTTCTTTATCTCCGTTTTGTTTTTATAATGTTCGTGGCTGTGCTTCCGCACGAGGTGAAAAACCGTGATATCTTCATTCTGAAAAATTGCCCATGCAGCAAGCAATGATTTGGAGCGGCTGCAGCCTCTTTTTTTCTGCACTTCCCAAGAAAGCGACATGAGGCGTGAAAAATGTATGCGTTCCATGTGATGTATTTTTAAAAATGTGATCTGAAACCGAAAAATTTTTCCCCTCAACTAACCATTGAGAGCGGGTTTTTTTCTGACAATCCCCTTTCACCAAACCAAAGGGGTTGGCAGGAAAAAAACTGCGATTTCATTTACAAAAACCATGTTCAATTCTTCATCAGATGGCGTGAGAACAAAAAGCAGGCAGGAGTGTCAAGGGAGTTCCTTAGCATTAGCCAGCGGGGAACCAAACACTATAAAGGGAATCTTTAACTGTTAAAAAGCAGATGGGAAGATGCGAAAGAAAAAGTTATCCTGCGCCCGGACTCCTTACACACAGACTTCAGTAATGATTGAACTATATAAGGGAAAGATCGCACTCACTCTTATCAGAAATTGAAATAACAGAAAATCATCTTGTTATTTTTAGCTAATATTCCGTCTCTGTTAGCACATTGATTCTCTATACCGATGGCGCATACGGAAATATAATAGTCAAATTCCCGTTTATTTTACTTGGATTACGTAATCGCCTTAAAAGATTGGGTCGGCTTTAATATTTCGTTGACAACTTTGAAAAACCACTTTGAATTAAACTTTTTTTATTTTAAAATTGTAGTCAAACTCGTCCACCTGACTATCAAAAAAAATCAACCTTTATCATGAAATATGCATTAACGTTGGCATTCTCAATTGGCCTTTTTTCCACAGCTTTATGTCAGCAGTCCCATCTAACTATTTCAAATGATTTCAAGATCGTTGAAAAAGAATACCAGGATCAAACTATTACCAATGCAGTCTATCACAACAACTTTTTTTATACGGTTGTCAACTCCCAGTTCAGCGCTAAAAAATGGTTGTTTACAAAACTATACGACCTGGTATATGCCATGACGGTATCCAAGTACGACAAGAACATGAACAAGATAAAAGAATATGCCGTTGCAACCGGGGAGAAAAAGTTTGGCCCGCTAACGCCGCAACTGGTTCTGATCAATAATAAACTGGCGCTCGCTTACTTTCAACCAGGTGAAGATAAATCTTCTTTTAGCTTTTATATGGCCCTGGTGGATGAAGAAGATTTGTCATTAAAAAATCCGCAAAAGTTCTGCACGGTACGACAAGAGAATGTGAACATTACCAAAGCAGAAAGCGTGCTTCATGCAGGCCTGGTTTCATTTGCTTATTCTCCGGATAAAACCAAAACATTGGTGGTATGTGTAACAAATCCGAGCATGATGCAAACCTATGTAATCGATAATGAACTGCATATACTCAAGCAATCAGATTTGCACACGGCCACAGGTGGGTTTACCGTTTCTTCCGCTGCGCTCAGCAACGATAATACGGAGTGCATGGTGCTCAGCGCTGAAGATGGCACAAAGATAGTTGCCAACAGCGCCGATAAAAGAAAAAGCGAAATGAAATTGAATGGCGCAGGAAATTTGAGACCCTATCTTACAAAGGCGATGGCTTCAAAAGATGGTAAAACGATTTATCTCGCCTCATCCGGCACAGACGCTTCATCAGATGACAAAAATTGCACTGGCTTTTTGATCTATCAACTTGATTGTGCCACCACGCATTTATCAAGGCCTTTCGTTTATTCATTCACCCCGGAGCAAATTCAGTCTTTCTGTGAGAACGGCGCAGGTACCAGACATAAAAAAGAATATTCCATGTTCCCTTTTATGCCGGCTCTTACAGAACTTGACAATGGAAATATTGTGGTACTTGGCTGCCCGCAGCAAATTACTACATCTGTTCACACTTCATTTTCTGCTGCTGACATGAATAACAACACCGGCCACCAGGTAGCTGAAACCAAAATGGATGTTGGCCCCATCATGGCATTTTACCCCGGTAAATCAGGTAAAAATTTTGACTATGCGCTTATTCCGCGCCATATAGACGTTTCAAATTCTGCCAGCAGTGGTTCAGGCAGTCTTCAGATAGTACAGGCTCCCGGCATTACGCAGGCCTATTCCGGTTTTATCTCGGTAAACCTGGGCGATAAGGTGATGGTCATTTATAATGATGATCCTGATAATGTGAACAGTAGGGATAATTCTAAAATAGTAAAGGCCAGTTCACCAAAAGACCTGGTATTGGCAGAAGGAATGTTTGGTGCAGACGAAAAACTTCAATACAAAAAACAGATCGGTGAAGATTTACCGGGACGGGGCGCCTATTATTTAGGCAAGCTTGCTCCCACTTCTTCCAACATGGTTATATTTCCCATTGCAAAAGGAGGCGTAGGTTTCAATGCAAGGAAAACATTTTATACTAACTGGATTTTTATCGACTTTTAAATGGGTATACCGTTACCATCATTCACATTTCTATCGCATGACCTATTTTTTGCTCAATCATTTTCGTCTTTTGCCGACAAAAATGAACGACTTAGCACTTGCTCCACCTCATCTTAGCCAGGTATATATCTTCATTGCCTGCCAGCACATTATTATTCGCCACAGTGAAACGGTATTGTATCATTATAAACAACGGTCTTGTTTCTTTTGACTGTAATAAAGACTTCAAAACAGCCGGTATTTCTGATTATAAAATTAAAACCCTTTTCCGAATGAATGGTAGTTGTATCAATTACTAATTTGCGGCCATTTTTCACTTTGATATTTAGGCTATCCATATCTCCATTGAAATCGATTTTTATGCTGTCGGACGGTTTCAATGCATCACCACCTCCGGCTATGACATTCCAGAGAGCTATAGTTTTGTCATTTAAAATATCGAAAGTGGATAATGTTCCGTCATTATAGATAAGATATGCAGAGACTCTTAGCTCAGAATTGGAATAATGGGAATTAATAACACTAGCATTCAATGGTTTGACGACACTATCTTCTTTACTATTGTTGACTCTTGATTTGGACGTAGTTTTATTTTTGCAGCAAAAAAATAAAACTCCTATAAATAGTAATGTTGAAACAAATATTCTCATCAGTTCGGATTTTTTGCCAATAAAAATAAAGGCCGCTTGTAGCAGCCTTTGAAATTAATTTTTATTGCACTCAATTTGGAAACCTTTTACTTTTTAATACTAGCTTTTCACAAAACAGCATTTCTGGAGCTTTCCCCAATCAATTTGAGCGAACCCATTGCACTCCATTTTTGTCAACAAAGGATGTTATTCCTTTTTCAAAATCGAACTTAAAACTTTTTATTCCTTGGTTAATATTCACTCCCTTGTATCGTGCATTTTCATCACTAAAAATAATCGAACTTTCTTTTATGTTCAGTATTTTATTTACATAATCCTTATCAAATTCCAATCCTAGAAAATTAATTTCTTTGTCACTATGTCCATTTTTTGATTTTAAAAACGATAAATAATTATCCATCAATTCATAATTGCTTAACCCACCCCCGTAATTAATTTTATGATAGCTATGATTGAGTAACTGATATTTAACTCGTAATATATTTTCGTTATAAAAGCCTTGAGAAAAATTTCTGTATTTTATCGTATCGAGCTCCCATTTAAAAAATTTAATGCTATCTATTTGGCCAAGTGCCGATTTGTATACTATAATGCTCGTATCATTGAAGGGATCTGTAAACCGCATTTCTTCTGGAGTAAATGAAGTATTACTGGTGCATGAAGGAAATAACCTGATCATAGTGATTAGGATTACTATTAAAAAATAATTATTTGATATCTTCATTGTCTATGGCATTTTTTACAGCTCCCATTAGATGTTTTGATATACCAGTTGGATCAAAATGATACCAACTAAAAAACGCAACACTTATTGTATGTATGTTACCATCTGCACCTAATCCTAAAGGCCCTAATGTCCGATTTAGAATTTCGCCGTCTACTACGTAAGCATCAATTTTAGTGAACAAAGTTGAAGTCATATTTTTAGCAAAGCTGGCAAACGATTTACTTATTTCTGCTTTTGTTATTGGGCTTAGACCAGCCGCATTAAATGTAATAGCTGGATGATTTGTTATCATTGAGCCTTCCGCTGCTAAACCCCCTCCTAATGAATGACCAACAAAGGTTAAATCGGTTTTGTCCCCGAAAAATTTTTGCAAAGCATTAGCGTTAGAAGCATTTATTTTATATTGCTCTGACACTCCAAATGGTTGTTGAACATTATTTTTCCAATCTTTCCAACTTGTGGGGTCTGTTCCCTGCGTTGCAAAAACATACTCAGTTTTTCCGTCAACAGTTCTTGTGTATAGATGCGCATCATAACCGCTTCCATCATCGTGATATTTTACGCCAGGTATTTTAATATCATTTCGCACCCAATTGCCATTCTTTTTATCACTAGCATCAAGATTTGATTTTTCATTATACGAATCATCAGCTATATAAGCAGCTTCCTTAGCTGTTGGCGTATCTAACAGTATATCGTTCCGCCAAACCGGAGTATTGTCAAATACACTATATATAGAAATTCCAACGGTACGTTTGGGATCAGGATTCCATCGCTTTGCTAAACGGGTATCATATTCACCAAATAATGCAGTGGCATGATTTCCTTCGCCTGCAATTTCATTTGATTTTTCATGTGAATTGAAGCCATAACGGTAGTTGTTGTTCCCGTTTGTATAACTTCTCCCAGGCATCATCATCCAAAGGGATAGTAATCATTTGCACTCGCAACATCAGCTTTGTAACTGTCCACGATCCCATCAGAGTTGGCGTCTACCTGTATTCGCCTATCAGTTACGGTTACCAGTACATTACCTAAATGATTACTTAATTCAAAGAGCTTTTCTCCTCTGGTAAAAACACTTTTTATTCCACTTGTGACACCTACTCCAAGAAACTCAATTACAGACTGATTTCTATTTACTTAATCACATTATTCACCCAAATTTCTCCTGACAATGTCTCAAATCCTAAAAAACCCTGTGACACATTAATGTATAAAACCTTAACATCATCCGGATTTTCTGGATGAAGCGATGTCTCAAACATAAAATAGTCTGTAAATTTTTTATTATTGATGTTAAATGTAGTATGATGTAACAAAGGCAAAATGGTATCGTGGTAATAAAAATTATTGAATTGAATAGCTATACTATTTTGATTTTTTTCCGGATTCTTATTTACAAATACTTCATTCTGCCTTTCCAAACGAACCGTATCTTTTCCAATTTCTCTAAATTCAAATTGAAGCAATTTGTAAGGCTTTTCATTAATAAACCACCCTTTTTCGTTACTGACGATAGAATCTACTTTTGTAATAATGAACATTTTACTCCTATTATTCGAACTGCTGAATTGCAGCGAATCTTTTTGGATAAGAGAATAAAAAATGGATGAAAACTGTGGGTCTATCAATAATTTATCATCTGGATAGACTTTTGTATAGCAACTTTCAATCAATATGGCTGCAACAAATAAAATAAATATTGTTTTCTTTAATAGATATATCATTTTTTTTAATTTCTAAGTTTTGCAGAGGGAAATACCTTTGGATTTGCTCTGGACGAATTGTGTTGCAATTATATCAGCTATGTAATCATCCACGGCTATACCTCCGCTGCTTTGTTGCAATCTCCTATCGCTTGTTATAACCAGATTATTGCCCCTATGATCTTTCAATTCAAATTACTTTTTGCCTCATGTAAATATCCGTTTATTCCCTTCGCAAAACCTCCAACAAAGTTTAAGCTATCATTTAGCATATTTTGAACAGCGAGATTGGGTTTATTAAAAACCTAATAGACTGCAAAATAAAAAGAAAGCCTTGTACCAGGCGGTAATCGGGAGCGTATAAAAACGGAACAAATAGTATTTGATACATGTTGGAAGTGTTATTTTATGCCGTAGTCTTTTTGCAGACTGTAAATTCTGAAAGGCAACCGAATAATTTAGCTTTCGAATTTTAATATCTTATTAACAAGAAACCGATAAGGCCGTTCAGAGTGAATTCGATAATTGATACTTTCATCCCGGATTTTGATTTTCATAGTAGTTTAGGAAATAGATTGAGTCGAAATTGCAATGCCAGATAAAACTTCATAATATTCGGTCACAGCTTTAATTATATTAGCAACTAAGAAATATCTTATACTCTCAAAACTTGAGCATTATGAAAAAAGCAATCAATCGTGAACTTCATTTCCTTACGGAATTTCAGCATTTTATTATCGCCTCAAAAAAAGGGAAGCGCATTAAAAAGGATGGTACAAAGATTAATATGGGTTCCATCAAAAAACTGGAATCCACATACCATCTATTGCAGGATTTTATGCTAAATAAAAATTTTCAGCTTCGAATTAAAATTCTTCAAAAAAATGTGAGAGAAATTTCGGTAGAAAAAAATTACTGGAAGAGATTCTACAGGATTTTCACCGATTATCTTTACGATGACCTCGGTTGTTTCGATAACTATGTCGGGTCAGTAATAAAAGATATCCGTACATTTTTTAACTACCTCACAAAAGATCGAAATCTAACAATTGGCAGTTTTCATCAAAATTTTTATATAAGAAAAGAAAACATTCAGATTCTTACACTTCAGCCAGAACAATTAGAAAGCCTGATACATACCACTGTATTTGATAACAATTCGAGAAAAACAATGCTGAAAGTAAGAGATGTTTTTGTTGCAGGCTGCTCTGTTGCATTGAGGTACTCTGATTTGATTAACCTGAATAGATCAAACCTTCAAGTTTATAATGGTCAATATTACCTGGTAACGCAATCAAAGAAAACAAATATTTATACTCAAATAAAGCTACCGGAATATGTGGTAAAAATATTTAAGCAGCACAGCCAAAAGAAAAACAGGTTATTACCCTATTTTAATTTGGCGCAACTGGATAAGCACTTAAAAAAGCTTGCAGAGCAGATGGGATGGGTCCAAGAAGTGGTGAAGACAAGGCAGAAAAGAGGAAAGGCCATAGTGATTTATAAAGATGTTAAAACCATGACAAATTATAGGTTTTGTGACTTGGTCAGCTCTCATACTATGAGAAGAACTGCAATTACCACCATGCTGCGATTAGGGATGCCGGAACATTTAGTTAGGAAAATAAGCGGGCATGCACCCAACAGTATTGAGTTTCATAAATATGTTTCCGTAGCTCAAAATTATCTCGATCTGGAAACGGATAAAATGTTTGCAAAACTGGAAATTACAGGGTAAAAATGAATGCTTAAAATGGTTGGAAATTGACTGTTTTGTATTATTTTCATGAGGCAAAAGTTCTTTGAATTTAAAGACAGACGAGGGTTTGGAGACAAATGACTACTATCCGTTCGGGATGATGATGCCTGCTCGTCAATATTCTGTAGCTAATACGAATTACAGATATGGGTTTAATGGACAGGAAAACTCTAATGAAATTGCTTCCAACACAACAACAGCACTTTATTGGGAGTATGATAGCAGGATCGGAAGAAGGTGGAATGTTGATCCAAAATCAAATGTTAGTTTAAGTAATTTTGAAGCATTTTTCAATAATCCAATTTGGCATGTAGATGTTTATGGGGATACTCCAATAAATAAGAATAATGCAATGCAAAATGGGAATGTCAATTATTCTGCGTGGAATGATCTTCTTAGAAATGCACCAAATAGATATTTATTAAGTAAGGCAAATAATCGATTTTATATTCAGTCTTTTAAAGACCAGAAATTGTCTCAAGCAGATGGGCAATATATAAATTTAGATTACTACGAAGTTTCAATTTCAAAACTTCCTCCTCAATTTAAAGATGCAGGCCAATTATTTGAATACATAAGAGTAAACTTTGCAGCTTTTATAAACCCCAGTCCTCTTTCGACATTGGAGCCATATGACCGAGGGGAAGGTTCATTATGGAAGAGTTCAAATCCCAATAGTTCTATTATGCGATTTAAGGGCTATGTCGGCGGCGTGAATTTAGATGATGCAGACGTTATGACTATGAATTATAACAAATCATCCAGTGGGGGTTCTTGGCAATTTAGACCTATTTCAAATTTGAATATCATAAATCCAATTTGGGGAGGTGATAAAGGTCATCCGCTTGCGGGAACCCGAGAATTTGGCGTCGCTCAATCAAATAACAATTACATTTTTTACATTCAAGGCATTGATAGGATGTGGAATAGCCTAGATGTGGTCGTAACGAATAAAAAAGATGGATATTTCTTTAAGCAAGCTAATGAATTGTGGCAGGGCGTTATGGGTAGAATAGCAGCATATATTAATCAAAGTGGGGGTAGTGCAATATTTACTCCACGTAGCGTTATTTCAACAAGAATTGATTACGAAAATAGCATAAAAGAAGATGATAGAAAAAAAATCGAGAACGCTGGAAACTAAAAACATATTGAAGTTTATTTTGGGACTATTAATTTCCATTTTGCTAACTTCAATTTTAGTCGCAATACTCTTAGCCAAGTATGAAAAGCTGGATGGTGTTATTACATATTTAATATTGGTGATACTTGCGTCTTTCCATTCATTTCTTATTCCCTTAATTATTTATTCATTATTTGCAGTACTTATTTATCAAGCTAGAAGAATAACAAGATTGAAATTTCTCTATGTGTTTCTTTTATCAATTTCATATCCACTACTTATTCTCATTTTGGATTTGAACTTTTTCTCGAAATGTAATGAAATCTTTAGTTATTTGAAATTTTGTCAATTTCCTTTTTTATTTAGTATTGTTTCAGTCATTATTTTAATAATTGCAGGAAGGGTTAAGTAAATAATTTGGGGGCGTTTCAAATTAATACTAATTACAGGTATGGGTTTAATGGAAAGGAGAATGACAATAATATTGCGACAAGCGTGGAGGATTATGGAATGAGAATTTTCGATAGTCGATTGGGAAGGTTCTTTTCTGATGACCCGCTGTCGGAAAAATACCCAGAATTAACTCCATATCAGTTTGCGAGTAATAGTCCGACTTCCGGGGTCGACTAAGATGGACTAGAATATTACTACACTCCAAGTGGTGCTTTATTGGGAGTATACGGTAAAAGCACGGAAGTAAGAGTTGTAAATTATGATTTCATAAATAAGAACTATGGCAAAATGGTTCCCATCAAAGACTGGAATGCAAATAGCAGGGATGTTGGGATGACTAATGAAGAATTGAACACGAGGGGGATGATGAGCACCTTAAAACAGACTGAGAATAATGGGGAGAAGGCCCCACCATATAATGCCTGGAATGGATTCAAGCATGGGAAGCCGCAAAAATTTACCGTTAAAGACTATTCGAAAGATAAAAAAGCACCACGCCAGCAGATTATTTTCAATTTCTCTAGTTTCTTTAGTGGGCAAAGTACTACGCATTCTTCAAAAATTTTCGGTCAACTTGGCAAAAAGGTAATCTTCTGTTCTTAGTGTGTCATTATTTAATGAGTCAACAGAATGCAACAAGTTTAATCTCTTTATTAGCCTGTCAGGGGAATTGTAATTAAATCTTGAATAAATGTCTTTATATTCGAGTTTCGATTCGATTATTTCGTATTTATAGATATGTAAATCTCTGATGCTATCAAGATCAGTTCCCAGATAGCTATTAATTGTTTTAATATCCTGAACAGAAGAACGACATTGAGAAAACAGAACAAGGGTTAATGCAATTAAAGGTAGATTTAATTTACTCATTCATTATTTTTTTGTGCCAGTCTTCACTCTATTGCGTAAATCTGAGAGTTTATAAACTCTATTAAGCACATCTTTCAGTTCAAATCCGTTGAACCTGATTTGCAAAAAAAGTTGCAAGGGTAAAATCCGAGCTAATCTTTTAGCTATTGAATCTTAATTTTTTTAAAATAGATATCCGATACAGTTTTGTTATTATCCCGAGGAGTTGCTGCATTTATCAGAAAAAAAGTATCTGATTTTTCTTTATACGGTCGGGTAAATTGCGAACCTGAATTTTCGTTTTTATCATCATATTTAAAACTATCAAAAAGAAGCCAACACCATTCATTTACATTCCCAGCCCGCCACCTTCCTATACTATCATACATAAAAGGCACCCTCATGTTCATTCTAAACGTAGAATCAGGGAAAAAAGTAATCACTAGTTTTTTATAAGTAACAGAGTCCTTTATATAGTCTGCTCCTAATTTTGTTTGGTCCAAATCTAACACATAACTACCTAAAAGCTCCTTAAAAGTTTCTTTCCTTCCTGTGTTAGCTCCAAAACTGCAGCCTACAAAATAAATAAAAACAAATACAATCAGACTTAAAATCGCCATACCTAACATTAGTTTTTGCATTTTCATTTGGTAGGGTTTGGTATAAGTAAATTAAAAGTCTGGCTGATATTGCCAAATGGCGTTGTTTTTTCTGGATCTCTAGCATAAGATTTTGGCCAATTTGATTGGTCTTTTTTGACCCACAGCGCTTTCCACAAATCGCCGGATGTCAAACTTGTAACGTTAAATATGGTTATTTGTAACATATTAGCATTAGTCTTTTTAATTGTGATTGTAGCCGACCCGACAAGACCTGTAATTGATGAGAACATAGTTCCTGTCCTTAAAAGATCATTAATCAGTTGTTTCCCGCCAAATGGTGATTGATAAGCTTGCCCATCTTTTATTTCACCAGTCTTATATTTTGCAAGGGCATCGTTTAATACGTCTGAACCTAAGAATTTATTACTGATAATACCATTAGTAGGAAAATCATAATTTTCCGCACCTTTGCCAGAAACAAAATTTGTCATTAATCGATGAGTAATAAATGCTTCGTAATTATTAAAATGAGAAGCCTGCGATTCATCAACATTTAACGTTGCACTATTATTAACATACATGTTAAATTTATTCTCTGGGTCGCCTTTTGTATCTGTCACCCATTTCCCATTAGGCCCACATGAATACGTGCCTTTAATATCATCATCCTCGGATAGCCAAGACCCCCTGCTAAAGAAATTATCTTCTGCATCATTCTTTGCAGCCTTTGTTTCAATAAGAGAGACTTCCGTCATGGCTCTACTCTCCTTCGCTCCAGGTGCTTTTGGATTATTCTCAGGCTCTAATCCATCTAAATCAATATATCGAATTGGAGTGTTTCCCGCAAACTGGTAAGGGGTAAACCATGGATATTTTTTCATCAACGGGTCAAGAGACAAGAACCTTCCAAGCCTGCTATCATAAATCCTCATGCCATAATCATAATCAACGCCACTTCCTTCAATCTCATCTGATTTTTCTTTCCCATTGAACCCATAACGATAAGAAGATGTGCTGTATGTCCTCGCAGGCATTATCATCCCGAACGGATAATAGTCATTTGCACTCGCAATATCAGCTTTATAGCTGTCGACTATTCCATCAGAGTTAGCATCTACCTGCACTCTTCTGTCGGTTACAGTTACCAATACGTTGCCTAGGTGATTCGATAATTCAAAGAGCTTTTCTCCTCTGGTAAAGATACTCTTAATCCCACTTGTAAAGCCACCAACCAATACAACTGTTGTATCCGGCGATACATGTTGCGTTGCCATTCCAAGTCTGCTACTTCCATATAGGTGCATTTCAGTCTGCGCTAAGCTTCCACTGGCAGGTTTAGTATATACGCTCATCACATTGCCTGTCGCATCACGCACGTATACTGTAGTGTCTGCATTTGTGTACTTAAATATCCGGTTACCGGATGCATTGTAGATATATTTTATCGTTCTTCCGTTCTTGGTTACGCTCAGTATCTTTCCATACACGTTCCATGTAACATTTGTAATGGTATCGCCCGCATCGCTTATCATATTCCCAATGGCATCATAGGAGTAATTGTTTGCCGCCTGGTTATCTATATCAGTCGTATATTTTGTTGCAGATACATTATCTGTTACCTGCGAGAGCTGGTTGGTGTTCGCATAATACTTATAATTCAAGCTATCCATTGTATTGCCTGCATCGCCGTTTCTTAAGTATCCTAAAATATTTCCATTGGGGTCATAGCTTACGCGTTCTTTATAGCTCGTATCGCTTGCCGGCGTAAAGGTTCCCGAATTTGGGTTCAGCCCATTGTACATATCCATGGCCGCTATCCGGTTCAACTGGTCGTAATGATAATTGTACAATTTAGTAGCGCTGAGTTGCGGAATGTTCACAGCCATTGCAGCAATGTTCCCATTGTACAAAGGCGCTGCGTTTGTTGTCAGTGCGCCAAGCACGGTTGTTGAAGACGGTGACCATCCGATAGCCCGATAGTCTTTATTGTAATAGTGCAAACTAAAGCCGTACACATCCTGCGTTACCGGAAATGCTTCTGTGGTATCAGTACCATTGGTCAGCGTGCCGCCCATGGTGGGGTTGACCCCTTTCAGCCATCCCTGTAATGTGTAAGCATAGTCAAGGCCCTGTACCTGTAACTGCCCGATAACAGTGCGCATCAGCGGCCCATGTTTGTAATAGCTGTAATGCGCTTCTTTTTCCGGGAACAGCAACAATATCGTGCTATCTCTTCCGGTATATACATCCGTTATTCTGTTTTCTGCGTCGTAGGAATACTTATGATAATACGCATCTGTTTGCCCCGGCTGGTAACTTACCTGGTTCACTTTTCCACTGATTAGATCATAATCATATACAATCTTCTTAAAGCGGTTGCCGCTTGTATTCATTGCATTTGGCTTGCCCGTACTGTTGCCAAAATCCTGCACCAGCGTATCCACGTTGCCATGCGGATCGTAACTGTAATACGTAGCGCTTGCGGGGTAAGCATCAGAAGCGGTGTCTATGAGTTGTGTAAAGCTGACGCGGTTGCGCAGGTTTTGCTGGTTCAGCTCAAGGCCCACTATGGGCGAGTATGCAGTGTCATACACCGTTTGTGTTATCTGCGCCCTTTTGGTCGTATTGCGGCTAAACCAATTTTTCAATCTTGCAGTATCTTTTGCAATGGCGTCTATCATCGTACTATCGCCGGTTATTTGTCCCACCTGCGTTATCCTGCCGAGAGAGTCATAGTTGGTATAACTGTACACTTTTCCTAATCCGGTTTGCTTTGCATTCTGGCTTACCGTTAACCGTCCCAGCCGGTCATAATAAAATTTGCTCACGCCGCCATCGGGAGATTTTTGAATGTTCACCTGGTTCAGGCTGTTGTAACAATAGCGTGTATAGTAACTGTGCGCAGGCACCAGCAGCACACCTGTTTTCTTATCATTCTCTACGCTGTCAATCCATGTTTGCCGGTAAATGGGGTTCACTCCTTTTGGCGGTATTGTTTTTACGAGGTTGCCCGCCTGGTCATAGTAATAGAGGGTGTAATGATATTCCTTTATCGTATCGGTCACTTTAAAGCTTTCAACAGCAGCGAGGCATTTTGCGAGATAAGAAGAATCGAGGTTGGCGATCAGTTGTTGTTCAATGGCATTATATAATGACGCGGCCTTTACTTCTGAGCGGTTGCGCACCTGCTGGCAGGGAGGCGTGGGCGGTACAAGCCCCGTGGTATCGTTGAGTGGTTTTGAACTTATACAAATAGATAATGCTGTCTGCGTGCCGGTAATGCCGCCGACCTGGCAACCGGTTTTCGTCAGCGTATCGGCGTAGAACTGCCAGGTATGCTGCAGCCCTGTTTTAAAGTTCAGGTATTGGGCAAAGAGGTTGTTATAAACAATATCACTATCATTCAGTGTGCCGGTAAAGAGCGGATGCCTTCCGAATATACCGGCGAATAAAGTATCGTAATGCTTAATATTCGCACAGCTATAACAGGTAAAATTGCTGTCGCTGAAACCACAGGTTAAGTAAACCGGCAGTGTTTGCGGGCTGGAAAGCGGAATGCTGTAAATGGTGTCATACCTGTAAAAATAACTATAGCAGGTAGGCGACACGCTTACATAAGCACTGTTAGAGGGGTACGTGCTACCGCCTTGGCAAATGGCATTCATGCGGATATAAGTTGAGCTTGAAAAATTAGCAGAGTAAGTACTGCCGGTAGCGCCGGAAATATTGCTCCATGTGGTGCCGTCGGCAGAGGATTGCCATTGGTAAGTATAACTGCTGTTGCAATAATGAGGATCATTGCTTACCGTGCTGGTAAAATTAACTGTCCCGCCGGTTGCTACATAAGCGGAATCGAGTGAAATATAGACAGCAACGCCACCGGTGGTATGCGGCACCGTTCTGCAAATATTGGTAGAATCTCTCCTGGCATTATAAACATACTTCTGTCCGCATTGCAGCAATGCATTGTATAAAACGGACGATATGGTATCCTGGTAGACGGTTCTCAAATATGAGTTGATGGTGGTGAGCGAGCTGATACTGCCACCGCCTGCAGTGATCTCAGCTTTCAATTTCGTAAAGCGTGAGCAATTGCAGGTGTCCACGCTGGCTGTGTACTGCGCCGTAAATACAGGGTTCTTGCTGTAAGGCTTGGGAGATTCAATGACGTAAGGGTTGCAATAATGATCGCTCCTCGGAATGCCGAGGCTATCGAAAACAAAATTGACGGCATCTTCAAAACTTGTAAACCTTATTCCGGTGGAGCCGGGAATGACCGTGGAAGATCCATAAGGATTGGCGCCATCTGTCCCGAATTTACATACGCTGTCCATCTTGGAGGTGATAGAAGCAACAATATGTTCACGCGTAAGCGAATCGCTGAACCGTGATACCAGTGTGGGACAGTTCACGAGGGCAAGCCTCCAGGAATTAATATAGTCGTCACAATACGTGTTATTACTTTTTACTGAATCCGTCAAACTAACTGTGGGGTAAACGCCCGATGAACTCGGGTACCAGTTTGTCCACCCGCTGTTCTGGGCACGCTGCGCATTGCTGAATGGAAAGTACAGGTTAAATCCCTGGCTGATCAGCGTATCGTTGGTTCTGATGTTGGCATGATAAACATCTCCCACAGTGTCTACGTGAGAGTCGATATACTTGTTCACCATGTCGCTTCTTGCTGAAGAATAAAGTCCTAAGTACATATTCCAGGCCTGCAGTTGAATGGCAGCGCTAAGGGTCACGTTGCCAAATCCGGTGTTTACCACGGTGTTGGTGGCAGTAAATGTTTTAGGCATATTGCCATAGCAGGTTTTGCTGCTTGCCGTATCCATATACAGCTTGCATCCGAATGCATCGCCATAAGCCAGTTGCCACATGCTGTAACCATTTTGCCAGGTAGTGTCGCTGTATTTTTTTATAGTATTCTTGTCGGCAGTCGATACCGTGTTGAAATAAGGATCAGAGTTAATAGCATTGAAAGCGACACTTACGGTTTGATTTACGCTGTCAATAAAATTGAAAGAACTCCTGAGGTTGGTTTCGGCATACTGCAGTCGCTTAAATTCCGGGTGATAAAATAATAAGGAATTGGCCCAGGAATTATCAAAAGAACGTTCAAATATTGAATCAGGAAGTGTTGGCAGCGTTGTTGTCGGTAACACGGTGGAATCAATGATTCCAAAGGGGGTATAATAATAGTCACTGCTGCCTGCTTCATTTCTCGGCGTTTTGTAATAGGGCTGGGTGTAGGTGCTCCCTCCTGTTGTTGAAAAAATGCTGTATTTATTATACATGGAGCCGCTTCCTTTTCGGGCATTGGTATACTGGCCGCTGTCAGGCACCATGTCGAGTATCATACGGGCTCGGATATTTTCAAGGGTATGAGAGGTATTTATGTTCAGCGATCCGCAGAAAGCCGAATCGCTGGAATATTGATTAAGTATATCTGCCTTTTGCGTGCTCGTCAGTTGTGTGGTATCTGCAAGGCCAAGACTGGTTGCATAACTAATAAGATAGCTGGACCTCGTACCCAGGGAAGTGAAACAGGCATTTGAGGTAAGTGGCGTTGGCGTTACCCCGCATCCCGATGCAGTAGAATCCAGCGCAGCAATGGAATCAGTCAGGTTTTGCTGCGTTTTGCAAATGCCCATATTGAGGGTGTCATATTTCTGGATAAATTTTGTCAGCGAGTCCTGGTTGATGGTAAGTGTTTTCCTGATTCTGTATGAACCTGCAGGCAATGTAACAGCGCTTTGAAAATTGATCGTGTCAATGCCGGTATAGTTATAGGTGGCAACGGTGCTGTCGGATTCATCGCTGATCACAATTTGCAAATCGAACCGGCAGGTGTCTATAATATTCCCGCCGGTGCATTTTGGCAAGGTCAGCCATTGCTTGTGGAGATTATAATTGAATGTGTACAGCGTTGCATACGGTACCAGAATAGTATTGATGGATTCAATGGAATTGCCTTTTAATGAATTGGAATTGGAATCGAGCAGGTTCCGAGTCATCAGTTTACCAGCCTGGTTCTTGTACTGTGTGGTGTCGCTGATATTCAATGCCTGCATGGGTGCAGGAGACTGGCCTGCAAGAGCAGTGGCAATGGTTCTGCCATGCATGTCCACGTAGCTTACACTCATCTGCCCGTTAGGATCCTGCACCATATTCTTAAAATAATGAGTATAATTTCCCACTTCAGTTCCGAATAATGCATCTAATTCTTCCTGTGCGGCAGTGCCGTAATAATATTTGGTAAGGCGGCTATATTTCATCTGCATGGAGTCGCCCACCCCGCTTTGTATCATTACCCTACCTGTGGCGTCGGGCGTGTATCGAGTAACGGCATAAGCAAATCCGTTTGCTGCAGGCAGATTTTTATTGTACGAAGCATTCGCATTGCTGTAATAATAATTGGTGCCACGCGTCGTATCCATTTGCGTGGTGGCATATTTTCCGAGGGTTGTGGTATTGAAATCAAAATAATCCAAGGGATTGGTATTATCTGCCTGGCCATTAAATTTATTCAGGTTTTTCTTGTAGGCAATAACACTGTCTATGCCAGGTGCAGGCAGAATTTGAATGGCAGGCCTGCCCTGTGCATCGTACATGGTCTCTGCAACCACCGTAGTGTTGGTTGAATTATCCTTGGTAACGGTTTGCCTTGCCCGCAGTGAACCGTCGTAATATTGGATCACTGTTTTTCGCTTTCCTTCTTCAGCATAGGTAGTGGTCACCTGCCAGTTAAGGCTATCGGTATGCCCGTTAAATGCATAGTTGTTAATCGCAGACCAGGGACCATCGGCACGGCTGTTGGATGGCATCACGTTTGCGCCGCGCACCCGCACGTACAAGTGTCCGTGTCCGCCATACAGTAATGGTATGCTATAGCCAGTAGTGGCCCCAGGCAGGTCTATTCTTGTCGAATTATTTTTGAACAATAACGAAGTATCAAAAACGCTCCCTGTAGTGTAAATGCTTTTCAACTCATCCTCCAGCCATGCCCATTCCAGTTGGGTAGTATTGTTATTGGTATTGGCAGGAAAGGTCCAGGTTACATTCAATGCATCCGGGATAGGTGAACCCGAGGCCCCGGCAATCGTTAACGTGGGTTTCTTATTGTCAGGCATGGAATAATAGCGCGTGCCTGCAAGAGAATTGGTGAGCGATAACACCTGTTTTGTATCGAAGCTCGTTCCGTTAACCGTGGTGGGCGCATCCACGCGAATGATTGTTACTTTCGTATACTCAGCGCCGTTAAAAGTGAAATAGTTTAAGGAATTGTATTTATTGCCCTGGTTCTTGGTATAGTTAACTGTCAATTTTATTGAGTCAATTTTATCATTGACCGTATCAGCCGCCGTATGCCCATAAAGAACTTTGCAAACTACCGTGGCAGAAAAATCGCCCGGGATGAACTTGGATGTTTCTTCAATCAGTCTGAGTGCAATCACGTTTTTGATCGAATGACTGTAGGAATAGGCATCCGCATTGAATTGCGTAATCCGGAACGAATCTTTTGCAAGCGGAATGCTGTCTATATGTACCAGGTCGGCAATGCCCTTGCCTAAGCCAAGGTTAATAGCCACGATAGCCGTGTTACTGGTATCCTTTGCGCTGTTGCTGGTAACTATGAGCCGGTAGTAGGTTGTAGACGTAAGTGTGCCCGGACTGTAATTAGCCGTTGTGGCCACATTGGACCAACTGCTGTTGTTGGTAGAACTCTGCCATTGATAAGTATATGACCCGTTGCCACCAGTCGTTACCGATGTTAACCCCACTGGAGCGGTTCCGCTCGCGATAGCCTGCATGGAAGGATAAATACTGCAAACTATTTGCGGGTATACAATAACCGTTACGGAAGAAGTGTAGCCGACAGTACTGGTTGTGGTCTCTGTAACCTTGCGCTTGAAATAGGTTGTAGTATACATTTGGCCGGGACTATAGTTAAGCGAAGTATCCCCGGTGATGTCGGTCCAGTTTACATTATCGGGAGAGCTCATCCACTGATAAGCATACACAGGGCTGACAGCTCCGCCGGTCGCCGCTGTACCGGTAATGGTAGTGGCAGTAGTGCCATAATTTATAGTTTGGGATGACGGCGATAAGGTTCCGGGATTCAAAGGAGCTACCACGGTAATGGTAATTGTTTTGTTTCCCTTACTGCTGACGGTTAAGTATAATGTTCCCGGGTTTGTATTCCATGTAACACTCACAGATGCTGCACCGATGACACCTCCGGAGGGTGGAGTCGTACCACTCTTTGAAGTATTGCTGGTGCCGGTAACTACACCGTTTGTTATATTGTAAGTCCATGAACAACTATTGCAGCTATAGGTCTGGGAGCCGTTATACGTACCGTTGTAATTGTATGAATTACCCGATAAGACGCTGGTGGGCCCGCTGATGCCTAACTGGCCAAAAGACTTAAAGTTGATCAAGACTGCGATTATGACAACGACAACGGGTTTATATTTGGCTAATGGTACCATAAGTTTCTACTTTACTGTTTTTGGTCGTAATGTTCACGGTTATTGTTTGCTGAGCTTGCATCTTCTCCGTTTTTTATTGATATGCGATCATCAGTTGCCCCGAATCAGAATATGCCAGGATATTGGAATTGGTTTCCTTTGTGACCCGTCGGAAGTAAGTACTGACAGTGATAGTCCCTGAGTAGTAAAGATCCTTACCTTTTGCTCCGGGTATGTCAGCCCAGTTTAATTGGTTCGTGGAACTCTGCCATTGATAGGTATAATTGGGATTACAGGAACCCCCTGAAGGAACACCGCAATGAAAAGTATAAATAGTCTGCTTCGGATTTGATACCTGGACCTGGTCGCTGTCATTTATAACACCACCGGCCAGATCGGTCGTAGCATGTATTTCCATGCCTACATTACCCAAAGCAGAGCTTACCCGGATATTCCGTTCACTTGCGCTGTTGTTCCATTTGAGGAGCACCATAGCAGGACTTGCCTTAAGGGAAATACAACTATCACCGCCCGTCAGCACACCTCCTGTAATACAAATACGGGGTTTTGCAGATGCATCCCACCGCCCCGATATAATATACTGGTAGGTTGTTCCGGGAGTGATGCAGGCAGGCCCTTTGATTTGTGGTTGAGCCTGGCCGCAATGACTCGTTACAATAAGTAAGGATGTTACAAAAACCGGCTTAATAACGTTGCGAAAAATTTGCTTTATCATAATTGAAATTTCTTGTGTTTACCAAAAAAATGCTGACAGGCGTTTGATGATTGAGAGGTTTTGAATAACCTCCATTTACCTCCCTGAATTGCATTTTTCAAATTCAGAATTCCTTTGTCAGCGTATAATCTTCAAAACCCTTCGCCATCACATATTCTCCATTGGCCTGCCTGGTCACCCGCTCATTTCCTGTTACCGGAGGCAGCTTCACATCATGATCAATCTTGTCAAACCGGAAGGAAGTAGTTACCTCTTTCACTATAAAGAAAACATTGCCAGCAGAGGTAGAGGCGCTGACCAGCTTTCCATCAAAAGCCGGATCCTTCATTAAACCATGATAGCTGATGGAATCCACAGGCGCAAGCAAAGTCTTTGTCCGGCTGAACTCAATGGGCTGGTGGATTGACACCCGATAGCTAACCACTACCGATTCTTTTGGGAATGCAGTGCCATATACCTTCATCCTGCTTTTCAATTCTATCCTGTTTTTATCTTTTCCGTCAGGTGATATGGAGGATGCATATTTTTTTGCCAGCGCATCAATGGAAGAATCCGGCATTATAGCCATTACCGATTTTTCCATATTGCTAATGATGTCCTGGTTGTTATGATACAACAACACGGTCTTGGCGGGATTATTTACCATGATCATCAGCGAATCGTTGACGATTTCCTCCAGTCCTTCAGCTTTCAGATAAAAGCTGCGATCATCATAATAGACATCCATATCGGTTTTCAACGTATCCGCGGCATTTGAAAAAGGAACTGAGCTGTTCTGGACATGAATTTGTAATTCAACCGGCAAATGATTATACATCTGTCGCAATTGGACAAACTCGCGTATCGCCTGCAAACTGTCGCCTGCCTGCAACTGTGCATTACTGAACTTTGTCAGTAATGTCATTATGATAATTAGCTCTAACCTTTGCGCAATTTTCATTTTAAAATATTTTACTGATCATACAGATGTCTGATTCCTTCCTTTCCGTTTTTGTATGTTTTAATCCCTCGTTCATATCCTTTTTTTATTCATAGCATCAATCCTAAATCAGTGAACCACTCTTTGTAAAAAACTACGTGTTTCAGTGACCGTCTTTATGCCTTCCCTCGTTTCTACCTTGGTCCGGATCAAAGTGCCTTCTTCATCGTATTCATAAAAAGTAGCATAATTGTTTGCATCCAGTTCCGCTACCAGCCTCAGGTTGACAGGGTCATATATGTAGCTCTTGAGATTTGAATTGAAAGGATGAATGCGGACGTCATCAAAGTAAATGGCAGCAGGGCCGGTATTCACCAGACTCAGGTTCATGCTTGCTGATGCAGAAGGGGCTGTAAAACTGCCTTCGTATTTTTGCCACCCGTCTATTATCGGGCCCGCCGGGTACAAAGTATCATCATAGCTGGCGCCCGCTCCAAAATTCAACTGAATCTGGTTATAGGTATAGGTCGAATCCCTGCAGGTGATCCCATTGGCGGGGTCACCACAGCTTTCGTGCACCCACGCGGTAATCAGCATTTTCTTATTGGCCGGAACTGAAAATAGCGGATTTTCCATAGCTGCCGTTGCGGCCACGGGATGTGTATAGATGCAGCCCGTTGTTTTGGTAAGGTTTTTATAGTCCGGCGATGTGGAGTTAGAACATGACCAGTTATAAGTGTTATGGGTGTAATTGAGACCATTATTTGTGGCATTGTACAGTTCGGTGGTACTGTAATTGACCAGGTAGGTTCCCGGGCACAGAAATGCGGAATAGTTTGCAGTAGTATAATTAAAGCCATTCTGACCTAAAATATAACTGCTTACCTGGTCGCCAAGCGAGTCATATATAAACACCCCAAACCCGTTTGAATGAGCGTTGACCGTTACGCCATTGTTATTATAAGCCGTATTAATATTGAGACTGAAAGAATAGGTCTTTGCGGTGCTGACATTAATATAAAAATATCCCGACTGCGTATAGTAGTGCATTCTTATAGTGTTATTGTTATAGAAGGTGTCCACAGGCTGAATGTCCAGGCCCAGGCTTGGGCTAGTTGTTCCATATGTTGCCGTACCCTGATTGCTGGGCGTTTTGGGCGTAACTGGCGTGAATGTGTAGTTCCCTCCCTGTGTGCTCAGCACTCCGGTCGTATCCTTTTGATAAATCAAAGCCGGGGATGAGGAACTGTCGGCTTGTGCAGCAACGGGAATTGAAAGAGATGAGGTGGATGACCCGTTAACCTTTAATACATACTTACCGGTATGAGCTTTAAAATTAGTGGTATCCGTATTTATTATTGAGCTATTGGGCAAACCATTGAAATTAATGTTGCGGTTAAAGAAATTAAACGTGGCATTGTTGATGCTCTCGCCATAACCATAGTCTTCAAAACCCTCTGCAAACATTTCACTATACCTGGCATTATTGGCAATGGCAACAGGCATGGTTCTGTTGTAACCGTACTCGGCAGAGGTATAAATTCCCAGGGCATCCACCGTTTCCAATTCAAGCCCCTTTGAATTGGTTTTATTGAGTTTGTTGTTCCACACCCATTGCACACTGTTTGTATCTGGCACAAGGTTGCTCGAACCATTAAAATCCCAATATAGCTTAAAGCTATTCAGATAACCATTTACTGAAAGGTTCGTTGAAGAGGTTGTATCATATTCCTTCCTTGTATCGTAAAACACCATAGTGCGGTATGGTTTAAAAATTCCAACCATACCTTTACGATAGGGATTGATATTTTTTTCCAGATAGCCGAGACTATCAGGAACTTCGTGCGCAGTACAGGTGCCGGAATCTGTCACTAATTTGTAACGATTAAACACGTCATTGTCTACCAGCCATTTTTCTTTAAATTCAGTCGCTGATGCATTGAGTACCTGCGAAGCCGTATCAAATTTGAGCTTACCCGTGACAATCGGGTTAACCATACTGGTTACCGATTCCGTTTTTGCATCTAACAGATTTCTATGCCCGCTGCGAATGATCCTGAAGCTGGCATTGTCCATGGTATATGGCCTGCCCTTGCGATCAAGGAAAATAAAATCAGGTGTAGTGATCAGAGAAGTTGTGTTCTTGTTTTTATCGAAAGCCCAAACGGTTTCGACCCCGCCGTCGTTCACCTGGCCGTTACACCCGGAGTGCCTCGTTGAATTTTTAATGAGTAATTCATCACCACTTTCAAATACAGAAAAATCAAACCCCGGCGTTGTCAACTTGCCATCGCTAAATACAATACCCGAATAGGTGGCGTCGATATTCTTATAGGCTAGGCCCATACCACCGTAGGCCCAATAGGCAGGATAGGAAGTATTGTAAACCGCCTTATTAAATTCATTATTGGTGCGGCTGACCAGGACCTCGCCGGTTTCGGCATCATAGGCCAGGTTCTTGGTAGATACCTGGCTCCCCTTATCGATAACCACCACACTGTCGAGAACACTATGATAATTGATCACCTTGGTGGTGGTTACAGCGCGATATACATTTTGCGCTGTGCCTGACACCGGCCAGATGGTGGGAACAGGAACGGGAATAACAAGATAAAGAATGTCCACCTGGCCCTGGATCTCCAGGCTGGTACTCTTTACCGAAAATTCTCTTGTATCCGTCATCAGGTCAACATCAATTCCCATATTGCCGCTGTAGGCCGTACCGGTGTTTTCCTTGCCGATGAAAGTAAATTTATCATTGAGCCCGTTTGCACCGGTATTCTTATAAAAGTTTTCAGTATAACTTATCCGGGTGGTCGTATCATTCTCTGCGTAGGAAGATTGTGATTTCATTTTACCATGCATATCATTGGTAGCCACTAAAAAACCCTGCGACTGCGCTTTATAATCATAAGCATATTTATTGAAAAATGCCAGCGTAGATGCCTGGTGAAATTCTTTTACACTGCCTGCATCAAAAGGCGTGTAATTATAATACACGGGGTAATCTTTGGCAGTATAAAATTCAGTTACCTGTTTGCCTATTCCTGATCTGGATTTTTTCGTAGTGTCTAATTTCATCGCGGTGACGGTAACCTTGCTATAGCCCACCAAAGGAGCAGGGAAAAATGCATCAAGTACAGGCATCTCGACGGCGCCAAATGAGGTGGGCCCTGCAGGCAGATAATCTTCCACCTGCACAATTGACTGGAACGGATCTTCTTCGCCTCCCATTGGCGGTTCGTAGGACGCTACGCCACTGCTGATCTTTCTCACACTGCCATTAAAACTTTCGGTCGTTGTGTAATCATAATTTTGCCCATACGAAGCTGCATACTGCCTGGTGAGGCTGTCCCAGTTATCCTTTAGTATGACCGACTTCACCCGGTAGCCTCCGCCATATTTGAATCCGTCCGGGTCATTCAGCCTCACAAAACATTTGGTAAGATCAGTGTGCATCGCCTTTCCGTCTTTTCGGAATGCATTGATCGGATCTGTAAAAGCGTCACGCAGTGAAGTCAGCATCCCTAACAACATATCACCGACCTGCTTCAATCCCGGCTCTCCTGAAACATCATAACCCTTGAAGGCCTGCCCCGGTAGTTGTTGCCGCAGGTATTCAAGTGTGGTTACGGACAAGGGGCTTTTACCGGCAAGCCTGTTCATTTTTATCCAAATGATATTGTGATTGGTACTCACCACCCCGCAACTATTATAGGTAGCGTAACAGGTGATATATTCAGGCCCCTTCGGCACCAATACCCAAATCCTGAATGCCAGTTGCGTAACACCCTGTAAATACCTGTTATGAACGTCCACGGTATCGGCACACGCGACAGGTACCTGGATAAAGACGTAATCATTTTCAGTGGAGGAAGGGTATGTGAACGGGTATAATTGATCAGTTGAACTGCTATAGGTACTCGTGCTTCCAAAACCTACTATATTCATCATTTCTGCCGCCCGTTTGTTTTGAACCCACGCATAGTCGTCTGTTTCGTAGTTCACATTAATTTCCCCGCCGGATGGTAACACGATTTTATTGAGCATCCAAGCACTTGCGTTTTGGTCGATGGTAGCTTTTTGCGTCGAGTCCTGTATGCTATACGGATAGTCACTATTCTTCAACCCGCTGGGATTCATGCTGGCCGGTTTATAATTTCCCCAGCGGTCAGAGGCTCCGAAAACATGGGATGGATTATTACCATAGGAAAACCTGTACCTGTTCTTAAATGCTCTTGTGGTGCCATTATAGGTAAACCAGAGACTATCTAAAGTAAGCTTACCCTGGCCCGAATTGTTATCCGGCGTACCCGGGCAAAGTTCATATCCATAGCCAAAGTGTACCGTTTTAATAGGTTTTGCATTCGCCAGTCCGTTTTTCTTTAGATCCGCTTTGTTATAAAGCGCGATACTGTCCAACTTTCTCAGGAGAGAATCATTGTTATTAATGACTCCATATACGGTTTTTGGCCCTTTTCCGTCGGACCTGGAAGAGGTATAAAATAGAGCGATCATGGTCTTTGATTCAACAGAACTCAAATACCAGGATTCACGTTCACCGTAAACAACAATTCCCTTGTCATCCTTTACTTCCGACCGCGAACCACCATTAAAATTTGCTGAATTGTCGCCGCTCAGCGGTGTACGCCACCTGTAAATAGAATCAATAGCAGATTTGATGCGCGTGTAATTAAATTTAACTGCTTCACCAAGATCATCTTCCGTGATACCGTTTCCGGTTACATCAACATAGTCGGATGAGAGAATTCCCGACAACAGAAATGAACGGGCATAAGGAGGCGTAGTGGTGATCTGGACATATCCGTCACGGCTGGAACCATCAGCCAGCAGTCCTGATGTGTGGTACATTTCGCTCGGGCTTGAGACGCTGATGGTATCGGGCGGCGAGCTTAATGAATAGGAATTATCCACCGAAAAGGTAAAATCCTGCTGAAGCGTGTTGTATACCGGGATTCCGTAAACATATCTCTTTCCGTTATTCTCGGTAACATTGATCTGGGATATATGATGCGGCCTGCGATAGGAACCTACCCGTGATATGGTCTGATAAATCAGGGTATCGGTTACATTATCAAGAAATTTTTTGTTATCATAATTCTTAATCAGGGTATCAAGACCCGCATGAGAAGCTTCGTCTGCGGTTAGAAAACTGATAACCTGGGTTCGTTTGTTGCGTTGTGTGATATAAGGCGTGCTGGTGAGTGCCACCTGCGTCGGATTGGGCTGAAGCAATGTGTTGTAGCGTTGCAGTTTCGGCTCTATTGTGGGTGAGTTATTAGTGCCGCCTAAAACAAACCTCACAAGATCTATTCCCCCGATCTGCTTCAACCGGTTAGAATCCGTTACACAGTTTTCCCCGGGATTTCTGAAATATACATTTTCAAAAGTTCCGTTAGCGCCGGTAAATGGAATGGAATTTCTCAGCCTGTTCCCGGTGTTCCATTCGGAGATGGTAGAGGGAGTTTTAACGGTATTGATGTTCGCACCGTAATGTCCGGGAGGATCAATATCTCCTCCCAAACTCAGATTTTTATCTTTGGAAGTTGTGACATTATCTCTTACGTAACCGAGATCATTTCTGAAAGCACGAATACTCCCGCCGGTACCCTCACCCTGGATGGTAAATACATCATAAGTATACTGCGGAACTGAGATAACGGGAGTATTGGGCGTTACTTCCCGGTCGTTAAACCTGGTAAAGTCCATTACATAGTCAGGGTGGTTTATCGCATACTGGTAATATAGATACCCCACCATGGGCTTCTTTTGCATGGTATCTTCGGTAGCGATCTGCGATTTTTGTCCGTAGACTTCTGCATCCACATCCGCAGCCACTCCATAACTGCCCAGACCGAGCTGGAACTGACCGGACCAGGCTGTATTGGTAAGCGGCATTCTTAAGGAGGGCACATAACTTGGTTTTACGAAACTGA
>DATKNN010000004.1:0-3739 GCA_035541355.1 Puia sp. | reverse complement strand
ATTTTAACTTGGGCGCTTCCGGGATTGTTTTCAGCGAGCCTACTATGCGGGGTAATTCAAATTGTATAAGTATTGCAGTTAACCGAACAGCCAACTTCAACAGCGATATTTTATATAAAGGCCAGAACGATTACAGCTCCTATGCAGAACAATATGCCATTGAATTCGCAAATTCAGGTTTATCAGTTAATGAGGGCCTCAGCTCAACACAACTTTCGTATGGCACCAGGATGGCGTTATATACTTACCTGATTGATACTGCCACTGTGAACGGCGCGCAACAGGTAATTGCGCTGCCTCTTAAGGCAGGGCTGTTAAATCAGCAGAACCAGCTTCATTCACGTGGAGGTATAACCGAAATAGCCCTTGGTTTTGCAGGCAGCTCAAAAGAAAAATGGTATATCGGCGGTGCAGTCGGGATACCGATATTATATTATAAAAGAAATTCCACCTTTACAGAAGCTGATGCAACCGGTAACAACAGTAATGATTTCGCGTCTTCTGTTTATAATGAAACTTATACCACTTCCGGTGTTGGCGTAAATGTGAAATTCGGTGTAATATATAAACCTTCGGATGCATTGCGCATCGGCCTTGCTTTTCATACTCCTTCATTGTTTGTATTGAAAGATGAAATACATGCTCAAATGGTCACCAACACTGAAAATTATGCAGGCACGGTCAGCATGTCTTCTGATTCCCTGGATTATTATACCCAGTCCTCAGCAAATAAAACAAGTTATATGCTTGCCTCTCCATGGAGGTTTATTATCAGCGGCTCTTATTTATTCGGGGGCGGAGTTCAGGATGTTGCCAAACAAAAAGGATTTATTACAGCCGATATTGAATATGTTACTAACCGCAGCCCGAGATATTCTGATGGCAATTTCAGTTATAATAATACTACCATTGATTACAGTGGCTTGAATGATGCGATTAAGTATTCTTACAAAGGCAATTTCAATTTCAGGGTTGGCGGAGAAATGAAATTTAATACTTTCATGGGACGTCTTGGCTTTGCATATTCTACTTCACCTTATCAGCAAACTGCTTTAAAATCAAACAAAATGTTCCTTAGCGGAGGTGTAGGCTATCGCAATAAAGGAATGTTTATTGACCTCACCTATGTTCAGAATATTGTAAATGATGTTAATTTCCCTTATCGTCTTGCAGACAAAGCAAATACATTTGCAACATTAAAAGATACTGGGGGAACCATACTTGCCAGCGTCGGGTTGAAATTTTAGGATAATTTCAGTTTCATCAGATCTTGAAATCCTTATCAACAAAGTTTTCTTCGCTTTTTCAGGTAAAAGATGCGTTTATCGCCTGCATAACATGATTTAATACTTCATTAACGTGAATACATAAATCGTTTATATTCGTATTACAGAATTTGATAACCCGCAATGAGTAAAATACTGAAGCTGCTCAGGTTAAAACATTACGATACCATTGTTGCAGCATTTGCAGGCTTTTTAATTATTTACGCATATACAAGCCACAGTGGAATTGGCATATCCCCCGATTCGGTGGTATACTTGAGCACTGCAAGAAATATTCATGCGCATCATGGCTTTGTTGATTTTGACAACAGGCCGCTGGTAATTTTTCCGCTGCTTTACCCGATTTTTCTCAGTTTTGTGATGTTGATTACCTCACTCGATCCTATGTCCTTCGCTCCTTTATTGAACGGGTGTCTGTTCGCCATTTTTATTTATATGGCGGGAAGAATGATGGAGCGATTTGTCAATCATTCCAGATGGTATCAGCAAATTGCATTATTTACTTTAACATTAAGTCCATGCCTTCTCGAAATTTACTCCATGCTCTGGTCTGAAACACTTTTTTTAATACTGCTGCTTTCCTTTATTATTTTTTTAAATAAATACCTGAACTTCCCGGCAGTTAAAAACCTGCTTTTTGTAGCTATGGTAACCGGGCTTGCTTGTGTGCTGCGTTATGCCGGTATTACCTTGATTGCTACAGGCATTGGCATGATTGTTCTTTCTTTTAATATGCCATTACGAAAAAAAATACCACATGCATTTTTGTTTGCTGTTATTTCTTCATCATTTCTTGTACTGAACCTGGTTCTTAACCATATTCATTCATCTACGCTTACTGGTAACCGTGAAAAAAGTATTACTTCTCTTTTTGATAATATTTATTACTTCGGTTATGTGATGTGCGACTGGCTGCCATTGCCTGAAAACAATTATACGATTGCCCTGATTACTGCTTCAGCCTTAATAATCGTTTTTTCCGTAGTTTTTTTCAGACGGTACTTTGGAAAAATACATTTTGAGTCCTATGAAAATATCTCCACGGGTTTTTTCGCCTTCTACGGATTGTTTATGATACTTTCAGCAACTTTTTCCCGTTACGAAACTTTCAGCAGCAGGCTTGTATCTCCCGCTTTTATACCTATGGTTTGGGGGGGCAGTTCAATGATTATGCTTTACAGGGATTCTGTATCCCCCAAACGGCGTTTATGGGTTACCGTTATTACGCTTTTTATTTTCGGATGTTTCCAGGTTAACCAGCTTAAAGATGATTTTGAAAACTGGGATGGCATTAAAGATGCCGGTGTGCCGGGCTATACAGAAGATCCCTGGAATAAGGATTCGGAAATTGTAAACTTTCTGCGAGAAAATTATAAATCCTTTCATCCGGCATATTCCCGTTATTCCAACTCAGACGAAGCTGTTTATTTCTATACCGGTTTGTCATGCCATATGCTGCCACATAAACAATCTAACGACGAGAAAAAAGATTTTTATTCTTCAGGCAAATGTTACCTGATTTGGTTTGATGATACAAACAACTCCGATCTTATCAGTCTGGAGGAAGCTGTACAGCACAGAAATATGGCTATTCTTTATCAGTTCAGCAACGGGGCAATCTATATCAGTACAGATAAGCGGGAAATTGCAGCGAAGGCAAGTCGGTAAGTCGGGATAAAGTCCGCAAATAAGCAAAGTATTTTCCTGCCCTTCCGTCTTATCTCTTCAGAAAATCCCTAAACCAATAACCGGAATTTTTAACTGTGCGCAATTGTGTTTTGAAATCAACATGCACAAGCCCGAACCTCGGATGATATCCTTCTGCCCATTCAAAATTATCAGTTAAGGTCCATACAAAATATCCTTTAATGTTCATCCCCTCTCGTTTTGCCTGTAATAATTCAGAAAGGTATTGACTGAAATAATCTATTCTTTCCACATCATTAACTACTCCGTCAACAAGCCGATCTTTAAATGATGCGCCGTTCTCGGAAATGATAATATCTTTAATTGTGTGATAAGAAGAGAATTTTTTTATTATGCGGTAAAAGCTGGCTGCATTCACTTCCCAGCCCATAGCTGTACGGGGAACATTTCGTTTTGAAGCTTTTACTTCCGATGCATTAATAACCGGAATGAGCGGATTGTATTTTATAACAATCGGAAAATAATTCTGCAGGCCTATAAAATCGAAATCGAATTGCATTCGCCCGGTGAATTTCCACGCTTTATTATGCAGTTCAAGTTTTTCTAAGAATTTGAAATCTTCCCGTGGATAACCGTAGCCAAGCGCAGGTTCAATAAATAGCCGGTTTAATAAAATATCAGCCCTAAAAGCAGCTTGTATATCTTCTTCCTTATCACTGAAAGGAATGGTTTCAGAGCACGAAAAAGTGGTGCCGATATAAGCACCAGGTACGATTTTTCTCAAAATCCTTCCTCCTTCCGCCTGG
>DATKNN010000003.1:0-21920 GCA_035541355.1 Puia sp. | reverse complement strand
ATTGTTTTATTCGCGAGGGGTGACTGACTACATACCCAATGCGCAAACCTGCCATACCGTGAATTTTTGAAAAAGTACGGGTAACTAATATATTCGGGTTTTTTGCGGCAAGAGGTATCATTGATTCATTATCCGGGGCATCTAAAAAATCAAGATATGCTTCGTCAATCAATACAGGCGATTTTTTTGAAGCCTCCTGGCAAAAATTTTTCATAACATCAGGTTTAAGTAAAGTACCTGTGGGGTTATTAGGGTTTACCAGGTAAATCAATTGAGTATCATTATTGATGGCACTGAGCATTCCGGAAAGATTAATAACCCTGTCCGCGCCTACAGGAACAGCATTCACACTGTATCCGATTTTTTTTGCAGTAGCGGGTAAAATAAAAAAAGTCGGATCAGCTGTCACCAGATTGCCTCCGGGCTTATAAAAAAATCTTGCTGAAAAATCAAGCACAATACTTGATCCGGCCGTTAAAAGAATATTTTCTTCTTCAACTCCATAATACTTAGCTATTGTTGCCCGGCAATCTTTCAAACTCTCAATATTGAATGAATACCGGCTTGCCGAAGGAATCATCTCTATAATCGCTTGTTTGGATTTTGGCGAAATCCCGTAAGGGTTTTCGTTCGAACTTAAATTAATAATACCCCTCTGGCTGTCGAAGTTTTTTTGTGGCAAACCTTCAACATCCTCTGCAAAAGAACGAAAAGACAATCCTAAACCTAAGGCAGCAAAGGAGGTTTGCTTGAACCAGTCGCGGCGTTTGATGGAGGAAGGCATATTAAATTTGATTTGATAATGATAAAATCAGAAACATGCAAAAGCTACGACAAAAAAATGAATTATTATTGATGAACTATCAGAGCGGGAAAAAATACATCAAAATTTGTACACCCGGCTTAATAAGAAAGCAGAGCTATTGAGCAATATTCTTTGAATAAATCTTAAAAATACTACAGATTCAGATGGTATTAAATCACTGTTTCAACTTGGCAGATGAGTTTACTTCAGTGTACAAATGCTGTATTAACCCATCAGCCAAACCTATTTTCGGAACAAAAATCTCTTCGGCATCTGCCCAGCGCATTACATTAATATAAATGAGAAGCGCAGGAACGATAACGTCGGCGCGGTCTTCACGCATTTTGTAAACTTTTATTCTTTCTGCAAGCGGGAAACTGCTGAATTCTTTGTAATAATCTTTCAACAACTCGAGTGGTAATGGTTTTCCGTCTTTCTTTTTCGACATGGAAAATACTTTGTTGATATTTCCCCCGGAACCGATTGCGACAATATTCTGATAAGGCTTGGTTTCTTTCTTGATAAAATCTTTCATATTGTCCCATTGGCCATCTGTTACCTGGTTTTTTAATAACCGAATAGTGCCGATGTTAAAAGATTCCTTGAACACAAGTTTTGACTGTGCAAAAAAAGTAAGTTCTGTGCTTCCTCCGCCTACATCAATATAGAGGTAAGCATGATCTTTGTCCATATTTTCCGCTATATGGTTTTCATATATCAATGAAGCTTCATCGCCACCGCTGATCACCTCAATCTGAATACCTGTTTCATTTTTAACACGACAAATAATATCCTCCGAATTTGCAGCATCACGCATTGCCGAAGTAGCTGCTGCTTTCAGGTGTTCCACGTGATAAGCATCAGCTAAATGCTTGTAAGCTTTGATTGTGCTGATGATCATTGCAGTTTTTTCTTCAGAAATTTCTTTTTTCTCAAAAACATCAAAACCCAACCTTAAAGGCACCCGTACCAGGTTGAGTTTGTTAAATTCCGGTTTTGTACCGGTTGTATCAACTTCTGAAATCAGTAATCTGGCTGCATTACTTCCGATATCGATTGCTGCAAGTCGCATGTATAGGAGTTGTTTTAAGAAACTGAAACAGGGTTTTCTACATTATCAGCCTGCTTTATTCCTGTCTGGTCAGTATGTTTAATTGTTTTTTGAAATAAATAATTATAAATCTCGATTTGCGAACGAATTTTCTTTTCTTTTTTATCACGTTTATAGATATTATTCAGGTCATTATCGAGCCATCTTGCTTTTACGTTGTCGGAAAGCTGAATGTCAAGAATATCTTTCAGCTCTTTTTTTATTTCTTCTTCCAGCACAGGGCAGGTAGCTTCTACCCGATGATCCAGGTTCCGTACCATCCAGTCAGCCGAAGATATATATGTTTTTTCTTTCCCGCCATTGTGAAATATAAACACACGTGCATGCTCAAGATATTCGTCTACAATACTTATTGCTGTTACGGGTTTTATAAACTTTTTATTTTCTGTGAACATGCAAAAAATTCCCCGTACAATAAGTTTTATTTCTACACCGGCAATTGCAGCTTCATATAGTTTATAGATAAGCTCTTCATCAGAAAGAGAATTCATTTTTAAAGTTATGGCAGCCGGGTTCCCGCTTTTAGCAACTTTTATTTCTTTACCGATCATTTTGAGTAATTCCCTTCGCAACAATATAGGGCAGGGGATAAGTGTTTTACAGCTTTTTAAAACAGCCACTTTGCGTTTCTCAATGAAATTAAAAAGCCGGTTCACATCGGCCATGATATTCCTGTCGGAAGTGAGCAGGCAGTGATCTCCGTAAATGGTTGCTGTTTTTTCATTCAAATTTCCTGTGCTCACAAATCCGTAATGAATGGTATGATTATTCATACGTTTTTTGATCATACAGATTTTTGCGTGCACTTTCATGTTCGGAATACCAATAAGTACTTTGACTCCTTCATCTTCCAACCTTATTTTCCATTCAAGATTGGCTTCTTCTTCAAACCTTGCTCTTAGTTCAAGCATAACAGTAACCTGTTTCCCATTGCGAACAGCATTAATAAGTGCATTAATGATTTTGGAATTGGAAGCGAGCCTATAACAGGTAATTTTTATGGCGGTCACATTCGGATCGATCGCTGCTTCACGCAACATATCTATTACAGGATTAAAAGAATGGTAGGGAAAATGAAGCATCACGTCTTTTTCCAAAACAACATCGGTAACCCGTGGCGACCTCACTAATAAAGGATGCATGAATGGTTTTTTTCTTTGCCCTTTTTTGGTAAAAACATCTGGGAAATCCATAAAATGCCTGAAGTTGTGAATTCGTCCGCCTGGTATAAGGTTTCCTTTCTTTGAAAGGCTCAACCTCTTTATCAGGTATTCAAGCAGGCCTTTGTCCATGTCTTTGTCATAAACAAAGCGAACAGGTTTTCCTTTTCTACGGTTACGGACTGCTTTTTCAATTTTCTGGATAAGAGTAGTCGATACATCATTGTCCAGATCAATTTCCGCATCGCGGGTTAACTTGAAAACCCATGACTCATATTTGTCATAACCGAAATAAGAAAAAATATTCCTGAGATTGTAACGAATGATGTCTTCGAGTAGAATGATAAAATGCTGATCCGGTTTTGGGGATGGTAATTTTACAAAACGTCCTAATACACGACTTGGCACTTCAATCAAAGCGTATTTTCTTTTCATACTCCCATCTTTTCGCGACAGGACAACTCCAAGGTAAATGGATTTATCTCGGAGATAAGGGAAATGCGGAATACTTTCTACCATCAGCGGGATAATATTAGAACGCACTTCTTCTTCAAAATGTAACTGAATAAATCTCTGCTGTTCTTTGTTCAGTTGTTTTTCATTCACCAAAAAAATTTTCTCATTTTCCAGTTCTTTTCTGATAGATTCCCAGGTATTATTAAATTCACCTTGTTGCTCCAGCACAACAGATTGTATTTCTTCCAATATTTTTTCAGGCGATTGTTCCAGGTGCATATTGATTTTTGACCTGCCTGATAATTCAATCATTCTGCTTAAGGTAGCTACTCGAACACGAAAAAACTCATCGAGATTATTTGAAAAAATCCCAAGAAATTTAATGCGTTCTCTAAGCGGAACTGAAATATCGGCGGCTTCCTGTAACACCCGACCATTGAAGGAAAGCCAACTTATATCACGGATAATTGTTTTTCGTTTCATGTCTGATCCTGCCATTTTTGTCGCTTTTATGCAAAGTAGACTTCGAAAGGATGCGGTAAATTAATTAATTATTAAGTCTTGACTGTGATTTATTTGATCTTCAACCCTTCGCTGACTCGTATACAAAATATCTGCATACAGTATGATGAAAATGGTTTCTCTTCATTGACTAAATTTGCATGATGAATTGTGGAATATAAAAATATTAGTTGCAGCTTTTATGATGAGCCGGAGCTTTGGTAGATTTATCATAAAATTTGTGACGTTGTTTTTTACACAAAATGCTGCAAAAACGGTGATAGAGGGCAGGATTAAAAACCTATATGCCATTGATGGGGTAGAATATCTGGAAACTTCAGACAGAAGAGTAATCAGGGCTTGATAAATTGGTAAAAGTGGATGAGAAAAAGCCTTAAAATACCTGTTAATCCACATTGTTGGTAAGTTCGGTCAAAAAAAAATTAAATCTTTTTGATAATTAAACAGATTTTGCGACCTTTGCCGTCCTAAATTTTAGCAGTTATGGCAAGAGTATGTCAGATTACAGGTAAGGTTCCGGTGAGCGGCCACAGCGTTTCTCACTCAAATATTAAAACAAAGCGCAGATTTTTGCCCAATTTGCAAACAAAACGTTTTTTCCTGGCTGAAGAAGATAAATGGGTTACCTTGAAGGTTTCTTCAGAAGGTTTGCGCACCATCAATAAAAATGGTTTATACAATACCGTTAAAAAACTGAGGGCAGAAGGCGTAAAAATATAATCAGCAAAAATTAGTATCATGGCAAAGAAAGGAAACAGGGTGCAGGTAATTTTAGAATGCACAGAACATAAAAACAGCGGTAAACCTGGTACCAGCAGGTATATTAGTACCAAAAACAAAAAGAATACACCAGAGCGGCTTGAATTAAAAAAGTACAACCCGATTTTAAAGAAAATGACGGTTCATAAAGAAATTAAATAATCATAAATAATTAGTTGTCATGGCAAAAGCAGCAAAAACCGCGATTAAAAGTAAAGATGCTAAAGCAGCAGCTGAAGCTAAGAACTGGACAAAAGTGATAAAGGCTGTTCGGAGCCCGAAAACGGGTGCCTATACTTTTAAGGAAGCTATTGTGCACAAAGATAAAATCAAAGAATTTTTGGCTCAGAAATAATTATGGGTTAGTTCATAATATAAAAGCTGTCTCAAAAGGGCAGCTTTTGTTTTTTATTAGTATAGCAGTATGAGGTGCAGAGCCATATTTCCGTAATTAGGTTATTTTCACATCTCAAATTCAAATCATGAGTTTTCTTAATAAATTATTTGGAAAAAGGGAAAAGCAAAGCCTTGATGAAGGATTACTGAAGACCAAAGAAGGTTTTCTTTCCAGGTTAACCAAAGCTATAGCCGGAAAGACGACAGTTGATGATGAAGTATTGGATAATTTAGAAGATGCTTTGGTAAGTGCGGATGTTGGCATTGATACAACCGTGGAAATAATTGGCAGGATTGAAAAACGCGTTGCGAGAGATAAATATCTAAATACAAATGAATTAAATAAAATACTTCAATGGGAAATCGAATCAATATTAGTTGAAGCCGCGGAGCAGTCATATCGTGACTTCGAAACTCCGACCGGGAAAAAACCTTATGTAATTCTTGTTGTTGGTGTGAATGGGGTTGGCAAAACAACCACCATTGGCAAGCTGGCTTATAATTTTAAAAATGCCGGTAAATCTGTTTTGCTGGGAGCGGCTGATACTTTTCGTGCGGCAGCTGTTGAGCAGCTGACCATCTGGAGCGAAAGAGTGGGTGTGCCAATTGTAAAACAAGGAACGGGTGCAGATCCCGGGGCTGTTGCATTTGATACCGTTCAAAGCGGTGTTGCCAGAAATGTAGACGTTGTGATTATTGATACAGCTGGTAGATTGCATAACAAAATTCACTTAATGGATGAATTGGGAAAGATAAACCGGGTAATCAAAAAAATTATTCCGGACGCACCACATGAAGTGTTATTGGTGCTTGACGGTTCAACAGGACAAAATGCGGTTGAGCAGGCCAGGCATTTCACTGCGACAACTGATGTAAGTGCTATTGCCGTGACAAAATTGGATGGTACAGCAAAAGGAGGAGTGGTATTGGCTATTGCCAATCAGTTTAAAATTCCTGTAAAATTTATTGGTGTGGGAGAAAAAATGGAAGATTTGCTGGTATTCAACAAACATGAGTTTGTTGATAGCTTATTTAATTTGGAGAAAAAAGACTGATGAAGAACGATTCCAACTAATCATTCAATCAAACTTACTTCTTCTTTTTGATCCTTTTCCTTCCAGAAAACTTTTACTTTTTGAGAAATAATGGAATCAATTGATTTGCCAACATAATCCGGCTGTATGGGCAGCTGGCGGCTAAAACGCCTGTCGATAAGTACGCACAATTCAACTTTGGAAGGCCTTCCAAAGTCGAGTAATGCATCTAAGGCAGCGCGGATAGTTCTTCCGGTATATAATACATCGTCAATAAGTATCACATTTTTATTTTCAATAGAAAAAGGGATATCTGTTTTATTAAGGGTATGCAAACCTTGCCTTACATCATCGCGGTAAAAAGTAATATCCAGTTTTCCGTAAGCAATATACTGTTCTGGTAGCTGTTTGCTGAGTTCTCTTAAAATCCTGTCAGAGAAATATATTCCCCGGGGTTGTATGCCGATTAAAATGGTATCCTTTAAGGCTAAATGGTTTTCAAGCAGTTGATTGCTCAACCGCTGAATGGTAATTGATAATTGTTGTTGGTTCAGTATGGTTTTCAAAAAATATTTTTTATAAAAATAAGAAGGCTGCCGCAAATAGAGCTATTAAATATCGGGTTAACTGCTTTATTGCTCAGCCATAAAAGGATACCCGTAACTGGTGGGGGGATTGAAAGTTTCCTTGATTGTTCTGGCACTTAACCAGCGATATAAGTTTATAATAGAACCGGCTTTATCGTTTGTACCGCTTGCCCTTGCTCCGCCAAATGGTTGCTGGCCTACAACTGCCCCTGTTGGCTTATCATTAATATAGAAGTTTCCGGCAGCATTCCGGAGTTTATTTGTGGCAAACTCTACAGCTTCCCGGTTTTGTGCAATAACAGAACCTGTCAGTGCGTAAGGTGAGGTAGAGTCAACCAATTCCAATGTTTTTTCAAAACTATTAGCAGGATAAATATAGACTGTTAATACAGGCCCGAAAATTTCTTCACACATGGTAACGTACTTCGGGTCTTTCGCTTCGATGACTGTTGGTTGAACAAAATATCCTTCTCTTTTATCACATTTTCCGCCGACCCAAATTTCCGCCTGCTGATCTTTTTTTGCATTGTCAATATAAGCCTTGATCTTGTCAAAGCTTTTTTCATCAATCACTGCATTAATGAAATTGCTGAAATCTTCCACGCTGCCTATTTTAAAGCTTTTCACTCCGCTTATCAATTTCTTTTTTACTTCTTCTGCTATATTGGAGGGAATGTAAGCCCTTGAAGCCGCAGAACATTTCTGCCCCTGGAATTCAAATGCACCCCGGAGCAATGCAGTAACAACCACATCCGGATTGGCGCTTTTATGCGCAAATACAAAATCCTTGCCTCCGGTTTCGCCAACAATTCTTGGATAAGACTTGTAGTTCGCCATATTCTTGCCGATTGTTTCCCACATATTGTTAAACACACCTGTTGATCCTGTAAAATGCACACCGGCAAAATCCTTGTGATTAAAGCATACTTTACCAAGTGTAGGGCCATCCACATAGATCAGGTTGATCACACCGTCAGGCAATCCGGCTTCTTTTAAAATACGCATGAACATTTGTGCACTGAAAATTTGTGTGTGCGCCGGTTTCCATACTACCACATTGCCGCACATGGCAGCAGATGTAGGTAAGTTTCCGCCAATGGCTGTAAAATTGAATGGCGTAATTGCCAGTACAAAGCCTTCCAGCGGACGGTATTCCAAACGGTTATGGATACCTGGAGAACTGATGGGTTGTTGCCTGTATATCTCGCTCAGATAATGAACATTGAAACGAAGGAAATCAATGATCTCACAGGCAGAATCAATTTCTGCCTGGTAAGCGTTTTTGCTTTGGCCCAGCATCGTAGTGCCATTCATGTATGGGCGGTATTTTGTAGCGATCAGGTCGGCAGCCTTCAAAAAAATATTTGCCCGGTTTTCCCAGCTGAGGGTTGACCATTTCTCTTTCGCTGTCAATGCTGCGTCAATAGCTTGATGAATATGCTTTTCATTGCCTTCATGAAAATAGCCAAGCGTGTGTGCAATTTCATGAGGTGGGTGCAATGCTGATTTTTTGCCGGTGCGAACTTCTTTATCACCAATAAACATGGGAATATCAGCTTCCTGTTTTTTTAATTCTGCTAACACTTCTTTCAATCTTTTTTTTTCGGGGCTGCCGGGTGCATAATTCAAAACCGGCTCATTTAACGGTAATGGATAACTGAAATAACCGAGGCTCATAAATTATCAATTATTAATTAATGAATTAGGGAATTAAACCGTTTCTTTTTCGCTCATCAAATAGGCTTTGATGAAGCCATCCAGCTCGCCATCCATCACCGGTTGCACGTTGCCCACTTCATAATCTGTCCGGTGGTCTTTGATCATTTTATAGGGATGAAAAACATAGCTGCGTATCTGCGACCCCCATTCAATTTTTTTCTTATTGGCATTGTTTGCGTTTTTCACAGCTTCGCGTTTCCGCAATTCTTCTTCATACAGCCGGCTTTTTAGCATGGCCATTGCTTTTTCCCTATTTTCACCCTGTGTCCTTGCCTGCTGGCATTCCACAATAATGCCGCTTGGTTTGTGTGTTAACCGTACAGCTGTTTCTACTTTGTTTACATTCTGTCCGCCGGCACCGCCACTGCGGAAGAATGCCCATTCCACATCGGCAGGGCTCACTTCAATTTCTATCGTGTCATCAATTAACGGATATACATATACGCTGGCGAAGGAAGTGTGTCGTCTTGCATTGCTGTCAAATGGAGAGATGCGCACCAGGCGATGCACGCCGCTTTCTGCCTTTAAAAACCCATAAGCAAAAGGCCCGTCAAATTGGAAGGTGCATGTTTTTATGCCGGCACCGTCGCCATCCTGCCAGTCGAGTTCAGTAACACTCATATCGTGCTTTTGACCATACATGCGGTACATGCGCGCCAGCATTTCGGCCCAATCCTGGCTTTCTGTTCCACCGGCACCGCTGTTGATCTGCAGCACAGCAGGCAGCTCGTCTTCAGGCTGGTTCAATGTGCTTTTGAATTCTGCTTCGTCTAAACTCTGTAATGCCTTTTCATAAGCTTCCTTTGTTTCATCTTCGGTAGCATCTCCTGCCTTCCAGAAGTCGAATAGTACGGCAAAATCTTCCACAGACGTTTCCGTTTGTGTATACAATTTTGTCCAAAGCTCGTTCAGCTTTATATTTTTAAGGATTTCCGTAGCACGCTTATTATCGCTCCAGAAGCCCGGAGAAAGGGTAAGTTGTTTGTCTTCATCTATCTTATGTTGCCGGTTCCCGACGTCAAAGAAACCTCCTCAGAGCGGAAGTGCGGCTCCTCATATCATTTAATTTTTCCTGTGTCATAGCGGCGCAAAGTTAAGGAGTTTCAGGTTTACAATTCGTGTGCTCATGAAGCTGATTTTTTATTTTCCTAGCTGTTGGAAGTCTTGTAATTTGAACACCTTCACGGATGCCTATCCGATACTTTTTGAATAATAAGTGCTGCCACAAATGTTTCCAGCAGGCTTAGCGGGGTAGCATACAACATTAGTTTATGCGGAAGCACACCCAGGTTGCCGATCACAATCCACATCATCGCGAACGCGGCAAACCACGATAGCAGCGTGGTTCCTGCCAGCGAAAACTTTTGGGCAATATTATAAATCAACCCGGTTAACATGAACGACCATGCCACCCATGCAATTTTGTTACTAGTTTCCGATGGGAAAACAAGGCCAAGTTTTTGATAATGGTCCGTCCAAAGCTGCTTAAACAAAATTTCGTTACGAAAGAATTCAGACAAACTGATCCAGGCTGTAGCAAGTAGTATAGCAAACAGGTTTTTTAGTTTCATGATTAATGTTTTCGGTTATATGTGAACGTTTTTATATTTTATGAAAGTTAAGCAAATAGTCCGTAAGACCGAAAGCCGGGAAGTCAGTCAGAGAATTGTGAACCATCTTACTGACTTTCGGTCATCCCGGCTTTCCGAATTTACAATGTGTATAAGTTAGTGCATAACGGGTGCAAAACAACAACGCAAAAAATTTGGAAACCGGTCTATAATGAATGTATCTTCAATTCACAATTGAAATGAGATAATCAGTAACATGAAGATCGGGTTTCAATGAAAGCATCGGGTTAGTAAGAATGCAAATATTTGAGCAATCAGATAAATGCATTAACAAACTTGGTGCTTTTTTCTTTTAATACTTCCCAGGCATTTGCTGCTCAATTTTAGTTTCCTTGTTTTTGTTTATGTTTGAATTTTTATAACTCCTCCATGCAGCATTTTCAAAATAAGGTACTGGTTTTTGTCTTATTGTTAGTTACAGCAAAAGTAAGCGCACAAACATATTATATTCCTGCATTTACCGGTTATGCCATGCCGTTAGAAAAAAGCACTGAAGATGATGAAAGCGAAATGTTTGGTGAGAAAGAAGGGCTCCATCATTGGGAAAATAAGAACCAGCATCTGCATTATTATTTTTTTCTCCGCAATACAGGAAAGATTCATCTTTCAGTATTATTAAAAAATAACACTGCCGGGAATATTTTAAAGATAAAATTTGTTGATAACATATTTACGGTAGCCGTTCCGCAGGGCGTGGAGTTCAAAAAGGTGGATGCCGGAGCTGTAAATATTGTCAGGAAAGGTTTTTATGACCTGGAAATTTCTTGCGCAAAGAAGCGTGGTAATGAAATTGCTGATATTCGATCTCTCGGATTTAGCGGGCCAGCTGCAAAGGATATGCACTTTAATACAAAACCAAGACGTAATGCGGCTTCTGTGCATTTAATGTATCCGGTGCCGGATACGACGAAGGTTACAGGTTTTTATAATGAGTTAACTGTTCCTCAAAATGCTGATCACCTATACTCTTATTTTATGGCATGCGGATTTGCAAGAGGGTATTTCGGTATGCAGGTAAACAGTGCAACGGAACGAAGAATTATCTTTTCTGTGTGGGATGCCGGTAATGAAGCTGTTGACAGAAATAGAGTGAATGAATACAACAAAGTAAAGTTGATCAATAAAGGAGAAAATGTTTTTGCAGGAGATTTCGGTAATGAAGGCACAGGGGGCCATAGTCATTTTGTGTATAACTGGAAGGCTGGAGAAACTTATAAATTTTATGTAACTGCATTGCCTGACAGTGTAACCAACACTACGATTTATTCGGGATATTTTTATATTCCGGAATTCCAAAAATGGAAACTTATTGCGAGTTTCAAAGCACCGAAAGATGGCCATCACCTTGATCATTTATATTCTTTTCTTGAAAATTTCTGGGGTATAAACGGGAATGTTTACCGTAAGGCTAACTATAGTAATCAATGGATAAAAACAGAAAAAGGTGAATGGAAAGCCTTGACCGATGCTGTGTTTTCATGCGATGCAACTGGTAGGGCGCTTGACAGGATTGACTTTGGCGGAGGTGTTGAAAATAATTCTTTCTATTTATGGAATGGGGGCTTTGCAAACATCAACACAAATTATGGAACGAAATTTTCCAGGCCTGGCACGAATAATAAGCCTGATATTGATTTATATAAAAATGTTGATAGCGCCGTACAAATGGAGAGAGATAAAAAGCTAATATTTGATTCTGTTACGGCAGGGAAGTTAGATACCACAGGAAGTATCACCGGCGTGTATTACAAAACTTTGAAAGAAGGCGATGGTGATTTTGTAACCGTGAACGATACGCTTACCGTACATTACAAAGGCTGGATACTGGGTGGCGAAGTGTTTGATGAAACAACAGAGAAGCCTGCCATATTTCCTTTGAATAAGCTTATTAAAGGTTGGCAATATGGATTAACAAAATGCAGGAAAGGAGGGAAGATTAAATTGATCATTCCTTCAGCGCTGGCCTACTCAATACGCACTAGGGCGGAAAAAATCCCCCCTAATAGCGTTTTGGTCTTTGATGTGGAAGTACTGGACATAAAAAAACCATAACAATGAAACTGGCTATTATTTTTTCTTCAATTACATTTTTATTATCATCGTCAATTGTTTTTTCACAAAATTCTTTTCTGTTAAAACCTGCAAGAGTTTTTGACGGGGAGCAAATGCATTCCGGGTGGAGTGTGCTGGTGAGAGAAAACCGGATTATCGCAGCCGGAGCAAACATCGCTGCAGATAAAAACACTAAAGTGATTGAATTAAAAAACTGCACTTTATTGCCCGGTTTGATCGAAGGCCATAGCCATTTGTTTTTGCATCCTTATAATGAAACCTCATGGAACGACCAGGTGCTGAAAGAATCAAGGGCGGAGCGTGTGGCCCGCGCTATAGCGCATGCCACACGCACATTAATGGCAGGATTTACAACTGTTCGTGACCTGGGTACTGAAGGTGCGGGTTATGATGATGTAGGATTGAAACAGTCAATTGAAAAAGGAATTATTCCGGGCCCAAGGATGATTGTTGCCACACGTGCAATAGTGGCAACGGGAAGTTATGGCCCCAAAGAGCTAAGTGTTGATATTGATGTATTGAAAGGGGCTGCAGAGGCAGACGGCGATGGATTAATTAAAGAAATAAGAACGCAAATCGGCAAAGGGGCCGATGTGATAAAAATTTATGCTGATTACCGTTGGGGGTTGGAAAAAGAAGCTAAACCTACATTTACGGAAGAGGAGTTGAAAAAAGCAGTAGAAGTAGCTAACAGCAGCGGTAGAGAAGTTGTTGTACATTCTGTAACTGCAGAAGGGATGCGCAGGGCTATTTTAGCTGGGGTATCGACTATTGAACATGGTGATCAGGGAACACCCGAAATTTTTACAATGATGAAGGAAAGAGGAATTGCATTATGTCCGACCATTTCTGCAGGGGAGGCGATTGAAGAATACCATGGATGGAGAAAAGGTATTGACCCGGAACCGGTTTCTGTTCAAAATAAAAGAAAAAGTTTTAGTGAAGCGCTGGATGCCGGTGTGATTATTTGCATGGGTGGAGATGTAGGTGTTTTTGCACACGGGGATAATGTACGGGAAATGGAAGCGATGGTGGAATTTGGTATGAAACCTGTTGATGTGTTGCGCTCTGCCACGTCGGTTAATGCAGATGTATTTAAAATAAAAGAAAAGGTGGGGAGAATAAAAGCAGGGCTTTTCGCAGACATCATTGCCGTGGAGGGTGACCCTTCTGAAAATATTTCTCTATTACGAAAAATCAAACTGGTAATGAAGGATGGGGTAATATATTTATGATCTTGTTAATTCGGTTATCAGTTTTTCATGTTGGGGAAATTTATTAATCAGCGATTTTCTTGCGGCCAATTCAAAATCTGCAAAATCAAAGCCTGGCGAAACCGTACAGCCAGCAAGCGCATACCCGTTTCCGTTAGTTAATTTTGAGGCAAACCAATTTCCTGCCTTTATCATTACCTGGAATGATTCTTTGTTATCAGGATCATTGCCCAAATAATGTTCGAGCACATTTCCATTGTTTTCGATTTCATAAATAGTGAGGCTATTACCTGAATAAAAATGCCAAAGCTCATCAGAAGCAATACGGTGAAATGCGGAGAATTCAGTTCCTTCCAGTAAAAAATAGATACTTGTAGAAAAATTTCTATCGCCCTGAAAACCATCAGGCAAACTATTTTTATTTACGGTTATAGGTGACCGGTAAATTTCACGGTAATAACCGCCTTCTGCGTGTTTGTTTAATTGAAGCTTGCTGACCCAGTAAGCTGCATGATTATTCATTTTATGGTTCGATAGTGGTTTTGGTAGCGTAATAATCGCTTAGTGAGTCTTTAATATGCAATGTGTCTTTTGGCAAGGTATAGATGGGGAAATAGATTTTGAAATAAGAAGAGTCCTTTGTATCCATTTTTACACCCAATTCGAATGAACGCAGCTGATTGTATCTTTTTAATGCCCTGGTTTTATTAGCGGTCGATAATATTACAAACTTATATAGTGAAGTATCTCCGTGTTTAGTAATTTCCGTTTTGGTTTCTTTATTAGGCGGCAAGGAATTCTGTATGGGATGGGTAAGGGTGGAATCCTTTTTTTGAAAGCCTGAAGTATCGTCTTTTATTACTACTTCATTTTCGGTATTACCTGATGCCGGTGTTTTCTTTTTATACAAATTATACCCTGCCCATGCAATCAGCGCAACACCGCCAACTATTCCAATTGCCAGCAAAAGCCCTTTCACTGCTTTTGATTGCGGCGCATACTCTTTTTTGGGTTCATCCAGTATTTTCTTCTTTTTTTCTGTCAGTTCCACTCTTTCCTCGCTTGGTAAAGTAAGTCTGGTCGTACTGTATTCACCAGGCACGAATTCATATTTATCTTCTTTATTTTTTATTATCGCACCGATGCCTTCAAAATGAAAGGGTTTGCCGATATTAAGCAATTGAATGCCAAGCTGGAGATAAGAATCGAGATCGGATGCAGCTAACGGCCGCATTTTGCCGGTATATTTGTGCAGGAAGTCGATTAACTCCGGGTCCGGGTTTTGAACAAATTCCTGTTTATAAATAATTCCCTGCACGGTTAGTGGTTGTTCGTTGCCAAGTTGTTCGGGAACTGAAAAATTTGAAGCCAATGTGAATACACCGATGCCGGGAAGCGCCAGTGTTTTATTCTGATATAAAAAATGGGATAGAAGCTGCGGTAGTTTCAAAATGAATGGATTTTAACCGCAATTTAGGGATAAAAACTTTTAAATCAAATACATAGCCTAAAAATTATATCTGAACCATACTAACTTTAATGAATATCCGTAAAATCTTGTTATTATCTCATTTAGTAGTATTCATGCACCATACTAAAACTCATTATTCCAGTTCTTCACATAAAAAACCGTTTTCTCTCAATGTTTCTATGATCCCAGACGCATGGTTATTGTAGCTTTCAATACGAAGAATCTTGTCACAGTCATCCAGGTCGAAATTAATCCTGTGTGCCGGAAAATTTCTGGATAAAATATCAATCAGTTTTTCAGCTTGCCTGGGTTCCTCCACATTGGTTTTAAAAACTTCTACCATAAAATTCATTTTATTTTTCAAGGATGTTTTTCAAGTTGTTCAGGTTGGTCTGTAAATCATTCCCGATCATTTTTTTTATATTCATCAACAGGAGCATCAGGTTCGAAGGATATTTCATTTTGCCATTAAAACCCCATACTACAATGGTTTGATTGAGGGAAGCGGCTGTAGTAACAAAATAGGCGGTTGACTTTCCTTCAAACGGTTTGATAAAGTGAAGATCCATATCAATTCTTTTTTCCTGAACGATATTGGTAATGGTTTGTTCGCCCTGTCCAACCTGTTTATTATTACTTTTCCAGGCTGAAGAAAAACCAACACTTCCATCAGTTCCAGTATAAGTCATTTCTACGTTTGGGTCCATCATTTGCCATTTGCTATAATAAGCCTGGTTTTTTATATGCCTGATGTAATCAAATACATATTGTACAGGTTTGTCAATTGTCACTTGTTTTTCGACGTTGTATTGTTTGGGAATAAAAGCCGCAGCGACAAATGGAATAGCTATAATAACCAGGATGATGATCAGTATGGTCATTTCTCAAAATTTTATAGTTAGCAAAGATTTGGCCGTTTTCACTTGCACCGGTTATCATTGAGCTGGTGATAGTGATATAGAAAAGAGGCAATGCAAAGGTAATTTATGATAGAAAAAAATTTAATAACGATTCCATAAGCGGAAAAGAGTTCGGTTTCAGTGGAAATTAGATCGTTATACATTGTACATGGCAGTTTATTTGTTTACGCAATTAAACATCCATCTGATACCAAAGCGATCAAGGCAGCAACCCCAGTAGCCCCAAAACTCATCACGCATGGGAGCAATGTCAGATCCTCCTTTCGACAGTTCATTAAACAGGCGGTCTGCTTCTGCTTTTGTATCGGGCTCAAGATTGATGGTAACATTATTCCCGATTTTTAGTTTATGGCCCGAAGATTCCAGCATATCTGTAGCCATTATCTGGGCTCCTCCCAATATTGGTAAACACACATGCATCACCTTATTTCGCTCATTCTCTGGAAGAGGAGTCATGCCTGGTTGTGCAGGTATATCTTTCATATAAATAACAGGCCCTACGAATTCTGTTTTAAAAACAGATTTATAAAAATTAAAAGCTTCTTCTGTATTACCCTGAAAATTGAGGTAGATTGATACTTTAGCCACAAAATTTAATTTAAGATGAGTGATAAATGTTGTATAGGAAACTACGTGTTTAATCAGAAGATTTTGGGATAAAATGTGAAATATGGAACTACCGTTCATCTTTTATCTCCTGCATCAGCATTAGCAGTTTGTTTTGTTCCAATCATGCACCACATTTCATTTTCTGATTTATACCATTCTATACAGGGTTTATCTTTGTCAATCCGTTCATCCTGCATCAACTCATGAAATACGCAATTAATAGTGTCGATTTTTTGTTTCCAATCAGCAATAGACTGCACGAGGTATTCTCCCTTTTCAATTGTAAAACTGTCCAGGTCATATTTTCCGGCTTCGGAATTCTCTTTTTCAGCAGTAGCTGCAAAATAAAAAATCTTACCGTCGTTTGTCATATAGCTGATGCCATAATAATCACGCCTGGGCCCATCCGTAATTTTATTCATCAGGCTATTGAATACCTGGGGAATGCCTTCTGGAAAGGTACTTACTTCCATTCCGAAAACTTTTATGTTACTGCCGACTATATATTTTTCCATACGGTTATTATTTATGCCATAGCACAAACATAGCATGGTTCCGCCTGCAATAACATGTGGCAATACGACAATCTTTGGGGTTGATTGCGACAACCGGTTTCCTTAAATTTGAATTATGAAAAATATCATTATCCTTCTTCCGGAAACGGCAGTTCCCGCTGCAATTGTTGACCCGCTTTACATGTTCACCGCTATTAATGAATTTTTCCGGCAGGCCAGCAAACCCCCAGTATTTAATGTGCAGGTTGCCGGATTAACAAGGGAAGTAAAACTGAATGATGGTTTATTTTCCGTGCATGCAGACATGTTGCTGAAAGAGGTAAGGCATGCAGACCTTATTATTATTCCTGCATTAAGCGGAGATGTGAAAAAAGCATTAAAACTAAACAATGGATTTATTCCATGGATTATTCATCAATATAAGAAAGGCGCGGAAGTAGCCAGTCTTTGCATAGGAGCATTTTTACTGGCCGCAACGGGATTAATGGATGGGAAAAATTGTTCCACACACTGGCTGTATGCCAATGAATTCAGGAATATGTTTCCTAAAGTGAATTTAGTGGATGACCGGATCATTACCGTGCAAAATGGTCTTTATTCAAGTGGCGGGGCGACATCTTACTGGAACCTGCTGCTGTACCTGGTGGAAAAATATACGAACAGGGATATGGCAATTATGGCATCCAAATTTTTTCTGCTGGATATGGACCGGAGCAGCCAATCACCATTCATCATATTCAAAGGGCAAAAAGAACATGATGATGAAGAAATATTAAGGGCTCAGGAATACATTGAAAAAAAATTCAACAGTAAAATTTCAGTAGATGAACTGAGTGAAAAGTTCAATATAGGACGCAGAACTTTTGAAAGAAGATTCAAAAAAGCAACTACCAATACGGTTATTGAATACATGCAACGAGTGAGGACTGAAGCTGCTAAAAAACAATTGGAGTCAGGACGAAAAACAATAAATGAAGTAATGTACGATGTTGGTTATACCGACACTAAAGCCTTCAGAGATGTTTTCAGAAAAATAACAGGAATGTCGCCAATCGACTACCGTCAGAAATACCTCAAAGCAGCATTTGCCTAATATAAAAAAAACCCCGCAAAATCCGGGGCTTTATTTTTTAAGCATATTGATTGATTAGTGCCTCCTTATCTGTCTGCTAACATGATTTTCCTGGCGATTAAGTTTATGCTGTTCATGTTTAGTGATGTGGCCATCATGTCTTGAAGCCATTCTTTGTTCTTCTTTCCTGATGGCATGGTCTTCAGTATGTAATTTTGCTGCTTCCTCTTTGCTCATCTTTCCGTCCTCCACTTTATCATGGATGCGTGCATTCTGGTTGGCTAAACGACCATTTACTTCCGCACGACGGGGGTGTGATCCATCCTGCCCAAATGAAGAAACTGAAATACTTAATAAAGCTACGATGGCAAAGGGTAATAAATGCTTAGTTTTCATTTTATAAAATTTAGGTTTTAAATTCAATGTATAATAGACCGGCAATGGAATAAAAGGTTTAATTATTACATCAATAAACGTCATTCACCTTTCATTATTACCTTTGCAGCCCAATTATGAAGGCAAAAACACTTAAAAAGAATAAGGTTAATATTATAACCCTAGGATGCAGCAAAAACATGGTTGACAGTGAAGTGCTGAGCGGGCAGCTCGGCGCCAATGATATTGATGTGGTGCATGAGAGCGCCAAACGGGATCATAATATTGTAGTGGTGAATACCTGTGGTTTTATTGACAAAGCAAAAGAGGAATCAATTAATACAATTATTGAACAGGTAGAATTAAAAAAGAAAGGCAGGATTGAAAAAGTATATGTTACCGGTTGTTTAAGTCAGCGCTATCGGGATGACTTGGAGAAGGAAATACCTGAAGTGGATGCCTGGTTTGGTACCATGGAGTTGCCTTTAATGCTTAAACAGTTTGAGGCTGATTATAAAAAAGACCTAATAGGAGAACGGCTACTGGCTACACCTAAACATTATGCCTACCTGAAAATAGCAGAAGGTTGCAACAGAACCTGCGCATTTTGTGCCATTCCATTGATGCGTGGCAATCATGTAAGCAAAACGATTGAAGATATCGTGCAGGAAGCAGAGGGTCTGGTAAAAATAGGCGTAAAAGAAATTTTACTGATTGCACAGGAACTTACTTATTATGGCCTGGATATTTACAAAAAAAGAGCACTTTCGGATTTATTGCAGAGGCTGGCTGACGTGAAAGGATTAGAGTGGATCAGGCTTCATTATGCTTATCCTTCCAAATTCCCTTTAGAAATTTTAGATGTCATGAGAGAGCGTGACAATATCTGCAATTATCTTGATATGCCATTACAGCATGCAAGTGATAATATGCTTAAAGCTATGCGCAGGCAGATTACCCAAGCGGAAATGGAAGAATTAATTTACGCAGTAAGGGAAAAAGTTCCGGGTATATGTTTACGTACCACGTTAATCGCAGGATTTCCCGGCGAAGCAGAAAAAGATGTGGAAGAACTTAAATCATTCTTAATAAAACACCGGTTCGACAGGGTTGGTATATTTACCTATTCTCATGAAGAAGGTACCAGCGCTTATGAATTTACAGACGATGTGCCTGCTGATGTAAAGCGGCAAAGGGCAGAAGACATAATGGAAGTGCAGAAAGAAATATCCTATGAAAAAAATGAAGAAAAAGTGGGAAGGGTTTTTAAGACTATTGTTGATAAGAAAGAAGCCGGAAGATATTTAGGCAGAACAGAATTTGATTCCGTGGAAGTAGATAATGAAGTGATCATTCAATCTGAAAGAAAATTACCGGTCGGAGAATTTGTGAACGTGAGAATAACAAAGGCTTTCGACTATGATCTTGAAGCTGTGGTTATATAGACCGGTAAAGTTTTAACAAATACCGTACGTTATCCAGAAGCTGTTATCATTCTGTCAATTTCATCATATGCCTATCAACCGAAGATCATTCGCTAAAAACATGGTTGCCGCCACTGCGGCTTTCAGTCTTTCTTCTTTTGCGAATACGGAAAGTTACAAGCTTACTCAAAAAATGAAAATAGTTTGTGTGGGGGGGCATCCTGACGATCCTGAAAGCGGATGCGGCGGCACATTGTCAAAGCTGGTTGCGACCGGACATGAAGTGACAATTATTTATCTCACGAGTGGTGAGGCCGGTATTCCTGGCAAGTCGCACTCAGAAGCTGCATCGATACGCACAAAGGAAGCAATTGCTGCATGTAAAATTATTAACGCAAAACCAGTATTTGCCGGACAGATAGATGGCGATGGAATAGTAAATAATGAGTGGGTAAGTAAATTACATTCTTTAATCAGCGATGAAAAACCGGATATTGTATTCACACATTGGCCGCTTGATTCGCATAAAGACCATCAATGTGCCAGTTTGCTTACCATACAAAGCTGGCACCGAAGCAGCAAAAAATTTGAACTGTACTTTTTTGAAGTGTGTACCGGGTCGCAAACTATGGGATTCAAGCCTACTGATTATGTGGATATCACATCTGTACAGGAGCAAAAAAGAAAAGCTGTTTTCTGTCACGCCAGTCAAAACCCTCCCGGCATTTATGCGGCACCCGATTGTAACCACGCTATGATGGAGTCATTCAGGGGAATTGAAATGGGTGTTACGGCAGCAGAAGCGTTCGTAAGAATGGGAATTGGGCTAAATAATTTTTAAAACGAATGCGTATTACGCTCTAAGCAATTCCTATCTCGTTCCAAAAGTCAATAGTTGTTTAATGCAACAAAAAAAGAAATTCTGTAGAAAATTATCTTTCCCTTATATCAGAGATATGAATCCAGTTTGTGGGAAAACTGGAATCCTGCAAATGAAGTGATTGCCAGCTAACAGAAACATAAATAGGTTTGTTATCGTGATTATATGCAGAATCCAGTTTATTAATAGTTTCTGTGAGCGATGCGGAATAGTTCAGTACATAATAAGTGCCTGCATTCTTAACTGTATCATTTGATGAATTGAGATAGAACCCACCACAGGTAGCACAATATCCGTAATTCCATCCGACGATTACTCCTTCATTCATAAAATGATTTGTTTTGCTACAACCTGTTAATGCAGCAAAAAATAAAAAAGGGATTATTATATTATATGATTTCATATTTCTTTTTACTGACTACAAACTAATTTATTTTCGTTGCATCGGTTTCCTGGTTACATCTATTTTCATATTTGATTTAGTTAGCTTTGATTGTAATTCCTTCAAATGAATAAAGGAACTGGATTCGTTCATCATACGCAGGAGGGTTCTGCCACTTATTGGCTTACCCGCTTCGTCATACTTCGGATGTTGGGCATAATATACGCTGTAGCATTTTTAGCAACCATTAACCAGATTCTGCCACTTATAGGTTCCAACGGGCTTTTACCTTTTAATATTTACCAGCAGCAAGTGAGTAATGCACTTGGTTCAACATGGTCTGTTTTTTTCAGGTCACCTTCTGTTTTCTGGTTCTGGCATTCAGATACTGCACTGCTGACCGTTGCATGGGCAGGTTTTATACTTTCATTACTGGTAGTTTTCGGCTATGCAAATGCATTAATGATGGGTGTGCTTTGGTTTCTTTATGTGTCGATTGTTCACGCAGGACAGGATTGGTATTGGTATGGCTGGGAAATGCAGCTTACTGAAACGGGTTTCCTCACTATATTTCTTTGTCCGCTGGTTGATATGCGTCCATTTCCAAAACGACCTCCGCCGATAGCCATTATTGTTTTATTACGATGGCTATGCTTTCGTGTTATGATTGGAGCAGGATTGATCAAGTTCCGCGGCGATCAGACCTGGCGTGACGCAACAGCCCTGTTTTATCATTTTGAAACGCAGCCTCTTCCCGGACCATTAAGCAGGTGGTTTCATTTCCTTCCACACACTGTATTAAAAG
>DATKNN010000002.1:0-34668 GCA_035541355.1 Puia sp. | reverse complement strand
GATATTATGAAAGTAAACGGGCACGGTAATATACAAATGCGTGTGGGCACAACAGAAGACCTGAGTATAGCAGGGCGTTATGAAATTGATAAAGGGAGCTATAATTTCACATTTCAGTCTTTCATAAGAAAACCATTCATCTTTCGTGAAGGAGGGGATAACTATATACAGTGGAAGGGCAACCCATATGATGCCGACATAAATATTGAAGCGGTATATGAAGCGGAGAACATCCGCTTCAGCGATCTTGCATACAGTACAACTTCTATCGGTGCAGCAATCGGTAAAGGGTCCGCAGTACAACAATACAGGGGCCCGGTTATGGTAATAGCAAATCTTACCAATAAACTCACTCGTCCTGATATAAAATTCCAGATTGAACTTCCTCAAAACAGTGCATTAAGAAATGATCAGGATGCCGCATTTTTATTACAAATGATTCAAAGCGATCAGAACGAGCTCAATAAACAAGTATCATTTCTCATTGTCTTTAACAGTTTCGGCCCACTTTCTAACAGTAACACCACATTTGGGGCTGGCACTGCGGTTTCAGGGTTAACGAACAGTATTACCGGAATTCTGTCTAACCAGATCAGTAATGAGTTGTCGAATAAATTTCAGAAAGTGTTCAATAATAAAAACCTCCGCCTCAACCTGAATACTAACTTTTACAGTGGCACAAACATTACCGGTGTGGTTGATGAACGGGTTATTTTTGATCGCACAAACGTCAACTTATCTATTGCTCAAAGTTTCCTGAACGAAAGGCTCACATTCACGTTCGGAAGTTCTTTGGATTTTGGGTTGTCGACCGAGCAATACCAGGCATCTTCATTCCAATTTCTGCCGGATATAACCATGGAATATAAAATCACCGCCGACGGAAGACTTGCTGTGAGTGTATTCTACCGTGATTCGTATAATTACCTTTCTACGGCCAACCGCACAGCAAACAGATCAGGAACAAGTATTTCTTACAGGAAAAATTTTGACAGGATTGATGAATTGTTCAGGAAAAAGAAAAAAGAAGTTCCAAAAGAACAACCAATACCGCCACCAACCCCTGGTAATGGATCGCAACCTTAAAAACACCAGCTCATCCAAAGAAAACTGAAAGCTAAAAATTATGTACAAGTAGCATTTCAGCATTCTCAAAATTATTTTAAAATCTGATGCCCTAATTTATCGCGTTTGGTGATGAGATATTTTTCATTATATGGATTCGGTGCAATTTCAATCGGAACCGTTTCCACAATTTCAAGTCCGTAACCGGATAAAGCCGTTCGCTTTTTAGGATTATTACTCATCAGTTTTAGTTTGGTAATTCCGAGATATCGTAATATTTGTGCACCTACTCCATAGTCTCTTTTATCCATAGGAAACCCGAGATGCAGGTTAGCTTCCACAGTATCCATTCCTCTTTCCTGAAGCTGGTAAGCTTTCAGCTTATTAACCAGCCCGATTCCCCTGCCCTCCTGGTTCATATACAAAATGACACCAGAGCCGTTTTGTTCAACCATCTGCATGGCTTTGTGGAGCTGATCCCCGCAATCACAACGCAGTGAACCAAGAATATCGCCTGTGAAACAGGAAGAATGCACACGCACCAACACGGGTTCGTCTTTTTTCCATTCGCCTTTTATCAAGGCAAGGTGTTCGTTAGAAGTATTTTTTTCTCTGAATGCTATCAGTTTAAAATGGCCATATTTTGTCGGCATATCCACCCGAACAATTTCTTCTATCAGGGAATCCGTTTTCAACCTATATTCGATCAGTTCTTTAATGGATATTAATTTAAAGTCAAACCGTTTGGCAATTTCCTGAAGCTGTGGTAACCTGGCCATTGTTCCGTCTTCATTCATAATCTCAACCAATACACCTACCGGATCGAAACCGGCTAATCTTGACAGATCAATAGTGGCCTCAGTATGACCAGCACGTCTTAAAACTCCCCCGGTTTTTGCCTTCAATGGAAAAATATGACCGGGGCGTCCGAGGTCTTCAGGTTTTGTTTTCTTATTGATAAAAGACTGAATAGTTTTTGCCCGGTCTTGTGCAGAAATACCAGTTGTACAACCATGCCCGAGTAAATCAACAGAAACAGTGAATGCGGTTTCATGTAAGGCAGTATTATTATTTACCATCAATTCAAGGCCAAGCTCATCACACCTTTCTTCCAGCATCGGTGCGCAAATTAATCCCCGGCCATATTTACTCATGAAATTGATTACCTCAGGAGTAACATTTGCGGCTGCTGTAACAAAATCACCTTCGTTTTCGCGGTCTTCATCATCCACTACGATTATCAATTTACCATTTTTGATATCTTCAATCGCACTTTCTATGGAATCAAACATGTAAAGTATTTTACCTGCAAAGATACGATCCGGGAATTAATCCCACAGGGCACCGCTTTCAATAATGTAAATTGGCCTGCCTGCACAGTTAATTGCTTGTTAACTTAGTAAATTGTGGTTCCTGTTTTCTTTTTTCATGTTGCCTTTTTAATCAACATAAATTAACAGCAGGAGCATCAATACCGCTGTCATGATTACAAATGATACAACCAGTATCCCAGATTTTGTTTCTTTTCACGCAGGTTTTTATTTTCGAACTGAGAAACGGCGTATTTCTGCTCTGATTCAAACACAGCGCCATGCTTTTATATAATAGCCAGCGAGTCGTAATAGCGCACAAACTCTTAGTGTTGGTTAAAAGTATTCTTCCAGTCTGCCACTGACTGTGCATATTCGAATAATACCCGGACAATCATTTTCAAATCATAAAAATCAAGTTTTCTGTCGACGCTTTCCAGGATTGCTTTTCCTTCAGCATATTTGCCTGTCTTAATAAAGCAAAAAGACCGGTACAGGAATTTCTTTTTGGGTTCACGATAATATTTGTCATGAAGTCTGTATTTATCAATGAGACTGGAATCGAAAGCAGAGAATAGATAACTGAATTGTCAAGATAATTGCACGTGTAATCCATGACCCACTTGTCATGAACTCCTAAAATAAGCAGCAGCTGGTGGGTATAATAAACAGATTTTTCATGGTGGTTGCAGGTAAAAATAAATCAATGAGTATATCTCATATACCTCTTCAAACCAGTCGAATCTTTCAGTTCTGTTGAAATATCTTTAGCGTTATGCATGTAGTACATTACCGAATCAAGTACGCTCCCTAAGCATAAATACTGCCTATACTACTGTATATATAACCCATCAATGCCTCACATCCTTTTTTTGCTCATGTACTTCAAAGCAATAAAATAATTTGCCGAAGCCAGCTTCCCTTTAGGGAGAATATAATAAAAATCCGCTACAGCCACAGCATTCGTAATATTAGTTTCCTCATCATTAGCTTGTTCAGGTTCTTCGCGAAGCCCAACGGCAATATTTTCAACTTAGCGATAAAACTGCGATGGAACAATATCTCCTGCCTTTCTTAAAATAGCTTGTTTCTCTTTTGCAGTAAGTGCATTTTTTTAACGGGCTTAAGATTTGGGGAAGCAAGTTATACAAAGTGCCAGATATCTGTGCCACTGTAGTGATGGACAAGAAGAAAAAAGGCTTCTAAAATATAATGCGCAAAAGCGATTCCATCAAAACACTTTACTATTTCGCTCACCCTTAAATTACATTATTTTTTTATGATACAGCGGATGCAGGCATTTTCAAATCTCCTTTTGGAAAGAACCCTGCTGTCAACTACTTTTGCTGCGCAAATAATTTTATCAATCTAAATATTTTTCAGATGAAAGTAACGGTTGTAGGCGCAGGCGCTGTTGGCGCAACATGTGCAGATAATATTGCCCGCAAAGAGTTAGCAACAGAATTGGTTTTATTGGATATTAAAGAAGGCCTGGCTGAAGGTAAGGCCCAGGATATGATGCAGACTGCCGCCCTTTTGGGTTTTGATACAAAAATTACCGGAAGCACCAATGACTATTCAAAAACAGCCGGCAGTAATGTAGTAGTCATTACTTCAGGTTTGCCGAGAAAGCCCGGCATGACCCGCGAAGAACTTATTGGCACAAACGCAGGAATTGTAAAAGCTGTTGCGGAAAATATTTTAAAATATTCCCCTGATGCTATCCTCATTATTATCAGTAACCCGATGGATACCATGACCTATCTTGCTTTAAAAGCAACAGGTTTGCCTAAAAATAAAATTATAGGTATGGGTGGGGCTTTAGACAGTGCCCGCTTCAAATATCAGCTTAGCCAACATCTTGGAGCAAGCCCTGCCGACTTGAATGCAGTTGTAGTAGGCGGACATGGTGATACCACAATGATTCCATTGATCAGGTTCGCTACATGGAATAGCATACCAGTGACTTCCTTATTAACCGAGGAACAGCAAAAGCAAATTGTTGCCGACACGATGGTGGGAGGCGCCACACTTACCAAACTGATTGGCACTTCTGCATGGTATGCACCCGGAGCTGCCGGCGCATCGCTTGTTGAAAGTATCGTCAGGGATGAAAAGAAATTGATTACTTGTTGCGTTGCATTGAATGGTGAATACGGACAAAAAAATATTTGTCTTGGTGTTCCTGTAATAATCGGCAAAAACGGTTGGGAAAAAATCATTGATTTCAAATTGAATGCCGAAGAACAGGCACTTTTTAATAAAAGTGCTGATGCCGTGCGTAATATGAATGATGTACTCGATACTTTGTAAACGGTAATATACAAAACTCTATAAACCGGTAAGAGTCAGCAATCATCCGGAAACTTACCGGTTTTACTTTATATTTTTTGTCTATCTCTTACTCTTTGCAAATTCAAGAAAAGCGTATTATCTTTATCGCACCCTGCTTATTTTCCATCCTAATCGAAATCATGAGTAAAATCTTTTATTGCCTATCAATTCCAGTTATCCTTAATAAAGATTCACTCTAAATCGCAAAGGAATGAAAAGGATAATTTTACTTTTACTTGTTTTTATTTATATCGCTCAACAATCATTTAGCCAAACCGGCCTTCAGAAACATAACCCGTTGATTGATTTCAATCTCAGTCCGTCACATAATGACAAAATCAACCCTGCCTTAAATTCATCAATTAATCCAAAATATAACTGGAATATAAGCCCGATACATAATAATGTATTGAACCCTTCCAAGAATCAGGCTATTAACCCCCTGTTCAACCCATCTCTTAACCCGGTTACTTACCAGATACTTAATCCAATGTTCTCTACTGCCTTAAATCCGAAAAATTCAAGCTGGACGGGAGATTTTATTTTTGATAAAGATGATAAGCTGATCGGATTTATAACTATTGCAAGCCAGACTGTTCTGCTTTCTTTTAGTGCCAATGGGGAATGGACCGGATATTTTGTAAGAAGTTCAAGTACTGAAACATTTAATGAGTTTTCACTACAGGGTTCATGGACAGGCAGTTTTTTGTGCTCCGATTCCAATGAAGGTTACAACTTATTTTCCAACGACGGAGAGTGGACGGGAAAGCATATTAAATAAACAATACTGTATCAGAAACAAGAAAGTATGATATAGTGGTTATTTCCTGTTATTGATCCTTTCATAAATTGTATTTTCCACTTCTTTTATGTCTATTAGCTCCATACATTTAAAATGCCCTTGGGGGCAAATTTTATACCCGATTTTTGAACAGGGCCTGCATGATAGGTTTTTAATTTCAATAATATCATAAGGAAGCTTGTCCTCACCAGCATTTTGAATTGTAGCACGAATAAAATTTTCCCCATAATAAGGATACATGCCGAATTCAGGTACAGTATTACCCCAAAGAGAAATTACCGGCCGCTTAAATGCAGAAGCAATATGCATCAGCCCCGTATCATTGGTAACAATTAATTTTGCCCTCCGCACAAGGTCTGCCGATTCATTAATGCTAAACTTTCCGCATGCATTATAGATTTTCACATTGTCTGAGGAGGCTATTGCTTCTCCGTCGTCTCTGTCTTCGGCCCCACCTAATAAAATAATCGGATGTTGCAGCGAAGCGCAAAGCGCTTTAAGTTTGGGTAGCGGAAATTTTTTTGTAGAAAGCGCGGCACCAATCACCATCCCGATATATCCGGCATGATGAGATGCCGGGATGTCACTCTCCTTCACCATTTCGTTATCAGGGATGAAATAGTCGAGGCCTGCCCCATCATTAGCAACCCCGAACCGGTCAAGCGTTTGCATATAACGGTCAACAATATGCGTAGAGGGAAGCCGGTTTATTTTGAGCGCTGTCAGCATCCATTTTTCAATATTCAATTTATTAAAAGAATACGATTTCTTTTTTAGTGCCCGTTTTACTTTAAGGGAACGAAGGTTGTGGTGAAGATCGATGATATAATCAAAATCCTCTTTTTTCAACTCCTCAATAACAGCATCCAGGTTGTCTTTCAGCGTGTGAATCCGGTCAATATATGGATTGGCAATTAATATCGGCTTAAAAAATTCTTTGGTAAGATAATGCACTTCAGCAGTCGCCACTTGTTTTTTTAAACAGCGGATAACCGGGGTAGTAAGTACTATATCGCCAATGGAAGAAAACCTGATGATAAGAAACTTCATGGCAGGAATATAATTCGTGAAAAATTAGCATTCGATATAATCCAAATCTTTACCAAATGTTTCCTCGGTTAAGATTAAAGAAATAAAAGCTATCGCAAAAACAACCATGCCGGTTATCCAACCGCTTTTTAAATAGGCCTGTGATGGCGCAATGTATGATTGAAGGTTCACAAATAAAAGCGAAACAAGATTTAATGAACCCCTTGCCATATTTGGCGCTGTAGTGGCTACTGTAGCCCTGATGTTGGTACCAAACTGTTCTGCTGCCATAGTTACAAACATAGCCCAGAATCCTGTTCCGAAACCGAGTATGGTACAAACAACATATACCATTGCGGCAGACTGCCCTTGCAAATTAAAATACCACACTACTGCAACTGCAGTAATAAAATGGAAAAGATACATTGCCTTCTTCCTGCTTTTAAACCATTGGCTGATGAACCCGATAAGCACATCGCCAATAGAAATGGCAGCATACGCAACCATAATGGATTTTCCCGGATCAACTTTTCCATGCACATCCATTTTTGAAGCGAACTTATCCGAGAACGTAAGCAATATGCCGATAACATACCAGTTTGGTAATGCAATCAAAATGGAAGTAAGATATTTTTTCAGTCTTCGCCGGTTTGTGAACAACATCAGGAAATCACCTTTTCTGATTTCATCACTCTCGGCCATTGCATCAAACATTCCCGATTCAAGTACTCCAACGCGAAGCAACAATAACAGAAACCCTAAACCTCCTCCTATAAAATAACAGGTGCGCCACCCGGTACCATCGGGTGCCACAAACATTTGCCTTACAAAATAAGCAAACACTGCCCCGCTTAATCCAATACCGGCAACGAGAGATGTTGCAATTCCTCTTTTTTCTTTCGGCATTAATTCACTAACAAGAGTAATACCTGCTCCCAATTCACCGGCAAGTCCAAGCCCTGAAATAAACCTGACTATTGCATACTGGTTCACACTGTGCACAAATCCATTGGCAATGTTACCGAGGGAATATAAAATAATAGAAGCAAACAAAACCTTAAGCCTTCCTCTTTTGTCTCCCAAAGTTCCCCAGATAATGCCGCCAATCAAAAGCCCCAGCATCTGTATATTAATAATACGCAACCCTTCTTTGGCGACAGCAGCGTCATCCAAACCTAATGATTTTAAAGAAGGCACACGGATAATGCTGTATAGCAGCAGATCGTATATATCTACAAAATAACCTAACGCACCAACAATGACGGCCAGATTAAAAACAGAATGATTTTTTTGTTGCATGCTGATTACTGATGGTTAAGAAGAGGTGTTTCCTGATGAACTTTTTCTTTTTCCGAAAAATAATTTGTACAAAACGGGCAATGTTGTAACCAATATAATACCTAACACAATTACCTCAAGGTGCTTTTTTAAATCGAAGTGAAATTTCCTGATAAATAATTCATCAAGATAATGACCCGCAAACAACATCGTAAATACCCAGGCAACGCAACCGACGATATTATAAAACATAAATTTCTTCTTATCCATCTGAACTATACCTGCAACAATAGGTGCGAAAGTTCTTACGATGGGAATAAATCTTGCAAATACAATTGCCTGACCGCCATGCCTGTCATAAAATTCCTTGGCATCATACAAATATCTTTTCTTGAAGAGGAAATTATCCTTTCTGTGAAAAAGAAATGGCCCGCTTTTCTGCCCGAACCAAAATCCAAGAATATTTCCCACTATCCCGCAAAATGAAATCAACAATAAAAGGATCAAGAGGTCAGCCATATCATTGCCAGTTCCTCCCGGGATAAGCTTATTGACTAATTTCTGGCTGAAAATGCCCGCTACAAAAAGAAGGCTGTCTCCGGGAAGAAAAAAGCCAACCATTAATCCGGTTTCTGCAAATACAATAAAAAGCATCACCCACAAACCGCCATTATTAATATAAAATTCGGGGTTCAGTAAATCCTTGAATGTAATCGTCAATAATTCCATAATACTTTTATCTTAATATAAAGACCTCCTTCTATATCGCACGTTCCATTTTACTCACCACTGCGGTTGCCAGGCTATTGCCGACAACATTGGTTGCGCTTCTTGCCATATCTAATACCTGGTCAATTCCTAATAATAATAATAATCCTTGTTGTGGTATATTAAACATAGATAATGTTCCGGCAATAACCACCAGTGAGGCCCTAGGCACTCCGGCAATCCCTTTACTCGTGAGCATCAAAACCAATAACATGGATAATTGTTGCGCAAATGTCATATGTATACCATAAGCCTGCGCAATAAACAGCGAAGCAAAAGTCATATACAGCATGCTTCCGTCCAAATTAAAAGAATAACCAAGGGGCAAAACAAAGCTTACAATTTTATTCGGGCAACCGAACTGTTCAAGTTCCGATATCAATTGCGGAAATGCAGATTCAGAACTCGCTGTGCTGAAAGCCAGCAATACAGCATCCTTAACCCGGCTCAGCAGGGTTAAGGCACGTTTACCAATAAACAGCGATGCAATCAATATCAGAAAAAACCATAAACAAAGAATGCCTGCATAAAAGCTGATAATAAATTTTCCATACGTATATAAAAGCTCCGGCCCTTTAATGGCAACAATTGCTGCAATCGCAGCGTATGCGGCAACCGGGGCCAGCTTCATTACATAACCTGTCATCTTTAAAACAACATGTGCTGTAGCATCAAGCGCCCTGGTGATTATTTTCCCCTGTTCGCCAACCGCAGCAGTTGCAATACCAAAGAAAACGGAGAACGCAACAATCTGCAATATTTGATTGCCTGCCATTGCCTGTATGATACTTTCAGGGAAAACATGCTCAATAAAATTTTTGAACGATATGGTATTTTGTTCAAGGGCCGTTTTCGCGCTTGCTTCAGGAAGGGGTAGATGCAGGTTTTCACCCAACTTTAAAATGTTCATCATCACCATTCCAAAAAGAAGCGAGACCAACGACATGCTTACAAACCAAAGCAAGGTTTTTCCTCCTATCCTGCCTACTGCTTTTATATCTCCCAATTTTGCTATACCTACTACCAACGTTGAAAAAACAAGAGGAGCAATAATCATTTTGATTAACCGAAGAAAGATCTCCGTAAGTAAAGAAATGCCCGAAGAAAAACCGGCGATCCGGTTTTGAGAGGCATTAAAATGAATGATGAGCCCCGTTACAACACCTGCAAACATGGCAACAATAATCCACCCGGTTAATCCGATTTTTTTCATGATCATTTGAGTAATGATTATGCAAAAAATCGAAAATTATTGACTTGGCAAAACTTTCATGGCAATTGATGCAGATTCATCGATTTTTAAATAAATCATTTAATGCCTTTAATAAGTGCCCTATAGCTAAAACCGCAGAAACCCAAAAGAAATAAATTGCGTATCGATTATTTGTTTATTTTACGACCTATATCAAAACCTATCTCGATAACCAATAATCAACTGTATGAGTTTATTCAGAAAAAAATCATTGGAATCCTTGTTGGCGCAAGCTGCCGATTCAGAAAAAGGTTTGAAAAGGACACTTGGCGCTGCAAGCCTCGTGGCGCTTGGCATTGGCGCAATCATAGGAGCGGGATTATTTGTAAGAACCGCAGCTGCGGCCGGGCAAGCTGCAGGCCCTGGTGTTACATTATCCTTTATTGTTGCAGCAGTAGGTTGCGCATTTGCCGGGTTGTGTTATGCAGAATTTGCAGCGATGATTCCCATTGCGGGCAGCGCTTATGCTTATTCTTATGTTACCATGGGCGAATTGATTGCCTGGGTTATCGGTTGGGCATTGATTATGGAATATGCATTGGGCGCAGCAACTGTTTCCATTGCATGGAGCGAGTACCTGAACCGGCTTTTGGGAGGAGGCATTCCATATAGTTTGTGTCATTCGCCATGGGACAGTTTTACCGATGCCTCCGGAGTGCATCATCAAGGCATGATCAATCTCCCGGCACTCTTCATTTTGATATTATTGACTTTGCTTTTAATTAAGGGCACACAGGAGTCTGCAATGGTAAACGCTATCATCGTATTTATTAAAGTTGCTATAGTCATTATTTTTATTGTGATAGGATGGCAATTTATCAAACCTGAAAATCATACACCTTACCTTATTCCTGCAGATACCCCACCGGTATTGGACCAGGCAGGAAAAGTGATAGCTGATTATAGCGGCTGGAATAAACATGGCTGGGGTGGCATTCTAGGGGGCGCGGCCATTGTTTTCTTTGCGTTCATTGGATTTGATGCTGTAAGCACCGCAGCCCAAGAAGCCAAGAATCCTAAAAGAGATATGCCCATTGGAATTTTAGGGTCTTTAGTTGTTTGCACTATCCTTTACATATTGTTCGGACATGTGTTAACAGGTGTGGCAAGTTGGAAAGATTTTGTGGACCCCGCCAAAGGACGTGAAGCCTCAGTTGCCTACGCCATTTCCACATATATGCACGGATATAGCTGGCTTGCAACTTCTGTAACTGTTGCCATTCTCGCCGGGTTTTCTTCCGTGATATTGGTAATGTTGCTGGGGCAAAGCCGCGTTTTTTATACCATGTCAACCGATGGTTTGCTTCCAAAAGTCTTTTCTGATCTGCACCCAAAATTCAGGACGCCTTATAAAAGCAATATGATCCTCTTTGTTTTTGTAGGTTTATTTGCAGCATTTGTTCCGGGCAATAAAGTAGGCGACCTTACTTCGTTCGGAACATTATTTGCCTTTGTGCTTGTAAGTATCGGGGTTTTGATTCTAAGAATAAAAGCGCCGAATATTGAACGGCCATTCAAAGCGCCGATAGCTCCGGTTGTTTCAATCCTGGGCGCAATTATTTGCTTCATGATGATTGTTGGCCTCGACAAGGATACTTTATTTGCAGCTTTTGGATGGATGATATTAGGCTTATTCGTTTACTTTTTATACAGCAGGCATAATAGCAAACTTAAAGCTCCGGGTGAGATTCTTACTAAAGCAAAAGACTTTAACTAAAATAAACGACCGCCTTCAGGCGGTTTTTTATTTGCATTACATGAGTTAATTTTGCTGCCCGATAAAATTAGTAATATTTGGGGGGCAATTCAATATGCAATAGGAAACTGCAAACCTCAAACTTTAAACTTGAATAAAAATTATGGGAAGGATTTTCGAAGTAAGAAAGCATACGATGTTTGCCCGCTGGGACCGGATGGCCAAACAATTTACCCGTATAGGAAAAGAGATAGCCATCGCCGTGAAAGCCGGCGGCCCTGATCCTGCCACCAACCCCGCTTTACGCCGTTGCTTCCAAAACGCAAAAAGTGTGAATATGCCCAAAGACCGCGTTGAAGCTGCTATAAAAAGAGCCATGGGCAAGGAAATGGATAACTATGAGGAAATTTTATATGAAGGGTATGCGCCGCATGGGGTTGCAGTACTTGTGGAAACAGCAACCGATAATCCAACAAGAACTGTTGCCAACCTCCGTAGCTATTTTACGAAAGGAAATGGCAATATGGGCACCAGCGGAAGCGTAAGCTTTCAGTTCAGGAAAATGGGAGTATTTAAACTAAAACCTGAAGGCCTAAATCAGGAAGAACTGGAATTGGATCTGATAGATCATGGTCTTGAAGAAATGGGGGAAGGCTTAGGAGAACATGAGGAACCGATTTTTATTTTGCGAACTGCTTTTAATGATTTTGGCAACATGCAAAAGGCATTGGAAGAAAAGAAGATTTCACCGATCAGTGCAGAAGTAGAATGGATACCTGCAACTACAGTTGAATTGCCCGAAAACCAGGCTGAAGAAGTTTTGAAGCTTGTTGACAAACTCGAACAAGATGACGATGTTCAAAAAGTATTTCACAACCTGAAATAAAATAAATCAGAATTTTAAGCCTGCAGCTATTTATGTTGCAGGTTTTTTTATTGCCTAAATTTGCAGGCTGATGAAAGAAAATAAAAAAATTGTATTGTTTGATGGCGTTTGCAACCTCTGCAACCGCAGTGTCCAGTTTATTATCAGGCATGATAAAAAAAATCAGTTTTTGTTCGGATCGCTCCAAGGCAGGTATGGCCAGGAATGCCTGAAAAAATTCAATATGCCATCTGACACATTCAATTCATTCATGTTAATTGAAGGGGATAAAATATACAGCAGATCTTCCGGGGCTTTGAGGATGTTAAAATATTTAGGCATAGGATGGCAATTATTTTATGGATTGATCATCATTCCCAAATTTATACGAGACGGAGTTTACAATTTCATTGCAAGACACAGGTATAAATGGTTTGGGAAAAAAGAAGAATGCTGGGTTCCGACTCCGGAATTAAAAGCCAGGTTTTTAGACTGAGGTTAAAGAAACCTATTCTTTCATCATTCCTCTGATCACATCAATAATTTCTTCTGCGTTTGGTTTGCTGAAATAATCTCCGTCGCTTGCATAAGCCGGGCGATGGGCTTCGCCTGTAATTGTTCGGGGAGCTACATCCAGCCACCTGTAACCACCCTGCTCCTCCATCACTTTGTTGAACATATAAGCGGTAGCGCCCCCGGGCACATCTTCATCAACAAATAAAATACGATTCGTTTTTTTGAGCGAATCAAGAATTTTATGATGAATATCAAAAGGCAAAAGGGTTTGCACATCCACAACTTCACAACTGATGCCGATCTTTTCCAAAACCACTGCAGCTTCCTGAACAATCCTTAAAGTTGATCCGTAAGATACGATGGTCATATCTTCTCCTTCCCTGATAATTTCAGGAACACCTAGCGGTACCCTATATCCCAGAATATTATTAGGCAACTTTTCCTTAAGACGGTAGCCATTGAGGCATTCAATAACCAATGCAGGATCTATACCCTGCAGTAAAGTATTGTACATTCCTGCAGCCTGCACCATATTACGTGGCACACAAACATGTAACCCGCGAAGTGAACCCAAAATCATCCCCATCGGCGAGCCACTGTGCCAGATTCCTTCAAGACGATGACCACGGGTACGCACAATTAACGGAGCAGTTTGTCTGCCGGCGGTGCGATATTGTAATGAAGCGAGATCATCACTTAAAGTTTGTATGGCATATAACAGATAATCTAAATACTGGATTTCTGCAATCGGCCTTAATCCCCGAAAAGCCAGGCCTATTCCCTGCCCGATGATAGTCATCTCACGAATACCTGTGTCAAAAATTCTTCCTGAACCATGTTTTGCCTGTAAGCCTGCAAAACCCTGGTTAACATCTCCAATTTTTCCAACATCTTCTCCAAATGCAAGCACTTTGGGGTTTGCTGAAAAAAGCTCATCAAAATACCTGTTCAATATCTCATAGCCGTTGATGACAGGTGAATGTTCATCAAATTCTGGCAAAATTTCTTCTACAAGTAAAGAACTGCTTTTACCCTGATGATACAAATGCGAATTATATAATATTTTACTTTCGTCAAGAAGTTCTTTATAATATTTATTTATTGAAGCAAGGACTTTATTATCCCCGACTATAACAATAGACTGATGCAGGGCCTGCAACACATCTTTTCTATTCGGTTCTTTGTTAGCCGATAACTCAGATGAAAGCGCCCTTAATTCCTCTTCCTGCTCCGAAGAAATACCGGAAAGCTGGCTGATCAAATCAACGGTCTTATTCACCTGTTGTTTAAGCGGCAACTGATATTTTTCCCAGGCCGAAATCTTGCTTTGCCTGACAAACTCCTTAGCTGTTGATTCAATTTCTTCCAGCTCTTCTTCGCTGGCAAGGGCATTATCAATAATCCACTCCTTCATCATTTTTATTCCGTCCCAGTTCCTTTCCCATTCCAGCCTTTCGGGCGATTTATAACGTTCATGGCTACCCGAAGTAGAATGTCCCTGTGGTTGTGTAACTTCTTCAATGTGGAATAGTGCAGGGGTGTGGGTCATCCTGATTTTATGAATAGCTGCTTCAAACAATTCACACATTCCGGCATAATCCCAACCTTTTACTTTATAAATATCAATACCATTGGTACCGGGGCTTTTTTGAAACCCTTTCAACACCTCAGAAATCGAGCCTTTTGTAGTTTGAAATTTTTTAGGCACAGAAATACCATAACCATCATCCCAAACAAAAATTGCCAATGGCACCTGCAACACACCTGCTGCATTTACAGTTTCCCAGAACTGCCCTTCGCTGGTAGAAGCATCTCCAATTGTACAAAAACACACTTCATTTCCATTATCGGATAGATTACTGAATTGCTTCAGCACTTCCACTTCCCTGAATACCTTTGAAGCATAAGCCAGGCCAAGGCCCCTTGGCATCTGCGCAGCTGTGGGTGCAAGGCCGGCGGTAAAATTTTTTTTATCTGTAAGATTTAAAAAATCACCGTCCTCGTTGATAAAAGCAGTCGCAAAATGAGAGTTCATTTGCCTGCCCGCACTATGCGGATCATTTTGCATGTCCGGATCGGCATATAGTTGTGAAAAAAATTCTTCAACAGTTGCAATTCCTGTAGCAAAAGCTAATGTTTGATCTCTATAATAACCTGCATAAAAATCACCAGGCCTGAAAAATTTGGAAAGCGCAACTTGAGGCACTTCTTTTCCGTCGCCGAAAATTCCAAATTTCGCTTTTCCGGTTAACACTTCTTTTCTTCCTAAAAGGCTGGCTTCACGGCTCTCAAAAGCCATTCGATAATCTTTCAGTACTTCATTCCTGAAATTATCGAATGTTACTTTTTCGTGAGCCATCAATTCGTTAGAAGAAAGATTTTCCATACCAGCAAAAATAGGATTATCCGGGCAACAACCATTCCGAAGATATCGATTGTTAAAAAACAAACTACCCAAAATTTATTGGTGAAACTTACGTTTAGTTTGTAACTTTATAAGTTATGAAAATACTCCATTTCCTGAAAAGAAGTATAATATTATTTGCTTGTTTATTTGCAATCAGTTCCGCAGTCGAAGCGCAAAATTCATCAGCTTCTATTACCGATGCGAATACTGCAAAAAACAATGATGTTTTGCTGCTAAAAGAACCGAAACACGATTTTGGTAAAATACCTCAAGGAAGGCCAGCTACGTATGTTTTTGAAATTGTAAATACGGGAACCGAACCTCTAATTTTGGAAAATGTACAGGCATCTTGCGGATGCACTACGCCGGAATGGAGTAAAGCGCCCATTGCTGCGGGATCAACCGCCCCGATAAAAGTGGGCTATAATGCTTATGCTGAAGGACACTTTAATAAAACTGTTACTATTTTTTATGGTAATCATCAAACAAAAACATTAATGATTACCGGAGAAGTGTATAAATCTCCTGTAACTTCGGCCCCGGAAAATTCATCCGTTCAATTATTAAAACAAATAAATCAATAAACATGAAAAAAGCATTTTTATTTTTTAGTGCAATCGCCTTATCCATAACGATTTTTGCACAGCAAAAAAAAGCTGAAGATGTAGTAAAGTTCAAAGAAATTACCTGGGATTTCGGAAAGATAAAACAAGGTACCCCGGTTACTCATAATTTCGATTTTTCAAATGTAAGCGATGCACCTGTTGTTATTGAATCAGCTGTTCCTTCATGCGGATGCACTACGCCGGTTAAACCTGAAGCCCCTATTGCCAAAGGGCAAAGCAATAAAATTATCGCAGGTTTTAATGCGGCTGCACCCGGGCCTTTTAATAAAACAATTACAGTAAAAATTGCTGGCATCGACTTACCATTACAATTGAGAATAACTGGTGAGGTATTAACAGCTGACGCTTTTGTAAAATATGAAGCAGATAAAGACAAACAACAACCTAAGCCAGTCAAATCAGGTCTTTAAATAGCAAGGAAAATTCTTTAAAAGTGAAAATCCCCAAATTGCAAATTTTGGGGGTTTTATTTTTTAGATATGAGATGCATCATGCATGATTCGGGATAAGGACATATTTTTGTTATATGCTAAATATAAGTAACCGTGGCAAATTAATGCCTCCTTCACCAATCAGGAAGTTAGTTCCGTATGCAGAAGAAGCAAAGAAAAAGGGGATAAAAGTTTATCACTTAAATATTGGTCAACCTGATATCGAAACACCAAAAGCCGCACTTGATGCAGTAAGAAATTTTGATTTCAAGGTTCTGGAATATAGCCATAGCGCAGGAAATGAAAGTTACAGAAGAAAGTTAGCTCAGTATTATAAAAAGCTGGGAATGGATGTTGATTATAGCCACATCATAATAACAACCGGCGGATCTGAAGCAATATTATTTGGTTTTATGAGCTGTCTTGATCCTGGCGACGAAGTAATAATTCCTGAACCTTTTTACGCAAATTATAATGGATTTGCCGTAGCTGCAGGTGTTGTTGTAAAACCTGTTACCTCATATATTGAAACAGGTTTTGCATTACCTCCAATCGAAGAATTTGAAAAGGCAATTACACCAAAAACAAAGGCTATTGTAATCTGCAATCCCAATAATCCAACAGGTTATTTATATAGCCCTAAAGAAATGGAAACTCTAAAAAACATTATTATTAAACATGATCTTTATCTTTTTTCAGATGAAGCTTACCGTGAGTTTTGCTATAGCGGTGAACACTTTAGCGCAATGAATCTTAAAGGAGCTGAAAATAATGTCATTTTGATGGATACGATATCCAAACGTTATAGTGCTTGTGGAGGAAGAATCGGAGCTCTTGTTACGAAAAACAAATTGATTTATGACACTGTCATGAAATTCGCGCAAGCAAGATTAAGCCCACCTTCGTTTGCACAAATTCTTGCTGAAGCCGCGGTAGACTTACCTGATGATTATTTCAATCATACCAAAGCCGAATACCTGAAACGAAGAAATATCCTGGTCGACAGGCTGAATAAAATTCCCGGAGTTTTCTGTCCCAGGCCAGGAGGGGCTTTCTATGCAATTGCTAAATTACCTATAGATGACTCCGACAAATTTGCCCAATGGCTCCTCGAGCACTTTTCTTATGAACAACAAACCATAATGGTTGCACCAGCCACCGGCTTTTATGCAACAAACGGACTGGGAAAAAATGAAGTAAGATTAGCTTATGTGCTGGATACCAACTCCCTGCATAAAGCAATGAACTGCCTTGAAAAAGCGTTGGAAATCTATCCTGGAAAAAAATTAGCCTAAAATAAAATTTTTATAAATGTTGAAAAAAATAATGTAATTATTTAATGCTTTTTTTGTTATTTTGTGGAACAAAGTAATAAAATAATTTAAATTGTAATTTTATATAATATATATTATTTTAAGTTTTTCATATGGCAAGCAATCGTTAGACGGCCTTCTGTTTTCACAGAGGGCTTTTTTACAATTAAAAAATCCTGATGCAAATAAAACATCAGGATTTTCTTTAACACAAGGAATATTAATTACGCCCGCTGCTTTGTTGCAGGTTTTCTTTTTGAATGTCTTAAAGCATTGCTTAAAGCCTTACTCAGGTTATCGTAAGTAGGTTTGCCTGTAAATAATTCTCCATTGATAAAAAAAGCAGGAACATCTTTCACGCCCTTGTCAATACCTTCTTTTAAATCGCCTTGCACCTGCCAGCCATAAGTAGCATTAACCAGGTCATCAAGAAATTTTTTACTGGTGATACCGGCTTCAATGGAATGCAACTTTAAACTCGTGGTGCCAAGTGTTCTCCTGTTAGCAAATAAAATATTATGCATTTCCCAGAATTTACCTTCCTGAGCAGCGGCAACAGAAGCCTCTGCAGCTTTCAAACTCCGCTGGTGAATTTTTGTGAGGGGAAAATGCCTGAAATTAAATTTAATCTTTCCTTTAAAACTTTCAAGTAATTGTTTTACCACTTCATTAGCTTTGGCGCAGGCCTCGCTTTCATAATCCCCATATTCTACTAAAGTAACCGGAGCTTTGGGATCCCCTACAAAAATTTGCTTTGTTGGTATTATTTCTACCGTTTCTTTTGGTTTCATTGCCATACCTATTTAAACAACCATCACTTTTTTTAGTTCACAATGATAATGCAAAAACTTTAATGTGCGGCTTTATGTTTTTGTCCATTTGATGAGCGGTTTTGCTGGGCCGGTCCTTCATTTCTGAAAACCACAGTCCCATCAAAAACATCCACTAAAACAGGGTGCGCTTTATCAATACTGCCGGACAAAATTTTCTTACTTAACTCATTTACTATTTCTTTCTGAATCAACCTTTTAAGTGGTCTTGCGCCAAATTGAGGGTCAAAACCATTTTCTGCAAGGTAATCAATTGCATATTCACTGAAATCTAATACAATGCCGTTTTTTGCCACTATATCTTTCAATACATTGAGTTGTATTTGAATAATACCACGAATTTCGTTTTTAAGCAACGGCTGAAACATGATAACCTCATCAATCCTGTTCAGAAACTCTGGCCGGATAGTTTGTTTGAGCAGGTTCATCACTTCTGACTTTGTTGATTCAACAATATCTTCGCGGTTTTTCTCATTAATTTTTTCAAAATTCTCCTGTATAACAGCACTTCCCATATTACTCGTCATAATAATAATTGTATTCTTGAAATTTACTACCCTACCCTTATTATCCGTCAAGCGACCATCATCTAATACCTGTAGCAATATATTGAATACATCCGGATGCGCTTTTTCAATTTCATCAAGCAAAACCACACTATAAGGCTTTCTTCGCACGGCTTCTGTCAGTTGCCCTCCTTCATCATAACCTACATAACCCGGAGGGGCGCCAACTAACCTGCTTACCGAATGCTTTTCCTGATATTCACTCATATCAATCCTAGTCATCATGCTTTCATCATCGAAAAGATATGCTGCCAGAGCTTTTGCCAGCTCAGTTTTACCAACACCAGTTGTGCCAAGAAATATGAAAGACCCGATCGGTTTTTTGGGATCCTGTAAACCTGCACGACTACGGCGAATAGCATCAGCTACTGCTGTTATCGCTTCATCCTGCCCTACCACTTTTTTGTGCAGTTCATCTTCAAGATTCAATAATTTTTCTTTTTCACTCTGCAACATTTTTGAAACCGGTATTCCTGTTGACTTAGCAACGGCTTCAGCAATATCTTCAGCATCCACTTCTTCTTTCATTAAACGGGAATTTTCACTGATAGATGACAATTGCCTAGAGTATTCCTCAATAACTTTTTCCTGTTCTTTAATCTTGCCATACCTGATCTCAGCCACCTTCCCATAATTACCCTCACGCTCCGCTTTCTCCGCAGCTAATTTCATGTTTTCTATTTCCGCTTTTGAATTCTGAACTTTGTCAACAAGCTCTTTTTCCTGTTTCCATTTTGCTTTCAATGTATCTCTTTCCACACTGAGGTTTCCGATTTCAGCACTTAATTCACGAAGTGTTTCTTCATCATTTTCTCTCTTAATTGCCTCCCGCTCAATTTCCAGCTGACGAATATTTCTTTCCAGTTTGTCCAACTCTTCCGGCATAGAATTCATTTCAAGCTTGAGTTTTGCCGCACTTTCATCAATCAGGTCAATTGCTTTATCTGGTAAAAACCGGTCAGTAATATACCGGTGCGATAATTCCACTGCCGCTATAATTGCTTCATCTTTGATACGCACATGATGATGTGTTTCATACCTGTCTTTCAAACCGCGCAGAATAGAGATTGCATCTTCTTCGCTTGGTTCGTCGATCATCACTTTCTGAAAACGTCTTTCAAGTGCTTTATCCTTTTCAAAGTATTTCTGGTATTCGTTCAATGTAGTTGCGCCTATAGCTCTCAATTCTCCCCGGGCAAGGGCAGGTTTCAAAATATTCGCTGCGTCCATCGCTCCCTCCCCGCCGCCTGCACCCACAAGTGTATGTATTTCATCTATGAATAAAATTATCTCCCCATCACTTTCTGCCACTTCCTTTACAACACCTTTCAATCTTTCTTCAAATTCTCCTTTATATTTAGCACCGGCAATGAGCAAGCCCATATCAAGGGCATAAATGATTTTTGTTTTTAAATTTTCCGGAACATCGCCATTTACAATCCGATGAGCCAAACCTTCAGCAATAGCTGTTTTACCAACGCCAGGCTCACCAACTAAAATCGGATTGTTTTTGGAACGGCGTGAAAGTATATGCAAGGTTCTTCTAATCTCTTCATCTCGACCGATTACCGGGTCAAGCTTACCTTGCTTTGCCAGTTCATTCAGGTTTTTTGCATACCTGTTTAAAGAATTAAATTGCGTTTCAGAAGTTTGAGAAGAAACGGTTTTTCCTTTTCTCAATTCTTTTACGGCAATAATCAATCCCTTTTCCGTTGCACCTGCATCTTTCATCAATTTTGAAGTATTATCATTTCCCTGAATCAGCGCTATCAACAAGTGCTCTACGCTCACAAATTCGTCGCCAAATTTTTTCAGGTCTGCACCGGCACGAAGGATAGCATTGTTGGCATCCCGACTAATAGATTGCGCAGGTTCCCCCCCGCTTATTTTGGGAAGCTTATCAATGCTTTCATCTAATTTCGACTCCAGGAAATTGGTATTGACATTATTCTTCTTCAACAAAAATTCAACAGCAGAATCTTTATCTGAAAGCAACGCCTTCAGAATATGTTCCGTTTCTATGTTGGCATTTGAATTATTGAAAGCAATTTGTTGAGATTGAGCAACTGCTTCCTGAGCTTTAATTGTGAAATTATTTAAATTCATAGTTTTAAGTTAATTAGCCAAACTGCAAAACGAGGTTAACAATTAGCTATTAAATTTGTTAGTAATGCAGTTTTTAAATTAATAATAATAGGTTCACAAATCGTAATCCAAAAAATAAATATTGCTAATATGTCATTAAAAACAAAGCGCTTCTGCCTGCTATGCAGCTATATGATAATGATGCTGCTATTATGTCTGAACGCTTTCTCCCAATACAATTTTACAGATATCGAAAACCTGTTCAAACAGAACCAAAAAGAACTGGGAAAAAATTTTGCAATGGCCATCTTTAAAGATGGAAAAATAATTTATCAAAAACAAACAACTGATTTTACTGCAAAAGCTCAGGCGCCCATTTTTAATGCAGGGAACTGGATGACTGCAGCTCTGGTGATGACTTTTGTTGATGAGGGAAAAATTTCATTAGAAGACAATGTGAGCAAATATATTCCCATGTTCGAAAAGTATATGAAAAACTATATTACTATCCGTAATTGCCTTACTAATACAACAGGCATCCATGCTGATGCCGGCGTTGGCAAATTCTTTGACAAAAGTAAACATGAAAGTCTGGAAGATGATGTAAACAGTTATGCAAAAAAAGAAATACAGGCAAACCCTGGCACTGAATTTTATTATAGTGATATGGGGCCGAGTATTGCCGCAAGAGTGCTTGAAGTGATCAGTAAAAAAAGTTTTGACAGGCTCATGCAGGAAAGAATTCTCAGACCTTTAAAAATGAGAGGAACAAGTTTTGCTAATGATGCAGGCGGTGCCATAAATCCATCTGGCGGCGCACATTCTACGGTGCTTGATTACGTAAATTTTCTGTCGATGTTATTAAACAAAGGAATGTTTGAAGGCAAACGGATTTTAACAGAAAAGGCAGTGAATGAAATTGAAACCGCACAATTTACCCAACTACCGGTAAAGTATACTCCAAAAATTACGGAAGGGCTCCATTATGGCCTTGGTACATGGATTGAGGACATGAACGGAGATGGTTCTGGAACAGTAATGACCTGCTATGATTTTCTTGGCGTATACCCCGTTCTTGATAAGTGCAGAAACTATGTTGCCGTGCTTATAGTGGAAAAACCAAGAGAGGATTTAAAAAAAGAATTTTATACCCGCTTCCGCGAAGCAATTGATAGCCAAATAAGTTCGAATTGCAAAGAGTAGTTTTATTTCTTTTAGGCCTTCAACTTATCTTCTTTTTTTATCGTTTGAGCTAACCATAACGTAAAAATTAATCAACCAAAAACAGTAACGCATAATTCCCAGCTTGTTTGATGCACAGCAAGTGATAGACTATTATTTGATATGGTTCAAAAAAAGTTTGGATTTATTGAAAATCGCTAACTTTCCTTCCTAATTAAATATTTTCCATTCATTATTCAAACTGTTTTTTATGACAGACAATCAATCCTTATCAGACAAAGCAAACGAACTCAAAGAAAAAGCATCTGCAACACTTAATGATCTTAAAGAAAAGGCAAGCCACCTGGCAGATGGTGTAGAAGAAAAAGCAACCCAGGTTTGGGAAGATGCGAAATCCGGAAAGCTACAACAGGAGGCTAATGAAAAACTCGATGAGTTAAAGGATAAGGCTCATCATTTGTGGGATAAGATTAACGGAAAAGAAGAAGAAAAAAAGTAACGTATTCTGAAAAAGCACAACAAAAGCAGGTAAGTTTTACCTGCTTTTTTATTTGGAGCCTATTATTCAAAATCTACAACAGAGGTTACTAAGTTTCTTGCAAACATCGGTTCCTTACTTACTAAAATAAAATTTCCCGTAACCAAATGGTTTCATATATTTGTAACCGAACAGTTACGCAATAAATAACCCGGCATATGAGAAGGGATGTTTTTCAAGCAATAGCCGATCCAACAAGAAGGGCAATTATTAATATGATTGCAAATCAATCACTGAATCTAAATGCAGTGGCTGAAAACTTTGATGTAAGCAGGCCCGCTATCTCAAAGCACATTAAAATACTGACCGAATGTGGCCTTATCGAAATTAAACAACGTGGCCGCGAACGTTATTGCAAAGCCAAACTTCAAAAACTCAGTGAGGTTTCAGACTGGGTAGAACAATATAAAAATTTCTGGAATGCAAAATTTGACGCACTTGAAAATTACCTGAATGAATTACAATCTTCAAAAAAAACTGTAAAGAAAAAAGCCGGAAGACATAGAAAGTTACGTTGATATTTAGCAGTAAAAATATACAAGGAATTTTTAAAAAATACTCAAATACCTAATTATGACAAAAACGAGCACAGCAGAAAATAATATTGCACAAAGAACGCTTTCCATTACACGTACTTTAAATGCTCCAAGAAGCCTTGTCTGGAAAGTCTTTACACAACCGGATCATATCAAGATGTGGTGGGGGCCTCAAGGTTTTACCAATACCATACATCGGATGGAAGTACAAAAAGGAGGTCATTGGAGCCTACCATGCACGGGCCAGACGGAACCGATTATAAAAACGAAATTCAATATATTGAACTGATAAAGCCTGAGAAGATTGTATTTGAACACCTGACTGGCCCGAAACACCGCACTACCATCCTGCTTGAATCCCTGCACCAGAAAACAATACTTCATTTTACTATGGTGTTTGCTTCACCGGAAATAAAAGAACAAACAATTAAAACTTATAAAGCTGATATTGGCCTGCAGCAAAATATTGACAAACTTGAAAACTACTTACTGGGAATTATTCCGGAAAAAGAACTAACATTGACTCGTATTTTAAAATCACCGCGGCAAGCGGTCTTTAACGCATGGGTTGATATTAACCAGTTAGTAAAATGGTGGGGACCTCAAGGTTTCTCCAACCCGGTTTGTGAAATTGATCCTAAACCAGGCGGGAAAATTTATATTGAAATGAAAGCCCCTGACGGAACGGTTTACCCCATGGCGGGAGAATTCATAGAAATTGTAAAACCTGAAAAAATCGTTTTTACTAGCGGAGCGCTTAACAAAAAAGGCGGGGCCATTTTTGAAGCAATAAATACTGTTACTTTTGAAGAAGACGGAAAACACACAAAACTTACACTACATGCTATGGTTACTGAGGTAAGTGAAGAAGCAAAACCTTATGTTGGTGGAATGGACGAAGGCTGGTCGCAAAGTTTGTTGCGCCTGGAAGAATTAGTCTCCAAAAATTAATTTCAAATTAAAATTAACGCATCAGGGCCTGAAAACTTTCTTACAAAACCTTTTTGATTTTACAAGAAAAAAATGCGAACAAGGTGGACTTATATCATTACCAGGCCATTGAAAGAATATCTGGAAGGGATTACTGCTTAGCCTGCGGAAATGAATCAAAACTTTTATATTTAATTTATTTATGGTTTAATGATAACCGGCCATAGATCATTTAAATAGAAACCCCATGAGTAAGACTTTTTTTGATACAGGCATATCGCTTGACGGTTTTATAGCTGGCGAAAACCGTGGGCCAAAAAATCCGCTTGGCGACAATGGTTCGTCCATCCACCACTGGATGTTCAGACAAAAAGCTTTCTGGAAGTACCATGGCAAACAGGGTGGAGAAGAAAACGGAAGTGATGGCGATTTGATTAATGAGGTGTTCGCAAGAGCTGGCGCATACATAATGGGCCAAAGAATGTTTGAAGAAGGGAAGCCAAACCGGCCCCAAGACCTATTCAAAGCTCCCGTATTTGTTCTTACACACAAAAAAAGGGAGCCATGGGTTCAAAAAGGAACAACCGCTTTTTATTTTATCAATGACGGCCTGGAAAGCGCATTTACAAATGCCCGGCAGGCTGCAAATGACAAAGATATCAGGATACAAGGTGGTTGCAGACACCATTCAACAAGCCTTGAATACAAGCCTGATTGATGAATTTACTATTCATATTGCCCCTCTTTTAATCGGGAAAGGTGTAAGATTATTTGATCAAATTAGTATGGCTAAATTCGATAGGAAAATCATTAAAACTAAACATTCAGATTTTACTACGCATATAACTTATCGGATAATAAAAAAATAAACAATTCCGGCCTTCATTACACGAAAGGTCTATAAAAATGATGCATGCAGATTCATAAATTATACATCGGTTATTTCCTGGTTACTAAATTTCATGGCAATATAACTTTATTGGTATTTATATTTGTGATCCGGCTAATGATGTTATGAAATAAGACTGCTTGCCACCTGCGGCAATTATCTTAATAATTTATTTGACATCAGTTTTTAACCGGCTGTTTTAATGTTATCAAAAAATAAAGCAAATTATCACATAAGTATGAGGAAATTTTTGTTCAGTTTTGGCTTTGTTGCTTTATATTTTTCAGCATTTTCGCAAAAAAATAATGATTCCCTTTTGCAAAATGCCACGCTGCAAGGTTGCGTAGCATATGCTATTATACATTATCCGCTTATTCAACAGGCTTTGCTGGATGAACAGATAACCGAACATGAAATCAAAAGCAAATTGGCAGACTGGTTCCCGCAAATCAGTTTGAATGCCAATTATCAAAATAATTTCCAATTACCTGCCGCAAATTTTGGAGGTGCCATCTATAAAACCGGCACTTACAATACTTCACTGGCAGGTCTAAATGCTACACAAAATATTTTTAACCGTGATGCTTTATTGGCATTAAAATCAGCTAACGATGTCCGCAAACAAATAAAGCAAACTACTACAAGTAATAAAATTGATATTGCTGTAAACGTGAGTAAAGCATTTTATGATGTACTGCTTACACAAAAACAAATTGACCTGCTGGATGAAGATATTGTGCGACTGGAAAGAAGCCTGAAAGATTCGTATAATCAATACCAGGGAGGAGTAGTTGATAAAACTGATTACAAACGCGCATCCATTTCCCTGAATAATTCAAAAGCACAAAAAAAATCCGCAACTGAATTACTCAAGGCGAAAATAGCCACGCTAAAATCTTTAATGGGATACCCTGCTAATGGTGATTTGCAGTTGCAATATGACAGTACTGAGATGGAAAGACAGGTATTGATGGATACCAATGAGACAGTAAATTATAATAACCGTATTGAATATCAATTACTGGAAACACAAAAAAAATTACAACTTGCCAATCTTAAATATGAAAAATGGAGTTACCTACCCTCTGTTTCAGCTTTTGGGAATTACAGCTTATCTTATTTCAATGATGAGTTTTCGAAACTATATACACAGAATTTTCCTTATTCATATGCGGGCATCCAAATGTCCATTCCAATTTTCCAGGGAACAAAACGCACACAAAATATACGTATTGCAGAGCTTCAGGTAAAACGCGTAGACTGGGATATAGCTTCGTTAAAAAATAATATTAATGCGCAGTATGCCCAGGTATTGGCTTCGTACAAAGGTTATCTCGGCGATTATTATGCCCTGAAAGAAAATGTGGATCTCGCCCGGGATGTATACAACACGCTGGAACTGCAATACCGGGCAGGCATTAAAACATATTTGGATGTAATCACTGCAGAAACGGATTTAAGAAATGCTCAATCGAATTATACCAATGCTTTGTACCAGGTACTCAGCAGCAAATTAGATGTGCAGAAAGCGCTCGGTACAATCCGGTATTGAGTAAAAGAGGATTTACATACTATGAAACGGAAAGTTGTACCCAGAGCTGACAATTATATAAAACAGGTTGTATTAGCGCTATTGAACATCACGGCTTTCACTTCGTCATATCGAAAAACAGCCAGTGGTAAAAAACAATTTCAAAGCGATAAATGCAGCCCCGGCTAACCGCAATACTTAACTGAAAACATTTTTTGTATGATAAAGCATTTAAGGCAGGCAGGATATTTGATGATAGTTGCATTGATTGCATCATGCGGCAACCCGCAGCAACAATCAAAAACGCTGCCTCCGACTCCGGTAAGTACATATATTGCACAGGAAGGCAATTCTGCATACTATGATGAATACCCGGCTACTGTTACTCCATTAAACCAGGTCGATATAAGACCACAGGTTACAGGTTACATTACAGGCATTTTTTTTAAAGACGGGCAACACGTAGTAAAAGGCCAGAAATTATATGAAATAGACCAACAGCAATATAAAGCACAATACGAACAATCAATTGCCAACCTGAATGTGGCAAAATCAAATGAGGCAAAAGCACAGCAGGATGCAGACAGGTATAATGAACTTGCACAAAAAGATGCTATTGCAAAACAGACCCTTGATCATGCAATAGCTGATTTGCAAGCTGCTAAAATGCAGGTTGAAGCAGCAAAAGCCAATGTGAACAGTGTGCAGACAAATCTGAAATACTCTGTCATCTACGCTCCATTTACAGGAACAATCGGCATCTCACAGGTAAAAATGGGTGCAGCAGTTTCACCAGGTCAAACAGTACTGAATACGGTTTCTACAGACGACCCGATGGCTGTTGACTTTGCAGTTGACCAGATACAGATCGGCAGATTTGCACAATTATTAAACAAAACGGAAAACCCCAAAGATTCAACTTTTCTCTTGTTATTACCGGGGCAATCTGTTTACGAACATCCGGGCCATTTAAGCTTGCTGGACCGTGCAGTCGATCCACAAACAGGAACAATTAAAGCAAGGCTGGTATTTTCCAATCCCAAACAAATTTTACGTGCAGGTATCACCTGTAATGTACGCGTACAAAACAACGCAGGAGAAAAGAGTTTGTTAATACCCTACAAAGCCGTTACAGAGCAGCTGGGTGAATATTTTGTTTTTACTATAAAAGGCAACAGGGCTTTGCAACATAAAATAATATTAGGCGCCAGAATAAACGATAAAATAGTTGTAAGAAGTGGATTAGACATCGGAGACTCTGTGGTAACGGAAGGAGTTCAGAAATTAAGAGACAGCGCAGCAGTAATAGTTGGAGGCCCAAAAAAACAATGAATAATCAGGGGGCCAGAGACAAGAGCCTCAATTATTGATATTCGGTTATACATAAGTGTTAGTAAGGCAGAAGCCCGCTAATGCGGGTATTTCAAAAAAAGATTATGCAGTCAACAAACATATTTCTCAGGAGACCGGTAACGGCAATTGTTATTTCGGTCGTGATTGTGATGGTAGGTACGCTGGCAATATACAATATGCCTGTGAGCCAGTATCCAAACATTACTCCGCCCACCGTTTCTATCTCGGCAAATTTTCCTGGTGCTGATGCGCAGACAGTTGAACAAACGACCACTACGGCAATTGAAACCCAGGTAAACGGCGTTCCGGGAATCGCATACATTCAAAGTAACAGTGCAAACAATGGTCAGAGTAGTATTACTGCAACACTGAATGTTGACGCTGATCCGAATATTGTTGCGCTGGATATACAAAATCGTGTTGGAATTGCTACACCTACATTACCGTCACAAGTGCAACGCCTGGGCATCACCACCTTGAAACGAAATCCCAGCATACTAATGCTTGTGGCCATGTATTCTCCCAAAGGGACGCATTCAGTTCCTTTTATGGACAACTATGCCAACATATATGTACGTGACCAGCTGCTTCGTGTTCCGGGAGTCGGAGATGTGCTGAGCAGAGCTGATAATTTCAGTATGCGTATCTGGTTGCATACGGATAAACTTGCACAGCTTGGGCTAACGGCCAATGACGTACAAAATGCGATCAACGAACAAAATTTACAGATAGCAGCAGGGTCTGTAGCAGCACCCCCGCAAAATTCTTCCTCAGCTTTTGAGTTCACCGTATTTACCAACAGCCGGCTCACCACGCAACAGGATTTTGAAAATATTGTGATCCGTTCTAATCCTGATCAAAACTCAATAGTGCATTTGAAAGATGTTGCCCGGGTGCAGTTGGGCAAGGTAAGCTATACTGCAAATTCATTTGTCGACGGGCAACGTGCATCCTATTTGCTGATTTATCAAGCTCCGGGAAGTAATGCTTTATCAACTGCAGAAGGGGTGTACAAAGCTATGGCCGATATGAAAAAATATTTTCCTACAGATGTGGATTACAGGGTGCCTTTCGAGTCCGTATCTGTGGTAAAGGTTTCTATTGACGATGTGGTAAAAACCCTATTGATAGCACTATTACTTGTGACCATCGTAGTGTTTTTATTTCTGCAAAACTGGCGCTCTACATTAATCCCTATCCTTGCTATTCCCGTGGCCATTATCGGCACATTTATCTTCTTTATTCCTCTTGGCTTTACGATCAACACACTTACCATGTTTGGATTTGTGCTGGCTATTGGCATCGTAGTTGACGATGCAATCGTTGTGGTGGAAGCGGTACAACACTATATCGACAATGAACATATATCGGCAAAAGAGGCCACAGCAAAAGCTTTGAAAGATATTACAGGTCCGGTTATCGCCATTGCACTAATATTGGCAGCTGTATTCGTTCCTGTCGGGTTTATTCCGGGAATAGTAGGCAGATTGTATCAGCAATTCGCAATTACCATTGCCATTTCGGTTTTAATATCCGCATTTGTCGCATTATCGCTTACACCTGCACTTTGTTCATTAATGCTACGGCCGCAGAATATTAACAAGCAATCAAAAGGGTTGAATAAATTTTTCTATTTCTTCAATGAAGGATACAGAAAATTAAGCCTGAATTACACGCTTTCTGTAAAAGGCTGGATAAAAAGAGCCCCGCTGGTAATTGTGTTATTGGCATGCATTATCGCCGGCGATATCTTTCTGTTTAAATCAAAACCAACAGGTTTTATCCCTACTGAAGACGAAGGGAGGGTTTATATTACTTTTGAAATTCCGGAAGCATCATCTACAACAAGAAGCTTGAATGTACTTGACAGCATGATGAAAATTATTAAAGAGGTTCCCGGTGTCGGTCATTATGCTGCGCTTGGCGGGTTGAACGTACTGACATTCGGCATTAAATCAAACAGCGGAACCATATTCATGCAATTAAAACCCTGGGATGAACGGACAGATAAATCACAGCAGCTCCAGGGCATTATTGCCGAGTTGAATAAAAGATTTTCAGTAATCAAAGAAGCAAGGATTGTAGTTATTCCCCCACCGGCAATTCCCGGGCTCGGAAACGCCGGCGGTTTCAGCATTCAGATTGAACAAAAACAATCGAATGATGATATAAAAACTTTCGAAAAAATAGTAAACAGTTTTGTTGCTGAAGCAAACAAACAACCGGAGATTGCCGGAGCGTTCACTTTTTTCTCTGCCCATACTCCTGGGTATGAAGTTGATGTTGACAGGGAAAAGTGTAAAAAACTGGGGTTAAATTTATCTGATGTATATAGCACCATGCAAATGTATATGGGCAGCGCTTACATCAACCAGCTTACTATTTATGGCCGAAATTTTTATGTAGTCGCCCAGGCCGATACCAATTTCAGAAATGATATAAAAAATATCGGGCAGTATTACGTAAAAAATTCATCAAGCGAAATGATCCCCCTGAGTACCGTGGTTAGTTATAAGGTAACGGAGACTGCTCCGCTTATTTCACATTTCAATATATACAGAAGCGCTGAAGTGGACGGCAATGCAAAACAGGGATTCAGCAGCGGGCAAGCACTTGAAGCATTACAGCGGACTGCTGCAAAAATTTTACCAGAAGGTTATGGCTATGAGTTTTCGGGCCTGAGTTTGCAGGAAATAAAGTCAGGATCCAGCGCTGTTTACATTTTTGCACTATCTGTTGTGTTTGTATTTCTTTTTCTCGCTGCTTTGTACGAAAGTTTTTCTGTTCCTTTTTCCGTACTGCTGGCGGTTCCCGTCGGCGTTCTCGGCGCTATTACTGCATTAACGTTTATTCCAAGATTAACCAACAATGTTTATGCACAAATAGGTTTGATAACCCTAATCGGCTTGTCTGCAAAAAATGCGATTTTGATTGTTGAATTTGCAAAAGAAAGAGTTGACCGGGGAATAGCTGTTATTCCAGCCACACTTGATGCGGTAAAACTGCGTTTGCGGCCAATTCTGATGACATCAATTGCATTTATATTAGGAGTACTACCACTTGCATTAGCCACAGGCGCAAGTTCAGTGGCGAGAAATACCATTGGATGGACCGTACTGGGAGGTATGTTGGCCGCAACCGGCTTGGCGATTTTTATCGTTCCTGTTCTTTTTGTGGTAATCACCAGGGCGGCTTATGGTAAAAAGAAATTGGAAGAGCTGGAAGTAAATCGCACACGTGAAGAAGAAGAAAAGAAATCTGCCCCTATCAGTTAATTAAGCTGACTGATGCCTTTTATAACAGAATGTAATTTCAATTTTATTATCGGTAATGACTATCTGATTTTTCACATTCTTTTTCCATCGGAAACCCATAGCTTAAAAAGATGTGGACCGATCAATACAAAAGCTGCCGCAAAAAGAAATATATAAAACCATTTTTTTGTCTTAATAAAAGAAGATATTACTTTTTTCAAACTTTCAGAATTTGCCTGGCTGCGATTGGCCCTCAATTCATGAATTCTTATAGTTCCTAAAAAGCTGGGAGGAAACATGAAACCATATTCATTGATCATGACCTTTTTTAAATAAATGGCACGTAATTGGAAAATACAGGCAATAAGAAGAAGAACCAGCGACACATAATGCAGATGATCCCAAATGTATCCAATCATATAATCTTAATTAAACAGAGCAAAATATGCTACTTTAAATATTCCGCAGGCTATTGCGAAAAAAATTGCAAGAGGTGCGGCTTAATGGTTACTTCATAGTTTGGTATTCAAATGTCAGTTCAGAAGGTCGTAAAGTTAAAGATTTTTTATTCTTATAATGAAAACCTGCACTTGTTTCCTACTTTTTTTCAGACTTATATTTGCTATTTTTAGGATTAAAACCAGTTCAACAATAGCTTATGGTTTTTTCAAGATTTCTTTTTGCATTGGTGATTACATCCCTGATGCCTGGTAATTCATATGCCCAATACAAACGCAGAGGTGAAATCCTGCAATCCCGTTTACAAAAAGCTTCAACACCCCAAAAAAAAGCAAATTATACACTTTCTCAACTGCAAGGCAGGTGGCAGGAGTTTGAAAGAAAAAAACGTAGCGATAGTTCAATTACCCTCTTTAAAGACAGCATCCAGCTAAAGTTCAATGACAGTAATAAAGTTATGACCAGAACAAGTATAATAACCAGCATGGCGATGGAAGGTGAAGCTCAAATAGATGATGATAATGTGTTGACTGCCGCTGCGGATGAATATGTTATTAAATCAGTTTCTGCCAATGAAATTGTGCTTGATGATAACGACCTTTTTATACATCGCCTTAAAAAGGTTGACCATTTTTGGTATGAGACTTTGGGTAAAACAGCAATAACACAAAATGAATATAATAACCCGGTCTCTGCAAAAATTAATGATGTTTTGGGTAGATGGGCTGTTTACAGAAGGCGGGCTGATCCAGGAACTATAGCCAAGGATGCACTGCTCATCAAATACCTGAGTATTCCAAACAAAATAAACGAAAACACGGCGTCAGGAAACATAGGTTTTTATAATAATCAACTCACGCAGGAAATGCCCTGTACCTTGTTGTTAAATGGATCGGAAATCAAAATCACTGCAGGAAATTATAATTGGACATTCTCTGTTTACCAGACTGATACCGGTAATTTCGTTTTTGGAAATAATAATTTGATGTATTTCTGTAAACCAACAACAAATAAATAATTAATTATTTTACAAATTTCTGAGCATATTGTTCTCCGGTGGAAGATATCAGTTTGACCACATAGACGGCATGAGACAGTGTACTGATATTGATGTACTGACTTTGCCGTACTATTGTTTTGTTCAACAGCAGGCTACCCGACATATCGAACAGCTGCATTTGTAAAACACCATCGCTACTTTCGTTATTAATTCTAATAAAAAGATTATTACCATTTACAGATATATACTGGACCAATCCACCAGATGGTTCCCGGTTTAGAGCGATTATTTTTGAATAATTAGCATTGCCGTCCAAGTCAACCTGCCTGAGCCGATAAAACGCAGTTGGTTTTCCAAGATCAACAAATTCATCATTGAAAGAATATTGTGCTTTTTGCAAATTTTCAGAATTCACAAAACCAATATCTGCAAATGAATTTTCATTCACATACTCACGTTCAATATAATAGCCTTTACTGTTTACTTCATTTTCAACACTCCATTTAAGGCTATTGTATTTTTCTGCAACCATTCCATCAAATGAAACAAAACTGATTGGAAGAGGGGAGTTTGCCAAAGTGGTAGTGAATAACCCTCTCCCATGCGTTGCCACCGCTACCACATTATCGGCAGAACGAAACTTTAGCATGTATGTGCTGACATTTCCCAGCCCCCCTGAATTCTGTGTCCAGGCAGTGGATGTTCCGTTAGATGTTATGGTTGACCACACCCCTAAATCTGTTGCCAGCATAATGCCTCCGTTAGTGCCCCCGGTTTCAACATTTGCAGTGGACGGTATTATTATCCCCCATCTAACAGGTATGTCAGGCAGGTTCACCCCATTGTTATCAAGCGATGTCCAGGTTGTTCCTTTATCTTCCGACTCCCAAACACTTGCTACGCCATAATTAGAAACGGTAACAAGTATATGATTTTTGTTCCCTGATTCTATATCAATACTTGAAATGTAAGATCCCGGGGTTAATGATAAAGATGTTATTTGCGAAATTGTCCTGGATGCAGTACTTGCACCGGCAACTACATATAATTCAGGAACCTGGTTAGAAGAAGCATCATCCGCGGTGGAAAAAGCGACCCAAACACTATCCGATGTATTAGGATCAACTTTAACTGCCGAAACCTGCAAGCTGGTATTGGAACTGACAGCAAAATTTGTATTAACCGGCGCCCCAGATGTTATTTTCCCAACCCGTCTTACATTTCTGTCAGTATACCCGCAGTATAAATATTGAGTGGTGTTATCATAATCTGCCGGATTGATAAATCGACCGTTTGTTGTGGTTGACCATGTACTGAAACTTGTGCCAGTATTTGTTGAGCGGGCATATTGGCCATAGGTATAACTGGTAATCTGATAAGCAGGATTATTCTGATCAATAAAACAGGCGGTGCCATCACCCCCTGTTGCAGTTGTTACCGAATTGAGGCCTGAGCTTCCAAACACATGAGACCCGTTATCCTGGGCACCGGCAAGCATATCATTAGAACCAGATGCAGGATGAATGGCAGCCGCATAATATTGCGTAACATTAAGCCCATTATCCTTACTGGTAAAAGTTGAACCTCCGTTCGAAGTATAAAAAACTCCTCCGTCACAACCAACTATAAAACTGGTTGATGAACCCGGTTGAAAAATAATATTATGGATATCTGCATGAACATAAGGCAAACTGCTGCAGCCCGAAGCCCATTGGGTAAGTTGAGACCAGGACGTTCCGCTATTATTGGTTGTCATGATATCAACGCCTGCAGCGTAAACGACCGCATCATTGGAAGGATTGATTGCTAATGTAAGATCATAC
>DATKNN010000001.1:0-94745 GCA_035541355.1 Puia sp. | reverse complement strand
TGACTGTAGCAATTTCTTTTTTCGGATTTATATTTTGTAACGAATCACTTGTTCCGGAAGTTACAGGTGAAATTGATTTTTTAATATGATTTGTAACCGCCCTATCAATTCCTTTGCCGGCAATAATTGTAGGTTTATTTTGAGTGCCATTGCTGCTCCTATTGAAGAATAAAAACCCCGTTACCAGAAGTATTGCAACCGCAGCGGCTGAGCTTATCCATAGCAACAGCACAGGCCTTCTGTGTTCTTCATTTTTATAAAGAGCTTCTTTTTCTTCAAATACAACTGAATTATCGGCTTCAAATTTGGTTTGCAGCAATAGGTTAAACTCACTCTGCAGGGAGGGATTACTGCTCATAAATTCTTCAACCTGTTTTTTTGAAACCGCGTTTAGTTCATTATCCATGTACAGTAAAAAATACTCCTGGTAATTATTAAGGTTGATAAACCAGTTTTCATGGGTAAGTTTCAATAATGCATTTTTATTATGGAAAAAAATATTTTTTTCTGGTTTAAGTACAGCTTGCCCAATCATGTCCATTTCCTCCTTCAAATCGGGATTTTTCAGAAGGAATTCTTCCACAGCAGTTTTTTCTGCAAGGGATAATTCATTATCCACATATAACAAAAAATATTCTTCGTAATTATACCTGTTAATCATTTTACAATACGTTTTCAGGCTTAACCAAATAATTTTTTAACTGAATCCTTGCTCGGTGTAAATACACTTTTACCTGGCTTTCATTCAGTCCTGTTATTTGCCCGATTTCTTCATAAGTATACCCTTCATAATCTTTTAATAATACCAATGAACGTTGTGTTTCACTTAATCTTGCCAATGCTTCTTCCAGAATTTTTTTCAAATTATGCTCTTGCTTGTCATGAACTTTTGTTTCATCGTGAAAGCTTTCTTTCAGATGGATTCTTTTCGCCTTCCTGATATGATCAATCATTTGGTGGTACGCAATAGTGAAAAGATACGATTTGCTTTTTCCGCTGTCCACCTCATTCTTATTCCGCCATAATTTCTCAAATGCTGTTTGAACAATGTCCCTTGCATCTTCTTCATGGCGGAGATTTTTCACGATAAAGCGATACACATTATCGGCATAATTTGTTACACATTCATTATATTCTCTTTCTGTCATAAACAGCTTGCTGATATTATTCCTGCTGGTAGTTTAATATAATACGTGCAAAGGCTGATAATGTTACAACAATACCTGGCTTTATCAATAATTTAAAGCTTGAAGTCAATTTTCTGTAGAAGAAAGCAAATGCTTTGAAAGGGATTCGAGGATAATGAAATCGGTCTGGGCTTTTTTTTGTTCGCACTTTTCAGTGGTACATTCCTGTGAACTAGCCGATGCTTTATGATGGTATGAAATAAACGCCAAACCCACTCCTGCTGCGAGTGATAAGCCGAAAAACCGTATCAGAAATTTGTTTTTCATCTTCGGGTTTGAGAGGCAAATCTATATAAAAAACCGGAAATATCTAATCTTTTCTCATATAAATGGTTTACAGCGAAAAATAGCCTGAAATTTTACTTTTTCAGGTTTTTGCCAAAACAATCAGGATATTCATTATTGCACTGGCAAGTCCTTAACTTTATCGGCAAAAAATCCTGATTCATGAACCAGAAATTTGTACATCGTATTGCTGCAGAACTGGAAGAAATTAAATCGTCAGGCCTTTTCAAGACCGAGCGGATTATTACGAGTGAACAAGGGGCGGAAATTATTGTGAACGGGAAAACCGTTCTTAATTTCTGTGCGAACAACTATCTCGGACTTTCTTCTCATCCCAGGCTGATTGAGGCTGCACACAAAGCAGTTGACAACCGGGGATATGGCATGAGTAGTGTGCGTTTTATTTGCGGAACCCAGGATATTCATAAAGAGTTGGAAAAAAAGATTGCTGATTTTCTTGGTACTGAAGACAGTATTTTATATGCAGCAGCATTTGATGCTAACGGGGGTGTTTTTGAACCCTTGTTTAATGAACAGGATGCGATCATCAGTGATGCCTTAAACCATGCTTCAATAATTGACGGGGTTCGCTTATGCAAAGCGCAGCGGTTTCGTTACGAACATAACAATATGAACGATTTGGAGTCAAAACTCAGTGAAAGTCAAAGCCTGCGTAACCGTATTATTGTTACGGATGGATCATTTAGCATGGATGGAACAATTGCACAACTTGATAAAATTTGCGACCTCGCAGATAAATACGATGCCATTGTGATGATCGACGAGAGCCACTCTTCCGGATTTTTGGGAAAAACGGGAAGAGGTACACATGAATATCGGGGCGTAATGGGCAGGATTGATATTATTACTGGTACACTTGGAAAAGCGCTTGGTGGTGCTAGCGGCGGCTTTACAAGTGGCCGCAAAGAAATTGTTGAAATGCTCAGGCAAAGAAGCCGCCCTTATCTTTTTTCAAACAGCCTTGCCCCATCGATAGTAGGTGCATCAATTGCTGTGTTGGACATGCTAAGAGAAACAACAGCATTAAGAGATAAGCTGGAGCATAACACGAAATATTTCAGAAGCAAAATAACCGATGCCGGTTTTGACATCAGGCCGGGCGATCATCCGATTGTTCCCATAATGTTATATGATGCAGTGGTCGCCCAGAATTTCGCTGCCAAACTTTTGGAAGAAGGTATTTATGTGATCGGTTTTTTCTATCCTGTTGTGGCCAAAGGTCAGGCGAGAATACGTGTACAGTTAAGTGCTGCGCACGAACAAAGCCATTTAGATAAAGCAATAGCTGCTTTTACAAAAATTGGCAGGGAAATAAAAGTATTGAAGTAAGCCGGAAAGACCGAAAGTCCAAAAAAACCTTGTTGAGATTGTAAAATTCCTCAGGACTTATTTCTATTTCACAGCAATCATACTAATCTCCACATTCACATTTTTTGGTAAGCCTTTCACTGCAACTGTTTCACGGGCAGGAAAGTCTCCTGAAAAATATTTGCCGTATACTTCATTAACCTGGGCAAATAATGACATATCGCTTAAAAAAATAGTCGTTTTTGCTACATTACTAAAATCCATTCCTGCTTCTGCTAAAATAGATTTCAAGTTGTGCATTACCTGGTGTGTTTCTGAAACAACATCTGTTGATTCAATATTTCCTGTTAACGGGTTAATAGCAATTTGTCCCGAAATGAAGAGCGTATTATCAACAAGAACTGCCTGGTTGTAAGGACCGATTGGCGCGGGGGCGCTATTGGTATTAATAATTTTCTTTTCCATGCTCAAATGTATAGAAAAGTTAAAAGCTCCGGTTCAGCACAAATAGTTTTTCTTTGTTGGAAAATAGCTGTATGAAAATTGCGGTGTTTGCGCAGGAAAATATAAAATATGAAATTTTTCATAAGCCAGCCGGCAAAGATGTCAGCATAGTATATGTAAATGCACTGGAGGATTTTGCAGAGATAAGTGATGCGGATGCCTATTTTGACCTTGAATTTGAAAATGATGATAAAAGGATTAATGGCCTTGCAGCATTTTTACCAAAGCCCATATTCGTTAATGCTGTGGTGAACACGTTAAAGCAAATTGGACAGCCATTCGTGAGGATAAATGCATGGCCGGGTTTTTTAGAAAGGGAAATTTGCGAAGTGGTCGTTTTAAATGAAACATACAAAGAATATGTTGCCAATATTTTTGCCCGTTTGAATTGGCAATTTCTATATGTACCAGATATTAGCGGCATGATAACTGCAAGAATAATAGCAATGGTTATTAATGAAGCCTATTTTACACTTCAGGATGCGGTGAGCTCTAAAGAAGAAATAGATACAGCGATGAAACTGGGCACGAACTATCCTTATGGTCCTTTTGAATGGACCGAAAAGATAGGAATAAAACGAGTGCATGATTTAATTTCGGAACTTGCCAAAACAGATATCAGGTACAATATTTCCAAAGCCTTGGAAAACGAGGTTTTTTTGAAAAAATAACATTAATGATCTTAAGTATAGATACAGCTACCGAATCGGCAAGCATTTGTCTTTCCAATAATGGAAATACTTTATGCCTGTTTGAAAACAAAGATCAAAAAGATCATGCTGCCTGGCTGCATGAGGCCATTGATGAAGTCATACGGTCAAATGGGTTTTCAATAAAAGACATAACAGCAGTGGCTGTTACGGAAGGTCCCGGTTCTTATACAGGTTTGCGTGTGGGTTTGTCGGCTGCGAAAGGACTCTGTTATGCACTTCAGATTCCTTTGATAACAGAGAACACATTAAAAGTGATGGCATATGCGGCCACGACGCAGCTAAAAATTGACAAGGCTTCAATTCTATGTCCGATGATTGATGCAAAGAGAATGGAAGTGTTTACAGGCCTTTACACACCTGATTTAGAGGAGCTAATATTACCAACAGCTGTTATACTGGATGAGCACAGCTTTAATGATGAGCTTAATACATGTACTATTTATTTCTTTGGTAATGGCAGCATAAAGTGGAAAAAAATTGCCACACATAAAAACGCCCGGTTTGTGGAATCTTCGGGTCATGCAGGCCATCTCGCTCAACTGGCCTATCAGAAACTCTCAAAAAATCAATTCACCGACATTATTTATAGTCAACCCGCCTATATCAAAGATTTCCATTCTTATATTAAAAAATAATCAGATTATCATTTAATTAAATTTAATTGCCTTCATTTTGGTCTGGTATACTAATTTTGTTTATCAACTGATCTTAAAATTTCTTCCTGATGACATTAACTTCAAGTAATCACTGGATGATAATAAATGGTTCAAATGGCACGCCTTTGAAAATAGATTTTGTGAGTTTGAAAAAGGCTGCTATGATTTTACGCGCATTGAACCATAAATTAAGACAGCAGATTGTACGATTGCTTGATGAGCACAAAAAGCTTACAGTAACCGAAATATATGTTCAACTCAGGCTGGAACAATCAGTAGCTTCTCAGCACCTGGCTATTTTGCGAAAAGCAGGTATTGTTTCTACAGAGCGTGACGGAAAATTTATTTATTATACCATTAGCGATATCAGGATCGGGCATATTATGAAATGTGTTGAAAACCTTATCGAATAACAAGATACATTCTGTTTTCTCCTTCTCTTTAAATACATAATTTTGCCTAAAAATTATGTTCATTAAACAATTATATACCGGTTGCCTAAGTGAGGCTTCTTATTATATAGAAAGTAATAATGAAGCAGCCATAATAGACCCATTGCGAGATATTGAATCGTATCTTCAATTAGCTGCAGAAAGAGGGGCTGTGATTAAATATATTTTTGAGACACATTTCCATGCTGATTTTGTGAGTGGTCACCTGGATTTAAGCAGGGCTACAAATGCTCCGATAATTTATGGCCCCGGCACGGAAACACAATTTACAATTCATCAAGCGACAGACGGTGAAATTTTTAAGCTTGGAAATATTACCATCGAAGTACTACATACCCCCGGCCATACCCTTGAATCTTCATGCTTTTTGGTAAGAGATGAGCATGATAAGCCCAATGCTGTTTTTACAGGCGACACATTATTTGTAGGTGATGTTGGAAGGCCTGACTTAAGCAGCGGTAACCTCAGCAAAGAACAGTTAGCTGCATTACTTTATGATTCTCTGCAAAAAAAGATTATACCGCTCCCGGGAAATGTGATTGTTTATCCTGCACATGGCGCAGGTAGCAGCTGTGGCAAAAATCTTGGCCCCGATACTTTTAGCACTATAGCTGATGAAAAGGAAAGCAATTATGCCTTAAATGCAAACAGTGAAGAAGAATTTATCAGATCAGTTACAGACGGACTAAGTAACCCTCCAAAATATTTCCCGATTAATGCAAAGATTAATAAGGAAGGGTATAACAGTCTTGATGAGGTATTGCAAAGAGGAATGAATGCATTAACTGTAGATGAATTTGAAAGAATACTGAAACAAGAAGAGGTAATAATGCTGGATACCAGGTATGAAACTGTTTTTTCAAAAAGTTTTGTACCTGGATCGATAAACATTGGATTGAATGGCCGGTTTGCCGAATGGGCAGGGAGCCTTTTACCTTTTGATAAACCAATAGTACTGGTTACCGATGAAGGGAGGGAAAAAGAAAGTATCATACGACTGGCGAGGGTCGGGTTTGATAAAATAGCAGGATATTTAAATGGCGGATTTGATGCCTGGGAAAAAGCAGGTAATGCAATTGACATGATCATCGATATTGACGCCGATGAACTTGCGATGGATTTGCCGTTTGATAAAAACCTTGTAGTGATTGATGTAAGGCGGGAAACGGAATTTGCAGACGGTCATATCAAAGGAGCAATGAACATTCCGTTAAGCGAAATGAATGATCCGGCAAGCATGTCGGGTATAGAAGACAATCAAAATCTGTATCTGCATTGTGGCGGTGGTTATAGAAGCATAATAGCTGCATCATTGTTAAAACGTCAGGGAATACATAATCTTCGTAATGTTTCGGGGGGTTGGAACAAAATAAAAGAACAAAAAAGGATCGAAATAGTTAAAGAAAAAAGCGTGCTTAACTAAGCATTAGCCGGTTTCTGTGTTGGATATGCATACTCGTTAGTTTGTAACGGCAATATGATTAACGGCTTTATCCAAAAGCGGTAATTGCATTAACAATCAGCAGGAGGTTTTTTTTCATCAACCCAGTTAGCTGCATATTCGGCTTTCCACTTATGTTTCCACCGGCGGTGGCTCCATAACCACATGGATGGGTTTTGACTGATGACTTTTTCAAGATAATCAACATACTTCCTAGTAAGCTCCGCATCTGATAATTTACTGGCATCAGCAGTTGCCAGCTCAATAACAGCATGGTAATAACCACGCCTGGGTTTTTCGATATGCGCAAAAACAACTGGAAGTTCATTCCGCTGTGCACCTTTTTCAGGACCTGAAACAAATGCAGTCGGCTTTCCAAAAAAATTCAGCCAATAAGATGTGTTAAGGTTACCCGGACTTTGGTCGGCTACCAATGCAAGCAGGTATTGGGTATCCTTATAATGTACCATTGCAGATTTCATACTGGTAGCAGGCAGCAGGATACTGCCATTGCGTGTGCGCATTTTATAAAAAATCTTTTCAAAAATTTTATTACTGATGGGCATATACACGATCATCAGCCTGTAACGAATTAATTTTTGCAAAACCAGCTGACCCCATTCCCAATTAAAGGTATGGCCTAAATGAACCTGACATGATTTACCCGTTTTTTGCAATTCATTCAAGATTTCCAAATTTGCGATGGTAAATCTTTTTTGTAAAAAACTGTCGCTTACAGAAATGAGTTTTATAGTTTCAATGAATGAGTCAATGAAGTTTTTGTAGAATTGTTTCGCTATTTTTATCCGTTCACTTTCATTCTTCTCCGGGAAGGCGGTCTGTAGATTATCCATTACTACTTTTTTTCGGTAGCCGGTAATATAATAAATCAATAAATACAACCCATCAGATAAGATATACAAAATCCTTAATGGCAGTAATGAAAGGAGATACAATAAACCGTAAACAAAATAATACATCGCGCAAAGATAGGTCAGAATATAGTTGGCAATTGCAGATTTGCGCTGTAAACCAATAATTCTTCACAGTCATCACAATTCAAGTGTTCATCCAGTTTTTTGCTTCCTGCTCAACGTGATGAAGAGCAATTTTTACTTTAAACTTATTGCGAAGGTGACGTGCCAGCGCATCTGCAGCATATACACTTCTGTGCTGCCCGCCGGTGCAACCGAAACATACCATCAGGCTACTGAAATTTCTTTTGATATAATCTTCAACAGTTACATCTACAATGTCAAAAACGCTGTTCAGAAAAACAGGCATTTTGGTTTGTTGCTCCAGGTAATCTTTTACCGGTTTATCACGGCCGGTATGTTTTTTAAATTCTTCTATTCTTCCGGGGTTTAAAATGCCCCTGCAGTCAAACACAAAACCTCCGCCATTATCAGTTCCATCCCCGGGAATTCCTTTTTTGTATGAGAAGCTGTAGATATATATTGTCAGTGGCGTTGCTTCTGTTGCCTGTATAGGTTCGAATCTTTCGATGATATCATTTTCTACCACCACGTTCAGCATTCGCTGAAACTCCGGCAATTCAATTCCTGTTGTTTTATGTTTTAAAAACCATTTCAAGTTTCTTAATCCTAATGGAATGCTGGTGAGAAAATGTGCCTTTCTTTCAAACAATCCTCTGAAGCCATAGGCGCCAAGTACCTGCAGCAGGCGTATGAGAATATAACCATTATACTGGTTTTCAAAACTAGGGCGGTCAATTTTTTTATTCAGGGTTTCTTCCACACAATCCATGTAATATGCGAACAAACTATTTTTCCATTCATCAGAAAGATTTGCTTTTGCCTGCCAGAGCATGGATGCAACATCATATTGCAAAGCCCCTTTCATGCCACCCTGGAAATCTATAAAATGCGGCTGTTCTTCTTTGATCAGAATATTCCTGCTCTGAAAATCGCGGAACATAAAATACTTGTAATCGGCTTTGGAAAGGTGCCTGCTCAATTTATCAAAATCATCCAGCATCTTTTCCTTATCGTAGGGTAATTGCAGTGCATCTAAAAAATAATATTTGAAATAAAGCAGGTCGCTTAATATAGCCTGTTGACCGAATTCTTTTGAGGTGATGCAATAATTATAATCCAGGCCCTTATCCCCTTCTATCTGCAAACGGGAAAGGCTCTTCAGGCTTTTCTGAAAAAGCGTATATACATCATCACTATAACCGTTTTCTTCCAGTTTATTTAACAGGGAAGTATCACCAAAATCTTCCTGTATATAAATGGTTTCGTCTTCATTAACTGCAAAAATTTCTGGAACCGGAGAATTGTTTTTCCTGAAATGTCTGCTTAAGTAAATAAATGCCTTATTTTCTTTCACATTATTTCCGTAAGCAGCAATAAAATTTTTTTCCGGTGTGGTAATGCGAAAATAGATGCGGATGCTGCCGGATTGAGGGATTTTTGCAATATTTAAAACTGCCAGGCTGCTGTAATACTGAAACAGCTTCCTTATTTCTTCAATGATGTTTTCCATGCAAATTTTTCAACAGGTTTTATTCCAACAAGGTTTTATATAGATACCGGCTTCATTAATGCTGTTCAGCATTGTTGCGTCGCAACCACTTTAGCTGAGGTAACATAATACACCGTGTATTAACAGTAATACTTAGTTATTTCACAAGCCTGGGATGCAGAATTTTTGCAATCAGTCCTGTCCATCCCGTTTGGTGCGATGCCCCTATACCTCTTCCGTTATCGCCATGAAAATATTCATAGAATAAAATATAATTATTAAAATCCTTATCAGATTGCAGTTTGTCGTTTGTACCGAAAACAGCTCGCTTGCCATTGCTATCCTTTAAAAATATTTTTGTAAGCCGGTTACCCAATTCGGTAGCGATATCATTCAACGATAAATATTGTTTTGAATTGCTCGGATATTCTACTTTAAAATCATCGCCATAATAATGGTGAAAACGCTGTAGCGATTCTATGATGAGGTAATTAACAGGCATCCAGATTGGCCCGCGCCAATTAGAGTTGCCACCGAACAACGGGATAGTGGACTCCCCGGGAGTGTATTGAATACTCAGTAATTGCCCATCCACATTAAATTGGTAGGGGTGCTGCTCATGATATCTGGACAAGGCCCGTATACCATAATCGCTGAGAAATTCTGTTTCATCCAACATGCGGTATAATATCCTTTTCATGCGATGCCCGCGAAGTAAGGACAGCAAATGTTTTTCATCTGTTCCCTTTTCATGCCAGCGTGAAACGAGATTGGCAAGATCGGGCCGGTTATCCAGAAACCATCTCATCCGTTCCACGAATTTCGGTTGTGATTGCAACAATTCATCGTCCAGAATTTCAACAGCAAAAAGAGGTATCAGCCCAACCATCGAGCGGATTTTTAGTTTAATTGCTCCATCATTCGGCATTCTGATAATATCATAAAAAAATTCATCTTCATCATCCCACAAACCCGAATTATTCTCACCCATGCTGGCCATGGCGCCGGCTATATACAAAAAATGCTCAAAAAATTTTGTAGCCATATCCTGGTACACGGAATTGGTTTGTGCCAGTTCCAGGGCCATGCGCATCAGGTTCAGGGAATACATCGCCATCCAGCTCGTTCCGTCCGATTGCTCAAGATGAGCACCATCAGGCAATTTCTGGTCACGGTCAAATAAACTAATATTATCCATTCCTAAAAAACCACCCTCAAAAATATTGTTACCCTCCTCATCTTTTCGGTTAACCCACCACGTGAAATTGATAAGCAGTTTGTGAAAAATCGTTTCAAGGAATTCTATATCCCCTTTGCCATTATTCTGCTGCCTGTCTAATTCATACACCCGGCATGCAGCCCAGGCATGCACCGGGGGATTAGTGTCGCTGAACGACCATTCATAAGCGGGCAGCTGGCCGTTGGGGTGCATGTACCAGTCGCGTGTTAACAACATAAGTTGTTTTTTTGCCAATGCAGGATCAATTAGTGCCAGGGTAATGCAATGAAAACCCAGATCCCATGCAGCATACCAGGGATATTCCCATTTATCCGGCATTGAAATGATATTGGCATTGTTCAAATGTTTCCAATCACTGTTTCTTCCGCTAAACCTGCTTTTCGGAGGTTTGGGTTGAGAGGGGTCGCCGTTCAGCCATTGGGCGATATCGTAATAGTAAAATTGTTTGCTCCACAGCATACCTGCAAATGCCTGGCGTTGTATATTTTTTGCATCGTCATTTGCAATATTCCTTTGAAGTTCATTATAAAATTCATTGGCCTCATTAATCCTTTGGCTGAATATATTTTCGAAATCATCAAAAGGACTATCGGGGTTTTTATTGCATAGCCTCAACCGTATAATCTTAATTTCACCGGGGCCGATACTAATGTCATAATTGGCTGAAGCCTTTGTTCCTCCTCTGTCTGGGTTTATGGTTTTTGCACCGCTGATAATAAAATCATTGATACCATCTTTATAATATCTTTTTCCATCATGATAGTTATAAAGCCTGGGGTTATTGGTTTCATTATCGCAGAACAACAATGATTCGTTATGTTCACAATACAATTTAAAATTTCCTAAAACCTTGTGTTGAATTTCTATCACATCGTCTGCGATAGCAAACAAAGCAGGAGTGTAATTATCATAACCCCATGACCATGTGTTGCGGAACCATATAGTTGGCAGTACATTTAGGGATGCGGTTTGTTTAGAATGGTTCCGAATGGAAATTTTTATCAGTATATCTTCTTCTTCCGCTTTTGCATATTCAACAAATACATCAAAATAATTGTCATCGTTAAAAATGCCGGTATCGATTAGTTCAAATTCAGGTTCAAGTCTTGTCCGCTTTTTGTTCTCATTCAACAACCAGTTATAAGGGAATTCAGCCTGCGGATACTTATACAACATCTTCATGTAAGAATGTGTAGGTGTAGAATCGAGATAATAATATAATTCTTTAACATCTTCACCGTGGTTGCCTTCATTCCCCGTGAGTCCGAATAACCGTTCTTTTAAGATCATGTCTTTTTTATTCCATAAACTAACGGAAAAGCATATCTGTTGTTGATCATCACAAATCCCGGCAATACCTTCTTCACCCCAGCGCCATGCTTTGCTGCGGGCCATATCGTGCGTAGTATATTTCCATGCTTCACCATCCGCACTATAATCTTCACGAACAGTTCCCCACTGTCGTTCGCTGACATAAGGACCCCATTTTTTCCAGTTTGTATGCTGAAGTCTCTGTTTTTCTAAACTCATAACCTAAAACCACTAAAGGCAATTTTGGTTCTTGAAAAAAGTTGCCGAAACTGTATTAATTTTTCTTGCTCATATCCAATACTTATGCTCATAATTTTCTTTATCCGTTTGTACTGAAACCCGGATAGAGTGTCATACCGCCATCAATAAAAATCGAAGTTCCTGTGATGTAATCAGCCTCATCACTGGCGAGCCATACAGCGGCTTTGCCAATGTCTTCAGGCTGACCGATTCTTTGGTAAGGGATCAGTGTTAACAGAGATTGCAGGGCCTGCGGGGTATCCCAGGCCTGTTTGTTAATTGGTGTTTGAATTGCTCCCGGGCAAATGCTGTTGACACGGATCTTTTTTGGTGCAAATTCCTGTGCAATGCTTTTCATCATCAGCATAATGCCACCTTTGCTGGCCGCATAATTTGCATGGCCTGCCCAGGGAATAACTTCATGTACACTGCTCATGCAAATGATTTTTCCGGCTGCTTTTGATCTTTCAGGAATAACCCCCCTGCGCAGGAATTCTTTAATGGCCTCACGGGCACACAAAAACTGACCGGTGAGATTTACCCCAATTACAAAATTCCATTGCTCCAAGGTCATATCCGTAAAAGGTGAATCGCGTTGCAGCCCCGCGTTATTGATCAGTATATCAACGGTCCCGAATTGTTTCACAACATCAGCAAACATGTTTATTACCTGGTCTTCCTTGCTTACATCGCACTGGTAGGTAATGCCTTTTCCACCGGCATTGGTTATTTCGGTAAGCACCGCATCTGCAGCGGGTTTTGTAGCCTCGACAGGGTGGTTAATAACAGCTGTTGCACCGGCATCTGCCAATGCCTTGGCTACCCCTGCACCAATACCTGAACTGGCGCCGGTTATAATGGCAATTTGTCCTGATAGTTTTTTTTCCATAAAAATATGTTTAAAATGAACGGAAAATTAAGCCGATTTTGTGTCAATAAAAATTTATACTAAAAGTGTTAAAAAAACATGGGCATTACCTGTTTCAATTACGCTTTCGTTATATATTGTAATATAAATTAATCATGTAATACGGGTAATAATCTAAAACCGGCATGGCTGTTACTAATACATTGGTTGAAGTGAAAAATATTTCGAGAAAATATTTTTTAGATGATACAGAGATTTTTGCATTGGATAATGTTAGTTGTAGTATCGGAAAAGGAGATTTCCTGGCAATTGCGGGACCTTCCGGCAGTGGTAAAACAACATTGCTTAATATCATTGGTTGCATTGACAAACCTACACAAGGCGACATTTTTTTTGAAGGGATCAATATCACCAATACTTCTTTGGATAAGCTTAATCATCTCCGCCTCCACCACATCGGTTTTGTTTTTCAAACTTTTAACCTCGTGCCTGTTTTAACAGCATATGAAAATGTTGAACTCCCTTTATTATTTAAAGGCCTCGACAAAAGGACCATTAACGAACTTGTTGGGCAATTTCTTTTACGTGTAGGCATAGCTGATAAAATGAACCAAAGGCCATCAAATATGTCGGGTGGCCAACGACAAAGACTTGCCATTGCACGTGCGCTTGCAGGTAATCCCTCGTTAATTGTAGCTGATGAGCCAACAGCGAGCCTTGACCGGAAAAATGCGGAATCGATTATTGAATTAATGAAGGAATTGAATGCTGAACTGGGAATTACGGTTGTTATTGCATCACACGACCAGATGGTGATTGACCATGCGAGGACGAAATTATTTATCCAGGATGGCAAAATTGTGAAGTAAAGTATGGGATAATCAGGATAATTTAAGATTGAGGGATAAATGGTAATATGAAGAAGCAAAAATAAAAAATGCAAAAAGCGGGGACTAGAAATACCGAACCAGCTTCCGGAAAATATTCGTACCGGAATTTTGTAAAGTTGCTAAAACTTGCATATCGTAATTTATTTCGCAACAAACGACGTTCTTTCTTTGCAATATTGATAGCCGCAGCAGGTTGTACAGCTTTAAGCATTGCAATTGGCTATTATAGTTTTTCTGTTTACAGTTTGCAGGAGCTTACCATTCGTAATGGGTTTGGAGGCTCAAGCGGTTCGGGGCACCTTCAATTAATTGATAAACGGGCAATACAGCAACAGGAACAACATACACTGGAATTCGGTCTTGACAGGATAGATGAATTAAAAGAAATTATCCGGCAGGATACAGATGTTGATTATATGTTACCAAGAATAGAATTCGGCGGACTAATCTCAAATGGGGATATATCGGTCCCATTCAAAGGCTTTGGTGAAGACGTAGATAAAGAGATCAGGTTATGGGCAGGAATGTCGGAGATAAATCCGAAATTAAAACTCGGCGAGCAATTGCTGCCATTGAAAGAAAAAAAGACAGGAGTTATTCTTGGTAAAGCACTTGCAAACTCCCTGCATGCAAAACCGGGCGATATGCTGATGATGTATAGCACTACTGTTGACGGTGCCATCAACGGCATTGATGTGGAGTTACTGGGCATCATGTCAACCGGTGTAAGCGAAACAGATAAATATTACCTGCTCACTACTATTGATATCGCACAGAAACTTATAGGTACACATAAAATCAGTTTGCTTTCGGTAATGTTCAGGAACAGAAAAAATTTTGATACTAAACTGCAAACATTACAATTACATCTTGCAAAAAATTCTTTGACAACCGGTTTAACAACAATACCCTGGTATGAAGATGCCACGTTTTACATTTCTATACGGGATATTTTCAATATTATTTTCAGCTTTATGGGCTCGATTATTTTAGTGATTGTATTACTTAGTTGTTGGAACATTATGAACATGACAACGATGGAAAGGATACGTGAAATCGGAACGCTGCGTGCAATCGGGCTTGGCATCAGGCAAATTAATACTGTTTTTATACTTGAAGCTTTTCTGATAGGTATTATCGGGGCTTCCGTCGGCATGATTTTACAACTCATCATTTCCCGTATCATCAATTCGCTGCACATCATTATGCCTCCTGTTCCGGGAATGAGCCGCCCTTACACTTTGCAGGTATATGCTGCAACATGGCTTCATCCGTGGGTTGCTATCGGAATTATTGTAGCAATAACATTATCAAGTTTTTCTTCTCTTATCGTTATAAAAAGATTTTCTATCGTTGAATCACTCGAACATACATAATCTTCATCCCGTTTTATGAGACAGTTACCAGGACTATTAATTATTTTTTTATGTCTTCAGTTAATTGCACAACCAATAATAAAACCACAGGAAGTATTGCACCAGGCAGAGATTAAAAGAATACCCTGGGAAAAAATGTCTGTCATTGCGATGCTTATTGACAGTAATTATGGTGATAATAACAATACCACCTACCAAATTTATTTTGACGGAAATAAAACGTTGGTTGAATTCCTGGGGCCCGGGCCACAAAAAGGGAACCTGGTGTTGATGAAAGGTTATGAAATGTGGTTGTACATCAGGTCGGCGGCAAAGCCCGTGAAAATAACAGCCCTGCAAAAACTATCTGCATCAGCTTCCTTTTTAGATATTGCCAGGTTAAACTGGTCAGCTGATTATATTGTGGAATCATTACATGAGGAAAAATATGCAAAAGCAAATAATGGTGATTACTTACTTCATTTGAAATCTTCATCACCGGAAAATGCTTATAAAAAAATTGATTTATGGGTTGATGAAAAAAGTAAAAAAGCTTTAAAGGCTGATATTTATTTAAGTTCTGAAAAATTATATAAAACCATATTATTTACTAAATATCAAATGGTAACCGGAAGAGAAATAAATATGGAATTGGAGTTAATTGATCATTTTAATAAAGAAAGGCGATCTGTTATAAAATTTTCAAAACCGCAACAGGAAAAAGCAATACCTGAAAATTATTTTATCGCAGACAAGCTACCTGAAGTTTCAAAAATGCTGAACCCCTGATTGTTGCCCTTTTTCTGCCAGTCTTTGCTGTATCACATCTAAGCAAGCACCGATTGTATTCAGTTTGGAAATCGTTTCATTCTTTATTTCAATACCATACTTGTTTTCGGCTTGGATAACAATATCTACCAGGTCTATAGAATCCATGTTCAGGTCTTTAACGAAATCAGTGTCGTCTGTAATGTCAGCAAGCTTCACTTTGTCTTCATCATGCATGTACTTTCCCATCATGGATTTGAGTTCTTCTAAAATTTCTGTTCTTTCCATAAAATTTATTGGTGGAATTTTTTAAAAATGATACAACTGTTTACGTCACCAAAACCAAAATTGGCTTTGATAACCGTATTGATTTCTCTTTCCATTGGCTCGCGTACAATAGCATTTTCGGAAATAAGGCCTAAAATTTCCGGTTGAATGTTTTCACAGTTCCTGTTGGGCTGAATAAAACTGTGCTGCATTTGTAAAATAGCCGCAACACTTTCAATAGAACCTGTTGCGCTTATGCAATGGCCTGTTAATGATTTTAAAGAATTAATAAAGGGGAAACTCTTGCCTTTTCTGCCCAGTGCTTCTGCCCAGTTTGCAATTTCAATTTTGTCGGCGGTTGTGCCTGTAAGATGGCCACAAACAAGGTCAATTTCACATGGATGTATACCTGAATTTTTAATTGCCGTTTCAATACATTTTTTAACTGCGTATGGCGAAGGGGCAGTCATTGTGCCTCCGTTTCGCTGGCCGCCACTGTTTACAAAACCGGCTTTTATTTCGGCGTAAACCGTTGCATTTCGTTTAACAGCGGTTTCCAGTTCTTCCAATATTAAAGCGCCTGCACCACAGCCGGGAATAAATCCGGCACTGTCCACACTCATTGGCCTGCTCGCTGCAGCAGGATCATGGTTATGGTTCCTGTTTAATACACGCATAGCATCAAATACGCCCCAGATGTATTTGCTGTTGGCTTCGCAACTCCCGGCAATCATTCGTTTTGCATGGCCTGATTTGATTCTTTCATATGCGAGTATGATGGCCTCAGTTCCTGTGCTGCATGCGCTGCTATTGGCCATAACCTGGTTGCCGAGCCCGAACAAACCACCAATGAAAGCGCTGGCAGCGCTGGTCATTAATTGTTCAATATGCCGTACGCCTAATTTCTGCACTTCCAGGTTCTCGAACATCTGAATGGCATAACGCATGTGTTCAACATCGCAAACACCGTTTCCGAATATGCACCCGGTTTCCGGTTGTACATCAGCGTTGTTCATTATAAGACCGGCATTTTGCCAAGCTTCAAGCGCTGCAGTTAAAGCATATTTCACAGTGCTGCTACGAAGGCTTTTATAAACCCCCGGGCTGAGGTACTTGCTCAAAACATGTTCGTCAAACTCTAGTGGCACCCCCGCAACACAGCACCCCATTGCATAGTCTTTTAATTCCTGGCGGAAGTGAATGCCGCTGATACCGTTCCTTATAGCACAGGTGAAAGAAGGGATATTAATTCCGTTGGGGGAAACTACGCCAAGGCCGGTGATAACTACACGGTTCATTATTTAGGGTTTGCTGATGTATAAAGTGCAGCTATTTATCTTTTTCAGAGAAAGGTTAATTTTTTATATGGAGCATTCCGCTCATGTTACCGTAACAAAGTAAAACATTTTCAGCATTTTTCAACGACACGTTACATTGTAATTTTCCATGCCTGAAAAGAATTTTTTCTGAATGCACGAAAACCTTTTGAGATGGAAACACCTGTTTTTTAAACCTGATATTCGTTTCCGTTAAAAGCGTTGCCATATTTTTAAACTCTTTTTCTCCTTCAGCCATTAATAAATAAATGCCGAAAGCAACCAACCCGATTTGTGCCATGATTTCAGTTAAAATAACACCGGGGGTTACTGCAAAGCCAGGGAAATGGCCTTTATAGAAACTTTCATTTTCCTGTAAAAGATAATTTCCTTCAATGTGACTATCATCGACAGAAGTTATTTCATCAATGAATCTGAAGGGTTGCTGGTGTGGAAGAATTTGTAATATTCTTGAAATAGTTTCTTTTGACTCCATTAAACCGGATAAGATTATTTTTAGTAGTTACACATAAATTCTTTCAATTGCCTCTTTATATTTTTCCATGATCACTTTGCGTTTCAGGCTGAGCTTTGGCGTCATCTCACCAGTCTCGATGCTCCATTCATCAGGCAAAAGTTCAAATTTTTTAATTTGTTCTACATGGTTGAAGTTTTGATTATAAGTTTCTACTATCTGTTTGTAAAAAGTGAGCACCTGTGGGTTACGCACCATGTCTTGATGAGAGGTGAATGGAATGTTATTTTGTTTGCACCACTCACTTAATGCAGCAAACGAAGGCACAATTAAAGCTCCAACGAATTTTCTTTCCGGCCCTACGATAATAAGCTGCTCAATGAAACGGGATTCTTTTAATTTGTTTTCAATAGCGGCAGGAGCCACGTATTTTCCACCGCTGGTTTTAAAGAGTTCTTTTTTTCTGTCGGTGATACGAAGAAAAATGCCGTCTTCAAATTTGCCGATATCACCGGTGTGCAACCATCCGTCAATAATTGTCTCAGCAGTAAGGTCAGGTCTTTTATAATAGCCTTCCATAACTGTGGGGCCTTTCACGCAAATTTCTCCATCTTCTTCTAGCTTTACTTCAATACCTTTAATAACAGGGCCTACCGTACCATATTTACATTTACCGGGCAGGCGTCCGTTCACCGAAATAACCGGGGAATTTTCTGTAGGGCCATACCCTTCAAATAATGGAATACCGGCCGCATTGAAAATCCGCATCAATCTTTCTTGGCATGCTGCGCCACCTGTAACAATATATTTGATGTTTCCCCCCAGCGCTTCACGCCATTTGTTGAAGATAAGTTTGTTAGCTAATGATAATTGAATGTTATAAAGAAAACCGTTGCTTATCCTGTTATCATATCTTTTTCCCAGTTCAACTGCCCAGAAAAACAGTTTTCTTTTTATACCTTTTAACTCAGCACCTTTTGCCATGATGCGTTCATACACTTTTTCCAAAAGCCTTGGTACCGTGGTAAAAATGTCTGGTTTTAATTCCTGCAGGTTTGTGGCTATAGTATCGAGGCTTTCAGCGAAATAAATGCTGTAACCGCTAAACAAATAAATATAACTTACCGTTTTTTCAAAAATATGATTGAGCGGCAGGAAGCTTAATGCTTTTTGTGATGGGTTATTTTCGAATGGAAAACTTTCTTTGGAAAATATTATACAGCTTATGATATTATGATGACTAAGCATAACTCCTTTTGGAACACCTGTGGTTCCGGATGTATAAATAATAGTGGCGAGACAACCGTCGGTTACTTTTTGTTTTGCTGTTTCGATTCCTGAAAACAGTTCATCCGTTACAGGTATCAAAAGTTTTGACCAATGTTCGGCCCCGGCTATCTCATTAAAAGAAAAAATGTTTTTCAGGGAAGGTATTTTGGATTGAATACTTTTTATTTTATCAAACAATTCATGACTGCTGACAAATACACATTTTACTTCAGCATCATTGAAAATAAATTCAATTTCATTGGGACTGGTTGTGGGGTAGATAGGAACCAGAATTGCCCCGCTCTGTTGTACTGCCATATCAACAATAAGCCATTCGGGCCTGTTATTGGAAATGATGGCAACCTTATCTCTTCGATCTGAGGTCATATCATTTCCTGAAATCCCTAATTGCAAAAGCCCCGCGGTAAGGCTGTTTACCGACTCCTTGATTTCTTTGGTACTATATGTTCTCCATTTTCCATTTTCTTTTGCCGCAAGCATATCTTCTTTGGGAAAATTTTCCATCTGGTAAGCTATGCAATCAAACAATCGTTTTGGCTCTGTCATGGTGCTTTTAAAAAATTTGTGATACGATATTGTAAAAGGCGAACGGGTAATCGTGAATAATAAATTAATTATTTGCCGGTTTAATTTTTTATCTGTCCATTCACCATGGAAAAATTAGGCAAAAAATAATTAATAGCAAATAAAATGCTAGGGCTATTTTGCCGGGGTTTGATAATATTGATTTGCCGGAAGTTTAAAAATGCGCCCTTTTTGGAATTCAATAAAGCGATTGTATTCATCAGCGTGGGTGCTTGTCCATGTCTGAAACCTGGAAAGATTTTCTGCTGCACCGAAAAGCCATTCATTATAAGCATTAAACAGGCCTTCTTTTAAAAGCTGCCGGTGGTAATCAAATAACCGGAACGGAAAGCCGATAACATTTTGATTGTACCAGGAAAGCACAAATTCCGTACGCATAACAGTAAGTGTTTCTGCATCCACTCCTTTTGTAACAGCATTGGCTTGTGCGGTTAATCCGCTGATAACAGCTGATTCAAATTGATTTTTTGTGTGCTCATTTTTTAAAAATGCAGCATCAGCAAAAATCTTTTTGTATTCTTCCGAAATGATGTCTTTCATTTCAGCAGTTCTTGTGCTGTAGCTTTCTATGTTTACAAATATCTCGCCATACAATACACACCAAATCTTTTCATTTTTTGAATAATAGTATTTACTGGCGTTATAATAGTTTGATCCGAAGTTGGGATCTGCTTCAATTCCTTTCTCCCACAATTTAATAGCTTCCGGGCCGTTTTCCGTACCGATTACTTCTCCGTATTCATTGTACAAAACACCACTTTTAGGAAACTTTTTTAGGCCTTGTTTGTATATTTTCTCGCATTCTTTTCGTTCCTCTGTTGCTTTATAAACCATACCAAGTATCTGGAAGCTTTGAACATCTGCATCCGGTCTTTCAGTTAAGGGTTTTGAAACCGCGAGAGCTTTTTCAAAATTCCTGTCGAGATAATAAGTAAATGCAAGGTCTTTCAATAAGTCCAGGTTTTTGGGATCTTTCTCGAGAGCGCGGTTCAACACAACCACTGCGTTGGTATAATCGCCCTGGCGCATAAAAGTTTTAGCCGTTTCGTCAAGTGTTTTCACATCCTGTTCCTGTGCAGAACAAAATGCAAATGATAGTATAAAAAATGAAAATGAGATAATAATCTTCATGCCGTCAAAGATAACGTTGAATGATCAATGCTGAAAAATCAATAACTTAAGTTTCACAAATCGGAGGAGTAGGTTTTATGTTGCAACCGGCAGAATTACTATTAAATATGGTTGTGTAGTACACTTGTACTTAGGCAATCCTATTCAGCATTATGATATTATCTGCTCCCAAATATCAAATCAGGTGCGTTAGCAAGCCATCCCTGAGTTTTGGCTCGAACCATGTGCTTTTTGGCGGCATAATATTACCTGTATCTGCAATGTCTATCAACTGCTGCATACTTACCGGGTGCAGGCTGAATGCAACCATCATTTCCCCGCTATCGACCCTTTTCTCCAGTTCAGCAGTGCCGCGAATCCCCCCCACAAAATCAATCCGTTTGTCTGTGCGCACGTCTTTGATAGCAAGAATTTTGTTAAGCACATTTTTCTGAAGAATCGAAACATCCAGTATACCGATAGGATCATTTTCATAAGTGCCTTCCTTGGTTATCAGTTTGTACCAGTTTCCATCAAGATACATTCCGAATTCATGAAACTGGGCAGGAACAAAGCCATTGGCTACTTTACCAACCAGAAAATCCTGTTCAAGCCTGTGTAAAAAAACTTCTTTGGATAATCCATTAAGATCCTTTACCACGCGGTTGTAATCTAATATTCTTAACTGACTGGCAGGAAAAAGTGTAGTGAGGAAATAATTACTTTCTTCTGTTACATTTTTACCTAATGCTTTCCGCACCTTAGCAGCAGAGGCAGCCCTGTGGTGGCCATCAGCGATATAAGTGAAGGGAACTGTTTCCGCAAAATAACCGGTAATCCGCGAAATAGTTTCGTCATCATTCACTATCCAAATAATATGCTTCACGCCATCGTCCGCAGTAAAATCATATTCAGGCTGGTGGCTGGCTTTCCAGTCTTCAATTTCTTTATTCAGCCGTTCGTTGGTTTGATATGCAATAAACACATTACCTGTTTGAGCACCTGTTGTTTTGATGTGGTTGATGCGATCAAGTTCTTTATCAGGACGGGTAAGCTCATGTTTCCTGATAATATCATTTTCATAATCATCAACTGAACTGGTACAAACCAAACCTGTTTGGTTGCGCCTGTCCATAATAAGCTGATAAATATAATAGCAGGGTTTTTCTTCCCTGAACAGGAACCCTTTTTGCTGAAATAATGCGAGGTTTTCTTTTGCCTTATCGTAAACCTGCTGGGAGTGCGTGTCAATGCCTTCAGGCAAATCAATTTCAGATTTGGTAATGTGTAAAAACGAAAAGCTATTGCTGTTAACTTCTGTTCTTGCTTCTTCCGAATTCAGCACATCATAGGGCTTTGAAGCCAACCTGGAAGCCACTTCTTTTGTTGGCCGTAGTGCTTTAAAGGGTTTAATAATTGCCATTAAGTTCTGATTTATTCAATATTATTTTAACCATGAATGCGGGCAAATTCTTTCATCAGGTCTGTTAACGCGATTACACTTTCCAGAGGTAATGCATTGTAAAGGCTTGCACGGAAACCGCCTACTGTTCTATGCCCTTTGATGCCTACCATTCCATTCTCCTTACACGCGATGAGGAATTTTTTTTCCAGTTCAGGATCGTTAATCACAAAAACGACATTCATTTTACTCCTGTCTTCCTTGGCAACTTTTGGCCTGAAGAGGGGCAAGCCGTCCAGTGTATCATATAAAAGTGCAGCTTTTTTATCATTCAGTTTCCCGATTTCGGTTATACCTCCCCGTTGTTTCAGCCATCGGAGCGTAAGCATACACACATACACAGCAAAAACAGGTGGCGTATTTAGCATGGAGCCGTTTTCTATATGGTTCCGGTAATCCATCATGGAAGGCAGCTTGCGGCTTACCTTGCCAAGAATATCTTTTTTTACGATTACCACGTTAACTCCCGCGGCGCCAATGTTTTTTTGGGCCCCCGCATAAATCAGGCTGAAACGATTGAAATCAATGGTTTCACTCAAAATATCACTGCTCATATCTGCAACCAAAGGAATGCTGGTTTCCGGAATGGAGTGCATTTGTGTTCCTTCAATGGTGTTATTGGTAGTATAATGAAAATACTTGGCGTGGGAAGGAATAGTATATCCTTTCGGGATATAAGTATAATTTTTATCTTTTGAAGATGCAACTATTTCCACATTACCAAATATTTTTGCTTCTTTAATGGCTTTCGTTCCCCATGTTCCGCAATCGAGATAAGCTGCTGTTTCCTTTTCATCCAATAAGTTCATGGGTACTTGGAAAAATTGAGTGGAAGCCCCGCCATGCATAAATAATACTTCATGTTCGTCATCAAGCTTCATTAGCTCTTTTAAAAGCGCCACTGCTTCATCCATTACTTCCTGGAATAATGAAGTACGGTGGCCAATTTCCAGAATAGATAGCCCTGTATTGTTAAAATCGAGAATGGCATTACTTGCCTGCTCAAAGACTTCTTTTGGCAAAACACTTGGCCCGGAATTAAAATTATGGACCAGCCTGGCATCATTTAAAGTTGACATGGGTGCGAATTTACGAAACTGTTTCGAGTTTGGGGTTTACAGCACGGAGTTCAGCGGTTTTGGCAACGAAGTAAAATGCATATTATTTGGTTCACGAGTTGTTATCGAACTTCAAGATCCAGAACTGCAAAATCATTCTTCCCTTCCTTTTATCTTTTCATTTTTCCATTGGTTGTCCAATTCTTCAAATTCTTTTAACTCTTCTTCGCTAAAGTTTTTATGGCTGAGGCTTTTCAGGTCAGGTTGCCCTGCATCTACCCAGGCGGTATACCAAAAGCTTGCAACTGCATAAATAGACTGTCGCATCCTGTGTTCAACCATATTTTGTATTTCATTATTATAAGCAATGGTATACGCAGAAGAATATTGTTTCGTAATTGTTCCATTTTTTTCTTCAAAAGCAAATTTTTTATCTGCCGGAAATTTTTCATTCAATTTTTTTTCCAGGCTTAAAACAGTATCAGCTTCTGCAGCGCTTTCCAATACCCTTTTCCATATAAACTCATGAGGCGTTGAAATATATTCAGCTTTTCCGATAAAGAAATCCCATTCTTTTTCTGCAAGCAATTCAGGAATCCTTGATTCCCAAAATCCGTGAATGCCTTCCTGGCCGGTAAGTTGTCCGTTATGGTTAGTGCTTGCATGTAATGGCACATGTGCATCGGCAATATAATGACCGATTTCAGCAGACAGTTTTAAAATCCTTGACTGGTCCTTTTCTCGGAAAGCCTTTGTCAATCTTGTTAACATGGTCTGAATCCACCAGGGTACAGTTCCGTATACGCGCAATGTATCTTCTGAAAACTTTTTTATAGCAGAATCCCACTTCCTGGGTAACTCGGGGAAGGGATATTTACCATAATGATCGATATCAATATAATGGTGAGGGCCTTCGCTGCTGTTCACATATCTTCTTTTATCAGGATCAACAGCATGTTCGCTTATAAAGTCAATATTGGGTTTATATAAAACCAACATTTCCGGGGGAAGCAAAAAAACAGCGTAATAATTGATTTTTTTGTGGGCAAAGAATCCCCAGCAAAATACGTGCTGATAAAGCAGCAATACTGCGATGGATAAGACTGTTTTTTTCATTGGAAAAGTTATTTCGGTCACTAACCAACAATCATTAATTGACAGTTATGTTTCCTCTTCAATATCTGTCACACCTCCTGAAATGGCAAATTTCATGGCATCGGCGGAGCTTATGTCTGACAATATTCTTACTCTTTCTTTCTTTACAAAATACAAGTTGCCTGCAAATGCGTAACTCTGCGGAATATAAACAGCAACATAATCCTGCAAGCCGAACTGTTTTACTTCATCCTGTGTTATAAAACCTACACGCCATACATCTGTGGCTTCAATACTTACTAAAACAGCCTTATCAAATTTGCGCTTATTGCCGGCAAAGGCTTCAAAAAAATCTTTTACTGTAGAATAAATGATTTTGATACCGGGAGTCTTCTCCAGGATTTTATCGAACAGCTCTACCAACCTGCTGACCACAAATGAGGAGGAGACATAGCCCACCAGCAACACTATTACCACTACAATAATGAAACCCAGGCCAGGTATACGTTTTGGGAAGCCGGATTCGTCAATGCCAATCCAGTTAGGGGCTAATCTGTGAATGAGATTGGGCAATATGCTGTCTATCCAGTCAAATAATGAGGTAACGGCAAATATGGTGATGGCAATTGGAGCAAGGATAATAAGTCCCTGCAAAAAATATTGAAAGAGCTTACGTAGAAATTTCCTGAATGTCATTCAGTAGTAGTTTGGCTTTTCAAAATTAAACAATAATTTCTCCCGGAAATTTTTTACTGTTTGACATATTCATAAACATGAATATTATTTCGTTAATGCAACTTTTATTCAAATAGGCTGTTAAGGCATTTTTTGCTCAACCCCTTAACGGCATCTGCCCAGCTACACCATTCATACCAAATATTAACCTCAGGTAAAAGGAAAATAAAATTTATTACGGAAACTTTGGTAACAAAAAAAGTTTCCTTAGTTTTGCAATCCGATTTAAAGTGAAAAATGGAAATGAAAGAAAGAATTCTGGAAAAGGCTACTGATTTGTTCATGCGTTACGGCATACGTTCCATAACCATGGATGAGATTGCTGCTCAGCTGGGTATCAGTAAAAAAACGATTTACCAGTTTTATGCTGACAAAGATGAAATAGTAGATGCTGTGGTAAGCCAGGTTACACAGAAAAATGAAACGGATTGTGCCGCCAGCAGGGGAGAATCTGAAAATGCAATTCATGAAATTTTCCTGGCTATTGAACAGACGGAAGAAATGTTAAAAGGAATGAACCCGGTAATTATGTATGACCTTGAAAAACATCACCCCCGGGCCTTCAAAAAACTGCGTGATCATAAACTGCAGTTTTTATTTAAAGCTGTAAAGGAAAACCTTCAACGCGGAGTGGAAGAAGAATTATACCGGCCGGATATAAATACCGACATTATTGCTAGACATCGAATAGAATCAGTTTTCATGGCCTTTAACCCGGATATTTTTTCTCATAACAAGTATCGTGTGAATGATGTGTTGTACGAAATAGATAACCTCTTCCTACATGGTATTACAACCCTGAAAGGAAGGAAGCTGGTTGAAAAATATATGCAGAAAACTGTCCAAAAAAATAAACATGGATTGTATGAATAGTATGGGAAAAATAATATTGACTATTGTATCAGCAAGCATTGTCATTACAGCTTATCCTCAGGCACCCAGGATTGTCAACGAATTTTCCATTCAGCAATGTCTGGATTATGCGCATCAGCATAATGTGCAGGTAAGAAATGCTTTGCTGGATTTGCAGATACAGGAACAGACAAATAAAAGCATTACTGCAGGAGCTTTGCCAACAGTGAGCGGCAACGGATCTGCTACAGATTTTTTCAAGACCCCGGTGACGCTTGTGCCCGCTGAATTTTTTGGTGGTACACCCGGAACGTATATGGCTGTAAGCTTTCAGCCTAAGTATAGTGCAAATGCGTCTATTCAGTTAACGCAGACTCTTTTTGATGGCCAGGTTTTTGTTGGTTTGCAGGCAAGACAGGCATCACTTGATTATTACCAGAAGAATATTGATATCACAAAAGAAAGCATCAGCGCCAATATTCACAAAATATATTATCAGCTTGTTGTTGGAAAAACACAGGTTGCGCAAATAGATGCAAATATAGAACGGGCAGAAAAACTGTTGCATGACACAAAAGCAATGTATGAAAACGGCTTCCAGGAAAAATTAGATATAGATAAAGCAACAGTACAGTTAACAAATCTTCAAACCCAAAAAGAAACGTTACTCAGCAATCTTGCAAATGGATATTATGGATTGAAATTCCTGATGGGTATGTCTGTGACGGATTCCTTGGTATTGACGGATAATTTTACTGAAGAAGATCTTAAAACCGGCGTGCTTGATGATACGGCTTACCATTATGAAGACAGAAACGACTATCAGGGATTGGAGATTTCAAAAAAGTTAAACCAGTACAATGTAAAAAGATATAAGTACAGCTACCTGCCCGTATTAAGTTTAAATGCTTCCTATCAAAAAAACGCCCTCGGAAATACTTATGATTTTTTTAGCTCCAGCGGGAAATGGTACACAACTGCCTATGCCGGCCTTAGCATTAACGTTCCGATTTTCAGTGGTTTTTCAAAAGATGCAAATTTGAAAAAGGCAAAACTGCAATTACAACAAACCGAAAATATGATTGACAACCTGAAAATATCAATAGATAATGATGTTATGCAGGCACGGAACAGGTTCAAGGCCGATTTAATTACAGTAATGTCACAAAAGAAGAACATGGAACTGGCAGTATCTGTATACGATCAGACAAAAAAGAAATATGAATCAGGATTAGCATCAAATACAGATTTGACCAATGCTCAAACAGATTTACGTGTAGCGGAGGCAAATTATATAAGCGCTATGTATGATGCCATAATCGTTAAAGTAGATTATTTACGTGTAATTGGAAAATTAAAATATTAATTCAACTGACTAATAAATACTATGATCATGAAAAGAATAATGAATGTTGTGGTGGCTGCGGAAATTATTTTTCTCGCTTCCTGCGGGGCAAGTGCGTCTAAGGAACAATCTGCTCTTGACGCAAAAAAGTCTCAGCTTGAGTCGCTCAGGCAACAACAAACAAAATTGAATGGTGAGATTCAGCAACTCGAGGACGAAATCGCGAAACTGGATACGACGGCTGCAAAAAAAGAAAAGGCAAAGTTGGTCGCTGTTTCTACACTTGCAGCCGCCCCATTCGCCCATTATATCGATCTTCAGGGAAAAGTGGATGCATTAAATGTCGCTTATGTAGCCCCGCGTAACGGTACCGGAGGTATTGTTACTGATGTGTCTGTCAAAAAAGGCGATTATGTTAAGAAAGGCCAGTTGCTCTTGAAATTGGATAACGCAGTTTTGCAAAGGCAATTATCACAGGCTGAAACACAGTTGTCTTATGCACAGGATTTGTACAATAGAAGAAGCAATCTTTGGAAACAGAATATTGGTGCGGAAGTAGATGTGATCAATGCAAAAAATCAGGTTGACCAGGCTCAAAAGCAAATCAATATTCTAAAAGAGCAGATCAATTTAACTAATGTATATGCAGATATTGAAGGTGTGGCAGATGAAGTAAACATCAGGGTGGGAGAAGGTTTTACCGGAGTTGTTCCCGGCACCAGCAACCCTCAGATCCGCATTGTAAATACACAAAACCTGAAAGCCGTAGCACAGGTACCGGAATTGTACCTGAGCAAAGTAAAAGTGGGCACTGATGTAAAAGTGACATTGCCTGAATTGAATAATAAATCATTGAATGTAAAAGTGAATGTTGCAGGAAAGTTGATAGATCCGAATAACCGAAGCTTTTATATCGAAGCAAAGCTTCCCTATGATAAAGACTTTCATCCTAATCAAATCGCATTGGTAAGTATTCAGGATTACAGTGTGCAAAATGCACTTGCCGTTCCTGTAAGCACTGTTCAGAATGATGAAAAGGGTAAATATGTGCTGGTGGCTTCCAAAGAAGGAGACAGGATGGTAGCAAAGAAAAAAGTGGTGCAGGTGGGACAATTGTATGCCGACAAGATTGAAATAAAAAGCGGCCTGCAGGCTGGTGACGTGATCATTACTGATGGGGTACAGGGTTTGTATGACGGACAAGCCATTACAGTAAGTGCCCAATAATAAATAAAATTACCGGATTTGAAATCGGTTATGCATATCTCTGATTAATAAAGGTGGCATGAATTGATGTTCATGAGTACAAGAGTGCGACGCAGGAATATTCATAAGAATTACAGCAGGCGACTCTTATAATATTAAACTAATTGTATGAGTGTATTAGAAAATTTTAAAGGAAAGATCAAGGAATTTGTTGTAACCAGTTGGGCGATCAATAATAAAACGGCAATTTATTTGCTGATGATCATTGTGTCGGTTTGGGGTATTTATATTTTCGGAACAACACCAAAAGAACAGTTCCCCGACATTGTGATACCTACTATTTATGTGCAAACCACTTATGTAGGTAACTCCCCAAAAGATATAGAAAACCTGGTTACACGACCGATCGAGAAACAAATCAAGGCAATTACCGGTGCGAAGATCAATAAACTGACAAGTACTTCTGTACAGGATTACTCTGCCATTATTGTAGAATTTGAAACGAATGTGCAGGTGGATGTTGCTGTTCAAAAAGTGAAGGATGCGGTTGACAAATCAAAAACAGACCTGCCGACTGACCTGACCACGCAACCAAATGTGGTGGAGGTAAGCTTTTCCGACCTGCCGATTATGTATGTGAATGTAAGCGGTAATTATGATATGCAGCGCTTAAAAAAATATGCTGATGACATTAAAGATAAACTGGAAGATATTTCTCAGATCAACCGGGTGGATGAAGTTGGCGCACCCGAAAGGGAATTCCAGATCAATGTGGATAATTATAAAATGCAAAGTGCTGATGTTACCTTCAACGATATTGCAAATGCCGTTGCCGGCGAAAACGCTGACATTACCGGCGGTTTAATTGAAGTGGGAAATATGAAACGTACCATTCAATTGAAAGGCCAGTTTCATACAGCTAACGATATAGCACAGGTGATTATCCGCAACTCACATGGCTCGCCCATTTATTTGAAAGACATAGCGGAAATCAAAGACACGGTAAAACAGAGCGAGAGTTATGCACGCCTGATGGGAAAAAATGTGGTTACCCTCAATATTATTAAAAGAAGTGGTGAGAACCTGATTGAAACATCAGACCAGGTAAAAGAGGTGGTAAAGCAAATGCAGGACGAACTTCCTAAAGACCTGAAACTGGTGATTACCGGGGACCTGAGTAAAAACACAAGAACATCTTTCAATGATTTGGTAAACTCTATTGTGATCGGCTTTATACTTGTTTTGCTGATATTGATGTTCTTTATGGGGGTTACCAACGCATTCTTTGTTGCGCTGTCTGTGCCATTGAGTATGTTTGTAGCATTTGTGTTCCTTCCTGCAGCCGACCTGATCATCGGCACACACGTCACCCTCAATTTCATGGTACTGTTTGCCTTGCTTTTCGGATTGGGTATTATTGTGGATGATGCGATCGTTGTAATCGAGAATACACACAGGATATTTATGCAGGGCCATGGAAAGATCAGCTCAACATTTGCAGCAAAAATTGCAGCAGGTGAAGTGTTCGTTCCTGTTCTTGCAGGAACACTTACTACGCTTGCACCTTTCTTCCCATTATTATTCTGGCCCGGCATCATCGGTAAATTCATGATCTATCTTCCTGCGATGCTCATTTTTACATTAACAGCTTCGCTGATAGTTGCATTTATTATGAACCCCGTGTTTGCCGTTGATTTCATGAACCATCCTGAAGGGGGCAATAAAAAGAAATCAGATGTTTTCAAAAAACCACTGCTGTGGATTTTCCTTGGTGCAGGAGTTATGCTCGACCTAGGTCATCAGACTTTCTTTGGCAACCTGCTTATTTTCTTTTCCATACTGATGGTGTTCAATAAATATATTTTTGACGGCCTCATTCATTCCTTCCAGAACAGGGCACTGCCCTGGATCATGGGGCATTATGAAAGCCTGCTACGTTGGGCGTTGAAAGGATGGAGGCCTGTTTGGCTTTTGTTCAGTACCTTTTTATTGCTGGTGTTTTCTTTTGTATTTATAGGAATACGAAAAGTGCCTGTGGTGTTTTTCCCGAAAGGCGACCCCAATTTCATTTTTGTGTATTTGAAATTACCGATCGGTACCAATGTGGATTACACAGATTCGGTAACGCACGACCTTGAAAATCGTGTATATAAAGTGTTACACATGGACCCTTTACATGATAAAGGGAACTCGTTGGTGGAAAGTGTAATTTCAAATGTAGCGATTGGCGCTAACGACCCGAATAGCGGGGACAGGAGTACTCACCCTGAATTAGGCAGGGTGCAGGTTTCTTTTGTTGAATATGAAAAGAGGCATGGGCAATCTACTCGCCCTTATCTTGATTCTATAAGAGCAGCCATGAGAGGGATTCCCGGTGCAACGATCAGTGTTGACCAGGAACAGAATGGCCCTCCGACCGATCCGCCTATCAATATTGAAATTGCGACCGATAATTTTGACAACCTCACAAAAACTGCGGTGGCATTAAAAAATTATCTTGACTCCATCCAAATTCCGGGCGTAGAAGAATTAAAAATGGATGTTGACCTGACCAACCCCGAAATAACGTTGAGCATTAACCGCCAAAGGGCATTGATAGAAGGGATTTCCACGCAGCAAATCGGTATGCAGATAAGGACGGCATTATTCGGCAGGGAGGTTTCCAAGATCAAGGAAAATAAAGACGAATACAAGATACAATTACGGAATACCGAGATACAAAGAAATAATCTTGCTGACCTGTTGAATATGCGTGTGTATTTCAGAGACCTTGCTACCGGCGGGTTTAAAAATATTCCCATCAGCAACTTAGTTACTGTCGATTATACCAGCACTTACGGGAGCATTAAACGAAAATCTCAAAAACGCATGATCACTTTGTTTTCGAACGTGCTTACTTCACAGGGATATACACCCACAGCAGTAAATGCAGATATTAAAAAAGCAATTGACAGGTTCCGGGGCAAAGAAGATGGTGTAACCATTGCTCAAACAGGTGAAGGAAAACAGCAGGCGGAAACAGGTGCTTTTCTTGGCAAGGCATTAGTCATAGCATTGATGCTTATATTGTTTATCCTGGTATTGCAGTTTAACTCCATCAGTAAATCGGTGATCATTTTAACAGAAATTATTTTTAGTGTGATTGGTGTTTTGTTTGGTTTCGGTATTTCAAAAATGGAAATATCTGTGGTGATGACGGGATTAGGCATTGTAGGGCTTGCGGGAATTGTGGTGAAGAACGGGATTTTGGTGATTGAATTTGCCGATGAATTACACAGCCGCGGTTTACGTATACGCGAAGCCGTTATACAAGCAGGTAAAACGCGCATCATTCCAGTAATGCTCACCGCATTGGCGGCCATACTTGCGTTGATACCGCTTGCCGTGGGGCTTAATATTAATTTTATTACGTTGTTTTCTGAATTGAACCCGCATATTTTCTTTGGGGGGGATAGCGCTGTGTTTTGGAAACCGCTTTCATGGACTATCATTTTTGGTTTGGCATTTGCATTCTTTATGACATTGGTAATTGTGCCGAGTATGTACCTGATTGCATTAAGACTGAAACGTCCAATGCGAAAGATGTTTGGTGGCACATGGATATCTATGCTTGGTATCCCCCCATTTACAATAATATTTATTCTGCTAATGTTTGTTACGATGTTTGTGCACAGGGCGCAAGTGGCAAGACGAAGAAGAAGGCTTGGCCCAAATGCCCCTGCAGCTATAGTGGAAAGCTGGTTATAGTTTTTTAATAAGCCCTGAAGAATTCAGGGCTTATTAATAGAAATTAAATTGCCTTTTATCATTTTCTTTTTTCAGACAAGGATCAACTTTATAATTTCATATAAAAGTTTTTTCTATGAGAAATAATCATGAAATAGATTATAAAATTTATGGTGAGGAATTACAGTTCGTAGAAATTGAACTGGATCCGAATGAAACGGTGATTGGTGAACCTGGTGGATTTATGATGATGGATGATGGCATTGAAATGCAAACCATTTTTGGTGATGGTTCGCAACAATCGCAACAAGGTGGGTTACTTGGAAAATTATTAAGCGCCGGAAAACGTGTATTGGTTGGTGAAAACATGTTTATGACTGCATTTACCAACGTGGGCCAGGGGAAGAAGCGAGTAAGCTTTGCAGCTCCCTACACCGGAAAAATTGTTCCACTGGATTTACAACAGTTGGGCGGAACAATCATTGCACAGAAAGATGCTTTTCTTTGTGCCGCAAAAGGAGTGAGTGTTGGCATCGAATTCCAGAAGAGACTGGGCACCGGGATTTTTGGGGGTGAAGGTTTTATTATGGAGAAATTAGAAGGCGATGGAATGGCATTTATGCATGCAGGAGGTTATATTATTGAAAAAGAATTGAAGACGGGAGAAATTTTGAAAGTGGATACCGGTTGTGTTGTGGCTTATCAGCCGTCAGTGGATTTCGATATTGAGTTTATACGTGGTATCAAAAACTGGATGTTTGGCGGTGAAGGATTATTTTTTGCCGTGATGCGTGGGCCTGGAAAAGTTTGGCTGCAATCATTGCCGATCAGCAGGCTCGCAAGCAGAATTATTCAATACAGCCCACAGCTTGGGCATAGAAAAGAAGAAGGAAGTATTTTGGGAGGCCTTGGAAATTTGCTGGATGGGGATGGATTCTGACGAAAGCCTTTAGCTTTGGGCAAAGACCTCTTTTAACTAACCCCGACATAAATGTCGGGGCAATTTAAACTGATTGTTCATTGCAGCATAGAATCTCTTCAGTACAAGAGTGCGACGCAAGGATGCTGATAAAATAACAGATGCCGGGCACATAAAAATAAAAAAGGCTGAAATCAAATTCAGCCTTTTTTATTTTAGAGATAATATTTTTAATTTCTGTTACTTGCGAAACGGCTTAATAATTTCAAAATTTCAAGATAAAGCCAAATCATAGTTACTAATAACCCAAAAGCTCCGTACCATTCCATGTATTTAGGTGCACCCATTGCTTCACCGGTTTCTATTCTGTCAAAGTCCATAATAAGACTGAGTGCCGCAATAGCTATTACAAACAGGCTGATGCCAATGCCAAGAGGACTTGCATCGTTCCAACTCATGAATGAAATGTTTACATGAAAAAAACTCAGGATCCAAATAACGATATAAAAAAGAAAAATACCTAGTACAGAGGAAGCAATGACAGATTTGAATTTCTCTGTTGGTTTTATAATTCTGAAATTATAAAGCAAGAACATGCCGATTGCAACTGCAAAAGTTAAACCTACCGCCTGAGGCACAATACCAGGATATTTTTTTCCTACAGTTAAGTTAATGTAAGCGGAAATACCGCCTAATAAAAATCCTTCTAAAATTGCATAAGCAGGAGATAAATACCTGGCAGTGGCCGGTTTAAAAGAAATAATTAATCCGCTGACCAAACCACCAAAAAGGCCAATCATCATGAATGTTTGCATGTTCTGTGGTCGGCCGAGCATAAGCTCACGCCAAGTAAATATGGCTCCCGCAATCACCATGAGCATTAGGAAACCGAATTTGTTGATAGAACCGCGTACCGTCATGGTGCCATCATGCGCATCGGCTAATGACCTGTTGAAAATTTTTTCACTAAGGGTCGGATTACCTGAATCAAAAATTGCCATAGTTATAGAGTTTTAAGTTCTGCAAAATATAAAATGTTCTGTAAAGTTAATCATGAAATGAAAGCTGATGATTAATCAATATAATCTTAACAAAACCTGCTTTATTTCGTTGAATTTTGTCCATGGAATGAAATGATTTGCCCCGGGAATTAACGTTTCTTCAACACGGCTGGCATTCACCAGCATTTTTTTCCCGTACTCAACATTTCCGGGCGGCACCCATGTGTCAATGGCGCCATGAACAAAGTATACGGGGCAGGTAATTTTTACGAAATCTTTTTTAAGGTCGACCAGGTCTTTTTTCAAGTACCATAGCTCTTCATTGGAAGGGCGCATGGCACCGGGAACAAAATAATTGAGCGGGGTCTTATATAAGATCGGCCTCCATTTCTCCGGTTGCTCTTCTGCGGGGTCAATAGAGCCCGATATAATAACCATGCCTGAAAATATAGCAGGATTATCAGCAGCCAGCTTTACTACCATCGGCCCGCCCAATGAGTGGCCTGCAAGAAACATGGGTTTATGGTTATTGAGCAGGGCAAAAAGCGGGCTGATAATTTCAGATTGTTTTGCCAGGTGTTCCGGATTTCCAAAATCGCTGTAACCGAAACCAGGCCTGTCGACGGAGACCATACGGAATTTCTGCAGCAGGCCCTTGTCTTTCAAATAATTTTCAAATGCATCCCAGCTTCCGGGTGTTCCATGAATAAAAATTATTGTTGGCAATGTATCACTTCCTGTTTTTACATAATGAAGATGATGACCGTCCACATTAATTGTTGCAGTAGCCAGTTCAACCCCGTCCTGCTGAAATTTTTTCTTTACCTCGCTATCTGGCTTACGAAAAGTCATACAGCTTTGTGCAAGCACCAGCCATAACAACAGAATTATGCATAAAGACCAAAATATTTTCATGACTTTTTTTTTCATGATGAAAATATTCTTAAATGTAGCAAAGGTGAACAGATAATTGCAGGGCGGGAAAAAAGTTAATAAAGGTTTTTTGATAAACGGATCATAACTGGTATAAGTTAAAATGAGGAAGACAATCTTCCTCATTTTAGAAATATTTCTATTTATTATTTTCTTTCCTGTTTTTGTTTTGCTGCGGCTGGTTTTGAGGACGGTTAGGCCTGCCATGGTGGCCGTGCTTTTTTTTGCGTTCGTTTTTTTCCAAAGTTTTTAAACTGATATGGCCCACCAGGTCAACAAAACCACTTTCATTTTCTTTGGCTTTTCCTGTACTTAATTCAACAGGTTCTAAACTTTCAGGAACTGTGCCTTGCATATTCAGTTGCCTGATCTTTCTTGCTCTTTCAATAGTAATCGGGTATTGTTTGGCGCTGTCAGGAAGTACATACCACATCAGGTTTTTGAAAATATCTTTCTTGATTAATAAAGCATTTCCTTTTGCTACCTGCAAGGTATCTGCATTTTCAGGGAAATTTTGTAATGCATCCAGATAGGTGTCCAGCTCATAATTCAAACAACATTTTAACCTGCCGCATTGGCCGCTTAACTTTGTTTGATTGATGGAAAGATTTTGATAACGGGCCGCTGTAGTGTTAACCGATTTGAAATCGGCAAGCCATGTACTGCAGCAAAGTTCACGTCCGCAGCTTCCTACACCTCCTACTTTTGCGGCTTCCTGCCTGGCGCCGATTTGTTTCATCTCCACTTTCAGTTTAAACTCGCCGGCATAAATTTTAATGAGTTCCCTGAAATCAACGCGGTCGTCGGCGATATAAAAGAAAGTTGCCTTTCTTCCGTCGGCCTGTATCTCTACTTCACTCATCTTCATATTCAGGTTCAGTTGTTTTGCAATGGCTCGGGATTTTATTAATGCATCTCGTTCACGCTTTTTATTTTGCTCCAGCACTTGTATATCTCTTTCAGTGGCCCGACGTAATATTTTTTTCATGCCAGGATCATCTTCTTCAACACCTTTCTTTTTCATCTGCAGGCGTACCGCTTCACCGGTTAATGAAATTGCCCCAACATCAAATCCGCTCACTCCCTCAAGGCTCACTATATCGCCTTTTTCGAAAACTTGTGTGGTAGTATTCCTGTAAAATTCTTTGCGGCTGCCATTATTGAAAGTTACTTCCACCACCTTGCAGCTCCCATCATACATTGGCAGGTTGGAAAGCCAATCGTAAACGTTCATACGATCACATCCGCCGGTACTGCACCCGCCATTGCTTCTGCAACCTGAAGGTTTTCCGTTAGAACTGCCACAGTTATCACATGCCATATCAAAACAAAAATTACAATGAATGAATTGGAAAAGAAGAAGAATGATGAAACCGGCAGAGGAATTCTTTTATACGTTCGTTGCGTCGCACACTTGTACATTTGAATCGCCATGCAGCGCCTTCTTGTTACAACAATCTATTGGGTTTAAGCTTGTTGATTTATAATGGTGAAAATAAAATGCACCATAAAAATATACCTGCTTAAGTTGCTCGCTTACAAAATTCTCAGAAATTCCCTTCACCTATCCGCGTTCACTTGCTGTTTTCAGTCGCTTCTTTTCAGGACTTCAATAAAAAGCCATCAACAAATATAATGTGAAACGGGGACTTTAAGGAGAAATTTGGCCGGAGGTTATTTTTTTAACAAATGCAGCAACAGCCACCAGGCACCAGATGCCTTCCAAAATTATAAAAGGCATATAGTTAATAAGCAATGAAGCATAACAGGATAATCCGGCGCCAAAAATATTTAATGAGATGTAGAAAATACTTTCCTGAGTGATGAATTGGAAGAGATTCAGGAAAAATGCAACTAATAAAAGAGCTACTCCCAACGATCCTATAATAGTAGAAAAGTTCATGATAAGTTTTTTATGATTGTGGAGAGAAAATGAGAACAATGGGTCTAAAACGATTCTTTCAATTCCTGTTCAAATAAATTTATCCAGCAACCCGAATAATAATTTCTTATTTCTTTCTAAGTAACTCAATTCACCTGCAATTTTATTTGCAGAATGAATATTATTTGCAGAAACCAGTTCATGGCCTTCATGTGCTATCATATTTTTTACAATTTCACGAGTTAGTTCCAAATGAAACTGAATAGCTAAAACATGGGTCCCAACCATATAAGCCTGGTTTTGACAAACATCAGTTTGTGCAAGTAATGTGGCATTATGGGGTAAATCAAAAGTCTCTCCATGCCAGTGAAAAACGGTTTCACATTCAGAAAACCCGTCAAACCAGCTTTGTTGTAAAGCATCTTTTGTAAAACAGACCGGCATGAAGCCGATTTCTTTTTCTTTATTAGCATAAACTTTGGCTCCAAATGCATCGGCGAGCAATTGTGAGCCAAGACAAATGCCTAAAATTTTTTTGTTCTTGTCAATTGCTGTTTTAATAAACTCTTTCTCTTTTTTAAGCCACGGAAATTCCTTCTCATCATGAATGCTCATTGGCCCTCCCATAATAATCAATGCATCAAAATCATTTTGTTCGGGTAACCCTTCTTGATTATATAAATGTGTGCATGATATTGAATGGCCTTTTTGTTTTATCCAGGCTTCGATATTTCCGGGTGTTTCAAAAGGGGCATGCTGAAGGCAATGAATTTTTATCATGTACTGAAATGATGTTGTGATTAATTTACCGCGGCAATTGTTTTGTGTGCAAGGATGTGGTATAATTTTATGGTCAACGCATGAAAAAGCATTTTGGCGTTAGCATTACGCTCAATATAATAAGCTGCCTTATCCAGCTCCTCAATAATTACATATTGTTGTGAAACACCGGCAATCCTATTTAATCGTAAAGCAAAATCTTTTTCATTTTCAGGTATGTTTACATATTGTTCGCCCATCACATTCAAACGTATTGCCTGTTCAAGTAAATGATTGAAATACCTCAGAAATTGTTTTTGTCGCTCGCGGCCAAGTTTGCTTACTTCATCAATCCATTTTACCTGTGCAACAGGACCGGTTTTCAATACGGCGTTTAACCAGTCTCTTAAAAGACTTTGCCAGTCTTCTTCAGCATTCTGTAATAATTGCAGCGCTTCTCTGTAGTTTCCCTCGCTGATGGAGGCAACTTGTCTTGCGTTTTCGGGTGAAACTTTTGCCCGTTCAACAAGCGCGTCCTTGATATTGTCGATATCAAGCTGTGGGATTTTTATTAACTGTGTTCTTGATAATATGGTCGGTAAAATCAGTGACTCATTTTCTGCAACCAATATAAACAAGGTATCAGCCGGTGGCTCTTCAATCAGTTTTAACAATTTGTTTCCTTCATTGCCCAAATATTCGGGCATCCACATAATTAGTATTTTATAGCCGCTTTCAAAACTCTTTAAATTCAGCTTCCTGATGATATCCGTGCATTCATTGGCGGTAATGTTGCCTTGCTTATTCTCTGCACCAATGAACTGCAACCAGTCGTAACTATTGCCATAAGGAAATTTGGAAATGAACTCTCTCCATTCGGCAATAAAATCTGTACTTAATGGTTTATCTCCCGACTTTTTTGGAATAACAGGGTATGAAAAATGAATATCAGGATGGATAAGCTGTTGAGCCTTGGTGCAGGATGGACAGATGCCACAGGCATCTGATTGCAACCTGTAGTTTGTTGTTAATGGTTCTTCTAAACCAAATAGGGATTGTTCTTGTTTAGTTACCCGGTTGGGAGAATTTTTTTCGCAGACAATGTATTGCGAGAATGCAAGGGCTATCGGTAATGCTCCGCTTCCTTCAGTGCCTAAAAAAAGTAACGCATGGCTAAGTCTGTTATGCTGAACCATTTCAATGAGCTGATGTTTTATTGCCTGCTGTGCAATTACATTTTTGAAAAGCATGAAGCAAATATAATAAATGAAAAATGGTTCAATTCCCCAATTGTGTAACCTGGGAATTGAACCATTATGAAATGGAGGGATTAATTTAAATATTTCGTCACTTCATCGCTGAGTACACTTGTTTTGTTAAATACCACAGTAATCAGATTGCCATTTTCATCAAGCAGGAACTTAGTGAAGTTCCATTTTATCGGGTCATGAAATCCTTTTTTCTCAGCTTCATCCACCAACCATTTGAATAATGGATGCATATCGCTCCCTTTAACTGAAACTTTTTCTGCCATTGGGAAAGAAACACCATAGTTCTTTTTACAGAACTCCTGTATTTCGCCATTGGTGCCCGGTTCCTGCTGGCCAAAATTGTTTGCGGGGAACCCAATAATTACCAGCTTGTCTTTGTATTTCTCGTACAATTTTTCAAGATCGGCGTATTGAGGTGTGTTACCGCATTTGGACGCAGTATTCACGATCATGATTTTTTTTCCTTTGTATTTTGCAAAATCAATGGTGGCTTTACCATCCAAAGCGGTAACCTTAAAATCATAAATGCTCATGGAGCCGATGAGCAGTAGTGAAAAAATTGCTGTGCGAATCATGATAAAAATTTTAAGATGAATGTGTGTTTTCAATTCTACAAATATCAATAGAAAAAGTTCGTAACCAGAAAATAAATTAATTCCAGAGTAGCGTAAAAAAGAACGAACAGTGTTGAGTAGAAAGAAAATCATTGCTGCATTTCATAACATCCCAGGTCGGTTGCATTGCCAATTAACCTCGGGTTTCCATCAAGATCAAAAGGAATTCCGGTTGGTGCGCCATAATCAATTGCCGGGGATGATGGTTTGAGATGAAAATTATAAAATCTTTTCTGGTTGTTCACACTGTCAAACATTGGATCAGCATTTAGCATATATGAAGATGTAATATTTGCAGGGGTATTGCTAATTCTCCATAAACAATTACTGAAGTTAACAGCGAATGTATTAGCCCCTTGTTTTGAAGTGACTACTTCGTTATCGACCCCGCCAGTACTTCCCCAAAAAATACAGTTGAGGAAATTTGCATTTATATCTGCGGTCAGGTTCCCTGAAGGACCTATCGTGTAATTATTAATGCTTAACACTGGCGAGGTGTGTGAAATATAGTCATTCGAGTAACCTGCAACTGTGCAATTGATGAAAGAATAATTTCCTCCATAGTTTAAGACAATGTTTTTTCCACAATTACTTATCAAACAATTTTGAACAGCAATGTCTGTTTGTATCCCTAATATACCCGCATCGTATACGTTGTCAATTATACAATCGTCAAGTTTCAATTTCGGATTGCCGGTTACAGATAAATTTTCAGTAACAACACCCTGGTATGCATTTTTGATAACTGCAAATTGCAAAGCATTATCCTGGCTGCTTTCCCTGAAATAAATGCCCGGCCAACTGGCAGGAAAATCCTTATAAGGCTCATCAAGCCTGTCGCCGGAAAAATATACTTTTGAACTGTCAGTTCCCTGTACCTGTAAACTGCCATCAACAATTAGCGGTGCATTTGCATGAAAATAAATCCGGCAACCATTTTTAATAGTCAGGGAATATCCGGAATCGATCTGAAGCCCGCCAAGAATAACAAATGGCAAATCATTGGCCCAGGCAGTATCTGATTTTATTTCATCGTTTTTTAAAAAATGAGCATTTTGCCCATATGCCTGCAACTGTATGAACTTTTGATTTCCGTTGTAAGAAACAAGAATGCTGTCCTGCAAAACAAAGGGGAGCGTGGAATTATTAATGTTTACTAACACGGAAATAAATACATAAATACTGTCGTTCGGAGCAATTTCAATATTGCCGGCATCGGTCGTATTATTGCCATCAACATTTATTTTGAACACAGAATTTGTACCGCCCATTAACTTTACATCTTTCAACAGGATTTTCCCGTTATTAGGATTAAAGATTTTTACTGATTGCGTAACAGAACCTGTAGAAGTAAAAACTGTATCAAAATATACTGTATCTATTGAAAAATTAATCGTCGCATTACTGCCGGTAATAAAAGAATCTCTTTTGCATGAAGAAAAAATAAAAATGATAAATGTTGATATTAGCAGAAATGATTTATTCATTTTGTTTCAAAATATTTCCCGTACAAAATGTTTCTCCTATAACGATATTTGATTGCTAAAGTTGTTTGTAATATAAACGATTTGAATTAAGATTTCAGATTAATGTGTAGGCAAGTGTGGCAATACTTATTCTTAGGTTACAGGACTGCATCATTTCCAGGGCACAGGCTTCCAGAGTTGCTCCGGTGGTAACAATATCATCCACCAAAAGAATATGTTTATCCTGTAACAGCCGAGACTCTTTTACTTCAAATTGGCCATTTGTATTCTGCCAGCGTTCAATACGGGTTTTATGTGTTTGGGTTTCAGTGGCTGAAGTTCTGATTACTGAATTTTTTAAAACAGGGATTTTTAATATTTCAGCAATTCCTTCACACAAAATAAATGACTGATTATACCCTCTTCTTTTTTCTTTTGTTGCAAACAACGGCAGCGGTATAAGTCTATCAATATTTGTAAAACGATCGGATGAAAGAATTTTTTGACCCATCATGTTTCCAAGATAAAGGCCGATTTCTTTTTTGCCCTTATATTTAAACTGATGTATGAGGTTTTGAATAATAGAATCTTTAGTAAAATATAACAGGCTCATTGCGCTATCAATAGGTAATCTCCCCCAGAAATTTTTTTCCACCACATTATCAGCATATAGTTCAAAGCCGGTGAATGGCAATTGGCTGTAGCATTGAATGCAAAGCAGTTGCTCCTCTGTAATAAGATCTGTCCCGCATCCTGCGCAAGTGTGAGGGAAGAAGAGATGGGAGAAGCTATTAATAATATTTTTTGTGGCATTCATTTTTAGCGATCAGTTTAAATCACTGATTCAATAATATTTGAAGCGGAGTAGTTTAAAACAGGAACCGGTAAACTTCATCAACTCTTCCCATGCTTATCACTTCGATATTGAATTTTTGATTCTTTAACCCTTTCTGATTATATTTTGATACAATTATTTTTTCAAATCCCATTTTTTCAGCTTCTGCAATTCTTTGTTCAATGCGATTAACAGCACGTATCTCGCCGCTAAGGCCCACTTCTCCGGCAAAACAAACCTGGTGTGGTAAAGAGATGTCCTCATAAGAGCTTAATAAAGCGCACAGCACCGCGAGGTCAATCGATGGATCTTCAACTTTTAGTCCCCCTGCAATATTAAGGAACACATCTTTTACTCCAAAATGGAAACCACCACGTTTTTCAAGAACGGCCAGCAACAATTGAAGCCTTCGCAAATCAAAACCGCTTGCTGTTCTTTGAGGTGTTCCATAAACTGATTGAGTGACCAAGGCCTGTGTTTCTATCAGCAAAGGCCTCATGCCTTCAATTGTTGCCGCAATAGCAATGCCACTCAATTGATCTTCTTTTTGAGTAATAAGAATATCACTTGGATTGTTGATTGCCTTCATTCCGGAATCGGTCATCTCATAAATGCCAAGTTCATCAGTGCTTCCAAAGCGATTTTTTAAAGTACGCAATATCCGGTATGAATAATGCCTGTCGCCTTCAAATTGAAGTACTGTATCAACCATATGTTCAAGTATTTTTGGACCGGCGATTGTTCCATCTTTGGTAATATGGCCAATGAGAAATACAGGAGTGTTTGTTTCTTTAGCAAAGCGTTGGAACTCGGAAGCGCATTCACGGACTTGTGAAATACTTCCAGGCGATGATTCAATATAAGGTGATTGCAGAGTTTGGATAGAATCTACTATCACCAATTGAGGTCTTAACTTTTTTATTTCCTGGAAAATAATTTGTGTTGATGTTTCGGTAAGCAGATAAAAGTTTTCATTTTTAATTTTTAGTCTGTCGGCACGCATCTTAATTTGTTGTTCGCTTTCTTCACCGCTTATGTAGAGAGTAACAGTTGGATTTAACAACAAACCCAATTGTAAAAATAAAGTGCTTTTTCCTATTCCGGGTTCGCCTGCAATTAAAACAATGCTTCCCGGAACAATACCTCCTCCTAAAACCCTGTTCAGTTCTGCATCTCCTGCATTTAGTCTTTTTTCGTGTTCATTATGTACTTCATTTATAGAAATTATTTTTGTTTCTTTCTTTTCATGAGAAAATTTTTTCCAACTCGTTTCTGAAAGTCTGTTGTCTTTGATAATTGGTTCTTCAATAAACGTATTCCATTGTTCACACGACGGACATTTACCAAGCCATTTGGCACTTTCATAACCACAGTTGTTACAAAAAAATGCAGTTTTGATTTTGGGCATGAGGTAAAGTTATCTGTTATTGCAATTCATGCATGAATGTTGCATTGGTGCTGAAAGAAAATTTATGAATAATCGATTTGAAAAAACTTCAATCTGGTTTTGAGAAAACCAATAGTAATAAAAGGAAGTAGAATTTCGAAAATTAAAGACAAAATGATAAAAGTAAAAGGGCCAGCTTTTATGCCGGCCCCTTACTTACTAACCCATTAAATTCTTGCACTAAATTACAAATTAGTGCCACATAACAAAATTATTTTTTTGGTGTGTTAATAACTTTTGCAGAGAATTTTGAAGCTAAATAGGTAGTTGTGAATAGATCAAGGCGATTTTATAAATATTTGATTTACAAATCATTATATTAAAATCACTGTATTCCTTAAAATTTTACATGAATTCATTTTTGTGGTTAATTATTATGATTGCCAGACTAATAGGCTTTGTGCGGATGGTATTAAAATATGATGTTTTTAGAGTTAAACTTGTAAGTCAAATATGTATATAGCTTCTCAAAAAGATATATTATATCATGATTATTATGCATGTAAAAAAACCTCAAAAAATCAGATACTTTATTGAATTATTTGGAAACAAGACTTGGTATTGAAACATATTATTGAGTAAACTCAGTCTCATGAAAAAAGGTTAAAAAAACTAATTCACAGAAGCAGCTATATTTAATTTCCACTTGTCATTTTATTTTTTGGTTTATCAAGTTTTACCTATTTTTAACACAGTTTGTAACCAAAACTCTACTACACATGAGAAAATTTAAGATTCTAATGGTGGGCATTCTTTTGCTCGCTTTCTTGAGTAGTTATGCTCAGAAAAAGGAAGTAACCGGAAAGGTTACGGATGCGACCGGAAACCCAATCCCTGGGGCAAGTATCAAAATCAAAGGACAAAAAGGTGGTACGAGTGCTGACGTAAATGGGGCATTCAAAATTACTGTGCCCGCTAATGCTATTCTTATTATTAGCGGAGTAGGATTTGAAACACAGGAAGTTGCTGTGGGAAGCTCAGAAACAGTTGCTGCATCGTTAAAACCTTCAAATTCAGCTTTAAGCGAAGTTGTTGTAACAGCCTTGGGTATAAAAAGAGAGAAGAAGGCTTTAGGTTATGCTGTTTCCACAGTAGATAAAAAAGAACTGGAACTGAGGCCTGAAGCTGACCTGGGGCGTGTATTAAGTGGTAAAGCGCCAGGTTTAAATATTACAAGTACCAGCGGTTTAAGTGGTAGTGGTACCAATATTAATATACGTGGTATTAGTACGATTACAGGTAATTCCAATCCCCTTTTTATTGTTGATGGTGTTCCATTTGACGGAAGTACCAACGCTCAGGCCAATTTCACTTATGGCCATCAGACATCAAGCAGGTTCCTTGATTTGGACCCTAATAATATCGAAAATGTTAGTGTATTAAAAGGGTTGACTGCTGTTACCCTTTATGGTGAAGAAGGAAGAAATGGTGTTATACTGATAACTACAAAAAATGGGGCTACTCAAAAAACAAAAAAGAAAACAGAAATAAGTGTATCTCAATCTTATTTTGAAACAAAAGCCATTATTCCTGAATACAATACTGAATATGGTGGTGGTTTTGATTTGAGTTTGGGGATAGCATTTTTTAGTAACTGGGGAGCAAAATTTACCAATCCTCCGGCTGTAGTAACCCATCCTTATGACAAAGCATCACTGCATGCTGCTTTTCCTCAATATATAGGTGCTCCATACTATTATAAATACTACAATAGCGTTCCCAGATTTTTCAGGACTGGAACTACCAGCACTACCTCAATTAATGTTGCCGGATCAACTCCAACTGTGAATTATAATTTAAGTTATAGTTATAATGATGATCAGGGTTATATTATCGGTAATGGTCTTAGAAAAAATTCATTTGGTTTTGGTGGAACGGCGAAACTTACCAATAAATTTACAGTTTCTGGTACAATTAACTACGTTATTACTGCACAGAAATCTCCCCCGACAAGTAACAGTTACGGTAATAACCCTGCCAATACATCAGTATTTGGAAATGTGATGTATACGCCAACTGCAGTAGATTTAATGGGTTTGCCTTATGAAAACCCTTTAGACCATTCTTCTATTTATTACAGGAATGGTAACGATATTCAAAACCCAAGATGGACATTATATAACTCATTCACTGATGACAATGTGAACAGGGTTTTCGGGCAAATTTCTGCAATCTATGACATCGCGAAAGGGATAAATGTAATGTACAGAGTTGGTTTGGATAATTATAATGAATTTCAGGACTATTCTCAAAACAAGGGAGGTATTTATACGCCTACAGGATTCTTGCGAACTTCGAGTGGTATCAGTACAATCTGGGATCAAACAGTGTTAATCAACTTTAATCGCAATATTAGTAATGATTTAAACTTGACTATAAATGCTGGTGGTAATAAAAGGGCTGATATTTATAATCAAACCGGTCAAACCAGTCAACAACAATTGGTTTATGGCATAATGAACCACGGCAATTTTGTTAGCCATAGCGAAGTAAGTGAGGATGGGTCTCAATTAAATTATAACTCACAAACTTTAGACCTTGCAGCTTTTGGTCTGGCGTCATTGGGCTATCGTGATTATGCTTATCTTTCACTTGGTGGTCGTAATAGCTGGAAGTCAACAGTAGAATCTTATAATAGAAGTATATTTTATCCAAATGCAAGTTTGGCTTTTATTCCAACTTCAGCAATTGCTGGATTACAGAATAGTAAAACTGTTAATTATTTGAAATTAAGAATAGGGTATTCAACAAGTGCAAACTTCCCTATTCCATATCAAACACGGCCTTATTTACTTACAGCCACAAATCAGTTTCAGACTTCCAAAGGAACAGCTATTAATATAAATGCAATACCCAATCTTCTGCCGAATCCTAATTTAAAACCTGAATTGCTGAAAGAGACAGAAGCTGGTGTTGAAGGTAAATTTTTCAATAACAGGATATCGCTTGATTTGACATTATATTCAAGAGTAGCAAATCAACAAATTCTTAATAGACCACTTGATCCATCTACGGGATATACATCTGAACAAATCAATGCCGGACAAGTAGCAAATAAAGGTATTGAACTTCAGTTAGGACTTACAGTAGTACAGACCAAGGATTGGAAATGGGATCTGACAGGCTTGTATACACTCAATAAAAGTAAAGTATCAAATATCCCTGCAGATCTAAAAGATATTCTTATTTCAGGTTATTCAAACGAAGGTGTTTTTGCCAAGAACGGATATGCTTATGGTGTAATTGAATCAAATTATTTCCAGAAAGATCCTAAAACAGGGCAAAAACTTGTTGGTACAGACGGGAACTATATTAACAGCAATGATATAGCTGTAATAGGTGACCCTAATCCTTTATATAAAGTAACCGGCATTAGTACATTAAGCTACAAGTCGTTTAGTTTTAGAATGCAGTGGGATTACACGCAGGGCGGTGATATGTATTCTGGTACTGTTGGCGCTTTGCTGGGAAGGGGTGTAACTAAAGACACTCAGTTTGATAGGTCATTACCTTATATTTTACCAGGTGTTTTACAAACTACGGGGCAACCAAATAATATCCAGATTTCAGCGACGCAGGCATATTATGGAAATAGTATTACCAACGGAGCCGCTGATGAATCTGCGATTTTCGATGCTACCTGTATCAGGTTAAGAGAAGCGTCTTTATCTTATAGTGTACCACAAAACGCGCTTTCAAAATTGCCATTCGGTTCAGTTTCCTTAACAATATCTGGAACGAATCTATGGTATTATGCACCTAATTTCCCCAAATACATCCATTTTGATCCTGAAGCAGACGGTTTGGGCGTTGGTAACGGAAGAGGTTTGGAATTCCTGACCGGCCCATCTGCCCGCCGTTTCGGAGCAAGTATCAGAGTAACATTCTAAACATTAAAAAAAGAAATTATGAGATATAGAAAATTAATTTTTGGAATATTGGGGATATCGCTTATCACAATCGTTTCCTCATGCAAAAAAACTTTTGACAACCTGTTAAATAACCCTAATTATCCGAACACCTCCACAGCTGATGTAGATCTTTATTTGAATGACATTCAATTGGGATTTATCGGCTTTTGGTCAAATGCTTCTGATATAGGTGCCCAGCTTACACGCCAGCAGCAATGGTATGGACCTTTCTACAGGAATGGCTACACTCCTGCAAGTTTTGATGGAATGTGGACCACTGCCTATACCACAATTATAAAAAATGCAAATGCAATGATTCCGTTGGCGCAGGCACAAAAGAAATATATTAGTTCAGGAATAGCAAGGGTATTAGAGGCTTATACTTATGGAACACTTGTTGATGACTTTGGTGATATTCCTTTTTCTGAAGCAGTTCTCGGAGCTGAAAATACTAATCCCGGAACTGATCAGGGGGCTTCAATATATGCCGGAGTTCAGACATTATTGGATAGCGCTATTTCTGATTTTCAAAAATCAGGATCATCTACACCTGCAAGTGATTTATATTATGCCGGTAATGCTGCCAACTGGTTAAGTTTGGCTAAAACACTTAAGCTAAAATATTATATGCAGGTTCGGCAGGTAGATAATACAGCAGCAGCAGCTATTCAGGCATTATTAACTGAAAATAATCTGGTAAATAGTGCTTCACAGGACTTTGTGTTCAAGTATGGAACAAATGTTACTTCTCCTGACAGCCGTCACCCGCATTATGCAGCAGATTATGAAAACTCAGGTGGAGTAGGGGAATATATTGGCAACTATTTTATGTGGATGATTGCCGGACAGAAATATGGGGGCACTGTTAATTTTTCAGGAGATCCCAGGTTACGATATTATTTCTACAGACAATCTACTAATTATGCCTGGGCAAACCAGCAAACCTGTCCTTGTTTTGGTACTTCTTATTACGGATCACCAACACCTACTTATCCGGCCTGGTATCCAAGTGTACCAGACAAAACTCCTTTTTGTGTAGTTGGAAAGGGATATACCGGCAGAGATCATGGAGACAATAGTGGTACACCGCCTGATGCGAATTTCAGGACTGGTTGGGGAATTTATCCTGCAGCGGGCCAATTTGATGCTAATCAGGCTGCTCAGGTTACTTTATCAATGGGTGGCTTGGGAGCGGGCATAGCTCCAATATGGCTGTCGTCCTTCACTTCTTTTCTGAAAGCTGAAGCTGCCCTTACGTTGGGTATAACTTCGCAAGGAACTCCAAGAAGTCTTTTATTGAATGGTGTTTCTGCATCCATTACAAAGGTTTTAGGTTTCCCTGCTACGGTTAACTATACTGTACCATCAGCATATATTCCTGCACAATCGCAGATTAACAGTTATGATAGTTTAGTAGTGCAAAACTATGATACGGCTACTACTGATGATTCAAGATTAAATATCATTATGACTGAATATTATCTTGCTTCCTGGGGTAATGGTGTGGAGCCTTACAACAACTACAGGTTAACAGGAAAACCAGATAATATGCAACTTGCTCGTGCAGTTCCAAACCCAGGATTTTTCATGCGTTCGTTTTACTATCCATCCGTTTATGTAAATAGGAACTCCAATGCTCCTACACAGAAAACACCTGGAGACGCTGTTCAAAAGGTATTTTGGGATAATAATCCTGACAATTTTGTTAACTAATCAAAAAAATGAATCATGAAGAAATTATTGATAATAGCAATTGCCCTGAGCAGCGCTTTATTTACTATTAACGCGTGCAAAAAGACGGGAGGGAATATAAACCCGTTATCTAATGTTAAAAATTTAGGTATAGGTTCTTATCTTGTTTTAGATAGCAGTATTAATTTGAACTTTAACCTATCACAAATTACTACTTCTACGGTAGGGATTATAGTTCACCAGTATCCCGGTAGCGAAGAAGTAAGTAGCGTTATTTTATTCGCCACATTAGGGGCTACTTATGATACTACTCAATGGCATGAGGTCGCTACCTTCCCTTACACTGGTGCAGGTACTAAATTGACAGTTACAGGTGCCCAATTAGGAACTGCATTAGGTGTTGATCCGACAACATTTGTTCCCGGTAGCTTTTATACTTTTTATACCAGAGTGGTAACAAAAAGTGGCAAAACGTATGATGTAAATAATACAGGCAGTAACTCTGGAAGCGGTATTAATGGAGGCACATATTATTATGCTGCCATGTCTTTTACGGCTTATGTAACATGCCCGTTTACCGGTAACATGGCTGGAACTTACAAGGTTATTCAGGATGGTTGGGCAGATTGGTCTGCTGGCGATTTGGTTCAGGTTCTTGATGGGCCGGGTGCTAATCAAATTAACCTTTCTGAAGTTTATCCTAATCCAGCATACGGTTCAGTAATTAACCCTTTGATTGTGGATATCGATCCTAATACTGGCGCGGCAACCGTTCCGAAAGTGGATTTCGGCAATTACGGATATACTGCTACTATAACTTCCGGCTCCGGCTATGTATTTTCTTGTGTTGGCTATATTACTTTAGCTAATGATATCGTAGCAGGCCCCTACGGAGATCAGGGTGTTTTAAATTTAATTTTACAGAAACAATAAAATAAAAACCTGATTTATAAAAAAGAAGCTCAGAATTTTCTGAGCTTCTTTTTTATAGTTTTATTTCCTCGTCATGTTTGTCGAAAAACCTGAATTCAGTGAGGTGATAATTGGTGTTAGAAGTGATTTTAGTGGCCTGCTTATATTTCCATCTCCATTTCCATTGCTTCGAGCGGAATACACCACCTTTTGTAAGATAGGCATGCATGATAGGATGTACAGCTAGTGTTAAGTTTTTATGCTGATGGTGTATAAGATAACTCAGGTTCTTTTCAATCTCATCTTCCAGGATCAATGCTGAAGAAATTTTTCCAGTGCCATTACATGTTGGGCAAACTTCCTGGGTGTTAATACTTACCTCCGGCTTCATGCGTTGCCTTGTAATTTGCATAAGGCCAAATTTCGAAATTGGTAACACAGCATGTTTTGCCCGGTCTGTACGCATGAAACCTTCCATCGCTTCCATCAGTTTTCTTTTGTTTTCAGGAAGCTTCATATCAATAAAGTCAACTACTATAATGCCTCCTAAATCTCTTAAGCGAAGTTGTCTTGATATTTCTTCTGCTGCTTCGAGATTAGTTTCTATGGCATTTTGTTCCTGGTTATTACTTACGCTTTTATAACCGCTGTTTACATCAATTACATGTAAGGCTTCGGTATGTTCAATAATAAGATAAGCTCCACTGGGAAGGTTTACTGTTTTCCCAAAAGCAGCTTTCACTTGCTTGGTTACCCCGAACTGGTCAAAAATAGGAGAGCCATTATGAAAATAGGAAACAATATCAACTTTGTCTGGAGCAATACGCTGAATATAATTTTTTGTGTCGTTGTAAATATTCTTGTCGTTCGTAACAATTTTATTAAAATCTTCATTCAGCAAATCGCGAAGCATACTGGTTGTTTTTGTTTGCTCGCTCAGTATTTTTGCGGGGGCAATAGCTCCCTTCAGATTTGTTTGAATGAGGTTCCAGGTAGCTACGAGTTCCGTAAGGTCTTCATGAAGTTCTGCAGTATTTTTTCCTTCAGCAGCTGTTCTTACAATAACTCCAAAATTTTTTGGTTTGATTGCCTCAACAATTTTCTGCAATCTTTTTCGCTCTTCAGATGAATGAATTTTTCTTGAAACAGCAACAATATCATTAAATGGAGTGATAACCACGAACCTTCCTGGCAAAGAAATTTCACAACTTAAGCGTGGGCCTTTTGCAGCAATCGGTTCTTTTAAAATCTGGACCAGTATATTGGGCTTACCACTTAGTACTTCGTTGATTTTTCCTGTTTTTACAATTTCAGGCTCAACCTGGAAAATACCAAAGTCCGGATTAATTGGGTCTGAATTATTAATTGATTGATTAGTGAATTTAAGCAGGGAACGAATGTAAGGGCTTAAATCAGTGTAATGAAGAAAGGCGTCTTTTTCAAAACCTACATCTACAAAAGCTGCATTCAAACCGGGGATTAATTTTTTTACCTTACCTAGATACAAATCGCCAACAGCAAAACTTGCATCAGCTTTTTCATGATGCAGCTCAACCAGCTTTTTATCTTCAAGCAGGGCAATTTCGACACCTTGTGGTGCCGCATTTATAATGAGCTCCTTGTTCAATCAAAAAAATTTACGTCTTACCAATACCTCGCAAAAAAGGAAAATAGCTGAAGTAGTTCTATTTAAAAGTCATCACAATTAAGCAATCCGGCAACGATAACAGTAAATAAAGCGTTCAGCTGAAGGAATGAAATTCCCGTCAAAGCGGGATTCGGGATTATTTATTCTTCTTCTTATGACGATTTTTTCTTAGTCTTTTTTTGCGTTTGTGTGTTGCGATTTTATGGCGTTTACGTTTTTTACCGCAAGGCATAAAGAAATTTCTTTTTAGTTAAAAAATAAAATTCAGTTCAATAATGATGTAATAAGGTTTTATTGCAATGATTTGATGCGATTATCTATTTCTTTGAGAATTTCAGGGTCGGTAATTAATTTTTTACTTTCTTCGTACCATTTTACAGCCTGTTCCTTATTCCCTTTCTGTTCATTTATTTCTGCTAATTTCATAATGGCTTCCAGGTTATCAGGCTGGTGATCCACCACTTTTGTTAAACGTTCTATCGCTTTATCAAATTGTCCTGAAACCGCGCCTCCCAAGCCAAGCATAAACTGCGCATACATATTTGTCGAATCCCTGTGCGCTACCTCCAATATTTGCTGGATGCCCTGCATTACTTCCTGTGGATTGTTTGCATCGCTTCCAAAAATATAACATGCCCCCAGTCCAATTTTAGAAGAATCATTATTAGGATCTATCTTAAGTGATCTTTCAAAAAGTTCCTTCGCCTGGTTGGCCATCCACGTTTTTAGCAACACATTGTCGAGGCCTCTGAGATTCTCTAAAAATAATTGGGCTGCAAAGTTGAGGTTTTTTTCAGAATTCTCCAATTTAGCTATTTGTCCATTATAATATAAAAATGGCAAAAAGCCATTTTGGACTGAGTCTTTCCAAAAAATGGCTAATTGATGATAAGCTTTTTCTTGTTGCTCCTTAACATCACCCCGTACAACTGAATTTTCAAGCCGGTTTATATATGCCTGTTGTTCAGGCTTTAATTTTGATTTTGAGGCTTCAAGTATATCCTGGATATCAATCGATTTAACCATGTTAGCACCTGTGCTATCGTTGGAGACTACGGCACTTTTCTTTTTTGGGGAAATAGTTTGCCCAAAGAAATAAAGCATGATTAATAGCAGAAGTCCGGATAATGCTAAGATATATTGCTGTCTTTTCACATTTCAAAAATTAAGACAGCAATATTACATCTCTTCCTCGGGGTTTGGCTGATCTTCTTTTACTGACTGTAATTTTTTTACTTCTGCTACAAATTCTTTGGCTGGTTTAAAAGCAGGAATATAATGTTCAGGTATGTGAACAGCTACGTTCTTCTTAATGTTTCTTCCAATCTTTGCAGCTCTCTTTTTAGTAATAAAGCTTCCGAAACCTCTGATATAAATATTTTCTCCGGAAGACAGAGTATCTTTAACTTCCTTAAACATGGTTTCTAAGGTTACCAGAACATCAACCTTAGGAATACCGGTTTTTTCTGAAATTTGATTGACTAAATCGGCTTTTCTCATTGGAGCTTATTTTTATAAGTTTCTGATTTTAAATATATAACAAAATTCCTGAACTACAATAATTGAATGAAATTGATTTTATCGTTTTATCATGAATTTTGGCATAATTTTTTACCTATAACGCAAAAGCTTGATTATGAGTATACAATAAGAAGAAAATCTTTTTGACTTTTTCTTAAAAAAATAATAATGAGCAAACAGATGAATTTGGCATTCAGCAAGAAGCTTTTGCAATGGAATAAACAGGAAAATAAAAGAATAATGCCATGGAAAGGAGAGACAGACCCGTACAAAATCTGGCTTAGCGAAATTATTTTACAGCAAACGAGGGTCGAACAAGGCTGGTCCTATTATGAAAAATTTATAAAAACTTTTCCTACTGTAAATGACCTTGCCAAAGCATCAGAAAAAAAAATATTCAAATTATGGGAGGGCCTTGGTTATTATAATCGTTGCAAAAATCTGATTGCAACCGCAAAAAAGATTTCTAAAAGAAATCAGGGAAAATTTCCTGAAACATATGATGAAATAAAAAACCTGAAAGGGGTCGGCCCGTATACTGCTGCTGCAATAACATCTTTTGCCTTTAATCTCCCGTATGCAGTAGTCGACGGTAATGTTGAAAGAATTCTTTCAAGGTATTTTGCTATAGATACTCCGGTTGATACTGCAGAAGGCAAAAAGATGTATAACAATTTGGCAAATGCATTACTGGATAAGAAAAACCCTTCCATTTATAATCAGGCTATAATGGATTTTGGAGCTACAATATGCAAACCCAGGAATCCTCTTTGCACTCAATGCCCTCAACACAAAGATTGCCAGTCATATCAGCATAATTTGGTTAACCTGCTTCCTGTAAAAGCAAAAAAATTAACTAAAAAGCAGAGATGGTTGTATTATTTTATTATTGAGCTTGGTGATGCCATTTACATTGGTAAACGAATAAAAAGAGATATCTGGGAAAATTTGTATGAATTTGTTTTGTTTGAAACAAACCAGGCAATAAACAGGGAAGAAATGCTTAGTTCCGATTTTCTTAAAAATATTTTAATCAAAACAAAGATGACTATTGATAAGATTTCTGATGTATACAAACAACAACTTACTCATCAAACCATCCATGTTCAATTCATACATATTATCATTTCGAAGCCCGTTGAAATAAGCGGATATTTTACAGTTAACAAGAAGGATATCGGTAAATATCCTTTCCCTAAATCAATTGCAGCACATTTGAAACAATCTGAAATGTTTTAAAGGGCCCACATTTGCTTTGTAAGAAAGAGGGACATATATCTGAAAAAGTCTATTTAATTGGTCAGGATTTGGTTTAACAACTTGTCTGCCTAATAATCTTTTTCTTTTTGGCTGAAAAAATTTAACTTTAGAAAGCATTCTGTTCAAAAAGGATTATTCAAAAAATCAAACTTCAGACAATATGAGAGGAGTTAACAGGGTGATGCTCATTGGAAATTTGGGAAAAGATCCCGACATTCAACATCTTGAGGGAAATATTGCAGTAGCTAAGTTTTCACTGGCTACAACAGAAACATTTAAAGACCGTGCGGGAAAACTGATTTCGCAAACGGAGTGGCATACAGTTGTTCTTTGGCGGGGTCTTGCAGAACTTGCACAAAAATATCTTCATAAGGGAAGTTTGGTGTATATAGAAGGCCGTTTAAGAACAAGAAGTTGGGAGGATAAAGAAGGAAATAAAAAATTTGCGACCGAAGTTGTAGGAGATAACCTGATTATGTTGGATAAACGGACCGATGGTATAAATCATTCTCATATTCCTCCAGAAAGCGGAGATATACCAGGTACACACGAGATGCCTCCCATTAATGACCGCCCGGAAGATTTACCGTTTTAAGAGAAACAATTTGTTAAATTTGCCGCAAACATCCTATAGGCATTTCGTATTTGCTTATTGGTTATTGCTAATGAAACCCAATTGCTTTGGAGAATCTAACCACCTTTTTTTTAGCTGATCGTTTACACCCTATATTTCTTGCTATTAATCCACAGGCAACATCTATACTTGCAATTGTCATTCTTTTCCTTCTTCTTATTTCATTTATTGTCTCCGGCTCTCAAATTGCTTTTTTTTCTCTCAGCTATAAAGATGTAAACATCCTTAAAACAAAACAGGATACATCATGGAAAAGGATCGTAACTCTTTTGGAAGAGCCAAAACTATTGCTTGGTTCATTGTTGATTGCCAATGTGATTGTAAATATTGCCATTATTATCCTTGCTAATTTCCTGATAGATCAATTGGTTTTGTTAAAGCAGAATTTTTGGTTGTTTGAGCTTATTGTAAAAATGCTGATCGTAAGCTTTTTGATTTTATTATTCGGAGAAGTGATGCCTAAAGTGTGGGCGTCACAAAATAATTTGCAGTTTGCTTATTACACATCGGGAATTGTAGAAATTATTCATCTTCTTTTTAAGAAAGCAAGCGGATGGATGGCAACACAATCTGAAATCTTTGAGAAAATATTTGGCAACAAGAAAAATTCAGGATTGAACCTTGAGGAGCTTGACCAGTCGATTGATATTGCCACAGATAATGATGCGTCTGAAGAGGAAAAAAATATTTTAAAAGGAATTATCAAATTTGGAAATATCATTGTCAAGCAGGTAATGAAAACAAGGCTGGATGTAAACGGAATTGAATCGGATCTTTCTTTTGCCGAATTAAAAGCAAAAATAGAAGAACTGCATTATTCAAGATTGCCGGTTTATAAAAACAGCCTTGATGAGATCATCGGCATGATACATACAAAAGACCTGATGCCGGTGTTAAATGAGCCTGCTGGTTTTGACTGGCACACATTAATACGGCAACCTTATTTTGTACATGAAAATAAATTGATTGAAGATTTACTTAAAGAATTCCAAAACAAACGGATTCATTTTGCCATAGTTGTTGATGAATTTGGCGGTACCAGCGGGATAATTACTCTGGAAGATATTCTGGAAGAAGTGATAGGAGAAATTAAAGATGAGTTTGACGAAGAGGAAAGTATAAACAAACAAATGGAAGACGGGACTTATGTATTCGAAGGAAGAACTATGATCAAAGATGTTTGCAAGACCATGCACTTGCCGGTTGATACATTTGACCAGGTGAAAGGAGAAAGTGATTCCCTTGCCGGTTTAATACTAGAGCTGGCCGGAGAAATCCCTAAAATAAATGATATAATCCCCTGCGGCGATTTTGAATTTACTGTTTTGGACGCCGAGCAAAGTCGTATTAAAAAAGTAAAAGTGGCGATAAAGACGCAACAAAACTGATTTTATTAACTTGAAACTATTGTAAGTGGTTAATACAAAATTTTTATTTCTCATTTTCATTTCCTGGTTCTTTATTGCCTGTAATAGTACATATACTCCCAAACCTGCCGGTTATTTCAAAATTGATTTCCCTAAACATGAATACAGGCTTTTCGATAAACCAGGTTATCCTTATTCTTTTGAATACCCGGTATATGCCAATGTTGTTCAGGATACCTCATTCTTTGATTCAAAGCCCGAGAACCCTTATTGGATAAATATCGATTTTCCACAGTTTAATGCGCGTATTTATATGAGTTATAAAGAAATTGGGCCTAACAGTTTTGATAAGCTTAAAGATGATGCATATAAAATGACTTTTAAACACAGTTCAAAAGCAACGTCTATTGACGATTCGGTGATGAAAACACCGTTAGGGATTAACGGAGTCTTTTTTAACGTTGGCGGAAATGCAGCGACTGCAAAACAATTTTTTGTAAGTGATTCAACAAAACATTTTTTACGAGGCGCATTATATTTTGATACGGCTCCCAATGCGGATTCTTTAGGGATAGTGAACGATTTTCTTCAGTCAGACATGATGCACCTGATCAATACACTGAAGTGGAAGAATAGTCGGTAAAATCTGAAATAGGAAGGCTGGATAATATTTCTTTCTGATTTTATTATTGACTTCCCGACTTCCAGTCTTTTTAAATGATTTAATTTTATTTATTAATGAGATAAAAAACTTATAATTTGATAGCAATCGGTAATATATTAGTAAGCGATGATGTAATCGAAAAACAATTTGTTTGCGACTTGAATAAGTGCAAGGGAGGTTGTTGCGAAGATGGTGATGCCGGTGCCCCGCTCACGAATGGTGAGACAGACATATTGAATGAAGTGTATGAAACAGTGAAGCCTTATTTGTCCGCAGAGGGAACAAAGGAAATTGAGAAAAGTGGAAGATACCAGTACGATAAAACTTTTGGTTGGGTAACACCAACTATCGAAGGCAAGCTATGTGCTTATGGTGTAAAAGATGCTAAAGGGATAATAATGTGCGGTATTGAACAGGCATATAATGATGGGAAAATAAAATGGAAAAAGCCTATCAGTTGCCATTTATATCCTATCAAGACAAAAAAAACAAAAGCGCATGAGATGATTAATTATGAGCCGAGGGAAAAATTATGTAGCCCCGGATGTTCTCTTGGAAAAAAACTGCAAGTACCCGTGTATGTTTTTTTAAAAGAGGCATTGATCAGGAAATACGGCAAGCATTTTTATGAGGCCCTGGAGCAGGTTGCGCATCAGTATTATAAAGTTATTAAGGCTGATAAAAAAGCAGGTAGCTGAACAAAGAATTTATAATACAAGAGTGAAACGAACGGATGTTGAGCAGGGTTCGAATGCCTGCAACAAAAATATTTCATACTTTATTCAATAAGATATAATATACAATGACAGAAATAGCAGCATCCTTTATTGCCAGGAGCACAGTCAAGGCAGCCGATCTTGAACACCGGAAAAAAATAAATTTCAATATAGGTAAATATAATGCTGTAGTTCCTGTGGGTAAACAGCAATTTGCCGACGTCGGTATTGCGCGGGAGCGTGCAAAAAATTTGAAATGGAAAGCGATTGATGCTCTGGACAAATACCTGGAAGAATTTGAAGCTACTTTTACAAAACGAGGCGGTAAAGTGATCTGGGCTGAAGATGCGAAACAGGCATTGGAAGAAATACTGGCTATTTGCAAAGAAAAAAATTGCAGGAGCATTGTGAAGAGCAAGAGCATGGTGACGGAAGAAATAAAGCTGAATGATTTCCTGGAAAAACAGCATATTGAAAGTGTGGAAACTGACTTGGGTGAGTATATACAGCAATTAGATAACGAACCACCTTACCATATTGTAACACCTGCTATGCACAAAAGCAAAGAGGATGTAGCGAAGCTTTTTCATGAGAAACTGAACACAGACATTAATCTCAGTCCTGAACAACTTACCCAGATAGCCAGAGAAAAATTAAGAAAAAAATATACTGTAGCTGAAATCGGGATAACAGGCGCAAATTTTATTATAGCTGATTCAGGTGCAGTTGCTGTTACAGAAAATGAAGGCAATGCAAGATTAAGTTGTGCATTTCCAAAAACGCATATCGTTATTACAGGTATTGAAAAAGTAATCCCCTCGCTAACAGACTTAAATTTGTTTTGGCCTTTGTTGGCTACTTATGGAACAGGTCAGCAACTAACGGTATATAATACTGTGATTGCCGGACCAAGACAAGCTAATGAACACGATGGTCCCGAGGAAATGTATGTAATTTTGCTGGATAATGGCCGTACCAATATTCTTGCTAATGAAAGAACACGGGAAAGTTTATATTGTATTCGTTGCGGGGCTTGTTTGAATGCATGTCCTGTTTATAAAAATATCGGTGGCCACAGTTATGAAACTACTTATAGCGGCCCGATTGGCGCCGTGATTACACCACAATTGAAATCTTTGCCAGACTGGAAGCATTTGAGTTATGCATCTTCGCTTTGTGGCAATTGCACGGAAGTGTGTGCAGTGAAAATCAACCTGCACGAACTTTTACTCGAGAACAGGCATGATGCTGTTAAGGAAGGTGATGCTTCGTGGGGTGAAAAAATAGCATGGAAAATATGGAAACAGGCAAGCCTGAGCCGAAAACTGATGAATACCGGTAACCGAAAAATGAAAAACTGGATGGTAAACAAGGTGTTTAAGGGATGGACAGCACATAGGGCTGACCTGGATTTTGCATCAAAAACATTTAATGAACTGTGGAAAGAAAAACATCCCTGAATAACTGATCTAATAATATTATAAGTAAATTTCAATGCCGGTTTTTATCGGCATTTTATTTTATAGTAATAACATCATGCTGTTGTACAGCTCACATATTAGCACGCGTTTACATTATATAATTGATTTTATCAGCAGGGAATTGTTTGACAAACCAATTGTTATAAGTAATAATAAGGGGGCATTTGTGTCTTGTCAAAAACCGAAAATCAATTATTCCGAAACTGAATTTTCGGATGAAGAGTTTTACATTAAACCGGTTGCTTTGCTTTTTGAAAATGATGTCAGGCATCAGTATATCCATTGTTTCGAGCTAAACTATTATAAAGCATTTTTTCAGACAACCGGTGATTTTGCTTTTGATATCTTTGCTGCCTGTTTCTACCTGCTTACCAGGTATGAGGAATACCTTCCTCATCATAAAGATGAGTATAACAGGTATGCACATACGAATTCAATAGCACATAAAGAGAATTTTCTCAATCAGCCATTGGTCAATATCTGGCTGCAGCAGTTTAAGTTGGCGCTAAAACAGAAATTTCCCGGTTTAGTTTTCCGTAACACTGCATTCAGGTTTATCCCTACCTATGATATTGATATAGCTTATTCATACCTGCATAAGGGGCAACGAAGAAATTTAGCAGGGTTACTCAGATCAATTGCTATGGGCGATTTTAAAGTGGTTAAAGAAAGGATGAGCGTGCTTAACAGGGATAAAAAAGATCCTTACGATTCTTATGAATGGCTTGATTCCCTTCATTTGTATTGCAGGGTAAAGCCATATTACTTTTTTCTTGTGGCAAAAGAGCATAAAGGGTATGATAAAAATATTTCTCCCGAAAATGAATCCCTGCAGAGATTGATACAGTACCACGCATCAGGTTATAAGGTAGGCATCCATCCATCATGGCAAAGCAATGAAGATGAAAAAATATTAAAAGAAGAAATAGAATGGCTTGAATATATTACCGATAAAAAGATCATTGACAGCAGACAACATTATATTCAACTCACACTCCCTGAAACATACCGACGTTTAATAAATGCAGGGATTAAAAATGATTTTTCAATGGGATATGGCAGCATCAATGGTTTCAGGGCTTCGGTTGCCTCTTCATTTTTTTGGTATGATTTGGAAATAGAACAACAAACCCAGTTGCAGATTTTTCCATTTTGTTTTATGGATGCGAATTCGTTTTATGAACAAAAATATTCTGCGCAACAGGCAATGGAAGAGCTGCTGAATTATTACCGGTCGATTACAAAAGTAAATGGGTTGATGATTACCATTTGGCATAATCATTTTTTAGGAACAGAAGCCAAGTTCGCCGGATGGAAAGAAGTATATGAAGTTTTTTTAAAAGAAGAAGTGTATTGGGATATGTGAGGAAGACCGAAAGTCGGTAAAATCTGAAAGTCAGAAAGAAGATACTGTGCTAAGAAGTTTCTTCCTGCCTTCCGGTATCCCAACTTCATGATTCTAATGCCTGAAATGCCTGAGCCCCGTCATCACCATTGCCAGTTTATTTTCGATGCAGTAATCAATCGAATCTTTATCACGGATAGAACCTCCCGGCTGAATGAATGCTTCAATGCCTTCTGCATGCGCCATCTGCACACAATCGTTAAATGGAAAAAAAGCATCTGATGCAAGCACTGCTCCGTGTAAATCGAAGTTGAATTGTTTTGCTTTATCAATTGATTGGCGAAGCGAATCAACACGGCTGGTTTGTCCGCAGCCTTTGCCAACCAGCTGTTTATTTTTTATTAATGCAATTGCGTTTGATTTCAAATGTTTGCACACAAGGTTTGCAAATTTCAAATTCTCTTTTTCTTCAGCACTTGTTTCTCTTCCGCCCACTTCTTTCCATTCGGCAAAATTCCCTTCATCGTATTGCTGTACAAGAACCCCGTTCAACAAAGATTTGTATTGCTTTTTATAAGCAAGTTTCTTTTTTTGTTGTAAAAGAATGCGGTTCTTTTTTGATTTTAAGATTGACAAGGCCTCTTCATCAAATGCAGGTGCAATCAACACTTCAAAAAATATTTCATTAATGGCTTCAGCAGTTGCTTTGTCAATCGTTGCATTGCAGGCAAGCACACCGCCGAAAGCGCTTTCAGGGTCTCCTGCAAGAGCATTATCCCATGAATCTTTTACCGTTTTTCGTGATGCAATACCGCAAACATTTGTGTGTTTAATAATTGCAAAAGTTGTGTTAGAAAACTCCTGTATCAATTGCACAGCTGCATCTACATCTACCAAATTATTATACGAAAGCTCTTTTCCATTTAACTGTTCAAAAAATTCGTTGATATTGCCATAAAAAGCAGCTCCCTGGTGTGGGTTCTCACCATAACGCATAGGCTTGGGGTCAGGAACAGATTCCAGGAAATAAGCTCCTTCTGATGGTGCAAAATATTTTGCAATCGCAACATCATAATGCGCGCACACTTCAAATGCTTTGGCAGCCAACAATCTTCTCTGTTCTATGGTTGTTTCCCCATTTTGTTCATTCAATATTTTTTCAAGATAAACGTATTCATTTTTTGAGCCCACTACTACAACATATTTATGATTTTTTGCAGCACCCCGGATCATGGATGGCCCACCAACATCTATCTTTTCAATAATTGCCTCATCATCATTTGTTTTGGCAACTGTTTCTTCGAAAGGATATAAGTCAACAATTACCAAATCAATTTCGGGAATTTTATATTGTTGCATTTCTTTCACATCTGTTTCCTGATCCCTTCTTCCGAGAATGCCGCCAAACACAGATGGATGAAGTGTTTTCACACGGCCACCTAAAATAGAAGGATATGTGGTGAGCGACTCAACAGCTACACAAGGAACCCTTAATGATTCGATGAATTGTTGCGTGCCGCCGGTGGAGTAAATGGCAACCCCAAGCTCATGTAATTTCTTAACGATATTCTCTAACCCATCTTTATAAAAAACGGAAATGAGTGCAGATTGAATTTTTTTTGTCATTATAGTATTTTTTCACGCAAAGAGCACAACGAATACAACGAGGCAAAGAAAATTAATTGAATACTTTGTGTTACTGGTATTCTTTGTTTCGTTGTGTGAAATTAACGAGCCGCAAAGCTATGTTAATCCGCATTCATTACAAAGGCGCCTTTATCAACAACATCATAGCAAAAAAGCCCGAGTTGTTCACATTCTTTTTTCCATTTAGCAACTTTGTAATTGCTGTTGGATGCATCGAAAACCCATCGCTTACAATCAAAAGCATCAGCAAGATTGGAAATTTTCAGAGACGGATTTTTTGATATAATGATAACATCCGCCTTCATTTTCGATTGTGAAGCTGCGAATAAAATATCCTGGTCGAGTATTAAAATTCTTTTGTTGCCGAATTGAAAAATATGATATCCATGATCCAAATCATTCAATGAATCTGTTTCAGAAATTCTATGCATTGTCCTTGATGGCTTTAAATGAAAACTTCTCAGGAAACCGTCTTCTTCCAGGATACTATCGCCTTTAAAAAAATAGTTTCTCCCAGAAATGAAATCAATAGCCTGATGCTGTGGTACATTATAAACAATCATTTTTTTCTGTGTCGAAGCTTGCCAGAAGGAATAGCTTCTCAATCCTGTAAAAGCAAGCAATGCAATTAATCCTGTTGGCAAATATTTTTTCTTTTTCATCATCAGCCAGTGTGAAATAGAGATGATAAATGCATAAATAGCGATTAATTGCAAAAAGGTTATTTGCAGGTTATCCCATAAAGACACCGGCAATGTTTCCGTTCGTTCAATAAAGCTGTTCAGCAACCAGATTAATTTGTATAACGAGAACCCCAGCGATTTGGCAACCACCGGAATGAATGAAACTGCGCATAAAAAAAGTTCGCCAAATAAAATGATACTTGATAAAGGAACAGCTATCAAATTCGTAAATAGAAAATAATTGGGAAATTGATGAAAGTGAAAAATGCTGATAGGTGTTGTTAATATTTGTGCAGATAAAGTAACCGCTGTTAATTGCCAGGCGAAATCTAGAATTTTGTTTTGAATATAAATCAAATTGTAAATCGGCTTCATGAAAATGACGATGCTCAATACTGCCGAATAAGAAAGCTGAAAGCCTACATCCCAGAGCCAGAAAGGATTGTAGCATAATAATAAAAATGCAGACGCTGCGAGATTATTATAGATAGAAGTTTTTTTCGAAAAACTTTCGCCAATTACTATGCAGGTGAGCATAACGGCTGCACGCAGCACAGAGGCAGATGCTCCGGACATCAGGCTGAATAACCACAATATGCTAATAATAGTAACGGGCCTTAAAAATTTAATGAACCTGAATTTTGAAAAGGGTTTGAAAATGACAACGAGCAAACCATAAATCAGCGCAAGCTGCATTCCTGAAATGGCGATGATATGAACAACTCCCGTGTTGGTATAAGATTGCACTAAATTTTTATCAAGATCATCTTTGTAACCGATCAGCAATGCTTCTGCAAACCCTTTTTCTTTATTCCCGGGAATATATTTTTGAAAAATGCTGACTGTTTTTTCCTGCGCGATAAAGAGAAATTTTGTAATAGCGTTCTCATTTTTCTCTTTCATTATTTCAAATTCGTCAGGCTTCAAAAACGCCTGATAATATATTCCCTGAAAGGCACAATAACGTTCATAATCAAAAGCGCCGGGGTTGCCTGAATTTTTTATTCCCTGCAACGGTTTATTAAAAGCAATTTGTGAACCATAACTCAATTGCAGCAGGCTGCTGTCTTTTTTAAAATATAATAATATTGAACTTTTTACAGGATGTAAACTGTCATTGCTTTCAACATAATCAACCGAGGCAAGTGCTTTGAAAATTTTTTCTTTTTCTGACAATGGCTCCAGCAAGGTTGCCATCACCACATCACCTGTTTTATAATAACGGGTAATGTGGTCCGGATGATGGGAAAGGTCAGTATAATAAGTAAGCGAAGAACCAAGCAGCAATAAGAAGGTATTCATGAAAATTCCGTTCAGCCAGTACAGCCTGAACAAAATAAAATTTTTGCTGAACTGAAATAAGGTGTAAAGGATGGCAAAGCTCCAGAAAGTAATGATGCTGACGTTGATGGGCGGTTGTAAATACCATTGTGCAGTAATACCCAGCATGAATGGTATAATCAACCGAAGAAAGGGCGCTTCTTTCCAGATAGGAACAGGTTTAAAAGGCATAGTTGAAAGTTACTTCATTTCAGCCAAAGCAATAAAAATGGTAAATGGAATAATAATTTATTTGAGCAGCTTAGCCAGATATACAATTTGGCCAGTATGATAAATATGGTGTTGAATAAGCCCGTTCAATAAGAAGCGCATATTATATTGCCTGAATTCAACTATTTCATTCAGCAAATCGTCTTGCTGTGTTTCAAGAAATGAGATGATGCTCTGGTTGGCAGATTTGAATTCATGAATACCTTTCCCCCAATTGTGTTTTGTGGTGTCAATTTCACGCCAGTCGAGGTTTTCAATAAAATCAATTTCATGTTTTTTAGCTTTTCTCAGGCTGGCTAAAGTAAATTCTGCCCATGTGATCATGTGGTATAAAAGCTCGATTAAGGAATGGCTGTATTTGCTAGGCTTTTTGTAAACATCCAGCTTGCCTGCTTCCTCAAGCAATTCATAAACTGATTTGCCAAACCAGGGCTGGTCATTCAAAACGGTGTTTAAGCTTTTTATGATGGATTGAACTTCTTTGTTCATTGTCTAACCTGGATTTATATATTAAATGATTTTTGAGGAAAGATTAAAATTATCCTATTAATCCCAGACATCCCCACAAATTCCAGTTCAGACAATTTATTTGCTCAGGTACATACTTCTGTCTTTGTACAATTGCCTGAAATAAGGATCGCGCAAATCTTTGATGAATCTAATCGCTTCGCCGGTTGATTTCATTTCAGGTCCAAGCTCTTTGTTCACTCCGGGGAATTTATTGAAGCTGAAAACAGGTTCTTTAATAGCAAAGCCATTCAGTTTTTTATCGAATGTGAAATCGGATAATTTTTTGGCACCAATCATCACCTTGGTGGCGATGTTGAGGTAAGGGATTTGATATGCTTTGGCGATAAACGGCGTGGTGCGTGAGGCACGAGGGTTTGCTTCAATCACAAAAACTTTGTTATCCTTAATGGCGAATTGAATATTGATGAGTCCTTTAATATTTAATGCACGTGCAATTTTTTCGGCATAATGCTCCATGGTTGTCACCACCATCGGAGTGAGGTTGAAAGCAGGGAGTACTGCGTTGCTATCACCGCTATGGATACCTGCAGGTTCAATATGTTCCATCACACCCATCACGTGAAATTCTTCTCCGTCAAAAATGGCATCCACTTCTGCTTCCTGGCAACGGTCGAGAAAATGATCGATCAAAATTTTATTGCCGGGTATATGTTTCAGCAAACTTACCACTGCTTTTTCCACTTCATCATCATTAATTACGATGCGCATGCGCTGGCCACCGAGCACGTAGCTTGGGCGGACGAGAACAGGATAACCTACTTTGTTTGCTACCTGTATGGCTTCATCCACATCATAAGCGGTGCCATAATCAGGATAAGGAATTTTCAATTCTTTCAGCATATCGCTGAACCGGCCCCGGTCCTCAGCAATGTCCATACTGTCGAAGGAAGTGCCGATAATTTTAATACCTTTTTCATTAAGTTTTTCAGCGAGTTTCAATGCAGTTTGTCCACCAAGTTGAACAATCACACCTACCGGTTTTTCATGCTCGATGATTTCCCAGAGATGTTCCCAGTAAACAGGCTCGAAATATAATTTATCGGCAATATCAAAATCAGTGGAAACGGTTTCCGGATTGCAATTCACCATGATAGCCTCATAACCACATTCTTTAATAGCAAGCAGCCCATGCACACAGCAATAATCGAATTCAATTCCCTGACCAATGCGATTAGGCCCAGAACCAAGTACTATAATTTTTTTCCTGTCGCTTACTTTGCTTTCATTGATGTTCCCACTTTCAAAAGTGGAATAGAAATAAGGCGTTTTTGCTTCAAACTCCGCAGAACAGGTATCCACCATTTTGAAGACACGGGTGATGCCGAGCGATTTTCTTTTTGCATATAGCTCTTCTTCATTACCATCTTTCATGATGCGGCAAATCTGTTCGTCACTGAAGCCAAGGTCTTTTGCATCTCTGAGCAATTCTGCAGGAATTGTTTCGACTTTATATTTCGCGAGGTCTTTTTCCATATTACATATCTTCTGGATCTCGTATAAAAACCACCTGTCAATACCATGTGTTGCTTTTGAAATAGTGCTGACTGAAATGCCCGCCATCAATGCATCTTTGATCCGGAATATCCTATCCCATTTCGGGGTTTTGATATACTCCAGTAATTCTTCGGCATGCATCAGACTCTTTCCATAATAGCCTAACCCAACTGCATTGTTCTCCAGGCTCTGGCAAGCTTTCTGAACTGCTTCAGTAAAACTTCTTCCTATTGCCATTACTTCGCCAACGCTTTTCATTTGCAAGCCGAGCGTGTCATTGGCGCCTTTGAATTTATCAAAGTTCCAGCGTGGCATTTTCACAATTACATAATCCTGCACCGGCTCAAAATATGCCGAAGTGGTTTTGGTGATTTGATTTTTTAGTTCATCCAGATTAAAACCGATGGCAAGCTTTGCAGCGATTTTTGCAATCGGGTAACCGGTAGCTTTTGATGCGAGCGCAGAAGAACGGCTCACACGCGGGTTAATTTCAATGGCAATGATCTCTTCTGTGTCCGGATTAAGCGCAAACTGAACATTGCAACCTCCGGCAAAATTGCCGAGGTCACGCATCATCCTGATGGCGGTGTTACGCATCAACTGAAACGCAGTATCGCTTAAAGTCATAGCCGGTGCAACTGTAATTGAATCGCCGGTGTGCACACCCATGGGATCGAAATTTTCTACTGTGCAAATGATCACCACATTATTATTGGCATCGCGAAGCAACTCCAGTTCAAATTCTTTCCAACCGAGAACTGCCTGCTCTACCAATACCTCGTGAATAGGTGAAGCTTGCAAACCTCTGTTCAGCGCTTCATCCAATTCGTCTTTATCTTTTACAAAACCGCCGCCGGTTCCGCCTAATGTAAATGATGGACGGATTACTAACGGAAATCCGATCTGTTGTGCAAATTCCTTTCCTTCCAAAAAGGAATTGGCGGTTTTTGCTGTAGCTACCGGAACGCCCAGTTCGATCATCCATTGACGGAATTTTTCCCGATCCTCAGCCTTATCTATTGCTTTAATATCAACTCCAATCAACCGGACATTGTATCGCTGCCACACACCGAGGTCTTCGGCTTCTTTGGCAAGGTTCAATGCTGTTTGCCCACCCATGGTTGGTAACACCGCATCAATTTTATTTTCTTCCAGAATCTGTTCAATACTTTCCACAGTTAGTGGCAGCAAATACACTTTATCTGCCATCATGGGGTCAGTCATGATCGTAGCCGGGTTGCTGTTAATTAAAATCACTTCAATTTCTTCTTCGCGAAGGCTGCGGGCTGCCTGTGTGCCTGAATAATCGAATTCACAAGCCTGACCAATGATAATTGGGCCTGAACCAATAATGAGTACTGAACGGATGGAAACGTCTTTTGGCATCTTATTTTTTAGTTAGAACGATAAAAACAAATTGCGCAAAAGTAAGGCAGTGGAATTAATTTTCGAGATTAAATTATAAAGATTGTGGAATGCGGTAGTATTGGGGTTTAGGTATTTCAGATCACAAGGCCGGAATAAGATAAGACTCGAGCAACCTTGTATTCCCTTTTGACGCTCGTCTTCCCGGCTTTACTGACTTAAAACAAAAAGGCCTTGGTTGTGAAACCAAGGCTCATGATGGTTGGAAGGTATATGGAAAATTAATTGCTATGGAATGAAGCCATTTCAATATCATCTAAGAGTACTCCACCTTTTTTGATAATGGATTTACGTTCAGCAATAAGTCGTTTGTTATCGTACTTGCTGCGCAACCTGAAGACCCATTTTTGTTTTGCTTCTTCGCCTTTGAATAGTCCTATCACAGTTCCAATGGTAACCGCCAGGAATATTATCGCTTTATTTTTAATCCCTTGCATACGCCCACGGTTTAATGAAATGATTGAATATGGTTTCTTGTAAGACAATTTTACTATGCCAAATGCTGTACCAATTTTTTAAAAATTATATACTATTTTAGAAGTATGTAAAATTTATGTTTCAAATTCTTCCGGCAAAATCACGAAACCCTTTACTGTATTGCTTTGACGTTGCATTTGGCTTTTTAGTTACATTGTCGTGACAGTTATGTTAATTTTTTGTTTTCAATTTTATATACGTATAACTACGGGTAGAGGCTTTTTTTTGGAAATTTGTTCCCAAAAAAAGCCAGTTTGATGAAGCGAGTTATGATAAGCTGTTTATTTATTATTATTAGCCCCTTTTTATTTTCCCAGACATTCCCCTCTAAAAATTATCCTCAGCATTATTTCCGTAATCCGTTGAACGTACCAATCAGCCTTGCCGGGAATTTTGGAGAGATTAGGCCCAATCATTATCACATGGGTCTTGATATACGCACGGAAAAGCGCACCAATCTTCCGGTGTATGCTGCTGCCGATGGATATATTGCTAAAGTGAAAGTAGATGCCACAGGTTTCGGCCAGGCGATTTACATCAATCATTTGAATGGGTACACCACTTTATATGCACACCTGAATGATTTTTTTCCGGCATTGTCTAAATACATAAAACAGCAACAATATAAACTGGAATCGTGGCAAGTTTTTTTGGATATTCCTCCAAATTTATTTCCCGTTAAAAAGGGCGATTGGATTGCGTATAGCGGGAGCACTGGCGGTTCCGAAGCGCCACATGTGCATTTTGAAATACGTAAAACAGATGAGGATGTAAACTTAAACCCTACTTTGTTTGGATTGCCGATAAGCGATAATACCAGCCCGGTAATTTTAAAACTTGCAGTCTATGATGCCAGCAAAAGTATCTATGAGCAGTTACCTAAGATTTTTGCGGTAAAAAAAATAAAAGGTGTTTTTACAATACCTGGCGGTATAATAACTACTGGATGTGATAAAGTAGGATTTGCGATTTCAGCTTTTGATACTGAATCAGGAACCTCAAATCACAATGGGATTTACCAGGCGACTTTATACAATAATGATCATGCAGAAATTGGTTTTGAAATGGACAATATTAGTTATTCAAATACCAGAAATGTAAATGCGCATATCGATTATAAAACGAAATCACTTAAAGGCTCAACGTTTCAGGAATTGTTTAGGCTTCCCGGTTATGTGAATTCCATTTATTATGCCAGGCAAAATGATGGCGTGATTGATATCAGGGATGGCTCAGTTCATAAAATGAAAATTGAAGTAAAAGATGGTTATGGGAACAGTAGCCTGTTAAGTTTCTCATTAAAATATAAACCGGCAACGATGAGTGGCATACAGGCTTCGGGAAAAATATTTTATCCGCAAATGCTTGATGGTGAAGAAAACCCGGAATGCGCATTTTATATAGGTGAAAAATGTTTGTATGATTCAGTACATATTGGTTACATAAAATCGAATGCTGTTTTAGCAAATGCGGTTTCAGCAGTTCACTCAATTGGTGAAACATATATTCCCTTACAGGATTCGTTTTTAGTTAGAATAAAACCGGCCGTCAATTTCGATATGAATAAAAAGGATAAAGTAGTGATGCAAAGATTTGCCGGAACAAAATCAGATGTTAGTGCGGTGCAGTGGCAGGGTGGGTGGGCATCGGCAAAATTCCGTGACTTTGGGAATTTCCAGTTATTAATGGATGAAGAGCCGCCAAAAATAATACCTATCGGTTTTGTGAACGGATCGAATTTGAGTAAAGCAGTACGTATCGTATTAATTGTAAAAGATAATCTTGGGGTCTTTAAAAATTTCAGGGCGGAACTGGATGGGAAATGGCTCCGCTTTACAAATGATAAGGGAAAATCATTTATTTATGTATTCGATGAACATTGTCCGCCAGGTAATCATGAATTAAAAATAACAGTTCGGGACGAAGCGGGAAATACAGCGGAAAACGTATATCATTTTACCAGATAGAATTTTTTATTGGGTGTTAGCGACTGGAAGAAAGTTTTGCTAATTTGTATTTTATTCATCATCCATTATTGACGATTATGGTAACTTTAAAAGAAGGAGACAAAGCACCGGTTTTTACCGGTAAAGATCAGAACGGAAACAAGGTTTCATTGAGCGGTTTCAAAGGGAAAAAGGTAGTATTGTATTTTTATCCTGAAGATGACACTGAAACCTGCACCATACAGGCCTGCAACCTCCGCGATAATTATTCTTTACTGAAGAAAGAAGGATTTACAATTCTTGGCGTAAGTCCGAACGATGAAAAAAGTCATAAAAAATTTGAGAAAAAATATGACCTGCCTTTCACTTTGCTGGTAGATACCGATCATAAAATTATAGATAAATACGGGGTATGGGGCGAAAAGCAAATGTTCGGTAATAAATACATGGGACTTCTCCGCACTACTTTTGTGATTGATGAAAAGGGGGTTATTAGAAAAATATTCCTTAAGCCTAAATCGAAGCAGCATGCCCAGGAGATTGTGAAAGCATGGAAAGACTTATAGTTAGTCGATGAACTTATTTCACCCACTCCACTTCCCCAAACCCAAAACTTCTTTCCATCGCGTCATATGTTATTAGGTTGCCGTGAGCGTTTACTTCTTTAATAGTTGTTTCAAAAACCTGCGATCCTTTCTTCAGTTTAGCTTTTTCGTTCCTTTTATACAGGCTGCTGTTATAATCTGCCATTATTTTTTTTGCTGAACCTGAAATAAGTTGGGTATATCTTTTATCAATATACATGCACAGCTCTTTTGCCAATTCAATTATATGGAAGGTTTTACCAGTGATCAACTTCAATGAAACAGGGTTAGGAAGGTTGTTGTCAAATCCGGTTTGGTTAATATTGATTCCTATTCCTGCAATGGCGTATTTCCACTTCCCGCCCGAAATGATATTTTCAATTAAAATACCACCTGCCTTTCTGTCACGGATATAAAGGTCATTAGGCCATTTGATAAAAATATTTCCCGGAAAATAAATATTTAACAGATCATAACAACCCAGGGCAATGCTTGCGCTTAAAAAAAATTGGTTATTAACGGGAAGCTGCTCTGGTTGGAGCACAATGCTCATCATGATGTTTTCCCCCTTATTGGCCGACCATTTTTTATCTCGTTGACCTCTTCCGGCAGTTTGATGATGAGCAAAGAACACATTTCCATGAATGGCTTTTCCGTCATGTGCCATGGCCATGGCATAATTGTTGGAACTGTCAACAGTCGCCAATTCAACGAAAACGCCACCAATTAAAGGCTGGTCTTTATCTTGAAGGAAGGTAGCAGGATATGACAAAAGATTACTATTTTTGAGCCGTACGAAATTACGATTTGAAGCTCAATTGTTTGTTGTAGTACCGGAATTACAGGCAGAAAAAAAAGGAATTAAATCCGACACAATAAAATAATCTCAAAACTTGCTTCATACAAGTAAAATATAATTCATCACAAAACGTCTTAATTATTGGAACAACTGTCTATGTTATCTACCCGCAAAAGACAGCGTGTAGCACGAATAACCAAGAATTCTAAAATTTTTAAAACAATCATCCAGTCAATTCAGGAAAAAAAAGGTGAAAACATTTTATCGCTTGATCTGCGGAAGATACATGAAGCAGTAGCTGATTTTTTTATTATCTGTGAAGCTAAAAGCCACACCCAGCTAAAAGCGATTGCGGACTTTGTAGAGGAAGAAGTAAAAAAGCATTGCGATGAATCTCCGTACAAACATGAAGGGATGCAGGCACTTCAATGGGTATTGATAGACTATGTAAATATTGTAATACATATCATGCTTCCGGAAAACAGAAGGTTTTACAAACTGGAAGAGATGTGGAGCGATGCAATAGCAGAGGAGTGTAAAGATTAATAAGAATGTATTACCTGTTTAGCCATTCTTTTGAACTTTTAGCTTCTATAAACATTATAATAGCATGAAGAAAACAGGAAACGAATAATTATATGTCACAGGACAATTTGAAACAAAACGATAAAAGCAATTTCCCAAAGTTCAGGCCAAGGAACGATAACGATACTAATGGTCAGAAAAAAGGCCCGAAATTCAATATTTATTGGATATGGGGTATTATTGCCGTTGCCCTTTTAGGATTCCAGTTTTGGGGAGGTTGGTCTGGCTCCGATGTTCATAAACTGGATTCCGACCAGGATTTTTGGGTGCAGATGCTTGAAAAAGGCGATGTCCAGAAACTGGATTTGATCACCAATAAAAACTTGGTTAGGGTTTACATAAAAAAAGATAGTCTTGATAAGTCTTATTATAAAGAAAAATTGAGCAAAGGCTGGCCGGGAATGAATAAAACAGAAGGACCGCAATTCGAGTTCCAGGTCATAAAGATCGATGAATACGAAAAAAGGCTCAATGATTTTTTTGCAAAAAACCCTTCGCTGGCTGTGCCTACACAGGTAAAGCAGGAAGGTGAATGGTTCCCTCAGGCATTGAATATTTTACTGCCTATTTTTATTATTGGGCTACTATGGATCCTAATGATGCGCAAAATGGGCGGCCAGGCAGGAAGCGGGGGGCCAGGTGGTATTTTTAATATTGGTAAATCCAAAGCTACTTTGTTTGATAAGGGTACGAAAGTGAACATTACTTTTAGTGATGTAGCTGGTCTTGATGAAGCGAAAGTGGAAGTGATGGAGATAGTCGACTTCTTAAAAAACCCTAAAAAATATACTGCACTCGGCGGTAAAATCCCTAAAGGGGCTTTGCTGGTAGGCCCGCCGGGAACAGGTAAAACCTTGTTGGCAAAAGCGATGGCAGGCGAAGCACAGGTTCCCTTTTTTTCTATGAGCGGCTCCGATTTCGTGGAATTGTTTGTTGGCGTTGGCGCCAGCCGTGTGCGTGACTTATTTAAACAAGCCCGCGAAAAAGCTCCCTGCGTAATCTTTATTGATGAAATCGATGCAATAGGTCGTGCAAGAGGTAAGAACGCTATCATGAGCAATGATGAGCGTGAAAGCACGCTAAACCAGTTGCTGGTTGAAATGGATGGTTTTGGCGGAGACAGTGGCATTATAGTTCTTGCTGCTACCAACAGACCGGATGTACTTGATTCAGCTCTCCTTCGCCCTGGTCGCTTCGACAGACAAATCTCCATTGATAAACCTGATTTGAAAGGTCGCGAAGCTATTTTCAAAGTGCATTTAAAACCGATCAAGATATCGAGCAAGTTGGATATTCACAAACTTGCAGAGCAAACCCCGGGTTTTGCAGGTGCTGATATTGCGAATGTTTGTAATGAAGCAGCATTAATCGCAGCAAGAAAAGGAAAAGAAACGGTAGAAATGGATGATTTTCAGGATGCCGTTGACCGGGTAATTGGAGGCCTCGAAAAGAAAAATAAAATCATTTCTCCGGACGAGAAAAGGATTATTGCTTATCATGAAGCGGGTCATGCTATTTGCGGCTGGTATCTTGAACACGCGTACCCTCTGTTAAAAGTAACAATTGTTCCGAGAGGGGTTGCAGCATTAGGATACGCTCAATACACCCCTAAAGAACAGTATTTGTATAATACCGATCAGTTATTCGACCAGATTTGCATGACACTTGGTGGCCGTGCCAGTGAAGAATTGAACTTTGGTAAGATATCTACGGGTGCGCAAAACGACCTCCAACAGGTAACACGCATTGCTTATTCAATGGTTACTGTGTATGGTATGAATGATAAGGTTGGTAATGTAAGCTTCTATGATCCGCAGCAGGAAAATTCATTTACAAAGCCATATTCAGAAGAAACTTCGAAACTGATTGATGAAGAAGTGCGCAAACTGATTGAAGAGGCCTTTAACAGGACCAAACATTTGCTGACTGATAAAGGCAGGGAAGTAAAAATTCTTGCTGAAGCATTGCTTGAAAAAGAAGTGCTTTTCCAGAGTGATGTGGAAGCTTTGATAGGAAAAAGACCATTTGAAGAAAAAAGGGCACTGGATGTTACTGAACACAACAGCATGAATGGTGAGAATGGCTCATCAACTGAAAAAACGGCCAATCCTTCATCGGAGGAAGAAGTAAAATCATAAATGAAAGTTTCAGCTGCAAAAGAGAATATTTTAAAAAAGATCAGAAAGGCGTTGATACATTCAACGCCTGTTCCTTTTCCGCAAAGCGAAGGAAATAATTCGGTTTTTGAATTATCAAAACAGGAACTTGAAATTGAATTCGCAGAAAAATTCACCAGGTTACAGGGAAAATTTATTTACTGTGTGAATGAGGATGAATTACTATCTCAAATATCTGCACTCATTGCCGCTAATAAATGGACGGATGTTTTCTGCAAAGAGGATAAGCTGAAAAAAATTTTCTTTGAAAAGCTGGCACCTATAATTTCAGAACGGGAGCTGGCTAATTGCGATGCATCCTTAACAAGCTGCGAAGCATTGATTGCAAGAACGGGAAGTATTGTAATGAGTGCGGCACAACAAAGCGGAAGAACGGTGAGCGTTTATGCTCCGGTTCACATTTGTATTGCCTATACGAATCAATTGGTGTATGATATAAAAGACGGACTGCAGAAAATAAAGGATAGATATTCCAATAACATCCCATCCCTTATTACATTTGCTACAGGACCCAGCCGCACTGCAGATATCGAAAAAACATTAGTAGTAGGTGTTCATGGCCCGAAAGAAGTTTATGTTTTTTTAGTGGATGAGCAATCTTAACAGTAAATATTTTTATTTGTTATTTTTACTCAATGCAAATCCCGACAGGCAAGAAAATTTTCCTTCTCTCCGATTTTCATCTCGGCGCCCCTGACCGCTTGGTAAGCCTTGAAAGGGAAAAAAGAATAGTTCGTTTTTTAGATGAAATAAAAAATGTAGCAGCTGAAATTTTTATTGTAGGCGATCTGTTTGATTTCTGGTACGAATACAGAAAAGTAGTACCCAAAGGATTTACACGGATATTAGGCAAACTTGCTGAACTTACAGATGCCGGCATACCGGTCCATTTTTTTGTCGGTAATCACGATATGTGGATGAAAGGATATTTTCAGGAAGAACTGAATATTCCCGTCTATTTCGAACCGAAAACATTTGAAAGAAATGGGAAATTTTTTTTTATAGGTCATGGTGACGGACTGGGGCCCGGCGATCATGGATATAAATTCATCAAAAAAATTTTCAGGAATAAATTTTGTCAGTGGTTATTCGGTATCCTTCCGCCTGCAGTCGGCGTGGGCCTCGCTGATTATTTGAGCAAAAGAAGCCGTGCTGTTACAGGCCTGATTGATGAACAGTTTCTTGGCGAAGAAAAAGAGTGGCTGATTATCTACAGCAAGGAAATTTTACAGAAACAGCATTTCGATTATTTTATTTTCGGCCATCGTCATCTGCCAATTGATTTTTCATTAAGCAATAACAGCCAATATATTAATTTGGGCGATTGGATACGTTATTCTACTTATGCTGTGTTTGACGGGGAAAAGATTGAATTGAAATCGTATATGCCGCAATTGGCAGATAAGATCATCAGGAAATAATGCGCATTTTTTTTCTAATATCATTTTTTATTTTGGGCATTCATTGGGTTGAAGCACAAAGCGATTCTTCATTTTATCTCAGCAAATCCATTGAAGGAGATATTATCGATTTCAATGTTGATAATACCGGCAATATTTACCTGCTCAACAAAAGCAACCAGTTAAAGAAATTAAATGTAAATGGCGACTCAATGGCCGTTTATAATGCCGTAAATACTTATGGTGATATTTATGCTATTGACGTTACCAATCCACTTAAGGTTTTATTATTCTACAAAGATTTTGCAACCATAGTGGAAGTGGACAGGTTTTTGAATATCCTGAATACGATAGATTTAAGAAACCTGAATATTTTCCAGTTGAAAGCTGTTGGCCTTGCTTATGATAACAATATCTGGATATATGACGAACTGGAAGCAAAGCTTAAGCGTGTTGGTGATGATGGCTCATTGATTGACCAGACAACGGACTTCAGGCAATTGTTCGATTCTGTTCCTGATCCTTCAGTAATTATTGACCAGGGTGAATTTGTCTATCTGTACGATATGAATAAGGGTGCTTATGTTTTTGACCATTACGGAAGTTTTAAAACAAAAGTTTCGTTATTAGGATGGCATGACTTTAATGTGATTGATAAAAGATTGATTGGACGAAGCAACGATTTTTTTTATAAATACCAGTTAAATACCCTCGATATACAAACGCAAACGGTACCTGCAGATTACAGAGGCGCTATTAAAATAAAGATTACTCCTGCCGCGGTGTATGTACTGAAAAAAAATGTGTTGCAGATTTATTTACATCGTTAAAACCATATTTAATTTCAAGTATCATACATTTGTGCATGCATGATTTCTGGAACCAGGTTTTCTTCAGCAATCCTTTAAAAAAATATGTCGGCGTTGTTATTACTATTTTACTGGCGCTGACCCTGAAAAGATTGCTTTCGCGATATATAGCCGGCTTGTTATTTCGTGTAGTAAAAAAAGTATCGTCAGGAATAGATAAAACTTCATTTGTAAACCTGGTTGCAGCGCCTTTATCTATCTTTCTTTTTGTAGTCATTTCATTTGCGGCTGTGGAAAAGCTTCACTTCCCTTCCGAAATAGATTTTGATATTTTCGAAGTGCCGGCTAAAACCATTGTGCACAGTGTTGCTATAGCCATAATTATTCTTGGGTTCATCTGGCTGTTATTGCGGATCATCGACTTTATTTCCATGATACTTGCACGAAAGGCAAATGAAACTGGCGATGTAAAAGATAACCAGCTTATTGTTTTTTTCCGCGATTTTTTCAAAGTGATTATAACCATTATCGGTGTGTTGATGACCCTGGCATTTGCATTTAATGTAGAGGTCTCGAAACTCACTGCAGGCCTTGGTCTTGCCGGTGCAGCGCTTGCACTTGCTGCGAAAGAAAGCGTCGAAAATTTGATCGCTTCTTTCATTATCTTTTTTGATAAACCCTTTACCGCAGGCGATGTGGTGAAGGTGCAGGGTATTTCAGGCAATATCGAAAAAATCGGGTTGCGAAGTACACGCATCCGCACGGATGTTAAAACTTATGTTACTGTTCCTAATAAACAAATGGTGGACAGTATTGTTGACAACCTCACGTTAAGGACACAACGAAAAGCCGAAATCAGGTTGCCATTAGGTTTATCAGTTCCTCCGGAAACTATGACTGAATTTATAAATGGTATAAAATCGATCCTGAAAAAGGAAGTTATTATTAATTCTTCCGTTTTTTTGAATGACATTACTTCTGCTGCCTATCTCATCAACATCGATTATTTCACTTCACCCATTCCTTTGGATGATTTTAATAACCTTAAGGAACAGGTGAATATCGGTATCATGCAATTAATGGAAAAGCACAATATTCAGATTGCCGGGGCCAGCACAGATATAAACGTGATTACTAAATCTAACGAAGAGAAGAATTGAATTTATAAAATCACAGGTTTGCCTTCAATTCAAGTAAGAAGCTTTTTATCTGTTGCAGTTTTTGTATTGCCGTAAATCTTTCTTCAGTTTTTTTATTCTTCTTTAAAAAATCTTTTGCCCCTTCAATAGTGTATTTGCGCTGGCGCAGCAAATGATAGATCAGATGAAGATTTTTTATATCAACCGGCCTGAAATGCCTGTCACCTTTTCTGTTTTTGCGGGGCTGAATGATATCGAATTCGTTTTCCCAGTAACGAAGCAGGGAATGGTTTACGCGAAACATTTCCGCCACTTCGCCAATGCTGTAATATTGTTTTTTGAAAAGTTCATCATCTTCAGGAATATTAATCAGGTCGGCTTCTGCTTCGGTTTGTTTAATGGATTTACGCCCACGTGTGGATTTGATTCTGTTTTTCTTCGGCTCTTTTACTTCAACAGCTGCTGTTGTTGCTTCAATTTTTTTAACAGGTTCAACAGGTTTCGGTTTTAATGCTTTAATGCGCACACCCACATTCACTTCATTTTCTTTTTTGGTAACCGGGGCCGTTGTTTGTTCCTGCTGAATGGGTTCAGCAGCAAAATCAAAAGCTATTTGGGATAATGTTTTCATGATAATGATGATTTTGCAAAAAGCATTCCGTTTCGTAAAGATACGATTGTTAAAACCCTGATATTTCAATAAATCTTAGTGTGGAAAAATTTGGGTAAAATTACGCAAACAAGAAAGTCCGGCATTCATGTATAGGCGTTGTATAAAACCTTATAAAATATTTTTGCCTTTTTAGCTTTATGCTCACCCATTAATCAAAACTCTGGTTACTTGATGCGGCAAGTTTCAGCAGCCTGTCGTATTGTTCAGGGGTAATATCGTTGTAAAAATAATAAACAGGGTCAACCGGATCTCCGTTGCGGTGAACTTCATAGTGACAATGCGGGCCTGTACTTTTTCCGGTGCTGCCTACCCAGCCAATAATTTCGCCGCGTTTTACTTTTTGCCCCGGCCGCACTTTAATACGGAACATATGGCCGAATAAAGTTTCATACCCGTAACCATTATTAATCACCACATGATTTCCATATCCGTTACCTGTATTACCCGCTGTTTCCACCGTACCGTTTGCTGTAGCATAAATTGGCGTTCCCTGTGGTGCTGCAAAATCTAAACCAGCATGGAATTTAGTGGTTTTATAAACGGGGTCGATGCGGTAGCCAAAGCCTGATGCAATTCTGCTAAGGTCTTTATTACTCACTGGCTGTATGGCAGGTGTGCAAGACAGCAATTGTTCTTTATTCTTGATAAAACCTTCAATTTGGTTATATGATTTATCCTGCGATGCAATCCGCGCTTCCAGGTTGGTTAGTGTATTGGCTACAGATATAGCCAGGTTTTCCTGGTCCATGCCCTGCACCAGTTGAATTTCTTTTTGTTGCTGCAGGGCCTTTGCACGGGCGCTGTCAGGAATCGGGTTTGCTTCAAAAATTTCCCGGTACACATGGTTATCGCGTTTTTCCAGCTCACCCATCTGCTGCTGTAATTTTTTGATCTTGTCATCCAGCAGATAATAATTATCCTTCAGCGCGTCGTTCTGTTGCAGCAGCCTTTTTTCATTGGCTGAAGGGAAATATTTATAAGCGAGTGAAACGATAATAATGGCGGTTACAAATGCAGCAGATAAAAACCCCAACACACGCAAAAGTTTGATGCGGAGGGGCGTCTCCAGTTTTTCGTAGCGGAGCGTATTGGTATTATAGAAATATTTGATCTTCTTCATTGCTGAAGCAGGTAATCCAAACGTTTCCATTAACGTACAGAACCTGAATTGGCGTACATTTGCTGCGCTTTTTTAAAGTTTATTCAGCAGTCTTTTGATTTTTTGGATACCGGCTTTAATAACTCCGGTAGAACACTGTTGCGTTGCCATCCTTTCATCATTGGTGCTGCTGTTCAACTCGGCAAAAGCAAATACACTATTGGCAAATATAGGCCATTGATACTAATGAAAACCACAGATTGCTCGACAGGCACAGAAAACTTTGTCATAATAGCCAATGATAGAGTTTGAGGTACCTGCATTAAGTTCAGAAAATCTATCCGGGCCCCTCTATGGCTAAAAAAAATTAATATGATGACAAGCGCTGAGATAAGAAAAAAATTCCTGGAATTCTTCCAATCGAAAGGACATACCATTGTGCCTTCTGCCCCGATCGTTATTAAAAACGATCCCACATTATTGTTTACCAATGCGGGCATGAACCAGTTCAAAGATTATTTTCTTGGCAATAAAAAAGCTCCATATTTACGGGCAGCCGATACGCAAAAATGTCTCCGCGTCAGCGGCAAGCATAACGATTTGGAAGAAGTGGGCGTTGATACCTATCACCACACCATGTTTGAAATGTTGGGCAACTGGAGCTTCGGCGATTATTTTAAAAAAGAAGCCATTGCATGGAGCTGGGAATTATTAACGGAAGTGTACAAGCTCGATAAAAGCCGGTTATACGTGACCGTTTTTGAAGGAGATGAAAAAGAAGGTTTGCCGAAAGATGAAGAAGCATACCACGAATGGAAAAAATGGATTCCGGAAGACCGCATCCTGATGGGCAATAAAAAAGATAATTTCTGGGAAATGGGCGATACCGGCCCTTGCGGCCCCTGCACAGAAATACATTACGACACAAGACCAGAAGCCAATAATGATGGTCATTCTTTGGTAAACAATGATGACACCGGAATGGTGATGGAAATATGGAATAATGTATTCATCCAGTTTAACCGGTTAAAAGACGGTTCACTTGAGCCCTTGCCTGCCAAACATGTTGACACCGGCATGGGCCTGGAAAGATTAGTGCGGGTGCTGCAAGGAAAGATAAGCAATTATGATACGGATATTTTTACCGGGACAATTGCTGAAGTAGAAAAAATTACGAACAAAAAATATCTGAACACAGACAGCAAACAAGATGTTGCATTCCGTGTTCTTTCCGACCATATCCGTGCCATTTCATTTTGTATTGCTGATGGTCAATTACCCTCAAACACAGGCGCAGGTTATGTGATACGCCGCATACTTCGCCGCGCGGTCCGTTATTATTATTCTTACCTGAATTATAAGCAGCCATTATTATTTCAGTTGGTTCCGTTATTATCCAATCAATTTGAAAATGTTTTTCCTGAATTGGAAAAGCAAAAAGATTTTGTAGCAAGAGTTATCAAAGAAGAAGAAGAGAGTTTTTTGAAGACTTTGTTTAATGGTCTTTTGCGAGTGGATATGTTCATGTCATTAGAAGGATTAGCACTTCATAAGGGCGAAAAAAAAGAAGCTTCTATTTTACCAGGTAATGTTGCATTTGAGCTCTATGACACCCATGGATTCCCATTGGATTTGACAAAGTTGATTGCAAAAGAAAAAGGATTAACAGTTGATGAAGCAGGTTTCAATGTTGAAATGCAAAAACAAAAAGCCCGCTCTCGCGCCGCAACTGCCATCGATACCGAAGACTGGATTATCCTTGATGAAAATGCTCAAACGAAATTTGTGGGCTATGATTCTTTGGAAGCTGCTGCAAAAGTGATCAAATACAGAAAAGTAAAAGCAAAGGATAAACAGCTTTATCATATCGTTCTTGATAATACTCCTTTTTATGCCGAAAGTGGTGGTCAGGTGGGTGATACCGGCGAATTGATTTTTCCTGAAGACAGCATTCAAATCATCGATACCAAAAAAGAAAATGATTTGATTATTCATGTCGCTGAAGTTATCCCTAATGATTTAAGTGAACCTGTTTTGGCAAAGGTTGATACGGTTGAAAGAAAATCAACAGCAATTCATCACTCCGCCACACATTTGTTGCATGCTGCATTAAGGCAAGTACTTGGAACGCATGTTGCACAAAAGGGTTCTTTGGTAAATAATGAACATCTTCGTTTCGACTTTTCGCATTTTGCAAAAGTGACGGATGAAGAGCTGGCAGAAATTGAAGCATTGGTGAATGAAAAGATCCGTGAAAATATTCCTGTCGTCATCAAGCAAATGCCGAAGGATGAAGCGCTAAAACTCGGCGCCATGGCTTTGTTCGGCGAAAAATATGGAGATATAGTCCGAGTTGTTGTCATTGATCCGAATTATTCCGTTGAGCTTTGCGGCGGAACACATGTCGGTGCGACTGGCGAACTGGGCTTTTTTAAGATTGAACATGAAACAGCAGTTGCAGCGGGCGTTCGCCGCATTGAAGCAGTAGGCGGGAAAGCTGCGGAAGATTTTATTAACAACGAATTTGCACAAATTCGTGCAATCCGTGAATCTTTAAAAAATCCGAAAGACCTCAAAAAATCAATTGAGAATTTATTAGCTGAAAGTTCGGAACTGAAAAAACATATCGAACATCTTGAAGCAAGACAGTTGGTTGCTGTGCGTAACGATCTGCTGCAAAAAGATGAGATCATCAACCAGGTCAATTTCATTGGCAGTATTGTTGAAGTTACTTCTGCGGAGGCACTGAAAAAACTTTGCTTTGATCTTAAAAACCATTTGCGTGATTTTGTAATTGTGCTTTGTGCAAATATTGGCGGAAAGCCATTCGCCGCGGTTAGTATTGCAGATAATGTGGTAGCTGCAAAAGCCCTTGATGCTCATAAAATCATTAAGGAGCATGTTGCGCCAATCATTAAAGGCGGCGGCGGCGGGCAAAAAACATTAGCTACTGCCGGCGGGCAGGATGCAAGTAATTTACAAGCCGCAATTGAGCAGGTGAAAGCGCTGTTATAAGTTTGAGAAGTTAGAAAGTCAGGAAGTCCGGAAGGCTGTTCAAAATACATGCAGTTGCTTCCGGACTTTCTTTCTCCCATCTGCCTTATTTTAACATTTCCGAAATTTTTCGTATTTCAAAAAAACTCCTATATTTGATATACGAAACTTCACGTAGATAATTAAATCAACAAAAATTGCAACAATGAAACAATATTTATTAAAAGCTTCCGGCATGGCGGCACTTGTATTCATCCTCTATTCCAAATCAATTGCACAGGACACCCCACCGCCACCTCCCCCGCCAGTTATTGTGCCTGACGGGGCGGCAAAAGTGAAGAGTGAAGAAAAAATCGTTATAAAAAAGAAAAATGATAAAGACATTAAAATTACCGTTGAAGTAAAAGACGGTAAGGTATTTATTAACGGAAAACCTTCTGATGATTATCATGGGGATGATGTGACTATTGAAAAGAGAATTGGCGAAGGCCCTGATGCCGATGCATTTGTTTTGACTGCACCTGATGGAAATATGAATATTCGTACTTCCCCGTTCAGGAATTGGTCTTACAATGGAGAATTCCCAATGAAGAAAATGTTTAATGCTGCTTTTTTAGGTGTGTCATCTGAGAATTACGATGGTAAAGGAGCAAAAATTACCGATATTACTGAAAACAGCGGGGCTGAAAAAGCAGGCCTGCAAAAAGATGATATCATTATAAAGATCAATGACATAAAGATTGAAGGTCCGTCACAGCTTACCGAAGCCATTCATAAATTCAAACCTGAAGACAAAGTAACGGTGACGTATATACGTGATGGAAAAGAACGGCAGGTAGTTGCAACCCTGGGAAAGAATGCGGCATTCAATTATACCGGTACCTACAACTTCAAAATGCCTGATATGGATATGAGCGGGCTTTCGAATTTAGACAGGATATATGCACCGCGTGCTTTTTCTTATTCCTGGAATACCGACAGACCGAAACTTGGCATCAAAGCACAGGATACAGAAGATGGGAAAGGCGTGAAAGTGCTGGATGTGGATGATGAATCACCTGCTGAAAAAGCTGGTATCAAAGAAGGGGATATCATCACACAGTTTGATGGTAAAACAGTTAATAGTGCAGAATCATTGGCTAACCTGGCACGCGAAAACCGCAATAAAATTTCATATAAAATTAATTTAACAAGGGATGGAGCTTCCAAAGAAGTGGAAATAAAAATTCCTAAGAAACTGAAAACAGCGGATTTATAGTTTTACAGCCATTCGTTTTAAAAAAGCTGCCGCAAGGCAGCTTTTTTATTTTCATTATTCGTCATGCTGCTGACAGAAAATAACTACGAATAAAGTATTTTTGCGGATTCAACCACAACGTTTCCCTGTGGTTCAACAGGCTAAGAAAATGTCGATAGATTATAATTCATACGAAACAGTGATAGGGCTTGAAGTGCATGCACAATTGCTTACTAAAACGAAATTGTTTTGCGGCGACAGCGCTGCATTTGGTGGTGAGCCGAATACTCATGTAAGCCCGATTACACTTGGGCACCCAGGTACATTGCCAAAACTGAATAAAACAGCGGTTGAATACGCTGTAAAAATGGGGCTTGCCTGTCATTGCGAGATAGCGCGTCATAATTATTTTGCCCGCAAAAACTATTTTTATCCTGATTTACCTAAGGGATACCAGATTTCACAGCACACCACACCGATTTGTAAGGGTGGATATGTTAAAATCAAAACAGCATCAGCTGAAAAAAATATTACGCTTAACCGGATACACCTTGAAGAAGACGCAGGAAAAAGCCTGCACGATGTAGATGCTTATAATACCTGTATTGATTATAACCGAGCGGGTGTTCCTTTAATTGAAATAGTAACGGAGCCGGATATCCGTAGCGGGGATGAAGCTTATACTTACCTTACAGAGCTCCGTAAAATATTGCGCTATCTTGAAGTTTGCGATGGTAATATGGAAGCGGGAAGTATGCGGTGTGATGCCAATATTTCTGTCAGAAAAAGGGGGGACCTGAAATTAGGTACCAAAGTAGAAGTAAAAAACCTTAACTCCATACGCAATGTGAAACGTGCTATTGAATACGAAGCGAAAAGAATGATCGGGCTTCTTGAAAATGGCGAAGCCATTGTACAACAAACAAGAAGTTTTGATGCCAGCAATGGAACAACCTTTGCGCTTCGCACAAAAGAAGAAGCAAATGATTATCGCTATTTTCCTGACCCTGATCTTCCTCCATTCAATATTACAGATGAGTTTTTGGAAAATGCCCGTAAGACAATTCCAGCATTGCCTGATGAACTTCTAAAAAAATACACACAGCAACTGCATTTGCCGGAATATGATGCTGGAGTGATCTGTGATGATAAAGAAATGGCCGATTATTTCGAATTGCTGATAAAAGAAACCAAAAATTATAAAGCAGCTGCTAACTGGTTGCTCGGGCCGGTAAAATCTTACCTGAATGAAAATGGTATTTCAACAAAAGATTTTTCATTACCAGCTCAAACCTTGGCCCGGCTTATTTTGTTAATTGATGATAATAAAGTAAATTTTTCTGTGGCTTCCTCCAGAATTTTTCCCGAACTGGTAAAAGAAGGAAACATTGACCCTTTGCAGGTAGCCACCAGGTTAAATCTCCTGCAAAATTCAGATTCAGATGAGGTATTAAAATGGGTTGAACAAGCCCTGGCATCGATGCCTGATAAAGTGAGTGAATACAAAAAAGGTAAAAAGGGGTTAATAGGCTTGTTTGTGGGAGAAGTGAAAAAGATTTCAAAAGGAAAAGCCGACCCGAAAATAACCAATAAACTATTGCTTGAAAAACTGGAAGGCTGATTATAATTATAGATTTTACACTTAAAAAAATTTCAATGAAGAAAGTTTTGATATTAATGATTGCTGCTGCATTTTTCATACAGTATTCCTGTATGCAGGGCGGTAATGGGAAATTTGTGGTGACAGGTAACTATAAAAATGCAGATAAATTATTTTCAGCTTCTGCCAATGGCAAAATTTCAGGTAAAGTTTTTTTAGTGGAAGTGTATTATGGTAAAGATCAGAACCCTTTGGCAATTGATTCTGCGCTGATATCTGGCAATGCAAATTCATTCAGGCTTACGGGAAAAGTAAAAAAAGAAGGAGTCTATGAATTGGTTTTCGGGGATAATCTTTTAGCTATTCCATTGGTAAATGATGTTTCGAAAGTTACCATTAATGTGGATCTTGCAAGTAAAGATGATTTTTATACTGTAGAAAATTCTGATGCGACAAAGATTTTGCAAAACCTGATCAGGGATTTGGGAAAGAAAAATTACCAGGTAGGACAGGATTTTGCGGAGATAGACAGCCTGAAAAAAATAAATGCGCCAGACAGTGTCGTGCTGGCAGCCATCACACAAAAAAATAATGATGTGGAAAGCCTCAATAATTTTTTCAAACATTTTTTTCAAACCAGTGCGAACGGCACTGTCACCGGGTTAGCTTTAAACTGGGCATCACGAAGCTTTTCGCAGCAGGAGTTTGAATCGGCGCTGTATGCTTCTTTCAAAAAATTCCCGTCAAATGACCTGCTTATGGATATGAAAAAAAATTATGACCTGCAGAAGGCATTGGCCCAGCAGCAGGCACAGCAAAGTGCTTCTGCTTCGTGGGTCGGCCAACAAGCCCCTGATTTGAATTTGCCGGATGCTAATGGGAAAATCATCCCGATCTCCTCTTTTAAAGGCAAATACCTGCTGGTAGATTTCTGGGCGAGCTGGTGCGGACCATGCAGGGCTGAAAATCCCAATGTGGTAAAAGCTTATAACGAATTCAGGAATAAAAATTTTGCCGTATTGGGTGTGTCGCTTGATAAAGATAAGGATGCCTGGCAACAGGCGATTAAAGAAGATGGATTGGCGTGGACACATGTCAGTGACCTGAAATATTGGAGCAGCAAAGCCGTTGATGTATATAAATTCGAAGGAATACCATTCAATATATTAATAGATCCTCAGGGAAAAATAATTGGCCAGGAACTTCGGGGCTCAGCACTTGAAAATAAATTAAAAGAAGCGTTGCAATAAAAAATAATTTTTTAATTTTCGTTCCAGACAGAATACTAAGATTCGGCTTTTCTTACGTTACGCACTTACGGGATTAATTCCGCTCGGCATTTTTTTATTTTTTATTAACCGGTAACCTGTTTTTGTTTTTTGCAAGTGTGATCAGGAGTGCCGGAAGAAAAATCAGGTTGGTCAGTGTTGCCATGACTAATGTAAGTGATGTCAGCCACCCCAATGATTTTGTGCCGCCGAAGTTACTGAAACAGAAAATTGCGAAACCGGTTATTAAAACCAAAGAAGTATAAATAATACTGATACCTGTACTGTGAATGGTAGCAATCACGGTTTCAGTTTCACTGGCGGTGCTTAAGGCAAGCTCCTGTTTGTAGTTAACCAAAAACCTGATTGTAATATCGATGGCAATTCCCAATGCAATGCTGAAAACAAGAACAGTTGAGGGTTTTAGCGGAACGCCCACCCAGCCCATAATGCCGGCAGTAATGATTAAGGGAATGGTATTGGGAATTAGTGAGCATAACAAAATCCTTAATGATCTGAAAAGATAAAGCATACAAGCTGCAATTAAGACAAAGGCCCAGATAATACTATCCCTTAACCCATTAATAATGAAAATACCCCCTTCCAAAAAAGTAACACTGCTGCCGGTAAGTTGAATGGAGTATTTGCTTGAATCAAATATCTGTTTTGATTTATTTTCAAGGTCATTCAATATGCCGGGCAATTTCATGGTTCCTACATCAGCCATGTTTACACTAATCCTTGTTTGCTGGTTGTTACTGTCAACAAACGAGTTGACCAGTTTCATCAGGCTATTTTTTTTGCTGCTGTTATTATTTGCTTTTGCGCTCAAATAAGGTGCAAGAAATGCAATATCAAATTGATTGGGTAACCCGAAGTTTGAACTGTCGCCATCATAATAGGCCTGTCGTGCAAATTTCAAGCCTTCAACAATCGAGAGTGGTTTTGCCATCTCTGGCTTTCGGGCAATATATTTTGAAAGTGAATCAATTTTTTCAAATGTTTTCAGTGGGTTGATCTTTAACCCGTTTTTTCTTTTGGTGTCAATCACAATTTCAAGAGGCATTACCCCATGAAAATTCTTTTCAAAAAATTTAAGGTCTGTATAAATTTTATCGGTTTTGGGTAAATCATCTACAATAAACGCTTCTGACCGCAATCTGAAAATTCCTGATATTGAAAATACAAGCACAATAAACGTAATGGTATAAATCAGTTTTTGATGATGCAAGGACCATGTTTCCAATTTATCCAGCACAGCGGTGAGCCATTTGTTTTCAAGATAACGCATGTGCATGGCTTTAGGGTCGGGCAAGTAACTCAGCACAACTGGAATTAATATGAAAGAAATAAAAAAGAGCAGCATTATATTCACCCCGGCTACTATGCCAAATTCTTTTAAAATGGCGCTTTTGGTAAGGGCGAATACTCCGAAGCCGATACCAGCTGCAATATTGCAGAATAAAGTAACAATGCCCATTCTCCTGATCATTTCTATCAGCGCAGCTCTTTTGTCACGCTTATCTTTAAACGAAGAATGATATTTATTCAGGAAATAAATGCAGTTTGGTACACCAATCACTACAAGCAGTGGTGGTATTAATGCGTTTAATAAACTTATTTTATAGCCAAACCAATGAATACTGCCCAGGCTGAAGACCACTCCGATGATTACGACTGCAACGGAAAGCAGCATAGTGCTGAAGCTTCGGAAAAACAAATACAGAATGAAAGCGGAAAGCAGTACGAAACCGGTTAAGAACCATTTTGTTTCCGTTGCCACCCTTGTAGCCATATTGGTGCGGATAAGAGGGCTTCCGCTAAGGTAAACTTCCATGTTGTGCTTTTTACCGAATTCAACACAAGGTGCGGTTAGTGCACTGACCACTACATTTCTTTCCGCAGTGTTCATGATATCCTTGTTCACATTAATTGCCATGAGGTAAGTCTCCGACTGGAGATTGTAGAGAAGCCCATTATAAAAAGGCAGACTGAAAAACTTTTTTTTACCGCTATCAATTGCTGACTGGGATAAAATCGTATCGGGAAAAACCGGAAGTACTTTTAATTTTTCCGAACTGTCTTGTTTTACGAGATTGCTGGCTGATGGAATGCTGATAACTCCTTCAACCCCCCTCATTTTTTTTAATTGATCGCTTAAAGCGATGTAATCATTAAAAACATCTTTATCGAAAAGTTTGTCAGTCTGTAACCCCATCAGCATCAGGTTGCCGTCATCGCCGAATTTCTTTTTGAAATCCTGATAGGCGGCATATTTTGGGTTATTAGTCGGGATAGCACGGGTAAATTCATAGCTTAACTGAACTTTGGAGGCATGGTAGGCCATGAAAGCTGTAGAAGCCACCAATACGAATAATAATAAAATACGATTCTTAAGAACAAAATGAGCGATACGTTCCCACATGTTGTTTAACTTGAATAATAATTCTTATTTGCACCGCAAAGAAAGCCATTTTAAATGTCTTTTGTGTCCCTTTTTCTTTCAGCTAACTTTGAAATCATTATTTGATTATTGTAATGACTGCCATTCATAAAACAAGCGGCATCGTTTTACGTACCGTGAAATATGGTGAAACCAGCCTGATTGCCGATATATATACTGAATTATTCGGCAGGCAATCTTATTTAATAAATGGTGTCAGGTCCTCTTCGAAAAAAGGAATGGGCCTGGCAAATCTTTTTCAACCGGCTGCTATTCTTGATCTCGAAGTATATCATAATGAATTAAAGAGCCTGCAACGAATCAAAGAATTTAAATGGGGCTATTTATATAAGAATATTTTTTTTGATGTGCTGAAAAATTCAGTGGCACTGTTCATGATAGAACTTTTCCAGAAATGCCTGAAGCAACCAGAAACCAATAGTGAACTTTTTTCTTTTGCGGAAGATGCATTTATTAACCTGGATGAAAGTGCTGATATGGTGCTTGCCAACTATGCATTGTATTTTTCACTGCACCTCACCTCTTTTTTTGGACTTAAAATAGACGATAATTATTCTGAAAAAGACAATATTCTTGATTTACAGGAGGGCTTTTTTGTAAACGAAAGACCTTTGCATGGACATTACCTGGAAGAAAAACTCAGCCTGGTAACATCGCAATTATTAAAAACCATGCAGCCTGGTGAATTAAGAGAAATTAATTTGAACAGGGAAATAAGAGTGGTATTACTGAATGCGTATAAAAATTTTTTTGCATTGCATATCCAGGATTTCGGTATCGTAAAATCATTACCTGTGCTACAGGAATTACTTGCATAAAAAGTAGCAATAATAATCTTTCTCATCATAAAATTCTTTCTGCCATGGATTTTGCGGTTAATCTTCCGTTTTCAATATTATTAATAAGTACAATGCCTGGCTGTTTTCTTTTTGCAAAACTCCCTTTTGTTGTAGTTACCTGTAATGCATCACTGCCATTCGATGTTGCCCATTGCAATAATATTCCAGTATCAATGCCTGGGAAGTTTTTCTGAATGGTTTTTAATTCTTCCAGTATGCTTAACTGGTAATTGGAAGCAAGGCTGTCCGTGCCAATAACTATTTTGCAATTATGTTTCATGAATAAGTCAATATCGGGTAACTGATCAGAAATATATTTATTGGCATTCGGGCAAAGGCAAAAGAATAAGTTTGCAGGTTCTGGTTTGAGGGATGCAATTCGGCCAGCTGCCGGCTGCCGGCTGCCGATTGATTTCATGTCTTCCTCATTGGTCGATACATTATGCACCAGGATTAACGACTGGTTTGGGTTAAAATATGGCAAATACGTTTCAAGGCTTCTTTTCCCTGAAGGTTTAAAAAATGAAATATCAACACCAAGAGATCTATACAATCTCTGAAAATCACTTTTTCCGGTTTCAAAGAAAATATTTTCTTCTTCAGATTCCTGGTTGTGTATTGTGAGCAGTTTGTGATCAGGGTTGTTTGCGATGAGTTCAAATAGTTTATTGGAAACTGAATAAGGAGCGTGAGGTACAATGGAACAGGAATTAGCAGGCAAAGTACCTTGACCTGTAAACTGGTTGTACATTTCCTGGCTGCTTTTGAATCTTTGTGCTGCAATAGTTTCGGGAAAACCAATGGTCTCAATAAAACTGTGATAATATAAATTCCCTTTATTTTTTTGCGGAATAGTATCGTTTGTATTACAAATATCCCCCACGGCTACAATACCATTTTTTAGCATTTGTCTTTCTGCGTCTTGTATGGCCTGCCGGATAATATCCTGAGAAAAATTTCTTTGTTTAATGACCGATAATAAAAAATCAACTAACCCTTTTTTTTCAGGTACTAATCCTTGCATGTGAGATAATTCCAGGTGGCAGTGACAGTTAATAAAGCCGGGGGAAAGAATGCCTGTAAGTTTTTCTACGCCCTCTCCAGCTTCAGTAAAAGGAATAATATCCTCAACAATGCCTGCCTCATCAGTAACCAAGACATGGCTTCCGCCCAACATCTCATGGCCGGTAAACAAAAAATCAGCTTTAAATTTTCTATAAGTCATTTCAATTTTGAATCGTTTAACTTTGCGGCTTTTGATGAACAGCCGATCGTGAATGGTTACCGGTTACTACAGATAGTTAACAGCTATCAGGTTTTAGGTTATTATTCATGGTTAATTCTTCACCGCAATATTGACGAAAGTAAACAAACTATGTTAGATAAGCTGGAAGCGATAAAGGCAAGGTTTGATGATTTGAGTGTTGCGCTCAGTAACCCAGAAATTGTGAGCGACAATAGGAAATTTACTGCCATGAGCAAAGAATATCGCAGTCTTGAAAAGATTGTGAGAAGTTATGAAGAATACAGGAAACTGATTAATGATATTGCCTTTTATAAAGAAGCGCTGAACGGGGATGATGCGGAACTTCGTGAAATGGCAAAAGCAGAAGCACCGCAGTTGGATGGCCTAAAAGAAAAAATGGAAGCTGCTATCAGGCAATTGTTGATTCCCAAAGACCCGCAGGATGAAAAGAATGCCATTCTTGAAATACGTGCCGGCACAGGTGGTGATGAGGCAAGCTTATTTGCAGGCGATTTACTCCGTATGTATATTAAGTACTGCGAAAAGCGGGGCTGGAAAACTTCAATATTAAGTGAGAGTGAAGGTACAGTTGGCGGTTATAAAGAAGTGCAGGTAGAAGTAATCGGAGATGATGTGTATGGTACGTTGAAATTTGAGAGTGGTGTTCACCGGGTACAACGCGTGCCTGATACCGAGCAAAGCGGGCGTGTGCATACCAGTGCAGCTACTGTCGCTGTAATGCCGGAGGCAGAAGAAGTAGATGTAGAACTTAAGGAAAGTGACGTAAAAATGGAAACAGCAAGGAGTGGGGGGGCTGGTGGGCAGAATGTAAACAAAGTGGAGACCAAAGTTTTTCTGACGCATATACCTACCGGCACCGTTGTCGTTTGCCAGACAGAAAGGACACAGTTAGGCAACCGTGAAAAAGCCATGCAAATGCTTCGTACTAAATTATACGAAGAACAGGTGCGAAAACAGGAAGAGGAGATAGCACGTCAAAGAAAAAGCCTGGTAAGCACTGGTGACAGAAGCGCAAAAATCAGGACTTATAATTTTCCCCAGGGCCGAGTTACTGACCACAGGATAGGGCTTACAGTTTATAACCTGGATGATGTACTGAACGGAAATATCCAGGAATTTATAGATGCATTACAGTTTGCAGAAAACTCTGAGAAAATGGCAAAGCAGAATTAAATGTATGGCTGATTTTTTCAGGTTCTGGTTTGATGAATTTCATGAGTTAATCAGCGCGGTTTAATTTCAATTTTTTGAATCGTTTATTCCAAACGATATTGGGTATAAATGAAAAATTCCTTTCTTTTTTGAATGGTATAATTTCGTAAATCGTACATTGCTAAAAATTTTTTTATGTTAGAAAATCTTATCGATCTTGTTAAGCAGCATGCAGGCGAAGCTATTATTAACAACCCTGCAATACCAAACAATCAAAATGATGCCGCTGTTGCGGAAGCAGGAAATTCAATTGTAGCCGGTTTAAAAGACATGATTTCACAGGGGAAAATTCAGGATGTGCTCGGGCTTTTACAAGGTCATGGAGGTAATATTGCGTCTCAGCCGGCTGTTCAAAATATTTCGGGCAATTTTGTTCAAAGTTTGATAAATAAATTCGGGCTGGGGCAAAGCCAAGCAAACGGGATTGCCAGCAACTTGATTCCTAATGTTATCCAGAGTCTTGTTCATAAAACAAATGATCCCAATGATAACAGTTTCGACATTCAGGGAATTTTAAACCACCTTACGGGGGGGCAACAAGGTGGGTTGGAAGGGCTTCTGGGAAATCTTGGACAGGGCGGCGGAGCAGGGATTATGGACAAGATTAAAGGCTTATTCGGAAATGCCTAATATCTGCATGGAAATAAATGTTTTAAAAGCGTTACTCGGATTCGGTAACGCTTTTTGATTTTTTTAACTTAACCCCGGTAAACTTTTTCTTTTTTCCGTCGTCTTTATATATGTATACGATGGGAGAGAGTGCTAATAAATTGTTATACCCCAAAAAGGGAAAGTGAGATAGGAATTTTGTATCGTATATTTGATATTGAATTGGAATTTAGCTCTTTTAAACGTTTATTAACAGCTGTTCATACTATTGGCATCTGTTTTGCGTTATTATAATCAGTCTTTTCTATTGACTCTCACAAAGCAGTCAATTTTCTCATAAGCAGTTAGTTTTGGTTACGGCCCCTGTTTCCACAGGGGCTTAATTTTTTAGGTAAACGCCCAACATTTTCCGGTGTATAAATCTGAATATTCAAAAATTTTTCTTGAATGGGAATTTTAGCGGACGCGAAGGTCTGCATATTAAATTTTGCAATCCCTTACTTGGGAATTAAATGAAACAGTCAAAAAATTATTGAGAATTATTTTCCCCAATCAAAAACGTGTTGCATATACCATAGGCAATACCGGCACCTAACAGGTCTGCAATAATATCTCCTTTTGAAAAATCACGAAATGGTACACAGCATTTTTGGACGAATTCCATTGCAATACCTAATGCTTCAGCAAGAATAAAAACAATAAAAAAAAGCAGAACCAACCTTTTCGAATTATAATGTCTTCCATTCAAATAAAAACACCACAAAAAAACGAACATGCCAAAAAGAATCATGTGAACAATCTTGTCGAAATAAGGGATGCTGAAATTCTGCTCATTAGGAAGCATTGTACCGGGTATACAAAGAAGAAATACGACAACTATTGTCCAGAAAACAGGTATATATATTTTGCTTAATAAAATTTGTATGTGGGTGGAAAAATTCATCATGCAAAAAAAGTAAAATATCTGCAATAAGGCTGGTTTATTTCAAGCATAGAATTATAATTCTGAACCGATGAAGTTAACGGTATTATTTATACAAGAACTGCGGATGTATAATGAAACAAAATATTCGTATTATAAGTTAGGAGGTTTTCCCTAAAACATAGATAGGCATAGTAGGCGTCAGACTGCCGCCTCTTTTCTCGAGGGTAATTGCAAAAGCCTGTGCCTTCGGTATTGTTTTCATTTTTATAAGAGAAAGAGAGTCAGTATTGAATTCGAAAACTCCTGCATCAACCGGTTTGCCATTCACCAATGCCCAAAGCTGGTATTGTTTGTTTGATTCAGGTTGTGGAAGATTATTGACAAGTAAATAAACATCTTTTGACCTGGTATCCCAATAAATGGTGGTGAGGCTGCTCGGACTTGGGCTTTTAGGAGTGCCAGGCATTTTCACTATGGCCATTGCAGGATTTTTGATGAGGTTTAGTATAGACTCATAATCCTGCAGTTTTGTTTGTAGTATTTCATTGGCAGAAGCTACCTGTGTCTGGTTGAGTACCAATTGCTGATATTTTATACTGTATTCTTTATATTGAGTAAAGAAATAATAGTTGAGTAAAGTACTTGCAATTAATAAAACAATAGAAGCAACTGCCACATACCGAACCCCTCTTATTGGCACAACAAGTGCTGTTTCTGTTTGTTTTTCAGCATGGGCGTTTCCGTCACCAATAACTTCAGGTCTTAATTTTGAAAAAATTTCGGTT